>JAKAMG010000020.1 GCA_021812985.1 Bacteroidota bacterium
TCTAATAGCGGCTTCAGTCCTTTCCGGTTCGATTATAGTCTGGAGTGGATACGCGCATCGGTACGTGTCCCACACGTTGCCTTTCCTTCCCATGGTACGGTAGAGGGCGGTATAAAACGTCACTAACTGGTCCCCTGTACCACCCTCGACCTTGATAAGTCCGAGCGACTTGTTCCACTCTTCCCTCGCGGCTGCCTTAACCCGGTCGAAGTCCCACCCCGGGATTTCCTTCGACAGCATCTCACGGGCATCGTTTTCACTCTTTTCCGATAATGCGATTTTCAACTCAACAACTTCGTTCTTTGAAGTTGAATAACCGGCATAAGCGCCAATCCCATCACCGGAGACGTCAGCGCTTGTACTCATCAAACTGTCTTTCCGCCAGGTTCCCGAAATGCTGTAAGGCTTGCTGAGACGCGCGTAGAAATAGAACTTCTTAGGCCCCCATAGACCAATTGAGTTTCCGTAGTTCTTCTCTAAACCATAACCGCTAATCACCTCTCTTCCATTAAATGCGAGCTCCGCTTCGTGAGCTGCTCTGACAATTATACTGCAGTTCTTGGGGCTCGGGAAAGTGAACCTGAAGATTATCGCATGATCAGTTACAGTATACTCCGCGTTGATCCCGGAGCTTTCCAGGTAAGCCTGATAGTAGTAGGCCTTGGACGTCTCAAGACCATGATCGAAATCTGACGCATCTTGTCTTTCGCCCGTCCGGGGCGTCCCGGTAGCGGCCATTATTGAAATCGGTCCTACGGGAAAATCATAAATTTTGTCTGCCAGATATTGATCGCCAATGCCGGGCGTAAAGCGAGGCGCCACTTCGACCATGCCATGCGGGACAAGAACCAAAGGAGATGTCCCACCTGTTTTGGGGCTGATCGAACCAACGTAAGGATTAACGTAGTCGGCAAGCCCCTTGCTATCTTGCGCGTGACCACCAGGCACACCGGAGAAGGAAATCAAGAGTATCGTTATAGCCGCCGAAAGAAACTTTTGAGACATAAGGTTGCTCCATGGTTTGCAGGAATATTGCTCACATGAAAATATCTTTTTGAATATACTTAACTCTCTTCTCAATGAATAGAATGAATATTGGGACACGGAGAGCCTTCCCAGGGCCACACCTGATACCGATAAGTCTCGAAACCGCTCTTGGGATTAGTTGATTACCGGACAAATTCGAGTGTCCGCCTCCCGATAAGGTGCCGTACTACCCAAGCTTGATTACTCATCCGTGTATTTCTATATTTT
This sequence comes from Bacteroidota bacterium, assembly GCA_021812985.1. Taxonomy (GTDB): domain Bacteria; phylum Bacteroidota; class Ignavibacteria; order Kryptoniales; family JAKASW01; genus JAKASW01. Next base: position 1,255 of record JAKAMG010000020.1, read on the forward strand.
TCATGAGCTTGCAACAGTCAGCTGTGATGCAAATAGCGGCTACCGTGGGCTCCGCAGTTTTGAGCGTTGGCTTGGGTTGACTTTTTTCGGGGATTATGCTTTGGCGTGTCACCAATGACTTTTGCCATTGGTACCGTGGCTGCATACTCCCCGTTCATGATGTTGCGCGAACTAAAATTCAGGATTTGATCAATGGTTAGCAGGCGCAAGCTCATTCTCTGGCTATCACTGGTAATCCTATTGGCGGCTTCTGCCGGCGTCTATAGCGTTTTCCATCCATCATTCATCTCTTACTTCCTTCGCGGTGGTGAGCCGTTATCGGCACTTCCAAATCATAAGCTAAAGATTTTCGATCTTCCGCAGAATTTTGAAAGGGGTAGAATTAAAAGAGTCGCTGACAACGTCTACATCGGCCCTATGCCGACGGACCAGGAATACCTGGCTCTCCGTGATTTCAAAGTCACCAACGTCATAAGTCTTCTCAACCCCTCTGTCCCGTTTGAAGGCGGTTTCATCAATCGCGAGAAGACCCTCGCCGATTCGGCCGACTTGGGATTCAGAAACTTTCCGATGACTTTTCTCCCCCTGCGCACACCCGCCAACGAAGCAATCGCCGATTCTATCGTACGATATATAATCAGGCATCCCAATGATAACTTCTACGTACACTGTTTTCTCGGCAGAGATCGGGTAAGCGTAGTGGCCGACGAACTCCAAAAAGAGCTCAGCCATGACGGAGCACAGGAGACTAAATGAGGCAGCTTCGCTTCGCTTGGCTCCTGCTCCTCCTGATCCCATTCATCCCCTGGATTGTCTGGGAACTACAGACCAGTCACGGCCTCGGAGTACTCGTCGTCGATAAGACCGTACCCGACATAACGCGGCGCGGGCACAGCTCATTCTTCTGGTGTCTCGAGCATTACAGAGTGTTGAGGCCGGACGGATACTACTATAACAAGATGACTGACTACTACGGATATTTCCCTGAAGACAGTACGGTAAGCGATCCCTCCAGCCTTGGAGGACTCAGGCCGGATCTCGTTTATGTCACAGATCTTTACGGTATTTACAGAAGCGACCAGGATCACCCCGGAAAGGAAGTCGGCTCTCGTCTGGTCTACGGCGGTTTGGAGCAAAGAGAGCTCGACGCGTTCAGGAGCTATGACTCCTCCGGTGCCACGATGATTGCCGAATTCAACTCGCTCGACTACCCCACTACGCTCAGACCTGAGATTGATTCGATGTTCCAGAGAATGATGGACGTCCGGTACGATGGATGGTATGGATCATTTTACCAGAATCTGCTCGATGTACCGGCATGGGTCCGGAGCATGTATACACAGTTTAACAGGAGGCCTTGGCGCTTTTCCGGGAGCGGAGTTGTATTGTTGAACCAGGGCTCACTCCAGAAGTCGAAGCGCGGAATAATCGTACTGGGAAAGAATGATTTACTTTATCCGCAGCTCACGGTCGAATCTAGCTCTGACCCGACTCTCACCGGCACTTCACAGTCAGTTCCATATTTCTCCCGATTCGAGCTCGTCCAACCGGATTCCGGCGGTGATGTCATCGCCAGCTACAGACTGAACGTCAGCTACGCTGGTGCGGCCAAGTTGGAACAAGCCGGTTGGCCCAGGACATTCCCCGCAGTGATAACAAATGGGGCCCGCACGCATTTCTACTTTGCTGGCGACTTCGCAGTCAATGATGCTCCCGGTATTTTAAAACAGTTGGCATTTGTCCAGAGATTTTCACAGTTTGCCTACACATTTGATGACGCGTCGGACCAGACCAGGTTCTTCTACCAGTTTTATGCGCCGATGATTCGAAACATTCTCGAGCTTACCGAGAAGCGAGACTCCGACAAGGCGTCCGTTCAACAACTAATGAGACACAATTAATCAGGCTTCAAAATGGGACAACCAATTGTAGTGCTCGAAGACGAGAAGCAGATCTCCACGCTCATACTCTACAAGCTAAAGAAGTCAGGATTCGAAGTTCACCACGCCACGAACGGAGTAGATGGGCTCAAACTTATAAACGAAGTCAAGCCTTCACTTGTGATCCTGGATGTGATGATGCCGATAATGAACGGACACGAGGTCGTGATAAAATTGAAAGAGAATGAGGAAACGCGCTCGATTCCCATACTGATGCTGAGCGCACTTTCGAATAGGCAGGACGTCATCAGGGGCCTGCAGCTCGGGGCGGACGATTACCTCACGAAGCCCTTCAGCCCACAGGAACTCATCGTCCGGATCAACAAACTGCTGGAACGCTCGAAGGGAGAGAAGCCATAACGCATCCCACGTTTCGCGTCATCGCCATCATACGGGAGTTCCCCTCCGGGCGCGGCGCCTCGCTTGTATCTGAACGCGACGGGATCGCGGAGGTCAAATGGCCTTTCTGATCGTATCACTTTCTGTTGCCGTACTGATCTCCATAGTCATCGCGCTGTCGCTTTTCGTGCTGACTAGAAAGATCGCGAGATGGTTTCTTTCGGAGTATGATTCAAGGCTTAGCAATTCCCTGGCTACCGAATTCTATGCTCTAATACTCGCCGATACTGAAATGAGTGCGGATGAAATCCGCCGACACTGCGGCGCGCTCCGCCGGAACCGAGGATTCTTCAAAAGAAAGAGAACCATTCGCGTTGGCAAGAGTGTCCTTCTCAAATTAGTGAAAGAAATAAACGGAGAAGAGCTGGAAAGAGCCCGAGATCTTTATAGAATAATGGGGTGCGCCAGCCTTGCTGTCATTGAACTGAGAGACCATCGCTGGTGGAAACGGGCAGACGCGGTCTCGGAGCTCGGTGCTATGAAAGTAAAGGAATCCCTTGATCAGGTACTCGAGTTGGTATCTGACAAGGATGAGACCGTGAGGATCAAGGCGCTTGAGGCGGGACTAGAAATTGGAGGACCGGAGATACTTCCGGTAATGATCGAGGCGCTCCCGGAAGTTACCCTCTGGACAATTATGAATCTAGCGAAAATACTCGATCCGCATCTGCGGGAATCGGATAGTATGATACTATCTCTTCTGAACAGCAAGAAGAAGGACCTCCGGAAATTCGCGATAATCATGCTGGGACTTACAAAATCTGTTTCATCAGTACCGCAGCTTGTGAATATCGCCTCTTCTGGTGATAAGGACGAAGCGGCTTATGCCCTTCAGGCCCTTTCCTTCATCGAAGACCCGAGAGCTATTCCCGCAGCGCTCCAGGCTCTGGATACTGGCACACCCGAGGTTAAGACAAAAGCCACGCTATTACTGGGGCAGCTTGGTGAAACCGATGCAGTCCCATCCATTTCTCCCCTCCTATCTGATACGGATGCGGCCGTAAGAATAAGCGCGGCTCATGCTCTGGCCAGGCTCGGAGAATCCGGATTATCAATCCTCATGATTTCAGCCCTTGAGAACGGAACCCCAGCCCAACGCGCCTCGATGCAGGTCCTCGATGAACTTAAAATCGGCGTTGATGAAAGGACGGCCGATTTTCAATGGTGATCCAACTCTGGGAAGGTTTGAACGAATTCTACAGTTTCTTCGTCCTGGTTTATTTCATTTTGATAAACCTGACTTACCTGACGCTCCTGATCACTTCACTCCCTTCCATCCTGAATTACATACGGAAGAACGCGGTTTTCGATTACAGGTCTATACTCAAGAGTGAGCTGGCCCCTTCTATATCGGTACTGGTGCCGGCCTACAATGAAGAGAAGTCTATCATCCAAAGCATTCACGCCCTCCTGAAACTCTATTATTCCAATCTGGAAGTTGTCGTCATCAACGATGGCTCCAGGGATTCGACACTTCAAAGGATGATAGAACATTTCGGGCTCGTGAAAGTGCACAAGGAGTTCGAGGAGTCATTGCCCGCCGCGGCAGTGCGAGGCATTTACAGATCTACGCTTCTTCCATTCGACAAGCTCATTGTTGTCGACAAGAATAATGGCGGAAAGTCTGACGCACTGAATTGCGGCGTCAACATCGCCTCATCGAAACTGGTATGTTCGGTGGACGCAGATTCAATACTCGAGCCGGACGCTCTCCTTAGAGTTGTTAAGCCCTTTATAGAAGACTCCACGAGAGTCGTCGCATCCGGCGGAATCGTGAGAATCGTTGACGGTTGCGAGGTGGAGAATGGATTTGTAAAGTCTGTCCACCTCTCCAAGAAGTGGCTACCTACCTTCCAGGTGAACGAATACCTCCGTTCCTTCCTGACAGGACGCGTCGGTTGGTCTGCAATAAACGGACTCATGGTCATCTCCGGCGCGTTCGGCCTCTTCGATAAGAAGACCTTGATTAAATGCGGGGGGTTCAGGACTGACAGCATCGGTGAAGACATGGAACTCGTGACGAGGATACACAGGATCCTGCGCGAGGAAAAGCGCGACTACAGAGTTGTCTTCGTGCCCGATCCCGTATGCTGGACCGAAGCGCCCAAGGATTTAAAGACACTTAGCAGACAAAGGAACAGGTGGCACCGCGGCCTGATTGACACCATGAAGCTGCATAGGAAAATGCTCTTCAACCCCAGGTACGGCGTAATTGGTATGCTTGCCTTCCCCTACTATTTTATCTTTGAGATGATCGGTCCATTCGTTGAACTCACAGGGATCATCTTCGTGCTCCTTTCGTTCTATCTCCACATAGTGGACGTTTACTTCTTCATCCTATTCCTCGTTGTTGCCGTCATCTACGGGATTTTCCTTTCGATCGGCGCGATACTTCTTGAGGAGTACACTTTCCACAGGTACCCCGATCCCAAGGATATCACCAGACTGATCGCCTTCGCTTTCATTGAGAACCTCGGCTACCGTCAGATGACCGCCTGGTGGCGGGTAAAAGGAGGGTTCGACTATTTACGCGGGGTTGTTACTTGGGGGGCCATGAATCGTTCCGGGTTCGATTCAAAATCAGAGAAATCCCCGGCCGCTCGTTAGCCCATTGCCGAAACCACGCGCCCCAAACTTATCCAGACAAAGCTCGGTGTCAGATCTGAATGCGAAATCTTCTGTACTCTTAGATTTCAATCATGCCATTTACTATCCAAAAACAAAAGCCGCAAGAGGAGTTTCGTTTACCCTTGCGGCAGAATCCCGTCCGTGCGATGGCCGGCGAGCTTACCGTCAATAGCCCTCTGCTGTCCCGGCACCCCGCGGGTCAGCCACCCCTTCGTATCCTTCCTTCGTGACAAGTATAGCCTGAACCTCTCCTATATGAGGTACTTCCTGAAGAGTGTACCCTCTTGACATCAGGCTCTGTTTTACGTCGTATACCAGAGCAGAAGGTTCATAGAACACTTTGTCCGGCACCCATTGCATGTGGACCCGGCCTGCCATCTCTGCCTCTGCAAGTGGCATGTGGAAATCGATGACGTTCAGGAGCACATCAAGTACAGCATTGATAATCGTCGTGCCTCCTGGAGAACCGAGGACGAGGAACGCCTTTCCATCTTTAAGCACTATTGTCGGTGTCATGGAGCTGAGCATCCTTTTGCCCGCTGCTATCGAGTTTGCCTTAGCGCCTATCGCACCGAACTGATTAGGCGTCCCCGGTTTCGCGCTGAAGTCGTCCATCTCGTTGTTGAGAAAGAATCCCGCGCCGTCGACCACCACCATCGAGCCGAAATAGCTATTCAACGTCGTCGTAACACTGACCGCATTACCTTCCTTGTCGATCACGGAGTAATGTGTAGTGTGCGTTCCCTCCTTAGGCGGATGAATCAGGTCGGGATATATCTCAACGCTTGGCGTCGCGCTGAAAGGATCAATCCTCGCAGCCAGGCTGTCCGCGTAGGCTTTTGACAGGAGCCTCTCCATCGGCACTGACACATAGTCTACATCCCCCAGATACTTGTCACGATCTGCGAACGCGCGCCTCATCGCTTCGAGTTCATAGTGGAGACTTTGCGACGAACCATAGCCATATTTTTCAAGATTGAAGTTGGACAGAACATTCAGAATCTCCGCAAGGCATACACCCCCTGAACTGGATGGGGGCATGCTAAGTACCTGATAACCGTGGTAGTTGACGCTTAGGGGCTCGCGCAGAACCGCGTGATAACCTTCCACGTCACGGGCTGTGATGACTCCGCCTGTCGCCTCATCCTCCCTCGCTATGAGCTCCGGAATCTCTCCCTTATAGAATCCATCCCGCCCTTCATCCGCAATCTTCTTGAGGACTCTCGCCAGGTCCTTCTGTATAAGGAGTGCTCCTTCCTTGTACACCTCTCCATCTTTCGCAAAATACCTCATCGTAGATGGAAATTCCTTAAACAATCTCATTGAGCTCCGCAGGCTGGTCTCAAGCTTATGATTAACCCTGAAACCGTTCTCCGCGAGCTCGATCGCAGGCTCAATGACCTGTTTCAAAGTCAACCTGCCAAATTTCGTTTCAGCCATGACGAGACCGTCTACATTTCCCGGAACACCAGCTGATAGGCCGCCCACAAGTTCCTTCCGGTTGTTGACGTTGCCATCGCCGTCAAGATACATATCCCTCGTGGCAGCGCCGGGTGCCGTCTCTCTCGCGTCGATTGCATAGTTCATACCGTTGCTGAGATGGATCATGTAGTAGCCACCTCCGCCAAGGTTACCGGCCTGAGGGTACGTCACGGCGAGGACGAACCCGACTGCGACCGCCGCGTCGACGGCATTCCCCCCCTCTTTCAGTATCTTCACGCCGACGGAAGTTGCTATGGAATCCGAAGAAGAGACCATTCCACGTGTACCAAGGGCCGGCTTGAGGACCGATATCTGTGCCTGTCCGACCGACACGAGGAACAAAATAGCTATTGCTGTTACTTTCGCGCGCGCCATCTTATTTCCTTCCAGGAATAAATTTAGCCGGCTCACACCGGGACCTTCCAATCGGGTGCCACACGGCAAAGGTTCTGTGATCCGCCGCATTCTTCAATTCGCTAAGTTAAGAATACTCTTCCAATGAGAAAACAGGCGGGGAGGCGAATGTCTCCGCCGCCCGATCCTCACTTGACGGCTTGCGCCCTCTCTACAGTGAATAGGATATTCAACCGTAGTAAGTGGCAACGCTGAACCCCTAAGGAGGGGATTTGTCATCGGTAGGATTCCGCTAATGATTCCTTCTTCCCTGAATAAATTCCTCGGCTTCACTTACATCCTCCCCTGAGCCGATGAAGAAAGGGGTTCTCTGATGGACTGCTTTGGGCACGATGTCGAGTATCCTTCTGATCCCATCTGAAGCCTTCCCTCCGGCGTGTTCCACTATATGGGCAAGCGGCGCGCACTCATAAACAAGGCGTAATTTGCCGTCAGGGTTTGTGCTGTCGCCGGGATACATGAATATCCCGCCGTGCAGCAAATTCCTATGGAAGTCTGCTACCAGTGAGCCAATGTACCTGGAACTGTAAGGCCTTCTTCCCGACCCGTCGGTGCCTTTAAGATAGTTGACATAACTTCTCATGCCGTCCGCCCACTTACCGTAGTTCCCCTCGTTGACGCTATACGTTTTACCCCGGTCAGGGATCCGCATGTTCTCGTGGGAAAGGAGGAATTCTCCGACAGATGGATCGAGCGTAAATCCGTGAACCCCATCGCCGGTGCAGTAAACGAATATGGTACTTGAACCGTAGATGACGTAGGCCGAAGCCGCGAGTTTGTATCCGGGTTGAAGGCAGTCCGCCTCGGTGCCCGGGCCTGACTCGGTGATTCTCCGGTAGATTCCGAAGATGCTTCCTATCGAGACGTTGGCATCGATGTTGGATGAGCCATCTATCGGATCGTATACGAGGACATACTTTCCTTTGGGATATTTGTCGGGAATAGAGATGAGACCATGACTCTCTTCGGAAGCCATGACGCAAAGGTGACCACCATGGTCCATGGCCCTGTATATCGTTTCGTTGGCGAACTCATCCAACTTCTTGACTTCGTCCCCGCAGTCGTTCTGGCGGTCCGTGGCGCCGAGTATCTCGATGAGACCTGCCTTACTAACCTCGCGCCATATCATCTTCACAGCAATCGCAAGGTCACTAAGGAGTCCACTGAAATCGCCTGTGGCTTCCGGGTGTTCTCTTTCCCCTTCGTCGATATGACGGCCGAGCGTCATGAATCGATGCTTCTCAGACATGTTACCTCCGTTGATCTTTGCTGGCCCGGAGATCCTGCGTTGTTCAGGTAATCCCGGTCCTGTTTGACTGCATTCGAGCGTGTCAGCGGGTGAAAGCGCCTAGAGGATCTTCTCTAGCTTTTCGATGCTTCTGCCCGCACTTTGGCCTGGTTGGCCAAGCGCTCCTGATCTTTGTACTGTAACTGATATAGCCTGAAGTAAATTCCTCCGAGGGCTATGAGCTCCTGGTGCGTCCCTTGTTCCCGGATCTCCCCCTTGTGGAGAACTATTATCTTTGAAGCGTGTTGAATTGTCGAAAGTCTGTGCGCTATTACGATGCTTGTGCGACCCTTGAGAAGGTTTGTCGTCGCTTGCTGTATAAGCTGTTCCGTCTCCGTATCGATGTTCGCTGTCGCCTCATCAAGTACAAGTATCCTGGGGTCGTGGGCGAGTGCGCGGGCAAATGAGATGAGCTGTTTCTGTCCAACCGAAAGGGCGGCCCCCCGTTCCTTGACATCTTCGCCGTATCCGTTCGGGAGTCGATCTATGAATTCGCCCGCTCCGACCAGGGCCGCAGCCTCCTTAACTTTATCAAATGGTACGCCATCGTTTCCAAGGTCTACATTGTATTTCACGCTTCCAGAGAAAAGGAACACGTCCTGCATAACTATCGCAATATTCCTGCGGAGGTCAGCCGTTGAAACGTTCCTGACGTCGTGTCCGTCGACGAAAACTCCTCCGCCGTTCACATCGTAAAAACGGAGGAGGAGGTTGACAATCGAGGTCTTGCCGGCGCCAGTCGCCCCGACAATCGCTACCGTCTCGCCAGGATTTGCCGTGAAGCTAATGTTCTTGAGGACGTGATTCTCCCCATCGTATGCGAATGTTACATCCTTGAACTCAATCCTACCGCGCACATTCTCGAAAGACTCCGGACTGACGGGTTCCTGCACCACGGTCTTGTCGTCTATAACCTTGAAGATTCTCTCGGAGGAAGCCATCGCCGTTTGCAGAATATTGTATTTTTCTGAAAGGTCTCGTATCGGCGTGAAGAATTGTTCTGTGTATTGTAGAAACGCTATCAGGATACCGAGCGAAATGCCGCCGTGCGCCCTGAAGAATTCCTCGGATACGAGATGTGTACCTCCATACCAGATTATAAGTCCGACCGCGAAAGCGCTGGTGAGCTCGACGCCGGGATAAAACAGCGCGTAGTAGAACACCGACCTGACGTTGGCGTCCCTCAGCTTCGCGTCCACCTCGTCGAAACTCTTGAAGGCTCTTCTCTCGCGATTGTAAATCTGGTCTACTATCACTCCGGTTATATGCTCCTGAAGAAAAGCATTGATGCGGGCAATCAGAATCCTTATCTCCCTGTAAGAGCTTCTTACCTTCCTCCTGAAAAGCATCGTTATATAGAACAAGACCGGAAGGACGGTGAGTGTCACAAGTGCCAGTGGGACGCTAAGGCTGAACATGAAACTCAATATCCAAACGATCGTAAAGATATCCCCGAAGGCCATCACGATGCCGGATGAGAACAGATCGTTGAGCGCCTCAACGTCGTTCGTCACCCGCGTCACCAGCCTTCCGACTGGATTTCTGTCAAAGTACTTAATGCCGAGCCTCTGGAGATGAGAGAATATCTCCATCCTGATATCGTATATGGTTTTCTGCCCAATCCACTGGGTTAAGTAGGCGGAACCGTAGCGGAGAAGAGCCTGCGCTGAAATGACTCCGAACAGAAGAAGTATGATATGGAAGAGCCCCCCTTCATTCCCCTTCTCGATGTAAGAGTCTATCGCGATCTTCGTCAGGTAAGGACGCAATGGTCCCATCCCCGAATACGCTATAGTGATGAGGACGGCCACCGCCACCTGTAACTTGTATGGTCTCAGGTAGTGGAGAAGCCGGCGCATCAGTCTGCCGTCGTAAGCCTTTCCGAGTATTTCTTCTTCGTGTATCTCTGTTGCCATTATTTTATGCTGAATTCCATTTCTGTTGTACTTCCACGAACCCCGGCGTCGTGTCGCTCCGACTATCCGATCGAACGAATCGGGGGGCACACTTCGCGCGACGCTTCCGCTCGAGCGCCACGTGTTTTCCGTATTTACTTAACGACATTCGAAGGCGTTCCCGCCGAAAAAGAACAAATATTGTCCGCGGTTGTCTGAAGTATCCGTTCCACAGCCTCAACGCTGTCGAACGCGATATGCGGCGTGATGATGACGTTCTCCCTGTTAAGGAGGATGTTCTTCTCGAGGACTGCCCTAAGATGCTCGACCGAGACATTTCTGGTGAGCATCTGATTCTCATCTTTCACCAGGTCCTCGCCTTCGAAAACGTCCAGCCCGGCTCCGCCGAAAATGCCTGTCTCCAGCGCGTGATGCAATGCCTGAGGTTCGATGATCCCGGCGCGAGCAGTGTTGATGAACAAGGCGCCTTTCTTCACGAGACCAATGTTGTTCATGTTGATCAGGTGGTGCGTTGCCTTGTTGTAAGGACAGTGAAGAGATATGATGTCTGATTTCTTCAGGAGATCATCGAGGGGGGCGTAGCTGAATCCAAGCACCTCGGCCATGAAATGGTTCCGGTTGACGTCGAAGGCAATGACATTCATTCCGAAGCCCTTGGCAATCTTTATGACGTGCGACCCGATCCCGCCTGCGCCCACGACACCCAACGTCTTTCCCTTGATGTCCCATCCTTCGAGCCCCTTCGGGGAAAAATCGTTCCTCACGGTCCGGACGTAGGCTTTATGTATATTTCTGGAGAGTGCCAGGATCAGACCGAAAGTGTGTTCCGCGACGGTATTCTCTCCGTAGTACGGAACATTCGATACAATTATCCCACGCTCTCCAGCGCATTTCAGGTCGATGTGATTAAACCCTGTACTCCTTGTGGCGATTAGTTTCAGTTTAGGTAGCTTCGCAAGATTTGCCTTGTCGAGAATCGAGTAAATGAAGACCGAAACCAGATCAGCGCCTTTCGCGGTCGAAATATTTTTGTCAGTCAGGGGCTCAGGGTAAAATTCCATTCGGAACTTACCGTTGAGGGCCTTCCTGAGAAATCTCTTATCCGTCGGCGTCACTTCGTAGAAATTTATCTTAAACATCCTCGCGTTACATCCTCCGCAGTTCTTCTTCAAGGAGCTGCCTGTTGTATAGATCCGTATAAATACCGTTTCGCAGGACAAGCTCGTCGTGAGATCCCGACTCAACGATCACTCCATCGTCAAGAACCACGATCATGTCCGCGTTCTTGACAGTGGAAATCCTGTGACTGATGATAATGCTGGTTCTCTCCTTCATCACTTCCTTCAACCCGCGCAGGATTTCTTCTTCAGTATAAGTATCCACAGCAGACAGCGCTTCGTCAAGTATAAGAATCCTCGGCCGCCTTATGATCGCCCGGGCTATGCCCACCCTCTGCTTCTGTCCCCCTGAGAGCGTTATTCCCCTCTCCCCGACCAGCGTGTCAAACCCCTTCGGAAAGGACTCAATGTCTTTGTAAATCTGGGAAATCTTTGCAGCCCACTCTATGTCTTCGGGACTTGCTGACTCGACCCCGTACGCGATGTTGTTGGAAATAGTATCTGAGAAGAGGAAAGTCTCCTGCTGAACGTAGCCGATGTTCCGCCTCAAAACATCAATAGGAATCTTACTGATCGGCACGCCGTCGATGAGGATCTCGCCGGAGGTGGCGTCAAAAAGTCTTGGTATCAAATTAACTATCGTTGATTTGCCGGTCCCAGTCCTCCCCACTATTGCCAGCGTAAGGCCCTTCGGGATTCCGAGATTTACATTCCTCAGCGCGTAATCCTCCTTGGACGGGAATCTGAAGGAGACTCCGCGGAACGAAATGGCCCCTTCCAGTTCCGTGATGGACCTGTCCGTTTCCGTCGAATCTTTTATTTCAGGCTGAGTGTCGAAAATCTTGTTAAGCCGCCCCATTGAGGCCGCGCCACGCTGGAATATATTCACCACCCATCCGAACGCTATCAAAGGCCACGTAAGCATGCCGAGGTAGATCAGGAACGATACCATTGTGCCAAGTGACAGCTTACTCGTTATGACATCGAACCCGCCTCGCCATAAAACTATGACAGTCGCCGCGCCGGTAAGCATCCCCATGAGAGGCCAAAGAAGTGACTGAATCTGAGCGAGCGTCAAATTCCTATTCATATAATTGAGGCTCATGGTCCGGAACTGCCCCTTCTCGTGTTCCTCCCGAACGTACGACCGGACTACTCTGATACCGGCTATGCTTTCCTGGGCACGCGCTGTCAGGTCGCTGTACTGTGCTTGCACGGATTCAAAGTGCTTGTTCACCAATTTTCCCAGGTAGTAAACTCCCGCCGAGACGAATGGAAGCGGAATTAAGGAAAAGAGTGTCAACTTCACGTCTATCGAGAACATTATGGATATCACCATCACAAAGCCAACAACAGTGTCGGAAGTGTACATGATACCCGGTCCGAGAACGTTCCTGACGGCGGATATGTCGTTTGTTCCATGCGCCATCAAATCGCCCGTCGGCATGTTCAGAAAATACGAATAGGAAAGCTTCTGTATGTGACTGTAGAAATCGTTCCTGAGGTCGTACTCAATCTTGCGGGAAGTGACTATTATGGTTTGTCTGGTTAAGAAAGTAAAGAAGCCGCTGAGGAAGGTGGTGCTAATTATAAGCGCGGCGTATTCGAGCAGCTTCCAAGATGATGGCTCCCGCTTGAGCTGGTCGATCGTGCTCCCGACGATCAGCGGTACGAAGACCGAAAATAGATTGGAAAGTAGCACGGTGAGAATGCCGAGATAGAGCGTCCTCTTGTATTTCTTGAGATAAGGTAAGAGTCGTACGAGGTGCTTCATGCCTACCCGATCACTGTAAAGCCAGTGTATTTGTGGAGCGCTTTCGGGACGATGACCTTCCCCTCCGGTGTCTGATAATTCTCGAGCAGAGCCACCATTAACCTTGAAGTTGCAAGTCCGGAGCCATTCAGAGTGTGTACGAATTCCGGCTTTGCCTTTGGATCACGCTTGAACCTTATGTTCGCGCGGCGTGCCTGAAAACTCTCGAAGTTTGAGCAGCTCGATGCTTCAAGCCATCCTTCTCTTGCTTCTGTCGCAGGAGCAAAGACTTCGATATCATAGCACTTCGCGGCCGAGAAGCTTAGATCCCCGGTGCATAGAAGCATCACCCTGTAAGGAATGTTCAGAAGCTGCAGGACTTCCTCAACATCGGCCACAAGTTTCTCAAGTTCATCGTAAGATTCCTCGGGTTTGACCATCTTAACGAGTTCAACCTTGTTAAACTGATGGACCCGCAGAAAACCTCTGGATTCTTTCCCCCAACTCCCTGCCTCTCTCCTGAAACAGGCGGAGTATGCGGCGTATTTGACAGGAAGCTGTTCAACCGGCACAACTTCGTCGCGCCTGAGGTTCGTGACAGGGACTTCAGCGGTCGGAACGAGGTATAAATCGTCTACCTCGCAGTGGTACATATCTTCGGCCATCTTCGGAAGCTGGCCTGTCCCGCGCATCGAAGCCTGGTTCACAACGAATGGAGGGAACACTTCCGTGTAACCATGTTTGCTGACGTGCAGATCAAGCATGAAGTTTATTAGCGCCCTCTCTAGAGCAGCGCCCTTGCCGACGTAGACCGGGAAACCCGCGCCGGAGATTTTGCTCCCCCTGCTGAAATCCAGTATTCCCAGTTTCTCGCCCAATGTCAGATGGTCGATGAGTTTGAAGTCGAAATCAGCTGCGGCCTTCACATCACCCCAGTGCCTCACTTCGGTATTGTCCTCGGAACTCTTCCCTTTAGGAACGGACGTATGCGGCATGTTGGGCACAAACATAAGGAGCTCATTCAGCTCCTCCTCAACCCCCTTCAGACTATCTTCGAGTCCCTTGAGTGAATCGCCTTTCGCTTTTCCGGCCGCTATTAGATCGGCGGCATCTTTTCCCTGCTGCTTGAGTCTGGCAACCTCTCCCGCTATCTGGTTACGTTCGTTCTTGATCGACTCCGATTTTTGGAGGAGCTCTCTGCGCTCCCCGTCAAGCCGCAAAATCTCGTCAACGCGATCCTTTTCCCTCTTACTGGCTATTGCCTCTTTTACCGCCTGAGGATTCTCTCGAATAAATTTTAGGTCGAGCATTTTCTCTTGTTTTCCTGTCTTTGCTTCAGTTGATTACACCAGCTTGTTTCATCTGCCGCTTCATTATCGTCAGTGAGTCTTCCACAGTCGGCATTTTCAGCCCGAGCTCAGTCTGAGCCTTAAGGCAGACAAAACTTGAATTCATTGGGCGCTTGGCCTTCTGATTCAGTTTGTCGCTGGTCATCTGAGAGATGAGTCCCGGATCATGACCGAACACCGCGGCGATTTTCCTGGCGAATTCGAAGCGAGACATCACGTCGAAGCCGCTAACATGATAGAGGCCTTTCGCGTTTCGCTCCACGACTTTCAGCACGGCGTAAGCAAGTTCGTCCGCAAGGGTTGGGTTGCCTACCTGATCCGTGACAACCGAAAAACCTGCTCCCTCTTTAAGTTTATCAAGCACCCAGAGTACAAAATTCTTCTTGATACCTTTTCCAAAACCGTAAAGGACCTGAGTTCTCAGTATCGCCAGGTCCTCCAATTGTGCCTTCGCGAGATTCTCGCCTGCCAGCTTCGTCTTCCCGTAATAACCGAGCGGATCGGGGAGCGAGTTCTCCTCGTAATTACCTTTCTGGCCGTTGAACACGTAATCGGTAGAAATATGGACGAGTTTCGCGTTGAATACGTTCGCGGCTTCGGCAAGATGTCCGACTGCCGTCGCGTTGACCTTATAGGCGAGTTCCCTTTCGGTTTCTGCGCGGTCGACGTCCGTAAATGCCGCCGCGTTGACAATCACCGACGGCCTGAGCTCTGCTACACAATCCATGACTTTCTGGCGCTCGGTTATGTCGAGCGAGATGAGCGAATCGTTGTTCCCCGAAAGCTCGGAAGCCACAATCGCGTATTCCGATTCCCTCTTGAAGACCTCGACAAGCTTCTGGCCGAGCAACCCGCCAGCCCCGACAATCAGAATCCCATTTTCAGACATGTGCTCCTGCTCTGTAAATTTCGACAAGCTTGTTTGGTCCCGCCACGCTTACCTTTACGGATGCCATCTGCATCCCTTCCAAAGCGGCAACTAGATAATCCCTGCCCAGCACGAGGGCGTGCAGAAAGGCGGCGCCGAAAACATCTCCCCCACCTGTCGGGTCGACAACATTCACGCCCTTCGCGGGAAGATAATGTTCCTTCGTTTCACCACGCGTCCGTTCGAAAAGTGAAAGTCCCTTCTCCGCAAGCGTGATAACCAGAGCCTTGGCTCCGGCATCGAGGACACGTTCGGCAAGCTGCAGGTGACTTGAAACCTCCTGATCGATGACGGACGCCTCATCTTCATTGAGCTGCACGGTGTCTGCACACTTAACCCATTCGAGATAATCTTCCCTCGGAGCTCTGACACGCTTGCCATCTGGCTCGTGCTTCATTACAATGTTGTGAAGGTCAAGATGAATTCTGCTGTCCCGCGCGCTCCATCTTAACTCACGAAGAGTGTCGAGAGTGACATCATGCCCACTGATAAGATTAACGTGAATTCCTTCAGCTGGCAGGAATGGCCTAATCTTCTCAAGCGGGGTAGGTTCTATCGGAGCCGTGCTGCACTCCCACCTGTGGTTATCATCTTCGTAAAAAAGGTCGACGCGCCTTGTAGGGGCACCCACTTCGTAAACTCCGGACATGTTCACGCCGTCCAGCTGACTGAACAGGTTTTCAAAGTAGGATGCGTCGGCCCTGTGAAGTCCCACGACCGGGAAAGTTTCGATGCCGTCTTCCAGAATCCCGCCCGCAACTATCGCGTAGGATATACCTCCCGGCTCGTTGTAGACTCTCCCGTCAGCTTTGTGTATGACGTCGATGCAAGGTTCGCCTATTACGAGAATTCTCAAAGTCTCGGTCCTCAGTGCTTGTAGACCTTTGCAGGGTCGAACACTTTGACGCCCACATCAACCAGCTCACCGCCTTCCAGCTTCCTGTAGAAGCATGACCGGTTGCCAGTGTGACAGGCCGCTCCGCCGATCTGTTCCACCTTCATGACAACAGCATCCGCGTCGCAGTCAATCAGAATCTCCTTAACGTTCTGGACGTTACCGGACTCTTCACCCTTGTGCCAGAGCTTCTTCCTTGACCTGCTCCAGTACACGGCGTGGCCGGTTTCCACAGTCATCCTGAAACTCTCTGCATTCATGTGAGCAAGCATCAGTATCTCGCCCGTTTTCTGGTCCTGCGCCACCGCCGTAAGCAAACCGTTGTCGTCAAACTTCAGCTGAGCTATTATTTCTTCCAAGTTCTTCATACTCTTACACTAACACCTTTTTCCGATAAATAGTTTTTTACATCCCTGATCTTAAACTTGCCAAAGTGGAACACCGAGGCGGCAAGGACCGCGTCAGCATTCCCGTCCGTGATGGCACGATAGAAATGGTCGAGCGTTCCGGCTCCGCCGCTCGCAATGACTGGCACGTTCACCGCAGAGGTTATTTTCTTGAGCATATCGATATCGTAACCCGAGTTTGTGCCATCCTTGTCTATGCTCGTGAGTAGGATTTCACCGGCCCCGCAAGACGTCGCGTATTTAGCCCAGCCTACGGCGTCCAGACCTGTCGGGGTTCTTCCTCCGTTAACGTAAACCTCGTACTCTTCAGGAGCGCCCACTTCTCCGACAAGCGCAGCCTCGCCGATCTTTGTCTCGGATCCCGCACCCGTCGTCCTCCTCGCATCTATGGCAACAACAATACACTGAACACCAAACTCCTTCGCTCCTTCGACAATCAATCCAGGATGCCTGACTGCGGCCGTGTTGAGGCTGACCTTGTCCGCTCCGTTGGAGAGCATCCTGCGCATGTCATCCACCGTGCGTATCCCTCCGCCCACGGTGAGAGGCAGGAAAATCGTCTCCGCCGTTCTCCGAACGACATCGAGCATCGTGGAGCGGTTGTCAACGCTCGCCGTGATATCCAGGAAAACAATTTCATCTGCCCCCTCCCGTTCGTAGAATCGGGCCGATTCGACAGGATCTCCCGCATCTGTGAGGTTGACGAAATTGATTCCCTTCACTACCCGCCCGGCATTGACATCAAGACAGGGTATAATTCTCTTGGCTAACATAAAAGTTGCTCCAGCACGCCGTGGATTTCTAGTGTCTCCTCGTGGGGCCGAGATCATCGAGCACTCGCTCGTTCAGCCGCCAGAGCTCAACACAAGGGAATCTATTCTCATAGAGGGCCTTTCCCACGATCACGGAATCGACACCGTACGGCTCAAGCTCCTGAAGGTGTATGAGGTCCTCGTACGATTTCACTCCGCCTGAGGCGGTCACTCGCAGCCCGGTCGTTACCGCGAACTCTTTCATCGCCTCGATGTTGGCACCCTTCAGTGTTCCATCACGAGAGATGTCAGTGTATATCACCCTGGCGACTCCCTTGTTCTTCAAATGTTTCCCGAGTTCAACCGCGTTGACGCCGCCAGAGTTTTGCCATCCCTTAATCTGAACAATTCCGTCCAGCATATCTATACCCACCGCAATTCTACGGGGGCCGTACTCCTGAAGCAGCCTGAAAAGGAGTTCCTCGTCCTCTACTGCGGCCGTGCCAATTATGGCTCTATAGATTCCGATGTCAAACGCTTCCTTCACCATTTCGTAGGTACGAAGCCCTCCACCGAATTCAACAGGTATGTCCACCGCATCGACGATCGCCTTTAATGCCGGGAAGTTGACAGACCTTCCCTCAAATGCGCCGTCAAGATCGACGACGTGGAGCGCTTTGAAATTCTCGCCGCGCCAGACAATCGCCATCCTCGTGGGATCATCCGAATAGATCTTCTCGGTCCCCGCCTCACCTTTAACGAGCCTTACACATTTTCCCTGTCTTAGATCTATTGCGGGAATTACAAGTATCATCTACACTCTCAAAAAATTTTCCAATATCTTCAAACCAAAATTCTGACTCTTCTCCGGATGGAACTGTATCCCGAAGATGTTTCCGCTTTCGACCACCGCGGGAAAAGGGATTCCATAATCGGTGGAACCGGCAACGAATGAATCGTCAGTCCTTACATAATACGAATGCACGAAATACGCGTAATCGTTATCTCTCGTGCCGTGGAAAAGAGTGGAATCCTTCCTGAACCCGACCTGGTTCCAACCCATGTGCGGGACCTTCAGACCACTGCCAGACGGGAACTCCACCACATCTCCGTGCACCAGGCCGAGTCCGGCATGTTTTCCCTGCTCGTAACTCACATCGAACATAAGCTGCATGCCGAGGCAGATTCCTATGAGAGGCTTGCCGCTCCTCCCGAACTGACACAGGACCTCGCGGAGACCAAGCGACTCAATGTTCCTCATCGCTGCGCCGAAAGCGCCCACGCCAGGCAGGACAACACGGTCTGCATTGTTTATGACTTCCGCATCCTGTGTCATCTCAACCTCCGCGCCAACTTTCTGGAGCGCTTTGACAATCGAGAGGAGGTTGCTGGTCCGGTAATCGACGACCGCAACCTTAGATGCTTTCATTTTCCTCAATAATTTTGCTCAGCTCTTTGCTTCGCACAGTGGCCGTCGACACGGCATTGATAAGCATCGTCCTGAGTCCGTGGGTTTCTAGCTCATGGACCGCGGCAATTGCGGTACCACCAGGCGTAGTCACCTCATCCTTCAATATCGCCGGATGCTTGCCTGTCTCAATGACGAGTTTGGAGGCCCCGAAGACGGTCTGAGCTGCGAGCCTGAAGGCGATCTGCCTCGGGATCCCCATCTTCACGCCGCCGTCTGTCATCGCCTCAATTACCATGTACACGTACGCCGGGCCGCTTCCGCTCAGCCCGGTGACGGCGTCCAGAAGACTTTCCGGCACGACTTCCACGCTTCCTACCGACTTGAATATTGTCAGAGCTAGCTTAAGGTGTTCATCGGTTGCGAAGCCGCCTTTGCTTATAGCCGTCGCGCCCGCGTCGACAAGCACCGGAGTATTTGGCATGGTTCTTATCACGGGGCACTCCACGCCAAGGTAGGAGTTGATGAACGAGGTCTTTATACCTGCCATGACACTGATTATGATATGCTGAGGAGTCACGAGGTCCTTGATTTCTGACATCACTTCGCGTGCGTTGATCGGTTTCACCGCGAGGATAACGATCTCGGACGACTTGACCACCTTCCTGTTGTCGCTGGTCGTGTGTATGCCAAGTTTTCCTGCGATATCGTCAAGACTTCCGGTGTTTCTTCGGGACGCTATAATATTTTTTGGTGATGTCAGTTTCGCCCGAACGAGTCCGCCTATCACCGCGGTCCCGATGTGTCCGGCTCCTACAACGCCAATCTTCCTGCTGTCCAGCATATTATAAATTCCCTTTCGTAGACTGTACCCCCATGATTCTCGGGTTGAATGAAATCGCCTCACGAAGAGCCAGCGCGAAGGATTTGAATATCGCTTCCGCGCGGTGATGATTATTCTTCCCGTAGAGAAGTTCGACATGGATATTCGCCTTGAGATTCTCTGCCATGGACCTGAAGAAATGCTCCACCATCTCTGTCGAAAGGTCGCTGACCTTGGGGCGTGAAAAATCCGCATGGAAAACGCAGTGTCCGCGTCCCGAGAGGTCTATGACGCATCTCGCGAGCGACTCATCCATCGGAACGAAAGCAGTACCGTATCTGTTTATTCCGGACTTATCGCCGAGGGCCTTGTCGATACACTTCCCGATTACTATAGCCACATCCTCGACGGTATGGTGGTCATCGACATGGAGATCACCTTTAGATTTGAGATCAAGGTCGATGAGGCTGTGCTTTGAAAAGAGCTCGAGCATGTGGTTAAAGAAGTTCAACCCCGTTGAGACGCGGTAATTGCCCGCCCCGTCGAGATTAAGCGAGCAGTCTATTTGGGTTTCCTTTGTTTTGCGGCTTAGAGAGGCTTTTCTTTTCACTTTTTTTAATCAAAATGCCGAAATTATTGCTGAAATCCAAGGAATTGAATGTCGTGAGAGCTTTACTTTCGCGGAATTTCACAATCCATTTCCCAAATCTGACGCGATAGCTTGGCATTCGATGTCGATCACTGGTATTGTTCGGAAGAAACCTGAAACATATACTTCGAAAAACCGGGAGCGGGTAAAGATGAAACCGGGCATGCTTCATCTGATGATTTTATCGATTATTTTATCAATCAATTTTTCTGCGTTCGCACAATGGGAGAAAGTCGGTCCGCGTTACGTCGGAAGCGTCCTTTCCATCGCAACTCGAGGCGGAGACGTGTTTGCGGGCATGGGAAAGGGCGTGTATGTCTCACGGGATACGGGACGGACGTGGGACCAATCAGGTCTCGCTAACACGGCCGTCAACGTAATTATCCTTACAGCAGGGCGAATTCTTGCGGGGACGGATAGCGGACTCTTCATCTCGATGGATGACGGAGCGACCTGGTTAGATGGTGGCCTTGCGGGCAAATCCATCTCAGCTCTATGTTGTCACGACACGTTTCTTGTAGCAGGGGCTTACTTTGACGGCATTTATATATCCTCAGACAGCGGATCCAGCTGGAAAAAAACGGCTTTTGCCGGAGTTGCCGGGCACATCGTCTCTTTTGAAAACGGCTTGTACGTTACATCTCCCGCGGGAGATTTATTTATGTCCACCGACAACGGGAAGTCATGGACTACCATTACTAGTAGAGTCTCATCCGAAGGCGCCGGCCCGCTGTTTACGAACGGCAGTGCCATCTATGTTGGCACGTTCGGAGGAGTCTACAAATCCACCGATCTTGGTACAACGTGGTCCGCCACAAGCAACAGCTGGACATACGGGTATATCTTTGCTCTCACGGAATTCGGCGACAATCTCCTTGCCGGAACTAATCACGGGGTGAAGTACTCGGCGGACGGTGGCGTTACCTGGAATCCCACAAACATCAGGGACTTGGGCGGTAGCCTCGTCGCGGTCACCGCGTTCGGAAGTTACGGTACGTCTCTCTTCGCCGCCGCCGGAGGTATCTCTCGCTCGACAGACAACGGAATCACCTGGTATATCACCGGTCTGAGCGGGGGGATTACCGAACATTGCCTCTCATACAACGGATACTTGTTCCGTACTGCCGGTGGCGGAGTCTATCGCTCATCCAATGATGGAGAGACTTGGACCGCAGTCAACGCAGGCATCCCATGTCCTCGAGTTGTGACTATCGCCGCGAATGATTCCTGGCTGTTCGCAGGAAGTGAAAGCGACATTGGCGGGGTTTACAGATCCACGGATTTTGGTGACTCATGGACCACGACACAGTTGAATGGAAGGAGCATCAACTGCCTCGCAGCAAGAGATTCATTTCTTCTTGCGGCCGGCCCCGCCGGCTCCGGTTACAACGGCGGGATTTTCGTGTCGACCGACAACGGAAAGTCCTGGAGAATGTCACTTGACCGGGGAAATAACGGCGTGCTTTCGCTTGCTGTTGGAGAGACTAATTTCTTCGCAGCCGACACCGACAATGCCGGTATTTTTGTATCGACGGACCACGGGCAGACCTGGTCAGCTCAGGAAAAGGGGACTTCCATGGCGGTGCTCGGTAAAACAATTTTTGTCGGGACTTTCTACGATGCATACGGATTCGTCTCGAAAGATAATGGGGAGACGTGGACAAGGGAAAACTCACCGGGCAACATTATCACTCTTACTGCAGTCAACGATACCATATTCGCAGGCACAATCTACGGCCTCTTTGCGTCGGCCGATTCAGGTGTGACATGGGGCGAGTTGGATGGTCCAACAGACGACAATTGGGTTTTTGGTATTGCCGAGCACAACGGTTACTTGTTTGCCTCAATCGCAGAGGACGGCTCTATCCTGAGGAGACCGATTTCGCAGATTTCTTTCGTCTCATTAGTTCCTCCGCTTTTTCAGGGTCCGGATCACAATTCAACAATCTGTTCAAGTTCTGTAGAATTATCATGGAGCCCTGTCCACGGTGCACATGAATACAGGTTCCAGCTCGCTTACGATTCCTCTTTCACGGACCTTTTCGCGGACAAAATTGCAGGTTCCGATACCAGCGCCGCAGTTGCCAATCTTGCAAATGGTGCCACGTATTATTGGCGGACAATGTCCTACGATTCCCTTCTGGCGAGCCATTGGTCGCGTCCACGGTCATTCAAGGTCGACCTGGACACCTTGCACAACGGAAATATGTGGAGTCTTGTGGCTGGATTAGGATCGCCCGTCAAATCCCTCGCAGCCAGGGACTCCATGGTCTTTGCAGGTACTGGAACGAACGGCGTCTTCCGCAGCAAGGATTCAGGACTGAACTGGACGCAGGTTGACTCCGGCCTGACTTGTACCCAGGTGTTTTCACTGACAATTGACAGCAGCCTTGTCTTCGCCGGAACCGCATCGGAAAATGGAGGTGTCTATAAGTCGACCAACAACGGCGACAGTTGGACAGTTACACCGTTGAGCGGCAGGCAGATTTACGCGCTGGCGAAGTCCGGCCGCTACCTTCTCGCCGGCGGCCCCGCGGGAAGCGACTACCACGGTGGAATTTCCCTTTCGACCGACAACGGGACTTCGTGGAACTTCTCCCTCGACAGGGGCACATCCGGCATCAATGCGGTCGCGATAGTCGACTCTACGTTCTACGCCACTGATTTAAATAACCTCGGCATATTCGTGTCCACCGACGCGGGTCGGGACTGGACCTCGCAATATTCGGGAAGCTCCATTGCCTCAATTGGCAGAAGCACTTTCGTCGCGGCATCCTACTACAGCGGAGGTTACTTGTCCAGAGATAATGGCGGCACGTGGGAACACGTCGCTGTAGACGGCCAACTGAAATCCGTCTATGCACTCGCCTCACACGGTCCATACCTGTTTGCGGCCCTACCCCACGCCAGGGTTCTCACCAGCGTCGATACCGGAAAAACCTGGACGGAGGACGATTCGGGCCTTGTGGACAATATCGTCTCCTTCGCCGAGGCGGGCGACTACGTCTACGCCGGCTCGAGTAACGGGCATGTCTGGAGAATGCATCTGCTCGACACGCTCACAGACATCAACGCCGGGGTACGGCCGCTGCCGCTGGAATTCGCACTATCCCAGAATTATCCCAACCCGTTCAATCCGATGACCTCGATAAACTACCAATTACCGCTCTCCGGCCGGGTGACTTTAAAGGTGTTCGATGTGCTGGGGAGAGAAGTGGGAACACTGGTCGATCAAAGGCAAAACGCGGGCACCTACAAGGTCGAATTCGACGCGTCACGCTTTGCCAGCGGCGTGTATTTTTACAGGATGGTCGTCGCCGAACACACGGGGCGAACTCTCGTCTCCGCAAAGAAGATGGCGCTGGTCAAATAGGGCGGCCCCGGTTCATTCGCGATAAAAAAAAAGTCCGCCCACTTGGCTTGGGCGGACTTAGGAGAGATATCGAGATCTTACTTTGCGATCTCGGTTATCTGCTAGAGTCTCATTTCACGGCCTGCAAGGTCTCCTTGACTTTCCTGAACTCGAGCTTCCCCGATTCGGGAATATCGGCCTCAATATGCTCTCCGGGCCCGAACTCGCCGGCCAGAATTTTCTCCGCGAGCGGGTTGGAGAGAAATTTCTGAATCGTACGCTTAAGCGGCCTTGCTCCGTAAATCGGGTCATACCCCGCGTCCGCCAGGAACATCTTTCCACGTTCACTCACATCGAGTCTAATGTTGTTGTTTTCCCCGATCCGCGAGACAATCCTGTCGAGCTGAAGTTGGACTATACTCTTTATATCGTTTCGCGTCAGCGGTTTGAAAACAATTATCTCGTCAAGCCTGTTGAGGAACTCCGGCTTGATGGTTTGTTTCAGGAGATTGAACAGTTCTCCCCTCAACCCTTCCATCATCTCGTCCCTCTCCCGTTCCTTTGTGGTCTCTATCTTCTGTTGGACCAGCTGCGAACCGAGATTGGAAGTCATGATGATGATGGTGTTCTTAAAATTTACGGTCCTCCCCTTGCTGTCTGTGAGCCTCCCATCATCGAGAACCTGCAGAAGGACGTTGAATATTTCGGGGTGAGCCTTCTCGATCTCGTCGAGCAGGACAACGGAGTAAGGCTTCCGCCTCACCGCCTCGGTCAGTTGACCGCCTTCCTCGTAACCGACATAGCCTGGAGGCGCGCCGGTCAGGCGCGAGACTGAGAATTTTTCGGTATACTCGGACATGTCGATGCGCACCATGGCCTCTTCGTCGTCGAAGAGTGCTTCCGCAAGCGCCCGTGCCAGTTCGGTCTTCCCGACTCCAGTGGAACCGATGAAGACAAAAGATCCTATCGGTCTCTTCTCGTCCTGAAGGCCGGCGCGTGCGCGTCGTACCGCGTTGGCGACGGCAGTCACCGCCTCCTCCTGGTCCACCATTCTTTGATGAATCTTTTCTTCGAGGTGGAGGAGTTTGCTTCGTTCGCTCTCGAGCATCCTAGAAACCGGTATGCCAGTCCAGCGTGAGACTATTTCGGCTATGTCTTCCGCCTCGACCTCCTCCTTCAGCATCTTCCTGTTCTTCTGGGCTTCTGCGAGAAGTTGTGTCGATTCCTGCAAACGCTTCTCAATCGCGGTAATTCTGCCGTAGCGAATCTCGGCGACCCTGCCGAGGTCACCCTCGCGTTCGGCTTTGTCAGCTTCGACTTTGAGGCGTTCCATGTCTTCCTTAGACTTCTGGATTCCCTGGATCAGCTCTTTCTCAGTTTGCCAATGGGCTTTCAGCTCCCCGCTCTCCTCGCGAAGGTCTGCAAGATCATGCTCGATTACGGCAAGCCGCTTGAGCGATTCCTCATCCTTCTCCCGTCTGATCGCCTCCTTCTCAATCTCAAGCTGCTTGATTTTCCGTTCCACCTCGTCAAGCTCCTCGGGGAGCGAATCCATCTCTATGCGGAGCTTCGACGCGGCTTCATCTATCAGATCGATTGCCTTGTCCGGCATGAAGCGATCCGTAATGTACCGGTCGCTGAGCTGAGCTGCCGCGACTATGGCACCGTCGGTTATCCTGACCCCGTGATGAACCTCGTAACGCTCTTTCAGTCCGCGAAGTATGGAGATCGTGTCCTCGACAGACGGTTCGTCGATCATTATCGGCTGAAACCGTCGCTCGAGTGCGGGATCCTTTTCTATGTGGCTTCTGTATTCTTTGATAGTGGTCGCACCGATTGCGCGCAGCTCGCCTCTCGCAAGCGCGGGCTTGAGCATGTTCGAAGCGTCGACTGAACCCTGCGCGGCTCCTGCCCCTACCAGTGTGTGGAGCTCGTCCATGAAGAGTATTATCTCTCCCTCGGATTCAACTACTTCCTTGATAATCGATTTCAACCTGTCCTCAAACTGGCCACGGTAGGAAGTCCCGGCTACCAGACTCCCCATATCGAGCTCCACTATTCTCTTCGACTTCAGGCCGTCGGGAACGTCTCCACTCGCTATCCTTCTTGCAATTCCCTCGACAACCGCCGTCTTCCCCACGCCTGGATCACCTATAAGGACAGGATTGTTCTTCGTCCTCCGTGCCAGGACCTGCAATACTCTTCTGATCTCATCATCGCGTCCTATGACAGGATCAAGTTTACCTTTCCTCGCAAGCTCGGTAAGGTCTCTCCCGAATTTCTGAAGCGACTGATATTTCTCTTCGGGATTCTGGTCGGTAACCCGCTGAGACCCTCTGATTTCTCTGAGAGCTTTCAATATGACGTCCCTGTTCACTCCCTGTGCTGTCAGGATCTTGAAAGAGTCTGTTGAGCGGTCGCCAATAAATCCCAGTAGAAGGTGTTCCGTGCTTACATACTCGTCCCTCATCTGAGACGCCTCTTTCTCTGCCGCGTCAAGTACCTTGGCCAGCGGCTGTGAGAGATAATGGTTCGCCGCGGCCCCGCCTGAGACTTGCGGAAACTTTTTTATTGACTCCCGGCTTTTCGAGCGAATGTATTCCAGGTTCGCTCCAGATTTCTTGAGGACGAGAGCGGGGATGCTTTCTTCGTCCTTCAAAAGCGAGAGAAGGAGATGCTCCGGTTCAATTGCCTGCTGAGAATTCTCCGAGGCGATGGCTTGCGCCCCCTCGAGAGCTTCCTGCGATTTTATCGTTAGTTTATTCAAGTTCATCTTGTCTTCTGCTTTCCGAGATCCTTCCTTGATTTCAGCATGGATCTAATACTACGCCCTGTAATTCTTCCCTTCTTATCAGTTGGGGAAGCTGGGCTGGAAGCTCTTTCCAAGCCGGGACCTCTTAAACGGAACCGCCCTTCAGATGAAGGGCGGTCTCTTCACGCTTCCTGCATCTTGTTCAGTTGCCTTGCGATCTTACTTCTTGTCCTTATCATCGATTATTTCATAGTCCGCATTTTCGGCGGCACCTGCCTTGGATTCACCTTGAGCCCCTGCCTGCTGTCCAGCCTGTTCCGCCCCCGGCTGTGGCTGGGAGGCTTGCTGATACATATACGTAGCGGCTTCGCTCCAGACCTTGTTCAAGGCCTCGATTTCGGATTTCAGCTCTGCCAGCGGCGCCGTCTTCGCAGACGCTTCGAGCTTCTGCAGCGCATCTTCGAGAGCCTTCTTTTTATCTGCCGGTATCTTGTCTCCGTAGTCCTGAAGCTGCTTCTTGCTCTGGAATACGAGGTTGTCAGCCTGATTCCGGGTCTCGACTTCGTCACGTTTCGCCTTATCATCCGCGGCGTGTTCCTCGGCTGCCTTCTTCATGCGCTCTATCTCTTCACGGCTCAATCCGCTCGATGAGGTGATCCGAATGCTCTGCTCCTTCGACGTGGCTTTGTCCTTCGCCGCGACGTGTAGCAAACCGTTTGCATCGATGTCAAAGGTAACCTCGATCTGCGGTATGCCTCTCGGCGCCGGCGGAAGCCCGTCAAGTATGAATCTTCCCAGAGTACGATTGTCAACCGCCATCGGCCGCTCTCCCTGGAGAACATGTATTTCCACAGATGTCTGGTTGTCAGCCGCGGTCGAGAACACTTCGCTTTTCCTCGTCGGGATGGTCGTGTTGGCGGGGATGAGCGGTGTCATGACGCCGCCGAGAGTCTCAATGCCGAGCGAAAGCGGGGTGACATCGAGAAGGAGAACGTCCTTTATGTCTCCGGTGAGAACGCCGCCCTGTATGCTCGCGCCGACAGCAACGACCTCATCCGGGTTGACCCCCCTGTGAGGTTCGCGGTTGAAGAAGTTTTTCACAACTTCCTGCACCTTCGGCATCCTCGTCATTCCGCCGACCAATATGACCTCGTCAATTTCAGACGGCGTCAGTTTCGCGTCTGCAAGGGCTCTCTTCACCGGTTCGATCGACCTCCGAACCAAATCGTCCACGAGCTGCTCGAGCCTGGCTCTTGTGAGCGTAAGGTTGAGGTGCTTCGGACCGTCCGCCGTGGCGGTTATGAAAGGAAGGTTAATCTCAGTCTGAAGCTGCGATGAGAGTTCCATCTTCGCCTTCTCGGCCGCTTCCTTAAGTCTCTGTAGAGCCATAGGATCTTTGCGGAGATCGATTCGTTCCTGCCTGAAAAACTCATCGGCGATAAAATCCATGATCTTCATGTCAAAGTCGTCGCCGCCAAGGTGCGTGTCACCGTTCGTCGACTTCACTTCAAACACCCCCTCGCCCAGTTCGAGAATGGAAATGTCGAAGGTTCCGCCGCCGAGATCGTATACGGCCACCTTGAGATTCTTGTCTTTCTTATCGAGACCGTACGCGAGAGCGGCAGCGGTCGGTTCGTTTATTATCCTTCTGACAGTAAGACCCGCTATCTCTCCTGCTTCCTTTGTCGCCTGTCGCTGCGCGTCATTGAAATATGCTGGTACAGTTATGACGGCCTCCGTAATCTTCTCGCCGAGGAAGTCCTCAGCAGTCTGCTTCATCTTCTGAAGTATCATTGCACTTATCTCGGGCGGCGAATACTGGCGGCCGCCAATCTCCACCCTTGCTGTGTTGTTCTGTCCAGCCACGACTTTATAAGGAACCCGTGACATCTCTTCTGTAACCTCGTTGTAGAAGCGCCCCATGAATCTCTTGATAGAGAATACGGTATTCTGAGGGTTGGTGATCGCCTGGCGTTTGGCCGGCGCACCGACAAGCCACTCGCCCGTTTTAGACTGGGCGACAACCGAAGGAGTCGTCCGGACCCCTTCAGAATTCGCTATCACGGTCGGAGTGTTTCCTTCCATTACCGCGACGCACGAGTTAGTCGTCCCGAGGTCAATTCCAATTATTTTTGCCATCTGATATCTCTCCTTTGCTGAAAATTGATTTGAATTCCATGAATGATTTAATTCAACGGCTGTGCCGTAAATTTCAGCTGTTTTTGACCTGTTTACGCGGTCGAAGGAATTTCAATTCTCTTCGCATTGCCACTTGGCGACGAGCGGCTGCCAGATTGGCAAAGAGCTGACCACATTGGCAAATTGAAAATATTTAGCTGTCGACTTATATTTTCAATTAATGCGTGTCTACCTGTTTGTCCCGTGCTTTATCGACCAGATATTTCCCAACGTTGCCGTCAGCAGCGTAAAGGTGCTTAGACACCTCGGGTGTGAAGTCGTCTTTCCGGAGAATCAGACTTGCTGCGGTCAGCCCGCATACAACTCGGGCTACACGGATGAGGCGAGACTAATGGCGACGCACGAATTGAATGCGTTGGTGGGACGGATCGCTCCTGCCGGAAGAACGGATTTTGATTTCAAACATGATTACGTCGTCGGTCCTTCCGGGTCATGCATCGCCATGATCCGCAATTTCTATCCTGACCTTCTCTCCGGCGACACGGCCCATTCGCAGACTGCCAGAGACCTTGTTCCACGCGTGTTCGAGTTCACCGAGTTCATCACGAAGGTCATCGGCGTGGAAAAATTCAAGGGGCGACTTAAGGCAACCGTTTCGTACCACGATTCATGTCATGGTTTGCGGGAGCTTGGGATTAAGGACGGTCCGCGCGAGATCTTAAAGAGAATCGAAGGGCTCAATCTCTCGGAGCTCCGATACGCCGACGTTTGTTGCGGGTTCGGCGGGACATTTTCAGTCAAGTTCCCTGAGATTTCGATATCCATGGCGGATGAAAAGTTGAAACATTTCGACGAGACGAAAGCGGAAGTGCTCGTGTCGGCCGACTCGAGCTGCCTAATGCACCTTCAGGGCCGGGCGAGGAAGAAGGGTTCACCAAAACGTTTCGCGCACATCGCTGAGATTATGGCAGAAAGCCTGGAGGGAGAGAAACATTAGCAATATGGACCTCCGCTCACGGCAATTCGCTTCCCTGTACAGGCATGAAATCAGCAACGGTCAGTTACGTTCCAATCTGAGCAAGGCAACGCTTCAGGCGGTCGACAAGCGCGCCCAGTCGTTCCAGGAAGTCGACTTTCCCTTTCTCCAGAAGGAGGCCCGAAATATAAAGCGTGAAGCCATCTCCAATCTGAACGAGCTGTTGTCCCGGTTTGAGGACAACGCGCGCAGAAATGGATGTAAAATTTTCTACGCACAGACTCCTGAAAAAGCCAACGCGTACATACTCGGTGTCGCTCAAAAGTTCGGCGCCAGGACTGCCGTCAAATCCAAATCGATGGTGACCGAGGAGATAGGCGTCGTTCCGTTTCTCGCGAAGTACGGGATTGAAGCGGTGGAAACGGACCTCGGAGAATACATAGTTCAGCTTGCTGGTGAATCCCCCTCACACATCACCACGCCGGCCATACACAAGTCCAGGACGGAAATCTCTCGGTTGTTCCACGAGAAAATCGGAACCGAGCTGAACGACGATCCGGCGTTTCTCACGGCAGAGGCCAGACGAGTCCTCCGCGAGAAATTTCTCTCTGCTGACCTAGGCATTTCAGGAGCTAACTTTCTAATCGCCGAAACCGGCGACGTCGTTATAGTCGAAAACGAAGGCAACGCGAGGCTCTCCACTTCAGCGGTCAAGGTCCACGTCGTCGTAACAGGAATCGAAAAGGTCATCTCGAATTTCTCCGATCTTAGAATCTTCATGAGACTTCTCGGGAGAAGCAGCACCGGACAGAAGCTGACAAGCTATGTTTCACTCCTCAGGGGTCCGAAGGGCGAAGACGAGACAGACGGGCCAGAAGAGGTTCATATCGTCCTTCTCGATAACGGAAGAAGCAATCTCCTCGGCACGGAGCATCAAGAAGTCCTGCATTGCATCAGGTGTGGCGCTTGTCTCAATGTCTGCCCCGTCTACCGCAGCATCGGCGGCCACGCTTACGGCTCGGTCTACCCTGGTCCTATTGGGTCGCTTGTCACTCCTCTCTATTTCGGAAACGAAAACGCCCCGGACCTCCCTTTCGCCTCCTCGCTGTGCGGGAACTGCACGGAAGTGTGTCCGGTTGGAATTGAGATCCATCATCAGCTCCTGGCGATGAGGCATGAAATCAAGTCGAAATCCGGGACTTCCGTTGAGAGATTCATCTTCAAGAATTACAGGAAGACGATGCTGCGCCCAGGCAGGTACAGGCTGATGTCTAAAGTAGTACGCGCCCTCGCCCGGACTTCACTGCTCAGGCTACTGATGCGCGGCTGGTATCCTTACCGCGAGACCCCGCAGTTCCCTCCAAGGTCATTTCGCGAAATGTATAAGTCCGGAGAAATTAAATGATGGAAGACGATCGCGAGAAAATATTCGCATCGATCCGAAAGGGGCTGCGACAATCGGAGAGATACTCGGCAGAAAGAAGCAGTAAGTCCCCGCTCCTTGACAAACCGGGACCAGATTTCTTGTCCCTCTTTGAGAAATTTCGGTCAGAGCTTAAAACACTTGGCGGGGAGGCGGTATCCGTTCAGGACGAGGCCGAAGCCTTTGAGCTAATAAACACCCGCTCTCATGCGAACGAAGCTCTCTTCATTTATGAAGAAATTAAGTCGAAATATGCGCTGCTGACTTCGTCGCTGAGTGAGCGTAAGTCGGTTAAATTCCAACCGGAATTTAGTCACGGCTATGACAGGCACGAGGCAGCCAAGTTCAAAGGAGTTGTTACAGGATGTTACGCCTGTGTCGCGGAAACTGGCACCGTCATTCTCCGGACGGCCATGCGTCTCCCTGCTGCTCTAGCGACGCAGCTTTTCGTAGTCGCGCGCGGAGCGGACCTGCGGCCGTCATTGGATCAAATTTTTACCGAAGATACCGCCAGATTCGGCGGAAGCAATCTCTTTCTGGTGACCGGCCCGAGCAGGACGGCCGATATTGAAAAGCAGCTCGTGACCGGAGTGCACGGCCCAAAGGATGTGTTCGTAATATTCATGAAAAGTTGAGGGGCGAATGAAGCAGGTTGTTCAAAACATGAAATCGGGCGAGATAAGAGTTGAGAGCATCCCCGCTCCAGCCGTGCGCTCGGGCGGGATACTCGTAAAGAACCACTACTCGCTGATCAGCGCAGGGACCGAGAAATCATCGGTCGATCTGGGCAAGATGAACCTGGTACAGAAGGCAAAGTCACGCCCTGACGACGTGAGGAAGGTGCTGAAGGAGATCAAGCAGAACGGATTTTTCCCCACCTACAGAAAAGTCATGTCCAAGCTGGACTCCCTCAAGACGCTTGGGTACAGCAGCGCAGGAGTCGTCCTTGCAGTCGCGGAAGATTCATCCCGATTCAAGCCGGGTGATCGTGTCGCATGCGCGGGCGCCGGTTACGCTACCCACTCGGATATTGTGTTTGTACCCGATAATCTTGCCGTCAGAGTTCCCGACGGCGTGGAACTGTCTGACGCCGCCTATACAACGGTGGGCGCCATTGCGCTCCAGGGAGTGAGACAGGCGGCCCCGACTATTGGAGAAAACGTCGTTGTCATCGGTCTCGGACTCGTAGGGCTGATTGCAGTTCAGGTATTGAAGGCGAACGGATGCAGGGTACTGGGCGTTGACACCGATCCAGAAAGCGTCGCGCTCGCCATGAGGCTCGGAGCTGACAAGGCGTGTCTCCGCACGGATGACGTGGACTCGATTACGGCGTCCTTCACTGACGGCTACGGGGCAGACGCGGTAGTCATCGCGGCCGCGACGAGATCAAGCGATCCCGTGCAACTCGCCGGTGAAATCGCGCGCGACCGCTCGAGGATCGTTATGATAGGTGCCACTGGCATGAACATGCCGCGCGGACCGTACTATATGAAGGAACTTGAATTCAGACTCTCCCGGTCTTATGGCCCGGGGAGATACGATCGATCATACGAAGAAAAAGGGAACGATTATCCGATCGGCTTCGTGCGATGGACAGAAAACAGAAACATGAAAGAGTTTGTTCATCTCCTCGAAGAGAAGAGGATGGATGTTAAGTCTCTTACTACGCACAGGTTCCACTTGGCAGAAGCGACTCAAGCGTACAAACTTATAAGCGGAAGGAAGACCGAGCGGTACGTAGGTATTCTCCTCGAATACGACAAGGAGACCAACGAAGTATCTCCTCAAATCCAGACCGGGAAAGCATCGGAAGTATTTTCTCCTTCCACGGACTCCTTCAGAAAGACACCGTTGACAATCGGGTTTATTGGCGCCGGCAGTTTCGCGCAGGCAAACCTTCTCCCTGCCCTCCGTAATTCGCAAGGGGTGGTGTTTGATACCGTTTGCACGGCGACGGGGGTCAGCGCGAAGACAGCTCAGGGACAGTTCGGGTTCGCCAGGACGACCACCGACTCAAATGCGGTCATGGCGGATCAGCGCATCGGAACCGTTTTCGTGGCGACCCGCCACAACCTCCACGCTTCACTTGCCCTGGAGGCACTGAAGGCCGGGAAGAACGTCTTTGTCGAGAAACCTCTAGCGCTGAAGGAGGAAGAACTCGTTGCGCTCGCCCAGTTCTACAGGGGAAACGACGAACATGAATTGCCGGTTTTGATGGTAGGGTACAACAGAAGGTTTGCTCCCCTGTCGCGGCAGCTCAAGTCGTTCTTCAGAGATTCCGGCGAGCCTCTGGTCGTGAACTACCGAATTAACGCCGGCTACATTCCAAAGAGTCACTGGACACAGGATCCAGTCGAAGGAGGTGGAAGAATCCTCGGGGAGGTGTGCCACTTCGTCGACTTCATAGCGTATCTGACTGATTCCAGAATAGAAAAGGTGTACGCGGAGTCAATATCTGCCGGTAATTCGGCCGTGGTCAACAACGACAACTTAAACATTACTCTTAAGCTGACAAACGGTTCGCTCGGCATCATCACATACATTGCAAATGGCGACTCTGCCCTTCCAAAGGAACGCATCGAGGTTACTTCGGCGAAGAGGGCGGGCATCATCGACAATTTCCAGCTCGCATATTTCTATAAAAATGGCAAGGGCACCAAAGCAGGCACGGGTAAGGTTGACAAAGGCATCAAAGATGAGATCGCCGCGTTTATGCGTGCCGTCAACGTCGAACACAGGCCCCTCATACCCTTCGACGACCTAGTGAATACTTCGCTCGCAACACTCAAGGTCATCACCTCCCTTTCCGTCGGTGAGTCGGTTGCGGTCTAAAGAGAGTCAACCCGGAAAGCCCCAGGCGTATAAAAGATGTGGAGTTGCAGTTGACATTTGACCGGAGTCTCGCGAACTGAAGACACTCCTTACGATAGCCTCCTTCCTGGCAGTACTCGTGCAGGGGGCGAGCGCACAACAATTCTCGGCTTACGGAGGGCTTGGTGTCGAGTACTACAAAGCGGATGGTCTGTCCAACTACATCAATTATGCCGCCCCGGGAAGCCTCCTCCCCGGCAGTTATACCAGCGCGATAAACTTCCTCGTCGGCGGTGACGCGGCCGTGCTCAAACTCTGGACGATCGGGATCGAATATGACTACATGATCAAGACCGTCAACGGGAGCTCATCCGTCGGCTCACAAAAGGTGGACATTTCGTATTCGCTCCCTTCTTTGAAGGTTAGCAGACTCTTTCCGGGGACCGGGTACTCCGTCCGAATCGGAGCCGCCCTGGGCTATCATTTCGGCTCTTTATCTGCGTCATCCCCATACACTTCACAGACCTCGGACTACAGCGCGGGAGGTATCGGCGTGAAATTCGACGGGACGATGGACACGCGTCTTGGTGAGAGACTCTACGCTAGATTGGGCGTAAACGCAAGGACCGAGCTCATCGGCACTTTGAAATCAAGCACGGGAGGGGAGCTGACTTATCTTGACTACAACACGGACAAGATGATTCCCGTCGAAATGCACATGTTCGGCGTAGGGGTAGTTTTCGGTCTCGTATATTACTTCTAACATCGGGTAAATAATCAGGAGAATCAATGGGCTCAGCAGCGGAAAGCATCATACTTGGAATCACTCAAGGGCTGACGGAATTTCTACCGGTAAGCAGCACGGCTCACCTCGTAATACTCCCAGAATTATTCAAATGGAATTCCCCTCTTCTCAACACCCTGACGTTCGACGTTGCCCTTCATCTCGGCACGCTACTGGCCGTCGTCGCATATTTCTTTAGGGATACCGTCGACCTTGTCACCGGTTTTGTGAGCGGAGTAGCGCGAAGAGATTTCAACGACAGCGGCAAGCGAAGGCTCTCCCTTCTAGTGGTCCTTGGCACGATACCGGCTGGGATACTCGGCGTCCTCCTTGAGAAATGGGTGGAAACCAAATTCCGGACACCGGCTATACTGGCGGGAAGTCTGGTAGTCGTAGGTGTTCTCATGTTCTATTCCGAGAAGATATCCAAGCGCGTAAGGAAGGTTGAGAAGATGACGCTGAAGGAAGCGCTGATTCTCGGTTTCGCCCAGGCGCTCGCCCTCGTGCCGGGAACGTCGAGATCCGGCATCACAATCTCGTCAGGTCTACTCCTCGGCTTCGAACGCGAAGAGGCCGCAAGGTTCTCCTTCCTCCTCTCGATTCCCGTTATAGCCGGGGCGGCCCTGCTCAAGCTTCGTGTCTTCGTTCACGGCATACCGGCGGGCGACCTTGTGCCGTTAGTTTTTGGAACCGTAGCCTCAGCCATTTTCGGTTTTCTCTCTATTAAGTATTTTATGAAGTATCTCCAAAGGCATACGATGGGCGTTTTCGTCGTATACCGGTTCCTATTCGCCGCGATAATAATTATCTTCTTTTACATAAGGTGAGACAAACATGAAACTATCTATCATCGCACTCGCAATCGGATTAATTGCCATAGGGTGCACATCGAAAGGTCACAACGTGGTACTCGAAACGAACCATGGTACAATTGAAATTGAATTGTTCGACAATGCCGCACCGGTAACTTGCGAAAACTTCCGCAAGCTGGCTGCGGAGGGCTTCTTCAACGGCCTCCAGTTTCACCGGATCGTTCCGGGTTTCGTGATACAGGGAGGCGATCCAAACACGCGCACTCCGAACAGGGCGACGTACGGCGAAGGCGGGCCCGGGTACACCCTCCCGGCAGAAATCTCGGAGCCCCATCTCCGCGGCTCGGTGGGTATGGCCCGGCAGGGGGACCAGGTAAATCCCCAAAGGAGATCGAGCGGAAGCCAATTCTATATATGCCTCAACGCTCTTCCCCAGCTCGACGGGCAGTACACTGTATTTGGAAAGGTGGTAAAGGGGATGGACGTCGCGGACAGCATTTCTAAACTTCCGCGAGACAGAATGGACGTGCCTATCGACCCCGTAATCATCGAGAAGGCGTACGTCAAGTAATGAGCGATTTCCAGAAATTTGTGTCCGCAGCGAAAAGGGGGAAAGCCCCAAAGCTTTCCCTCATACACGGAAACGAGGACTACTTCATTTCCAAAGCGGTGGATGCACTCCTCGAAAATATAATCAGTGAGGACCAGCGCTCTTTCAATCTCGACGTGTTCGATGGCACGGAGACTAGCTCCGAAGCTGTCTTGTCCTCTATCCTGAGTTTCCCTTTCGTCGGAGAAAAGAGACTAACCGTGGTAAGGCGCTTCGACAAGATGGACAAGAAAAACCGGACAGATATAGCCGAGCATCTGGCCAAGGTGCCCGACTCCAACATCGTCGCTCTTGTCGCCGGAGAGATAAAGTCCTCAGAGGAGCCTTACAAGACTATTGGCACCGTAGCTGAAGTGATAACTTTCAATCACCTAAAGGGCACGGACCTTTCCGAATTTCTTGACGCAACAGCTAAAACATTAGGGAAAGAGCTCGGTCCGGGCGCGGCCGACCTCCTCGTCGATATGATCGGTGAATCAGTTGGCGACCTGGTTTCGGAACTCGACAAGCTTTCTCTCTATGCCTCCGATCGACCGAGGATTGAGATAGAAGATGTAAGTACTGTCGTTGGCAAATCGAGGACGTTCAACATATTCGAGCTGCAGCGCGCTATCGGTCAGCGCAATTCGCAAAAGGCCGAGGAGATCGCCTTGAAGATGCTTGAGACTGGAGAAAAGCCCGTCTACATTGGGTTCATGCTGGCAAAGTACTTCCTTAGCCTGCTCGAAGTAAAGCACGATATCAATAAAGGGATGAACCCCAGGGATATTTCAACTGCCGTGTTCGGGCGGTGGAACCCCTTCATCGAAGAGTATACTCGTGCGGCGCGGGCCTATTCAGTCCCGGAACTGAAGAAGGCTATATCTGTGCTCCTAGACGTGGATGCAAAGCTCAAGACTGGTGGGTACAACGATGCTGAAGCTGTCGTGGTACTGGTATCGGAACTCCTTGGCCGCAAAGCCGGGGTCGCTAGCTGAGCGACGGCAGTTT
Organism: Bacteroidota bacterium; assembly: GCA_021812985.1. Lineage (GTDB taxonomy): Bacteria > Bacteroidota > Ignavibacteria > Kryptoniales > JAKASW01 > JAKASW01. Next base: position 38,053 of record JAKAMG010000020.1, read on the forward strand.
CCTGGAAATCACGGCAAGCGTCAGGCGGCTGATGCATACTAGCTTGCCCCCATCATCCTCTATTCTTATCTCCCATACTTGAGTCTTGCGTCCTACGTGTATCGGCTTCGCGGTGCCGTAGACGTAACCTCCTCTGACACTTCGTATGTGGTTCGCGTTTATCTCCATCCCGACGCAGTACTCCTTCTCGGAGTCGAGCACAAGCATCCCTGCTATGCTGCCGAGAGTCTCTGCCAACGCCGCCGAGGCGCCACCGTGAAGTATGCCGTAAGGTTGAACTGTTCTGGAATCTACAGGCATCTTTCCCTTAAGATAATCCTCACCCACCTCAGTCAGTTCAATTCCGATGCTCTCGGACATCGTCCCGGAGTTAAGCCTGTTCAGTTGGTCGATCGTTACCCTTCTGAAAATTCCCATCGTCAGATGCGTTTCCAATGTTCTCTGGTTATAGTCCTTAAGAAGTGAGGAGGGCCTGCTGAAATCTCAGACCCGTCCATGGCCACCGCTATCTCTCAATCCACGATTTCAATTTAAGCGCAAAATCGGGAGCGGAAATCAGCCAGCCGTTCTGATATTCTGCGGCATACACTCTTTTCTGACTCCTCATCGCGGCAGGAGCGCGGAGACCTTTTGCCACTTCCCAAGTGCTGTCGGTGGAGAGCGTATCCTCCCCTACCAGTGCAAACAAATTGCACCCTGCTGAGCCGTTGCGATCAAAGTTGGACGATTGAATGACAAATTCATTCTTTCCCTTCTTCAGGAACTTCGAGATGTTGAAGACTTTGACGCGCTTCATCTCTACGTTCCAGGTCAACGTGCGACGGGCTTTCACCTCTCCTACAAACTTGCCATTGACGTAAAGCTTGCAGTACGTGTCTCCAATCAGCTGAGCTTCAGCTGACTCCGGTATGGAACCAAGCTCCAGCACTTTCAAAAACGTGGCAGAGTCCACCTTGTTATTTCCTGGTTTGTAAGGGCGGCTTTCCGGATAATATATGAATGATGAAGGAAGCACCTGCGCGAAGCCAGCGTTACCGGCAAGCATTTGTTCCGTGCCAGCCTTCAGCGCTGCAGCCTGCTCATCAAACCTTGTTTCGATAAGCTGGAGCATGGGGCGGCGATTGGTCCCGAGATAGGCTTTTACGTAATCCCGCCTAATCTCCGAAAGTGACCGCAGTAGTCTATCCCTGATCTCGCTTATTTCCTTGGACTTCACTTGTGGAGACAACAGACTATCTCCGGCAATACTCCTCATCCTGGCAACTCCGCTCACTCTGTCAGCCCAGTAAAGATTCATCCTTGCCACAAGATTGTAAAGAGTGAGTATCGAGCCTTCGGCTTTAGCCTCCCTCCGGGCCGGGGACACAATGTCGATCACCTGTGGCATCACAGCCCTGATGCTCTCAACGCGAAGAGGCGTGTCGGCAGTTCGCGGGTCCAGAAATGGCGCCCGCCAGAACTCGTACCATGTAATCTGATTGTTTGTCGAGCTAAGGAGGTCGTATGCAATCCTCGGGAGCTGAGACTTGGTGCCGAAAAACTGCCTGAAGAAGATCTCTTCGAAACGGGCCGGATCGCCCCCCTGTGGATTCCATGCGCATTCCGCGCCCCAGGCGTACCCGGGATAATTGAGTTCGCGCAGCTCGGCGGCCCCGTTGTCATTCCACGTGGAGACGATTACCCCGCCCGCCCCCGCTTCGTATCCCTGCCTCGTGAAGTTCTGTATGTTCGCGTAACTATTGTAGAAATTTGGGAAGGGTCCGGTAAAATTCCAGACTGCTGGGCAAACGACTAAGTTGAATCCAGCGTCTCTGAACACTTTGATGCTCGGATAATTAAACGAAGCGCCGTAATGCCAGTCTACGATGGTTATATCCTTCGGAATTTCGGACAGTATCTGGGGATTCTCCAGTATTATATCCCCGTACATCATCACTTTCTTGCCGAGTGACTTCAGCAGGTTGTACAGTTTCAGATAGTATTGCGCGTGCGCTTCGGCCATTCCAACTGAATCGACAAGCGACTTGCTGGCGCCGAGCCCTACGTCGAAGCTTTCGTCGGCTGCCATGTTGAAGTAGGGGCTGGAAAATGCCGGCGCTATCTCGGAGAGCAAAGTCTTCATGAACTCGTATGCGGAGTCGCTCGAGACATTGAGGGAGGCCGCGCCCGGAAACTCCGCGTACTTCGCAAATTCCGGCTTCTCCAGCACATCCTCAAGATGTCCGAGTGTCTCAAACACAGGTATGATCTCAACGTGGTAGAGCTTCGCGTAAGCATCAAGTTCCGCAACCTCTTCCCGGGTCAGTGGGTCTCTCCCCGCGCTGAAATCGGGATACGACTTGAACGCGAACAGGTTCTCGATATATGGCATGTAAGTGTTCATCTTGTGCATCGCGAGGAATCTGATAATCTGGCGGAAGTTCGCCATCGTTGAGATCTGACCGCGACTGATATCGTCGCTTATACCCCGCATCCTGAGAGACGGAAAGTCCGCAATCTCTAAAGCCGGTAGAGTGTACCCCCCTTTCCTTTTCTCGACGAGCTGAAGAAACGTGGTTACACCATAGAAGATGCCGGCCTTCGTTCTCGATACGATCTCTACCCCTCTTCGCCCGGATGAGAGCACATAACCTTCATCATTGGACAACGCGCTGTCCGCGACTTCGGCCGGAATGTCAGGATTGACGACCTTGGCCTCCCCGGCCAAACGCAATCTCAAAGACATGGTCTTGCCACCCTTGTCAGGTGATGACGAGATACTTCGGCCGAAGAAATGCCTCAGCTCAATGACAGTCGCGGAGTCCTTCGCGTCCGCAGGCATATCGAGCAAAACGTCTCTGAAACTGACTGTATCTCTGCCAGGCTTCCAGAATTTCGGAGTGGGTAATACGTTGAGCTGTGCCATCAGACTAGCTGCCGGGAACAGGAATAGAAACGATGCTGCAAGGATGAAACGCTTTCTCAATAGTACACCTCATGTCATATTTGGCGTTAGCCACCTGGATTAGTGTGGAAGCTGGGTAGGCCCCCGGGACGGCTCAGCGACACGGGGGCACACGATTCATTTCTGGTCCAGTACTTCTCTTGCAATCACGAGGCGCTGAATCTCCGATGTCCCCTCATAAATTTCAGTAATCTTGGCGTCCCTCAGATACCTTTCAACCGGGAAATCCTTAAGGTATCCGTAACCGCCGTGTATTTGAATCGCCTCGAGAGCGCAGTCGACTGCCACCTTTGAAGCGAAAAGCTTCGCCATCGCGGCCTCTTTGGTGAATCGCTCGCCCCTGTCCTTCCTCAAAGCCGCGTTTAATGTGAGAAGGTGTGCCGCCTCAATGTTCGTGTGCATATCTGCAAGTTTGAACTGTATTGCCTGAAATTCATAGAGGAGTTTGTCAAAGGCCTTCCGTTCCTTGACATACTTCAGCGACGCTTCCAAAGCGGCGCGCGCGATTCCTATAGCCTGAGAGGCAATCCCAATCCGTCCGCCGTCAAGCGTCATCATAGCGAACTTGAATCCGAAGCCTTCCTCCTTGACGACGTTTTCCTTCGGGACTCTGCAATCCTGAAACGTAATCTGTGCGGTGTCTGAGCTTCGTATACCAAGCTTGTGTTCCTTCTTCGAAACGCTTACGCCCTTGAACTTTTTTTCGACGATAAACGCGCTGACTCCCTTTGCCCCCTTTGCCCTGTCTGTCGTGGCCATCACGAGTAGTATGTCCGCATTCGACCCGTTTGTGATGAAGTTCTTCGTGCCGTTGAGGACATAGTAATCACCGTCCCGCACCGCCGTGGTTCGCTGGTTAACTGCGTCGCTCCCGGCCTCGGGTTCCGAGAGGCAGAACGCTCCCAGAAGCTTACCTGACGCAAGAGGCTTAAGATATTTCTGTTTCTGTTCGGGTGAACCGAACTTTTCGAGCCCCCAGCAGACGAGGGAATTATTTACGCTCATTATCACGCCGGCTGAGGCATCCGCCCTGCTTATTTCTTCAAGCGCAAGCACGTAGCTTACCGTATCCAGCCCAGCGCCCCCGTCTTCAGCGGGGACCATCATGCCCATGAAACCAAGTTCGGCCATCTGCTTGATCTGCTCATGCGGGAATTCCTCGCGCTCGTCGCGCTGCGCGGCGCCGGTGGCGAGTTCCTTGTCCGCGAAATCCCGAGCCGCCCCGCGTATCATCAACTGCTCTTCCGTAAGGTCAAAATCTACCATTTCACTCTCCTGTTTTGAGACTGTGAAGGGTCCGCAAAAGTGCTACGCGTTCTTTGCTTCGTACGTGTAGAATCCTCTTCCGGTTTTTCTCCCAAGATATCCTGCTGCCACCATCTTTTTGAGAAGTGGGCAGGGCCTGTACTTTGAATCGCCTGTTCCATGAAACAACACGTTCATTATATCAAGACAAACATCAAGGCCGATCAGATCCGCGAGCGCCAGAGGGCCCATCGGATGATTCATGCCAAGTTTCATCACTGTGTCGATCGCTTCCGGGGTAGCCACGTTTTCCATGGCGCAGAAAATAGCCTCATTTATCATGGGCATCAGTATCCGGTTGGAAACGAATCCGGGGTAATCCTGTACCTCCACGGGCACCTTATCCAGCTTGTAGGCCAGATTGCGGACGGCCTCATAAGTCTCGTTCGATGTCACGAGTCCGCGAACAATCTCGATCAGCTTCATGACGGGAACAGGATTGAAGAAGTGCATCCCGATCACCTTGTCCGGTCTGGATGTGGCGGACGCGAGATCAGTTATGGAGATGGAAGAGGTATTACTCGCCAGTATCGCTTCAGGTTTGCAGATGTCTCCGAGTGTATGAAAGACATCCTTCTTGACCTTGATATTTTCGGTGGCCGCCTCAATCACGAAGTCGGCATCCCTCACTCCCCCCTCCAGCGACGTGGATTGGGATATCCTCGACAACGCTTCGCTTTTCTGGTCCTCAGAAAGTATGCCCTTGCTTACCTGTCTATCCATGTTATGGCGTATGTAGCCCATTCCCCTTTCGACTGCGTCACGCCTAACGTCTATTAGGATTACGCTGAATTTGGAAACGGCAAGCACGTGGGCGATGCCGTTCCCCATCGTCCCAGCGCCGATAACTGCTACTTTAGATATGTCCATTCATCACCTCTCGATTAATACTCCCGTCGCTTCCCCGCCGCCGATGCAGATGGCTGCAATACCCCTATGCGCATCTCGCCGCAACATGGCATAGAGAAGGGTCGTGAGAATTCTGGCGCCGCTGGCGCCTATTGGATGGCCTAGTGCGACGGCGCCGCCGTGCACGTCAATTTTATCAGGGTCTAAGTCTAAAATCTGACGCACCGCTAGCGAGACCACCGAAAAAGCTTCGTTGATCTCGAACAGGTCGATGTCTTCCTTCTTAAGATTCCTCCTGTCGAGGAGTTTCTGGATGACTGTCGCCGGAGCGGTCGTAAACCATTCTGGCGCTTGCGCGCTCGAGGCCTGTGCCACTATCTTCGCCAGTGGCTTTACGCCGAGTTCCTTCGCCTTTTCCTCGGACATCAGTACAAGCGCCGCGGCACCATCGTTCAGCTTGCTGGCATTCGCTGCCGTAACCGTCCCGTTCCTGTCAAAGGCCGGCTTGAGCTGCGGCATCTTCTCAAACTTTACCTTGCGCGGCTCTTCGTCCTCCTCAACCTGGGCAGCGCCTGTCTTTCCCTGGACCTCGACGCTAAATATCTCGTCTTTGAAGTACCCCTTGTCCATTGCTTCTATTGCACGGCGATAACTTGCTGCCGCAAATTCGTCCTGAACGTCTCTGGGAATATGGCACTCTCGGGCGCAAAGCTCAGCCGCATTTCCCATATGATAATCGTTGTATACGTCCCAGAGTCCGTCCTTCACCATGGAGTCGACAACCTTCCCGTCCCCCATCCTGTATCCGGTGCGCGCTTTTTCGAGGAGATAAGGCGCGTTGGACATGCTCTCCATCCCTCCCGTAACAACCACATCCGCCTCGCCCCCGGCTATTGTCAGTGCGCCAAGCATAACTGATTTAAGTCCGGAGCCGCATACTTTGTTGATAGTCGTGCACGGAACGGTGTTTGGGAGACCCGCGAAAATTGCAGCCTGCCGGGCCGGAGCCTGCCCCACTCCCGCCGTCAGAACGCATCCCATAAATACTTCTTCCACCAATTCGGGACTTATTCCCGAACGCCTCACCGCTTCTCGGATCGCGAGAGAACCCAATCTCGGCGCGGTGAGACTGCTTAACGCCCCCTGAAAGGAGCCAATCGGAGTGCGACAGGCGCCTGCGATAACGACCTGCCTCATGTGGACCTCCTTTTTTAGCTGTTCATTGCCTTAAGGAATTCCTTATTGCTCTTCGTCCCACGCATCTTGTCAAGTAAGAAGTCCATCGCATCGACAGGCGAATAATCACTTAGTATCTTGCGCAACACCCAAATTCTGTTGAGTTCTTCAGGAGAAAGGAGGAGTTCTTCGTGTCTCGTTCCGCTTCTGTTGACATCGATTGCCGGGAAGATTCTCTTGTCCGCGAGCTCGCGAGTGAGAACAACTTCCATGTTGCCTGTACCCTTGAACTCTTCGAAGATAACTTCATCCATCCTGCTCCCGGTCTCGATCAGAGCGGTGGCGATTATCGTAAGGCTTCCGCCCTCTTCTATGTTCCTCGCCGCCCCGAAAAATCTTTTCGGCTTGATGAGCGCGTTCGAATCGATACCACCCGATAGTATCTTGCCGCTGTGAGGAACGGTCGCGTTGTATGCCCTGGCCAGACGGGTGATACTGTCGAGAAGAATGACAACGTCGTTCTTCGCCTCGACGAGGCGCTTGGCCTTTTCAAGAACCATCTCGGCGACCTGAGTGTGCCTCTGTGGTTCCTCGTCGAACGTCGAGCTTACTACCTCGGCGTTGACCGACCGCTCCATGTCCGTCACTTCTTCAGGACGTTCGTCGATCAGAAGAACTATCAGCCTGACGTCGGGATGATTGCGCGTTATGCTGTTCGCTATCTTTTGAAGGAAGATTGTCTTTCCGGCCTTGGGCGGGGACACTATCATTCCGCGCTGTCCCATGCCAATTGGGGCGAGAAGGTCGATAATCCTCATCGAGTATTCGCCTGGAACAGACTCGAGATGGAGTTTTTGGTTCGGATAAAGCGGGGTCAGGTTGTCGAACATAACCCGTTCTCGCGTGAAATCCGGGTCTCTGAAGTTCACACGTTCGACCCTGAGAAGCGCGAAGAATTTCTCTCCCTCTTTCGGAGGGCGAATCTGCCCGCTAACTGTGTCCCCCGTCATGAGACCAAACTTCTTTATCTGAGAGGGGGAAACGTAGATATCATCAGGGGAGGAAAGGTAGTTATATTTTGGTGACCTAAGGAAGCCGTAGCCGTCGCCGTGGACGTCCAGCACTCCAGCGCTGACCGAGATACCCTGTGATTCAGGCTGAGGGGCCTGCGTCGTAGTCTCGGCGGCCGGAGCCTCCTTGATAACCGCGCTGCTCTGCTTGGCCATTATCTTCAGAATAACTTCTTCTTTCCTCAACCCGCTGTAACCTGGAATCTCAAGATCCCTTGCCAGCTTGTGCAACTCTGCCACTTTCATTCCCTGCAGCTCTGCAAGATCTACAGTCATTGAAAACTACCTCCTACGAGATTTTATTACTTTGAAAAATATTAAGCTCTTTCCCTGCTCGTGCGCCGTGGCGCACCTGGAAAAAATGTTAATGTGTGATGTATTTACCCTTCATCAGGTTTGATCCGGGGGATCCTTTGGATTGGGATTCAAAAGAACGGGATGATATGACTACTGGACTTCAAAATTTGTTGTCGATTTCTGAATCAAGGGGAGAACCTCACCCGCCAGGTAGTGGGATCCCGTTACCAAAAGAAAACTATCATTATCGGTTTGGCTTAGTGCAGCTCTGAACGCTTCTGAGGAATCATCAAAAATCTGCGACTGTAATTTAACACTGTCACTCAAATACTTCAAATCTGCAATACCCAGCGAACGGCCTGTCTGTAACTGCGTCAAGATAACACGCGGGAATCTTTCCCGCAAGCGATTCAGCATGGAAGAGGCATCTTTGTCTTTCATCGCCGCAAACAGTAGAACCCCCTTCCGACTGCCCGGGATGACTTTCAGGCTCTCAAGAAGGGCTTCTATCCCATGGGGATTGTGCGCAACATCAAGAATTATCAGCGGCACCTTTGAAACGACATCGAGCCGTCCGCGGTGTCCCGTGTTCTTCTTCACGCCTGAGAGACCGGCGTATACTGCTTCTTTTGAGACACGTACTCCCCCGCTTTCCATAACGTGGAGTGCGGCCAGTGCCGTCAGCGCATTCGAAACTTGGTGCTTCCCTCCCATGCCTACCTTAAGAGAATCGAGCTTCTGCCCGAAAACAGTGGCATCGAAATCGCATCCCTCAATACCTGCATGGACGTTCTCCGCAAAAGCGATGTCCTCTACGAATGACAGTTGCGAATTCCGTGAAGCCGCGGCATCAGAAAACACCTTCCTGAGTGAAGGTCCGCTCACATTGACTACGGCCGGGCGTCCCGGCTTTATTATGCCGGCCTTCTCGGATGCAATTTTCTCAAGCGTATTCCCGAGAATATCCGTATGATCCAGCCCTATCCCGGTGATAACTGAGACGAATGGGTCAACGATATTTGTGGCGTCAAGCCTCCCGCCAAGTCCCGTCTCGATCACGGCTACATCGACCCCTTCGTCAGCAAAATACTTGAACATCATCGCGGTAGTCGTCTCAAAAAAAGTGGCTCGCAACCCGATTGCCTCCTCACGGAAGTAGTCGGACAGCGATGCCGCTCTCTCCTCGGTGATTTGAACACCGTTGATTTTGAAACGCTCGGTAAAACTGAGGATGTGAGGAGAGGTGTATAATCCGACTTTATGGCCGTTCGACATGAGCACACTGGCAAGCATGGCACAGGTACTTCCCTTGCCATTTGTCCCCGCGACATGTACCACCTTCAGGCGTCTGTGCGGATCGCCGGCAAATTCCATCAGAGCGAGGATGTTTGTCAGATCCATTTTGATGCCGAATTTCTCGAGCTCGAAGAGGAACTCGATTCCGTTCTTCTGAGGTACGGCGCGCCGGTTTTCGTTGTTCACTCTAAATGCCTGATGAAATCACTAATCTGATGAGATGTTAATCACAACTTTCGCTTGAGAAAGGCTCAGCCCCGATTCATGTGTGGAACGTTTTGGAGGTTAACGTCCAGGCTTCCCCGTAGCTCAGCTATGGAGCCGAAGTGGCTGTCAGCAAGGTACTCGCTTATCCCCTTCACCATTTCAACCGGCGCGTCAGGTTTTGCGAAGAGCACCGTGCCAATTTCCACCGCGGTCGCCCCCGCGATTATGTATTCCACGACATCCTGCCAGGCAAACACACCACCGCTAGCCACGACCGGGATTTGCACGGACTTCGAAACCTCAAACACCTTCGCCATCGTGAGAGGCCTGATGGCAGGCCCGGAAAGTCCTCCCCTTACGGTATGCAACTTCGGCCTGCGAGTGTAAATATCTATAGCCATCCCGACGTAAGTGTTTGCCACCGTGACTGCATCAGCACCTTCTGCTTCGGCGGCCCTAGCAAAGTCGCTTATCCTCGTGACGTTGGGGGTGAGCTTGACGATGATCGTTCGCCCGAAGACTTTCCTAACCATCTTGACGATTGTGGAGAGAGCCTTGACGTCAGTACCGAACTCCATCCCGCCTTCTTTCACGTTCGGACATGAAAGATTAAGCTCGACGGCCCTCACGGATTCCTTCCCAGCAAGCAATTCAGCCAGCTCCGCGTAGTCTTCAGCACGCTTCGCCGCTATATTTGCAATGACTAAAGCATTCAGCTTTTCCAGCAGTGGCAGCTTCTCTTCTATGAATCTCCGCACTCCTATGTTAGCCAGACCGATTGAATTGAGCATGCCCGAGGAGACCTCGGCCACCCGCGGCGGTTCATTGCCAATCTTTGGCTTAAGTGTTAAAGACTTTGTGACTATGGCCCCGATCATCCCAACGTCAAAGTACCCGGACAACTCCTCGCCGTAGCCGCATGTGCCGGATGCGGTCATGAGCGGGTTCTTCAGTTCGACCTTTCCCAGTTTTACACTTAACTCAGGCTTCACGGTTTCATCTCAAATGAAATTTCGGTGGATCTGAAGACGGGACCGTCCTTGCATGCGAGATAGTAGTCACCGTCGCCTGCATTTCTGACCGGACATCCCTGGCACAGCCCCATTCCGCAAGCCATCGGCGTTTCGACCGACAGATATGTCTCGACGCTGACTCCAACTTCTCTCTGAAGCGCGACGAGCATCGGCGTCGGACCGCAGGCAAAAACGACACCGCTGGAATCGCCATCGATTTTCTTCTTCAGGAGCTCGACGACATTGCCGTGAAAGCCTTCAGAACCGTCGTCGGTGGCGTGGTTGACATTCTCCACTCCGTCAAATTTGACGAGCTGGCTCCCGGTCCGCGCGCCGTAGTAGAAATTTATCGAGGCCCCTCGACTCTTTGCAGTTCTATCGAGGATTGGAATGAGCGCTGCGCCCGAACCGCCGACGACAACATGAAAGGTCTTTTGTCCGCTCATGTTCGGAAAGCCCTTGCCGAGTGGACCATTGAAAACCATCGGGTCACCCGGAAGAAGCTTTGAGATCCGCCTTGTCCCTTTTCCCACGGCTACATATAGGAGCGAAACGGAATCCTCAAACGCGTCGCACACAGAAAACGCTCGAGGCAGAAGAGGATCCGTGCTCTCCGGAAAGGATACCATCACGAACTGACCCGCCTTCACGTTGCGTGCGATGGAGGGCGCTTTGACTTTCGTGACGAAGGTGCCCTTCGCTACCTCTCTGGTTTCAATTACGGTAACAGTTTCCAGAAAGCTGGTCGTCGGCAAAATTTATCTTACCTGCCTTTCAATTTCTTTCATCTCTTTCTTTTTCAGCTTAAGTGAATCCGCTGGAGTTGTAGCAGGCTTGGGCAGGCCGGGCTTCTCACCCTCTCCGCGAAGGACTGGAGCTCCGCTTTCTCCTTTAAGAACAGGGACGGTCTTCGTCGAGTCCAGACGTTTTTGCCGGGCCTCCGCGCTGTCCCGCAAGGCGGCCTCATAGCCGGAGATCGCAAGTGTAACTCCGGGACTGAACTCGCTCGAGGGATACTCCGTCTTCAGAGCCTTGTAGTAGACGTACGCGGAGTCAGGCTTCTGCAGCCTCGTTTCATAGATCCAGCCTTTCAGGTAGAGCGCCTGCGGAACAAGCGGGGACTTCCGGTTCAATAACAATTGATTGAGCGTGTCCATCGCCGCGTCGTAGTTCTCCTGGTTCACGAGAGACAGCGCGTTTTGATACTCTATCTGCGACAGATCAACGTCCCGCGGTGCTGGAACGCCGAGAAGGGATGCGGCAGAGGCAGCGTATTCAGATCTTGGGTAGTCCGTCAGCAGTTGTTCTAGATACATTTTACCGTCGGCCGTGTCACCAGTTGAGTAATAATATTCTCCTAGCGTGTATAGCGCGGAAGTGTATGCCTTAGATTTCGGGAAGTCCCTGATGATGTCTTTGTAAGATTTAATGGCGGAGTCAGGCATCTGCAGTTTGAACATGAAGAGACCAGCAAGCGACTCACGGGCATCGGCCGCGTGTTCGTAAAGCGTATCGAGATTGCTCTGCGTCAGCGCCTTCACGCTGTCGTTCCGCTCCGCCGCAAGCTCGGCCTTCCGGTAAAGGCTGTCCGACAGAATAACCTTATACCCCGTGATCATGTAGTCCTGCAAAGTTGTGGACATCTTCTGCGCCTGTTCGCTCATGCCGTAAACCTTTGGATGGCTTCCAACCCGCTGGTAGTATTTCAGAGCAGACTGGAAGTCTCCAACGAGGTAGAGATAAGTTTGGGCCAGTCTGAATGCGCTTCGTGTCGAAGCCTCTGAGTTCGTGAAGGATGTATCGATTTTCTGAAATGCCGTCACTGCCTTAGACACTTCCCCCGAGTCGTACATGACCGCGGCTTCCTGATAGTCGATCAGAGGGAAGAAGTCAAAAAACTTGTCGTCCCCTCTCAACTCGTTCAGTCTGCCGAGCGCGACGTAGTACTGTTTCTGTAAACGCTGCACTCTTGCCAGGTAATAGAGGGAATAAAATCTGATCCGTATGTCTTTCGCGTCCCTCCCCGCCATCTTAAAGAGCGACTCTGCCCGATCTAGGTTGCCGATGTCGGAGAAAAGCATGCCTGCCCTGCACGCGAAGAATGCCGCGTCGTCGCCGTCCGAGAAGACCGAAGCCGTATCAAGGTAGGCCGCCGCCGCAGCAGTGTCTTCCTGTCCGAGATAGTAGTCCGCGAGAATGCCGGAAGATTGGGAGACAACTTTCCGGTTCCCGCTCTCTCTGGCGAGCTGAATTGCCCTACGGACCCGGTTACGCCCGACTTCACCCTCCCGGCCGTTCAGTTCGAACGCGCCATAATACATCTCGGCCTCCGCGAACCGCTTGGTATTTGGGAAGGTCGCCTCGATTTCGAGAAACTTCCTCTCCCCCCTGACATTGTCTCCCTGGTAGTAATAGCTTATCCCGATGATGAAGAGGCAGTCCTCGGTGAAAGAGGAGTTAGGGTGGAGCTGGAGCACCTTAGAGGCTTTCGCGATTGCCATGTCGAAATCATTCTTTGCTCTCTGGCTCAATGCGAAAGGAGGCGGTTGTGCCCCCGAAATCAAGCTAAGCTGGTACGCGGCTTCACTGCTCTCCAAATCCTTCATCCCGTCATCATATGAGCGACTCGCGTTGTAATACGTGTTGAAGTATGCGGAGAAATTGTCGTACCCCTCCTTCACATAATTCCATGCGAAGCAGCCGCTGAAAGTACCGGAGAGGCCGATTAGAAGCGCAAAAAGTAGACGACTCTTTTTTATCACTGTAACTGAAGAAAAATAGCCTCACAGGCGGTTCAAAGTCAAGGCTGAACCGTGTGTGATCCAAATCTCGTTTGCTCCCCGGCCGGTCCTGCGAGGTTGCGATTATACGCTCGTTAAATTAATTTCATTTGCCAATCCGGGAAGGTAACATGTACTCGCTTTTTGAAGGGCTGAAGCAAGAAGAGATTGACGACCTACTGAAGCTTGCAAGCGTTGAATCCATTCCAGCAGGCACCATCCTCATGGCCGAAGGAGGCACAGCCAGCAGGCTCTACATCCTCAAGGAAGGACAAGTCGAGATCAGAAAACTGATCGACGAAAAAGATGAAGTCATCGGGACTATCCGAGCAGGCGACTTTTTCGGTGAGCTTGCCCGCCTCGACGGAGAGCGGAATTCGGCCTCTGTCGTAGCGACTCGGGAATCCGTGGTGATAGCATTCGACCGAAGCAGCGTTGATGTGATGATTCGGCGTTATCCGGAAGTATCATGGAACATCGCCCGGGTCCTGTCCGAGCGCCTCCGCGCGTCCAACGACTCGCTGAAAAACCAGATCGAAATCCAAAAGATGGTAAGCCAGAAGGAAATATCGAGGCTAAATTCGATCGTCGAGGCGACACAAACTGTCAACTCATCGCTGGAGATAGACCGGGTACTGGAACTCATCCTTCAGGAGGCCATCAGAATTACTTTTGCCGAGCGTGGTACCATCTACCTTATCGACGACAACTCTCACGAGATCTGGGCGAGAATAATAGTTGGCGACGAGATTAGTGAGATCCGCCAGGCCATCGGAAAAGGGATATCGGGCTACGTTGCAGAAACCGGAGAAACAGTCAATATCTCAGACGCTTACAGCGACGACCGGTTCAACCCGGAGTTCGACAGGAAATCCGGATTCAGAACAAAGAACATTCTGTGCATGCCGATGCGCAAGAAGGACGGGAAAATAATCGGCGTGTTCCAGCTCATCAACAAGAGACACGGCAATTTCGATTTTGACAAGGAAGACGAAAGCTTTCTGAAGGCTTTCTCTGTTAACGCTGCGATCGCTATCGAAAACTCCCGCATGGCACAGCAGATGGTGCAGAACGAACGACTCTCCGCCGTCGGACGAATGGCAGGAACAATCATCCACGATATAAAGAACCCGATGGCGACCATAAGGCTCTACGCCCAGGTTTTAAAGAAGAAGGCGGGAAACGAAGAGGCCTCCTCTCTCGTCGATCAAATCATCAAGCAGATAGACCGGCTCGTGAACCTCGCACAGGAGGTGCTCGACTTCTCTCGCGGGGTGTCGCAGATGAACATTAAGTCGGTAAATTTCCAGGAATTCCTCAACGATATCCTTATCTTTCTCCAAAAAGATTTCGACAAGCGCAACGTCGAGCTTCAGACCGAGAATTCCTTCCCAGGCGATATAGAAATCGACGCCGACAAACTTACAAGAGTGATATTAAACATCGCGGGCAATGCCGCGGATGCCATGCCCAACGGCGGGAAGTTCTGCATCAGGGCACACTCCGATAAGCTCAAATTGACAATCGAACTCGCCGACAACGGGAGCGGAATGCCTGAGGAAGTCCGGAGAAGAATTTTTGAGCCATTCGTCACCTTTGGCAAAAAAACCGGAACCGGACTCGGGATGGCCATAGTCAAAAAAATTATAGACGACCACCACGGCGAGATTGAAATTCAATCAGAGCTTGGGAAAGGAACCACGATGACGCTCCAGTTCCCCCTCAAACAACCTAAGTGAGATGATACGGGATTACGAAGGCAAGATTATCGAGGTGATCCAGGGGGATATCACCGACTTCGACGGGGACGTTATAGTCAACGCTGCGAACAATCATTTCTGGATGGGCGCCGGTGTGGCAGGCGCAATTAGACGAAGAGGCGGTCAGCAGATCGAAGAGGATGCGAAGAGGCAGGGCCCAAGGCCTGTCGGAGATGCCGTGATAACTTCAGGCGGGAAGCTCAAAGCCAGGCACGTAATTCACGCGGCCGTCATGGGACAGGACCTCATCACGGACGCAGACATCATTCGCAAGGCGACACTCTCCTCGCTGACACTGGCGGAGACCAAAGGTTTGGAATCAATCGCCTTCCCCGCTCTGGGCACTGGCGTCGGCGGGTTTCCCCTTTCTGACGCGGCTGCGATCATGATCGCGGTCGCTGCGGGGTTCCTCAAAGACTCATCGAGCGTCAAACGCGTCACGTTCGTCCTTTACGGGCGCGAGGCATACGATGCTTTCGCGGAAGTCCTCACAGCAAAGTCAGCCTAGCTCGCCCTCTTCCCTGCAACAGTCCATGATTTATGCCGGCGCGCCTCCCTGGATGAAGACATAAACGCGCAGGTTAAGTACATCAGTGCTTCAAGAGCTTCGAGTAAAGGCGGGTCATCTCTTCCGCATCAGCCTTCGCCTTAGGATAGTAGATCGCGTTAAATTTCTCGGCCATCGGTTTCAGCGTGTCGTAAGGGTCGCCTGTGCAAAAGACGGCCGGCGACGAAATGTTCGGGCCACTCTTCCTCATCAATTGAAGGAGCGCAATTCCAGGCAGATGGCCTGGTGAAACATCGTCTTTGAACTCGTTGTCCATGACTACAAGGTCAAACTTTTTCTCTTCGAGGAACTTCCTCGTCCCAACGCTGTCCGAAGACTCGAATATTTTCAGTTGCGCCCCGAGGAGTTTGGCCACTTCGTCGAGTACCAGTTTTTGGACATTCCTTTGTGATTCATCATCATCAGCTATGAGAATATTGTATTCAGCCATTTCATTCCATGATATTCGATATTATGCCACCGGCAACCACATCATCACCATCATAGATCACGACGCTTTGTCCGGGTGTGATCGCCCGGCGCGGGGAGGCGAACTCGACTTCGATGCGGCCGTCCGCGGCATTCCTGACGGTGCAGTCGGCCCCCGGATCCTTGTACCTGATCTTCGCCTTGAAGATAGCCTCCTGCGGGACTTCCGCGTATTTAACCATGTTGACCTGCTCAGCGATGAGCCCTCGTGAATAAAGCTTCTCCCCCGTATCGACTTCAACCACGTTCCTTTGCGAGTCGATTTTTCTGACGTACAGTGGCGCATCGTGGCTTAGGCCGAGCCCCTTCCTCTGACCTATGGTGTAAAAGGGATAGCCCTCATGAGCCCCAACTTTCTCGCCGTTGAGTATAATATCGCCGCCGCCCACTCTTTCCTTTAGACCCGGGACTGCGTCGCGAAGGAATCTCGTGTAATCGTTGTCAGCGACAAAACAAATTTCGTAACTCTCCGGTTTCGTTGCGCTGGACAGTCCATAGCTGGCAGCCAGTTCACGCACCTCCGGCTTCGTCATATCGCTGAGCGGGAATATTGTTCTGCTGAGACTCTCCTGAGTCAATCCGTACAGCGCATATGACTGATCCTTCGAGGTGTCCCTCCCGCGAGAAAGGACGTGACGTCCGAGTCCTTCGTCAAATCTGACTTTGGCATAATGACCGGTGCAAACATGATCGGCACCGAGACTTGAGGCCTTCTCGAGGAGATACTCCCACTTAATCTTTCGATTGCAAATCACGCAGGGATTGGGCGTACGTCCTGCGAGGTATTCGCGGACGAATTCATCTATGACTTCCCTCTTGAAACGGTCGGAGAAATCGAACACGTAGTGTGGAAACCCGAATTTATTTGCGACGCTCCGCGCCATGTTAATGCCGTCGATGGAACAGCAGCTCGAATCGCGGTTGTCGTTCCCTCCAACATCCTCATAGTCGTACGTCTTTATCGTCACGCCAATGACATCGTAACCTTCCTTAATCATAAGGACGGCGGCAAGTGAGGAGTCGACGCCGCCACTCATGGCAACTATCACTCTCCCCTTCTTCGTTTCCGGCTTCATAACGTGATAATTTAAGCAAAGTCCGGTGGTTATGAAAGATTAGAGAGCACTCCGGTTCGCCTGACCAAAGTCAGTTTAGGAGTAGGAGAGCACGAGGTTCAAACACGCATTTTGCTGAGAGACCTCGCAGCGGTATTCAGCCGCGGACCGCCAAGCGGAGCTACGCACCTTGCCAGACGGGCTTCCTCTTCTCCAGAAATGCGGTCGTCCCCTCCTTGTGGTCCGATGTGCCACACGACAGGGCGAACAGTTGAGATTCGACCCTCATTCCCTCATCCTGGGGGAGCTGAAAGGCGGCGTCTATGGCCTGGAGTGCGAGCCTGACAGCGAATGGAGCCTTTTCGGAAATTGTCTCGACCAGTTTCAGCACAGCTGGCATGAGCTCAGCCTTGTCCACGACGCTATTCACCAGCCGAAGGGAAAGCGCCTTCTCGGCATCTATTTGGGCTCCGGTGATGATGAGCTCAGTGGCTACCCCCCTCCCGGCAAGCCTCGCCAAGCGCTGAGTCCCTCCGTATCCGGGAATTATACCAAGGTTAACCTCTGGCTGACCAAACTTGGCGTTTCTCGATGCGATCCTAATATGGCACGCCCATGCGAGCTCGCTACCGCCGCCGAGGGCGTACCCGTTGACTGCGGCAATGACCAGCTTTCTGAACTTCTCGATCCTATTGAAGAGACTTTGACCGCGCTCAGCAAAGTCCTTTGCGGTTATCACGTCAAGTTTGCTTATCTCGGTGATATCCGCGCCCGCCACGAAAGCCTTTTCTCCCGCCCCGGTGATGACCACCGCTGCAACCTCCCTATCAGCCTCAGCTGTGCTCAGGGCTGAATCCAGTTCACGTAGGACTGATGAATCGAGAGCGTTAAGTCTCTCCGGACGGTTAATTGTTATAACCGCCGCGCGGCCTACTCTTTCGTAAAGAATAGACTTCTGTTCCATGTTAGCCTGCTCCTTGTATTATGCAACCTCAACCCGGCTTTGATCGCCGATCATGAATCGCTGTACCCGTGGCTTGCCATCGGCGCGCACTATTTCAACATCGTTGCCGAGCAAGCTCCCTTCAATCCGCATCCCGGCATCGATTATCCTGCACCCCCGAAGGACTATGCTGTACTCAACTTCGCTGTTCGAGACATTTGTCCCTGCTCCGATTGAAGTAAAAGGACCGATGTAGCTGTTCACTATCACCGCTCCCTCACCGATAATAGCAGGTCCCCTGACCTTGCTCCCGATGATCCTGCAACCCCTTTGAAGCACGACCCTCCCGGCGACATCGCTGTGCGGGTCGATCTCGACGCCATCTTCAATATGCGGGTCTGTATTTTCCAAAATCAACCTGTTAGCCTCGAGGAGGTCAAGTGGTTTACCGGTGTCTTTCCACCAACCCGTGATTTCGGAAAAGCCAATTTTGTAGCCGTGGTCTATCAGGTACTGGTGGGCGTCTGAAATCTCAAGCTCCCCCCGCCCGCTTGGAACGATACCGTTTACCGCCTCAAAAATATGATGATCGTAAATGTAAATCCCTGCAACGGCGTAATTGCTCTTCGGCTCCCTCGGCTTCTCTTCTACACGGACAATTTCGCCATTCCTGATCTCTGGAACCCCGAAGCGTTCAGGGTCCTTGACCTTTGCGAGCGCGAGGAAGCAGTTGGCACCGCTCCGCTGGAATTCGTCGAGGTATTTCTTGACGCCGCCGACAACCATGTTGTCGCCGAGATAGAATATGAAGTTATCCTTTCCAATAAACGGCTCGGCTATCCTCACGACATGAGCGAGGCCGCTCGGGGAATCCTGCGGAATGTAAGTTATCTTGGTTCCCCACCTTCTCCCGTCACCGATGGCCTTGGGAACTTCATCGCTGTCGGCATTGATGACAATCCCTATCTCTTTAATCCCTGCCGAAGCCGCGGCCTCAATCGCATAGTGAAGGATCGGCTTATTAGCGATCGGTATCAAGTGCTTGTTCTGAGTATGGGTAATCGGTCTCAGCCGTGTGCCGCGGCCACCGCTGGCGATCAACGCCTTGAAATTCATTATGCCTCCAGCATTCGCTTGATTTTCAATAGCCTCCTCTTCTTTTGTACGTCCATCTCGCTTCTCAACAAGAGTTCAACTCCAAGAAGAGACGAAGACCTGTAAAACTGCGACAGAGAGGGGTAATTTTCAAGCGACTTGAGATGTGCCATGATAACCCCAATGTCGCCGCGGGCAAGCGGTCCCGTCAGTGCGGATCCACTTCCAACCCGAGCCAAATTACCGGACGTCGAGCCCAATAAGCCAAGAAGCAAGCCCTTAGCTTCGCTCCTTGGGATAAACCTGGAGATCAGCCCCTCCGATGCTTGCATCCCAATCACAGTGAAATTGGACACGATGACGCTTGCCAGGTGGAGAGCCTGTCGCTCATCGTCGGACTTGAGAATTAGGAGCCTCGCATTGAGGAGAGCCGCAATTTTCCTGGCCATTCCCTTCGCAGTCTTTTCCCCAAGAAAATCGTAATAGATATGGGACGCCGACGAGGGAGAGTATCTCTTGGCGAACGCGGAAATAGGATGAAAGGCCCCCGTGTGCGCTCCCGCGTCTTTCAAGCTCGCGAGCGTATCCAGACCGATGACTCCGCTGGCGTGGAGAACAACCTTCTTCCTCCAGTCAAAATCTGGCAGAGATGCAATCTTCTCTGCCGTCGGCCCTATCTGATCATCAGGAGTCGTTATGAAAAGGAGATCAAAGTCTGGTTGGAGGGACTCCATCGAGCTAAGAATAACCGCTCCGGGCAGTTCTCTTCTAATCCTCCGCGACTCTCCTGCCGAACTCTCACTGTACACCGATACGCATCGCCAGCCCTTTTCCTCCAACGCCGGACCAAGACTCGATCCCACCCGACCTAAGCCAATTACGGAAAATCTCACCCCCTTGGCGGTCACGAGACAACAGCCGACAAGTAACCAACCACTGCAGACTTATCCCTTGTGGTGTCACCGGAATTACAGTGGTGTAATATCTCACCTTTCGTCATGCCGGACTTCCTTGCAGCCATCATGAGAGCCACGATTGGCCCTCCACCGCAGGCCTCACAACGACGGCTCTCGATATCTTCCAATAGTCTGACCGGATCCAACCGGGCAACATCGTCAATGCAAACGTCATCCATATCATTTGCAGTATCGTAGTCGTAGTAGTGAGACAGATCCGAGCTGGCAACGACTAGGGTGGTCTCATCTTTTGCCAACGCCGCCAGAACCTCTCCAAGCGTATTGCAGTAGCGCCTTTTTTGGTCTCCCATTACAATTGGAAGTAGTGTAAATTCTCCAAGCTGGAGCTGTAGAAACGGGAGTTGAACTTCCAGGGCATGCTCGGACTTATGACCAGCTCTTGACTCTATAGCGACCTCACCGGCCGTTTCCATGAAAGCTTCGCGCAAACCTGAGTCGACGGCCACTTCTCCAAGAGGAGTGGAATAGGCCTTCCCCGAAAACACCGAAATGCCGTCGAAATATTCCCGGTGACTTGGCGACACGACAATCACTCTCTTAAACTGTCCGCGAGAAAGCGTTGCGTAGCCGTGAGCGGCGGTGAAGCCGCTGTAAGTGTACCCGGCATGAGGCGATATGATGCCAAAGGGTCTCTTGCGCCGTTCGGTGACCAAGTCCCCCCTCGCTCTTTCCAGCAAGGCCATGCACTCCCTCTCTAACTCTCCCCTTTCGGCGGGATAGAAGAGTCCCGCAACCGCGGGGGGACGGACGTAATCACGTTCCTTCTGCAATCTCTCGCTCGCTCCTTTCTCTCAATCCCTCCTCGCTGAACACTTCCGCCGTGAAAACATACATAATAGCACGCGGGTCCTTGTAATCTTCCTGCCCCAGTCCCGCTTTGAGACAAACATACCTCAAGAACTCCTCACGATTCCAGCCATTTTCAGTCGCTACCTGGGGGAGCAGTAATCCCCGGGCGAAGCCCATCTCAATTAGCACACCATGTGTTCCAACCGCGACGTCCTCGGGAGCTCCGACCTTCTTCAGGGGCGAGAGGACAGATATTTCAATGTCGATATCCTGAATCTCGTCGGGAGTAACTCTATTGAACCTCGGGTCTGCGATCGCTGACTTCTCAGCCATCTCTGCGACGGTTTCATACAACGGAAGGCGTCCCTCGATGAGTCCGATGCACCCTCTCAAGTCGCCGCGACTATGGAGCGTCACAAATGCTCCCGCTTTCTGGCGAAGTCTTTTCGACTCCGGTACACTGATTGTAAATCTTCTCCCACTGACCGCGGCCTCGACTGATTCTCTTGCGATCCGGAGAAGCAGGCGCTTTTCTTCTGATGAAAACTTGAAATCTATTTCCATACGCCCGGTATTCTTGCCGAACATTTGGGGCAGGCCCCTTCTCTGAGATTGTTGGTCGAGACCCGGTAGCCCTCCCGTTCGACAAGCAAATAGCCGCATGAGGGACAGTAAGTATTCTCAAGATTGCCGACAATGCCAGGAAGGTTTCCAGCATAGACGAAATGCAGTCCGGCCTCCCTTCCGATCATTGCCGCGCGGTTTAAAGACCTTGCACTCGTATTGTTCCTCGACAGCATCCTGTAGTCCTGGTGGAAAGCAGTCACGTGCCAAGGAATATCCTCCGACACCGAAGCTATGAAGCGCGCGAGACCGCGGAGTTCATCTTCCCCGTCATTGAAACCGGGGACGAGGAGAGTTACGATTTCTACCCAGACCCCCTTCGCTTTCAGCATTCGGATCGCGTCGAGGACAACTCCAAGCCGTCCTCCCAGCTCTCTGTATTTCTTTTCGTCAAATCCCTTAAGGTCAACCTTGTATAAGTCGATGTATGGCCTGATGAACTCGATAACCTCAGGCGTCGCGTTGCCGTTGGAGACATAGGCTCCGCGGATGCCGTAAGCTTTCGCCAGCTTCATAATTTCAACGGACCACTCACTGGTAATCAAGGGTTCGTTGTATGTCGAAACAATGACGGGGGATTTGTATACAAGTGCGAGCTCGACGATCTTTTCGGGTTCTACGAACTCGGGCATCGCGTTGGCCGCTGGATCACGGAGCGTCTGACTCGTTATCCAGTTTTGGCAGTAGCTGCAGTGGTAATCGCAGCCGAGCATGCCGAAGCTAAGGGCGTTTGCACCCGGATACGCGTGAAAGAATGGCTTCTTCTCAATAGGGTCGAGCTGAATGCCAGCGGCGTAGCCGTATGGAACGAGGAGCTTTCCGCCACGGTTGAACCGCACGCGACACACGCCGTCGCGCCCGGGCTTTATCCGGCACCTATGTCCGCAGGCATAACAGAGGACCCAATCATCCGGGAGCTTGCTGTACAACTCCCCTTCGATAGTGTGCTCCTGCAAGATGCTTTTGAGTGTAAGGGTTTCTGCCATTTGCTCCTCGACCCACAGAATGTTACTTCACCGTCTCAACAAAGTCAAACACACTCCATATTCGCGTGGGCCACGACGAGCCGCAGAACACGTGGCTGTACCCAATATCTTTGTCACAATAAAGTGCAGCCCGAATATTAGACTGGTCTCTCTACTTCCGCGACCAATCGTCGAGAAGCCGACTCAAGTCGCCCTCAGAGAGTTTACTCGATTCAGTATCACCGGCCGCGATCCGCTGCCTCAATGCCTCAAACAGCGTTATTGCACACGCTACCGAAACATTCAGACTCTGCACCATCCCGTGCATCGGGATTTGGAAGTTAACGTCCGCCCCCGCGGCGATGCTGTCGGATACCCCCCGGTGTTCGTTTCCGAAAACGAGAGCTATCTTTCCTCGGAGATCTAGATCGTACAGCGAAACCGTCTCCGGGCCAACCACGCTTGCGGCAATCGTAAAGCCTTCACCTCTAAGCGCGTCGAAGCAATCCTCAGTCCTCCTGAAGCTCCTTCTTTCCACCCACTTGTACGCGCTTGCTGAACTCTTCTTCCCTATCTTCGGCAAATTTTCGAAGGTGTAGAGGAGATTAGCCTTCCTTACCCCTACCGCGTCGCAAGACCGGAGAATGGCGCTGACGTTGTGCGGGTCATGTATATTCTCGAGAACCACGGTGAGATCCGGCTGACTCAGGCTCAGCGCCCGGGAAAGCTTGTCCATGCGCCTCTGCGACTTCACTCCTTGAACACCTCCAGGAGTATAACCGCTCCGACGACAAAAATTCCGCCGAGTGTCTGCGTCAGACTCATGCTCTCTCCGAGAATTATGAACGACGTCAGAATGGCAACAACGGGCTCAAGCGTCGACACAATTACCGCCGTCGACGCAGCCAGATGCCTCAGACCCGTGAAATAGAAGTAGTAAGGAATGACGATTGAGGAGAACGAGAAGATGGTCAGCGTCCACATTTCCTGAATGCCTATGTCACCTTTTACCGGGCCGGTCACTGCATCCAGTATAATCCAGAAGGCGGCGCCGCAAACAAGCGTCCAGGTAAGCGCCGTCCATGTCGAGTATTCCTTGCTTGCCACGCGGTTGTAGACGTTAAAGAATGCAAAACACAATGCTGAAAGCATTCCCAGGAATATTCCCAACATGGTTATGTGGACGTTTGGACTGAAGGCGCCGAGCATCACAGCACTCCCGGATAGAGACAACACAATCGCGAGAGACTTTACTCCGCTAACCCTCTCCTGTCTGCTTAGGACCATATATATGGCAACGAGCGTGGGTGCAGTGTATTGCATCAGTATGGCTATTCCGACGTTCGTTATCTGTATTGCCATGTAGTAGGTGTAGTTGGAGCCGGCCACGCCTATAATACCGAGGAGGGCGAAGTCCAGTATGTGGCGCGGTGACACGATTAGAAGCCTCCTGTTGAACAGAGCAAGAACGGTCACGAGAAAGACCGCCGCTATTATTACTCTCGACTGTACCACGAGCATAGGAGGGACGTTGTGCTGGAATAAAAATTTAGCCGCGGTCGCTGAAGACCCCCAGAAGAATGCCGCTCCGAAAATTCCCAGATAGCCTTTGAGTCGCGAATTCAAGATGACCGTCTAGACTTCCGCTCGTAGTACTTTGACATTTCATCATTCCCCATCATGCCGTAGTAGGTCGACAGCCTCTCGAATATGTTCTTCGGCGAATCGACCTTCCCTTCGCCAACCCTGAGAAAGGCCATGATGCTCTGAAGCGTTGGCACCTTCAGATCAGGATTGTACAGATCACAAGCATTCATGTAAGGTTCATCAGAACTCGGGCGAAAATCGGATGCCTTCTTCAGACACAGGAAAGCCATTTCGAGTCCATCTACTTCGCCGACGCGCGACCCGAAGATATTTGAGAGCCACATATAGGTGTCATATCCAATGCGTGGGAAAACCTCTCCGATTTTTTTGGCGAAGAAAAGAAGTTCCTCGACCGAAAGCGACTTGTTCCAAAGTAGCTCCCTGTACAGCTCCACATTATCAACTCGAGATTCAATCGCCTTTCTGAAGGCTTCGAATAGGTCATTGAAACCTACCCCATTCCTGAAATCATTCTTCAAAGCTTCGTAGTCGTAGTCTTTCAAGCTTAACCGTACCCTCAGTCCCCGCCGGACTGACTGTTGTTCCCCCATTTCAGCACCTGAATGCGAACTTCGGCAGTCCCTGCCTGAACCATGCCTATAGCATTT
This sequence comes from Bacteroidota bacterium, assembly GCA_021812985.1. Classification (GTDB taxonomy): domain Bacteria; phylum Bacteroidota; class Ignavibacteria; order Kryptoniales; family JAKASW01; genus JAKASW01. Next base: position 62,489 of record JAKAMG010000020.1, read on the forward strand.
GCCGCCGCTTCCGACAAGTCTATTATCCTCCCCTTTTCGAAGGGACCGCGATCGTTCACCGTGACTTCCACGCTCCTGTTGTTGCTCAGGTTCGTCACGCGAAGAAGCGTGCCGAACGGGAACTCCCTGTGAGCGGCCGTAAACGCCTCCTTATTGAAAGTCTCTCCGCTAGCCGTCTTGTTGCCGTTGAACCCATTGGAATAGTAAGATGCCTGGCCGACGATCGTCAATAGGATTTTCCCGCTGTACCGTGAAGCCCCCGGTGAGCTCCCCGTGGAGGCGCCGGAAGTCGAAGAACTACCACCGGTAAACCGCTCCGCAGAGGCACAACCTGCTAGGTAAACTGCTAGAACTATGAAGAGGACTCGAGACAAAATCTTCAAATGAGGTCCTGCCTCTCATCTTTTTTCAAGCGTTCAACGATTTCCTTCACTCCCTGAGACTTCCCCCTCCTGCAAACAAGTATGGAGTCTTTTGTTTCAACAACAATAAGGTCTTCAACATCGACAAGTCCGACCGTTTTCTCAGCGGACCATACCAGATTGTTGCGCGACTTCACGCTCACGACATCTCCCTTGAATGAGTTTCCGTCGCCATTCCTGTCGCTCAGTCTGTAAACCTCATCCCAAGAACCGACGTCGCTCCACAGAAAATTACTCGGTATGGTGAGAACGTTTGTCGCCTTTTCCATAACCGCGTAATCTATTGAAATAGATTCAGCTCTGAGATAAAATTCCTGAAGCACCCTGGGAAATTCCGGCTTTCCGAAAGTGTCTTTCAGTTGACCCCAGAAATCTGAAAAATGTGTAAGATTCCGCCTTAGCTCTTCGATGATAACATCGACGCGCCAGATGAACATGCCGCTGTTCCAGAGATACTCCCCGCTCTCCAGGAATTCAATTGCAGTCTTGTGGTCGGGTTTCTCCTTGAACGCAATCACCCTATAACCGCCATGTTCGGAGATTTCCTTCTCAGCGCCTCGCTTATCGAAATGGATGTAGCCAAATCCGGTTTCAGGGTGAGTGGGCCGGATACCGATTGTGACCAGCCCTTTTTGCTTGTCAGCCAGGCGAATAGCGTCCTTGAGTTGCGACAGGAACTTGTCATCTTCGGAGATAAGATGATCCGCTGGAAGGACAACCATGACTGCGTCAAGCGCTACCGAGGATATCGCTGAGGCCGCCGCAGCAATGCACGGCGCCGTATTTCTGCCCAGCGGCTCAGCAATCACGTTCTGTGCTGGAAGCTGAGGAAGCTGAGATACTGCTTGAGGGTGCTGAACCGTATTGGTCACGACGAATATGTTTTCGGGGGGTATTATCCTTGAAATCCTGTCGAACGTGCGCTGGTAAAGGGTTCGCTCACCGAAAACGTCAAGAAACTGTTTCGGCATGTTTTCCCTGCTCTGAGGCCAGAAACGCGAGCCGACTCCGCCCGCCATTATCACTGCGAAAACCTTCAAGGTACTATCCTCCGGATTAGAATTTATTGTTCGTGAAAATTCTCGGTACTCGGTTGTTAATCATGCAAAGGACTTCGTATGGAATTGTCCCCAATTGTGCGGCCAGGTCCCAGGCGGAAATCACTTCTTCTCCGTCCCTTCCAATTAAGATGACCTCATCCCCCTCCTGAACTTCATAATCGCTTCCCACATCAACCATCACATGGTCCATTGTGATTGTCCCGGCTATCGGGTACCTCTTCCCCCTGATGAGGACGGATGACTTACCGGTCAGGAGTCTCGTGAACCCGTCGCCATATCCGATCGGCACGACGGCAATTCTTGTCTCCTTTTTGACAAAATACCTTCGTCCGTAACTCACGCTCATACCCGGCTTGAACTTCTTGACAAGAGCTATGTTTGATTTTAGGCTAAGAGCCGGCCGGATGTTCACAGACTCAGAGGTCTCTAACGAGGGATAGTAGCCGTAAGTCATTATGCCAGGGCGGACCATGTCAAAGTACGCGTCGGGCATGTCGATTATAGCACCGCTGTTCGCCATGTGAAAAATCACTGGTGGCATTCCCATATCCCTGACAGCGGCAGCGATCTTCCTGAAGGCCGCGAGCTGCCGGTTCGCGAAATCCTTATTGGTCTCATCCGAGGTGGCGAAGTGGGAATAAACTCCGACGACCGTCAATGAATCGAGCCTTGAAATAGTCCTTATCGCATCGAGCGCGACTTCCGGAATGAAACCGCCTCTCCCCATACCGGTATCAATTTCCACCTGAACGCGCGCCTTCTTGCCGGCGCCTCTCGCCACTGTATTTAGCGCATGAGCAGTCTCGACTGATGTGATTGTAGCGTCTAGATCAAATCTGATATACGTTTCAAGAGAATCCTCGAAAGGGGGTGAGAATACTAGTATGGGAAGAGAGGTATGACTCCGAATCTCAATTCCCTCGTCCGCTATTGCGACGCCGATGTACGCTGCCCCTGCTTCTATAACGGCCTTCGTCGTCGGCACGAGTCCATGTCCGTAGGCATTTGCTTTCATCACGCCGAGAATCCGGACTTCAGGACCGACCCTCTTCTTTATCTGCGCTATATTGTACTTGATTGCCGACAGGTCTACTTCGGCACGAGTGGCTCTCATGGGAAAATATAACCCAGGCGGAAAACTTTTCAAATATTAGAACGCTGTACTCACACTCCCTGAGATAGGAGGTTCATAGAGCAACGCGGGTAGCGTCTGGTAATGGTACAGGCCTGCGAAAGAACTCAACATGACAAGTTCAGGCCTTGACGCGTCCGGGCCCGCTATCCCACATCGAGCTTAATTACTTCGTGGTTTACCGTCGGTCATCTCACGTTGTATGACGCTGTGATTTTCCCTTCCCTGTTAATCAGAAGAAGCGCTCCCCTTCCAGGCGCGAGTTTCACCCTGACTTCCGCTCCGCTAAGATTGTCCTTGAAACCAATCGCCGCTGAATCTGAAGTCTCGGAAGTGAGAACGTAAATGGTGCCGCCATCCAGGCTTGTCGGAGCAATAAGGACACCGGGATCAGTACAGGAGGTTGAATATACTTCGGATGCACCGGCAACCTTGATGGCAGAGCTGTAAACTCTCCCAATCTGATCTACTTCGTCGGACAGCTCCAATGGAAGAGCGAAATACAGAATGTGTCCCTTGCCGAGGATAATATCGGCGTACGTCCTATCTCCTCTCAGCGCTCCACGATCGAGATAAGTCGTCTTGTCGCCGGAAAAGCTGAGCCTTGCCGAGTCTCCTGGCCAATTCACGACGGCATACCTCGTCCTCAAAGCCTCGTCACGGTAACCTACGTCCCACCCGCTCACACGGGCCTGCACAGCCTGGAAGTGCTCATCAGCGTCGACTCTGCCGGATATCAGAAGTGTGGCCCCTTCCTTCACCCTAATCATCAATTCGTCCCACGCGTTCTGCGAGAAGATCCAGGGAGAAGGGACTATGATAAGTTTCGCGGCGGGCATATTCTTCAGCTGATACTCACCGACCACGAATGCGCAGCCACGGGCAAAGTTGTAAAGCGCACGAACGGCCTTCTGCTGGGCTTCGATGGCATACCGGTTAAATGTGGAGAGTTGCAGAGACTGCGGAATCACCAGCGCTATATCCGGTAGCTTCGTCTCGGTGGCGTAAGGCTCAGCATTCCGTGCAAAATTCGCGACGCCTCTAAGGACGTCCATCCATACTTTCTGCGACCCGTCTCGCCGCATCATTCCAAAGTCATCGCTGTGAGTGAGATCCCAGTGGAGAACACCCGCTCCGCCATTCGCAAATGAAAGAACCATCTTACGCTCCTCCAATCCCAGCCCGTTCATATCAGCAAGGCGCCAACTTCCGTCCGTTGTCCAGACGGGCTGAGGCCCTGTCTCCTCAACAAGATTGGGCTTGTGAGTAGTCCTGGGTACAACGGAATCCCATAGCAGGGCATCATCCTGCCACCAGGTATGATTGCATGTGTAGGTGACGTCTGTTTCAGCAATGAACTGGTCGAGGACTCGATTAGTGACTCCCCCTTCATCCTGTCCCACTGTGACAGCCTGACTTGAACCACATGAGCGGATTGCGCCAATCATCGTTTGAACCCAATCGTTAAACGCAGACTGTGCGAAGTGATTGTAATCTACGGCCCTTATGTTCATCGCGTTATTGTCGCGCGACTGTTGTATATCCTCAAAGCTCGGGAGCGGAACCCTCTCAAAAGCTGCCAGCTCGTTGGAAGGAACGTGCCACGATGATGCGAGACTATCGACACTCCGATACCGGTTGGCAAGCCATCGCTGCCACAGTAGTGTCTCTTCATAGCTCCCGGTCGGGGAGTTGCCTTTCCAGATGTGTTCTATATTCGCGTAAGTCGGTTCGTTGATCAGATCATAACTAAGGAATGGGACGTCTTTGAACCGTGACACAATCGACCGGACATACGACAGTTGCTGTTCGATCTCATCCCGGTCGACGAACGGATTGGGGCCGCCGCCGTTCCGCCCTCCAATCGCCTCTCCTCCGCGTCGGGACTCGTCGCCGGGATTGAAGGCGAAGAGGGTGAATATGACCTGCATATGATGACGCGCCGCAGCATCAAGAAAAGCTTCGATGGCGTTCAGGAGCCTCTCATCTGAAGCTCCGCTGACATGCTCCAGATATCTGAATCGGTTTGCCCATATTCCTGTTCTCACTATTGTGAATCCGGCTTTCTCCATCATTCCAAAGTCTCGCTCCCAAACATATGGGTTCCCGCCGATACTCTGTCCCACGAAGAAGGCGCGACCGTAAGGGTCTGTTGAGAAGTAATTCAGGCCGACCGGCAGGTAAGGCTTGC
>JAKAMG010000063.1 GCA_021812985.1 Bacteroidota bacterium
CGGATCTTGAGAGCGATATGAGTTTGTCGGATTCCCGGGATACTTTTTGTCGGTCAAATTGGGGTCGTCTTCGATTGGCACCATAGGCTCCACCGTATAATTCTTCTGGCACCGAACGTGTCTGCGGGAGCTACGGTTCCTCCTTGAAGGTACTGTTGGAAAACCATTCCGTCTGTCGACGACGCAATCACACGGTCCCCCTCAAGTATCTGGAACATGAACGCAGTCCCGGAATAAGAATAGGTTAGTGCACCATTGGGGGTGTTAAAGACGGAAAATGAAACGACGAAGTGCTGACCCGAATTAAACAGAGTTGCCGCCCTGCCGGTCGTGTCTGAAAGAGAGAAGATCGGGGCAAGTTTGGCCTCATGATTTGACTTTGTTTTCGTAAGTCGCGTCCGCCGATGAGGATGGCAATCATTCGGTAGCGATCGTGGTTTTGCCGCTCATTTCTTATTCCAAATGCTATTCCCTTTGCCACCCCTCTTCCGAAAAAAAGGAGTTCCTCCAGGTTTGGGATCGCAAGTAGTGACAAGATCCTTTTCAAACCCGGGAGAACTCCGATAGATTTTCTTACAATGACCGCGCTGCTACGGCTCGACGAACTCCCCGTTCTTTGCGCTCCAGTCTAGCCCGAAGTATCCTGCGACCTTGATGCCGGCTACCCCGCCAAATCCGATCTCGCCGTTGTTCTTATCGCCAAGGAAGCCGTCCATATCCGACTCCTTCACCTTTTTGGCGAACACGCCAGAGTTCAATATCGTCAGGTCGGGCAGTGAGAACCAAGGTTGAAGGTATGGGACGATGAAAGCCTGTCGCATTCCTTCCGCGCCGGTTCCTGCCACCACGCCTACACTTGCGGTGGCGCTTCCCTTTCGAGGTCTTATCATGAAGCAGGTGTAGTCATCCCCTCTCATCACTTTATTGCCGAAGACCAGTTTCCCCTGTGAAACGGTCACCGGCGAATTCGTAATAACTTCGTTCCATGCGGAATTGGTCTGCTCGTTGCCGTACAACACGACGTTACCGTCAGGCTCCTGTGATGGGATGAATTCCCTGTCGGAGACCATTTGCACCGAAGCTCCTATCTGGTACCACAGGAACTCAGCATCGAACCTCGCCTGGTCGAACGCCCATTGGTTCTCCGCGCGAGAGCCGTGAGTTCCGTAAACGAAGACGACATGGTTGCGGAAGGCATCTTTGAATGTGCCGTACCGAGCCGGTCCCTTTTCGTCGGGGGAAGGAGCTGTCGAAACAGTCCATTGTCCGTCCACCTTTTTCAGCCAGAGCTTGCTCGCAGACGGCGGCACCGAAATGCCGTCCAGTTTAGTACTGTCCAGATCTACGTCGAACGGTTTGCCCTTGTCAGCGATGTTGAGATCGAAGGCAAGCGTTTCCACGTTGCTTGTCGTGCCGACGAAGCGGTTCCTCGAGGGAATGAACCTGATGACTACCCTGCTTGCCTCGAGTTGTTTTTCCTGCGAATAGACGGTAGCCCAATAATCCTTGGCGGATACCCCGGGGTCAGCCGTCGTGAAATCGATTTCGAGGATCCTCTGTTCACCCGGTCTGGCGTGTCTGGCGAAGTAATCGTAGAGTGGCGGCCAGTCGACACAATCTGCGCCGGCCTCGTCGTTGAGCGTCCACCAGTGTCCCACGCCGAGCTGTCTGTGGAAGTACCAGTCATGGTCGAACTTGCTCAGGGTGTCCGTCATTTGGACCGATGCCGTGAAGGGGACGTTATTGTCAGCCGTTCCCTGGATGGCAAAGACTCCCATTTGCTTGTAATTGTACTTTAGGAGGAATGGATTCATGGGATTCATTGACCGTGCAATCATCTTCGTCATCGGGTTTGTCGCATGTTCCTTGTTGAAGACATATGTCCACCAGCTGAGCCAGCCCGCGCTCGGCCCGATTGCGGCGAATTGATCCGGGTACTCGGCCCCGATGATCCACGTGCCGTGTCCTCCCATCGAATGGCCCGTGAGGTAAATTCTGTTCGGGTCAATGTTGTGTTCTTTCTTGATGATGTTGAGCACCTGCAGCGCGTCTATTCTTCCCATGTTTTCCCAATCGAAACCGTAAGGACCGCCGTTGGTGGGAGAGACGATGTATCCCCATGTCTTTGGATAGTAGGAGTTCGCCATGTTGGTCGCCATCACACCTGCGCCGTGCAAGGAGAGAAAGAGCGCCTTCGGCTCTCCATTGTCTGGGCCGCGAGGCGGGACGATGGCATAGTACTGCACGCTGCCGTCAATACTGCTGAGGAAAGTCACGTCGTGCTCTGCGGTCGGGGGAACCGTCTTGATCGAGATTTCCGAATGAGCAAGTTCTTTCGCGCCGACTCCATTACCGTTAAAGAGAGCTAGCTTAATGGTTGCTGTCCCGATCGACGAAGGGGCGGGACCGACTATCTTGAATCCGATCTTTCTCACGCTCATCGGTTGTATGACGGGCACTTCTGTCTCGGCGGAATATCCATCGTCGTTGTATGCTTTGATGTACGCTCCTGTGAGCGGTTTGTCAGTGGCGTTGATCAGGGTGACCGCGGCGTAGTAGTCCACCGGCACGCCGACCAGGAAATCGGGAACGGTCGGTCTCTTCACGTTAAACAGGACACCCGGCTCGATATATCTCAGTTTGACCTTGAGAAGACTTCGTTTGCACGCGAAGAGGAGCTGGTTGTCGCCGGATTTTATATGGATCGGGATTATGGCAAAATCATAGGACGGAGACCAGGCTGGAGTAGTATCCTGGGTGGCGTACTTGTTTCCCTGCCTCGGGACGCCATTGACGTATGACATGTCGCTCCCCATCTGTTCGAGGAGAGCCACGCGGTCACGGTTCGAGTGGATATTAAACAGTCCGTAGCCCACATGAATGTATTCGCCCTCGAACCATCCTGCGCTGTCCGCGGTATGCTCAGTCCACATCTCCGTTTTGCCGTTCTGGAAGTGGACTTCCTCGCCGGCCGTAGCGTGGATCGCTTTGCCTTCGACGATACTCTGGATGACCGGATCGGTGGGGCCGATCCCTGTGGTGAATGTGTGCAGGAAGAGCCCCTGCTTTAGCGTATCGAGCCGGCTGCTCTGGGCTCGGGCGTTGACAGCGAGAGCGATCATAATTGAGATTGAAACAAGGCCCACAAACTTTGCATAGAATTTCATTTCGGAATGCTCACTCATCTGTTTGTGATAAGAGGATTTGACTCCCAACAGGCGAAGATGTTCCTGTGAATGCCCTTGGGAATATTTCTGAGGTGAAACACCAGCTAACACTTCCTCAAGTTTTAAGTTACGACACGTTTATTAACGGACAAAATGTTCAAGATTCTCATGTGGACAAGCATTCAACAGAGAGACATGTTAATAAACTAAAACGGGAAATTGTCAGCGGGCAAACATGTTGGCCGGCTCCGATGATCGGATGGTTCATATGACGCGCCAACATTCTCAGGCT
>JAKAMG010000021.1:0-50167 GCA_021812985.1 Bacteroidota bacterium
CATGCCTTTGACGATCGGGATCGGTATCGTGCTCCTGATCGCCTCGCTCCCTTTCTTCGTGGTTGTCTTTGAGAAACTTGTCGGATCCTTCGAGGCTCAGACGCTAGAGCTTGTGAGGATGATGTAAGATGGCAGACCAGAGCTTCGAAGAACGCACAGAACCTGCTACTCCTAAGCGGCAACATGAGCTTAGGAGGGATGGGAGGGTTGTAAAGAGCGCGGAGGTTACCTCGGCTGCTGTCCTCCTCGGTGGGACGCTGATACTTTACATGCTCACCACGCAGTTAGTTGGGCAACTCTCCTCGGTGATGAAAGAGTATCTGTCACTTTCGTTCGGTACTGATATGAACGAGGCCAACGTCATAAAGCTTGCGGGCGCGGTCGTCTACCGGTCGCTGATTATACTCGGTCCAATAATCCTCGTCATAATGGCGGTAGGAATACTCTCAAATATCGCGCAGTTCGGCTTTCTCTTCACGATGAAGCCGCTGACGCCGAAAGCCAGCGCTCTCAACCCCTTGAAGGGAGTTAAGAAGCTCGGATTTTCCCAACAGGCGATGACTGAGCTCGCAAAGAGTGTTTTCAAGATAATTCTTGTCGGGTCGATCGGATACCTGACTCTGAGCAAACTTCTCCAGAGATCGATTGAGCTCGTCGACAGCACGCCGAGCGACATACTCGCCTCAATGGGCTCCGGCGCGTTCTCGATAGGGATACAGATTTCTTCAGCTTTTGCCGTCCTCGCCCTCATCGACTATTACGTCCAGCGAAGGAAGTTCCAGCACGACACCAGGATGACCAAGCAGGAGGTTAAGGAGGAGCACAAACAGGACGAAGGCGATCCCAAGATCAAGGGCCGGATCCGCGGCGAGATGATCAAGCGGCACAGGATCAGGATGATGGCAAATGTGCCGAAGGCTGACGTCGTCGTCACGAACCCGACTCACTTTGCGATCGCGCTGAAATATGACGCGACCACCATGGCGGCGCCCAAAGTCCTCGCGAAAGGCAAGGACCTAATTGCCCAGAAGATCAAGCAGGTAGCCATCGAGCATAACATACCCATAGTGGAAGACAAGCCGCTGGCGCAGCTCCTTTACAAGACCGTTGATGTCGATGAGGAGATTCCGCCGGATCTTTTCAAAGCGGTCGCGCAGATACTCGCATACATTTATCAGATGAAGAAACTAAAACGCGGTTACGGCAGCAATTAAAATGGCCACGACAGTAGACAGGATATCAGGCAGCAAAGCCTTTAAGTTCTTGGGAAGCAACACGGACCTCGTTCTCGCGGGTCTCGTGCTTCTCATCCTGTCTTTGATGATTGTCCCCCTTCCGCCTTTCATGCTGGACGTCCTCATCTCGGCCAACATTACCTTCTCCATCGTTCTTCTTATGGTGGCAATGTACGTGACGAGCCCGCTGGAGCTGTCGGCTTTCCCCGGCCTTCTCCTAATACTTACACTTTTCAGGCTTTCGCTGAACGTTGCATCTTCGAGGTTAATACTGAGCAGAGGCTACGCGGGGCAGGTCATCCACGCGTTCGGCTCTTTCGTCGTGCAGGGGAACTACGTCGTCGGCGTGATCATCTTCATTATTCTCGCGACCATCCAGTTTGTCGTGATCATCAAGGGTTCGGGAAGAATCGCGGAAGTCACCGCCAGGTTCACCCTGGACGCGATGCCTGGGAAGCAGATGAGTATCGACGCGGACATGAATTCCGGGCTGATAACCGAAGAGCAGGCGAGGCAGAGAAGGATGAACCTTCAGAGAGAGGCTGATTTCTTCGGCGCGATGGACGGTGCCAGCAAATTTGTCAAGGGAGACGCCGTCGCCGGTATGATCATAATACTGGTCAACATCATAGGCGGCTTCATAATCGGCATGGCCCAGCTCGGCATGAATTTCACGGAATCGCTTTCGCGCTACACGCTCCTCACAATAGGAGACGGCCTGGTGACTCAGATACCCGCGCTCGTGATATCAACAGCCGCCGGCATGATAGTGACGAGAAGCGCATCGGGCGGACAGCTCGACCAGGAATTGAAGCAGCAGTTGTTTTCCCGTCCGAAGGCCCTCTACATAGCGGGGAGCACCCTCGGCTTTTTTGCCATCATACCAGGCCTGCCCACGGTCCCATTCCTCGCGCTTGGCGCCATCATGGGTGCGGCAGGTTACATGCGCTCCCAGCTGTCCGCGAAGAAGGCCGAACCCGAGCAGGCCGTGGCTGAGCCGGCTGAGAAGAAGGATGAAAAGATTGAATCCTATCTTCAGGTCGATCCGATCGAAGTCGAAATCGGTTACGGCCTCATCTCTATGGTGGACGAGACGGCGGGCGGTGATTTGTTCCAGAGGATAACGAGCCTCAGAAAACAAATCGCACTCGAGCTCGGCATGATGGTCCCGCCCATACGCGTCCGCGATAACCTCCAGCTCCAGCCGAGCCAGTATGTTGTCAAGATACGCGGCGTACAGGTGGCATCGGGCGAACTTTATATGGACAGATACCTTGCGATGAACCCGACGATGAAGGAAGGGGACATGCCGGGGATATTCGTAACCGACCCGACATTTGGGCTTCCGGCGGTATGGATAGAGAAGTCTCAGCGGGACGATGCAGAGATCCTCGGATATACGGTGATCGAGGCGCCGGCCGTCATGGCGACACATCTCGGCGAGACGCTCAAGCGAAACGCGGACAGAATCCTGAGCAGGCAGGAAGTCAAAATGCTCATAGATAATCTGAAGAAGGAATACCAGGCACTCGTCGATGAAATCAACCCTGAAGTCCTCCCGCTCGGCTCGCTGCAGAAAGTCCTACAGAATCTCCTTAAGGAGCGGATCCCGATCAGAGATCTGGTGACCATAATAGAATCGCTTCTGGATTACTCCAAAGTAACGAAGAACACCGAGGTTCTCACGGAGTATGTGCGCCATACGCTCTCCGAGACTATCGCGTCGCTCTACGCTGATACCTCGGGCGTGATACACGCGATCGCGCTCGACCCGTCGGTGGAACAGCTGATCTCAGCATCGCTTCAGAACCAGAAAGAAGTTTCAGGGACTCTTGGCCTCTCGCCCGAGGTCACGAAGGGTATCAACAAGAGTGTTTCGCAGAACCTCGAACAGGCTCAGTCCTTCGGTTACGCGCCGGTGGTCATCTGCTCTGCGACCGTCCGGCTCTATTTCTACAGGCTTATTCACACAAACTTCCAGCAGGTCTCGGTGACATCTTACACGGAGCTTCCAGCCCGCACTGAGATCGACATTATCGGAAGGATAGTAGCGCAATGAGAATAAAGAAATTCATCGGTAGTACGGCAAAGGAAGCCACGGACAAGATGCGTCAGGAATTTGGCGATGATGCGGTTGTCTTGAACACTCGGCGGATCACTAAGGGGGGCCTGCTCAGACCGGGTGGCACGGAGTATGTCGAAGTCACGGCCGCATACGACGAGGAGCCAATAAAGGTGCAGCATCGGGCCAGCGCGCCGTCGCGTCCGGCAAGCCTACCGGATGACATGCTCGGGAATCTTCGCCAGCTCACATCCAGGTTTGAGGAGAAGCGCAGGACGGAAGTAGGTCGCGCGGATTCGCCCATCTCGATCCCGCACGCTGTTGCAAGCGCGGAAAACGAGGCGCTGAAGCAGGAACTCTCAGAGGTGAAGAGCGCACTCGGTGAGATTGCCCAGCACCTCAAGCACTCAAAGATGCCTGTCCTGACGGAGGCGCTTCAGAACGCCTATTCCGCCCTTGTCGAAAATGAAGTAGAAGAAGAGATTGCTCTTGAAATCGTACAGGCCTGCCACAACAAGATCAGCGGGAATCAGATAGACGAACAGAGCGCCGTCGACGGTTACATGCTGAATTCGATAGCGAGGCGTTTCCCAGAGGCCCCAGTAAGGAGGCTCGGAAGGAAAGGATACGTCGTCGCACTCGTTGGCCCGACCGGCGTCGGCAAGACCACGACGGTTGCGAAGCTCGCATCGATCGGCAAACTCGTCCGCGGGGAAAGCGTCGCCCTCATAACCGCGGACACTTACAGGATCGGCGCGATTGACCAGCTTAAAGCATTCGCGGACATAGCCTCGATACCGCTTTCGGTCGTGTACACGCCGGACGAGATGATAGCCGCCATCAGGAAATTCTCAAATTACGATACGATTTATATAGACACGGTGGGCCGGAGCCAGAAGAGTGCGGACAAGATCATAGAGCTCGGGAGGTTCATCGACGCGGCTGACCCGAACGAAGTTCACCTCGTCCTGAGCGCGAACTTCTCTCTGTCGACCGTGCGCGACATTTACAAGAAGTTCAGGAGCCTAAAGCCAAACAGGCTGATAGTGACGAAGACTGACGAGGCTGTTTCTCTCGGGATGCTTTTGAGCCTCGCGCAGGACTCAAGGCTTACATTCTCATTCGTAACGGACGGCCAGAGCGTCCCTGACGATATAGAGCCGGCTAACGGGGACAAGCTCGCCAGAATGATCTATAAAGTTGGGGCAGAAGCGAATGCTTGATCAAGCGGTAAAGTTGAGAGAAGTAGTCAACGCGCAGACAGCCGTCGTCCCACTCGGGGCGCAGCCGCACAAGATTACTGTCGTCAGCGGCAAGGGTGGCGTTGGAAAGAGTAATATCGCTCTCAACCTAGGATTGGCGCTGGCTCGGGATGGTGCACGAGTCCTCGTCGTGGACGGCAACGTCAACCTCTCCAATCTAGACATACTTTCCGGTGCGTCGCCTGTTTACAGGCTCCTTGATGTGGTCGAAGGGAATGTCAACATAAAGGGAGCTGCGGCCGAAATATCAAAGGACGTATTCCTCATCGCTGGCTCGTCGGACGGAAGGCTCAAACGGCTGAGCTCCGGTGACGCGGCCACCTTCTTCCGCGAGGTAAGACTTGCGGAACCGGCCTTCCATTACGTGGTCATAGACACTGCCGCCGGCATAGTCCAGGAGTCGATCTCGCTCGCGCTGTTGTCCGACGAGGTATTCGTTGTTTCGACGCCGGAGCCAACTGCAGTTATGGACGCCTACGTTCTCGTGAAGGCGATAAAGAGGATCAACTCCAGCTCAGACCTGAAGCTTCTCATTAACCGAGCTCAGGACGCGGCCGAGGCCGAGGAAGTAAAGGCGAAATTCGACCTTGTTAGCGAGCATTTTCTTAACACCAAGATAGAATACGCCGGCTATATCCCTTCGGATTCGCTGGTGGAGAAGGCGGTTAGCGTTCAGTCGCCATTCATGCAGGAGTTTCCGGATTCTCCCGCTTCGCAAGCCATCAAGGGAATTGCCGACAGGATTCTGTCTAACGGACCTTTTGGAAAGAGAAAGTGATGGATAAGATAGGAACGAAAATACCGATGTTGGTCTTTTTTCTAGGCGTGGTTTTTTTCGCTTCCAACGGAATGAACGCCTTAGACGCAATCATAAGGGCCTTCATCCTTGCGTTCGGCGTCGCACTTGTGATTTTACTGATAACCATTCTCCTGACCTTCTTCCTGACTCTACAGGAAAACAGGTCTGAAGCTCTGAAACTTTCCGCTGTCGACAATCGTGTCGCAGGCATGTCCATGCAGGATAAAAAAGCTGAGGTACAGCCATGACAACACAGGAACTTTGGAAGAAGTATTCGAAGCATAGAACGTCGGCATTGAAGAAAGAGCTCGTTCTCTCTTACCTGAACCTTGTCAAGTTCGCGGCCCGCGCGATCAATCTCCCCTCAAGGTGCGTTTTCAACACTGACGACCTCGTGAGCATAGGGATCATCGGACTTGCCGAGGCGATCGAACGCTTTGATCAGAACAGGGGAGTTAAGTTCGAAACATTCGCGTCTCAGAGGATAAGAGGCGTAATGCTCGATGAGATAAGGAAGGTCGACTGGCTTCCGAGGTCAGTGCGCGACAAGTACAAGAAGGCATCGAAATCGCTCAGCGAGCTGGACATGGACAGCGTTAATGGCGAAAAGTACACGCGTGCTATCAACATGAGCATCAGCGAATTTGAACAGATAAAGGGATACCTGGCAAATGCCGAGGCAGTCTCCCTAACGAGACCAATCGGCGATGACATGACTCTTGAGGATGTGATCGGAAGTGACAGCGAGGTCATCGAGCAGTTCGAAGATGAGGAGCTCAAAGGGGAGCTTGTCAATATTCTTAAGAAGCTTCCTGAGAGGGAAAGAATGGTTATAACGCTCTACTACTATGAGGAATTGACCTTCAAGGAGATCGGCAAGACGCTCGGGATAAGCGAGTCGAGGGTCTCCCAGATTCACTCCGAAGTGATAATGAAGCTGAAGGAGCAATTCAGAAAGGTTGTTGAACTATGATAGGGGTCGGACAATTGACTGACAGGTTATCATCGATAAGGGATCTGCCTACTTTCCCAACGACCGCGCTGGAAGTTATGCGACTTGCCAGCGACAGTGACAGCAGCGCCGCGGAACTTGCGAAGATCATTTCAAAGGATCCTCCCCTGGCGACTAAGATTCTCCGGGTGGCGAACTCGCCTTACTACGGTTTCTCGAAAAAAATATCGACGATTGAATGGGCAATAGTAGCCCTCGGGTTCGAGGCGCTGCGCGAGACGGTACTTTCGCTCACGCTCATTGACCTATTCAGAGGCAACGCGGTAAAGAACTTCGACCCGAGAAAGTTCTGGAAGCATTCCATCGACACCGCTACTGCAGGACGTTCCATCGCAAAGGACATAAAGTACCGCATCCCTGGCGAAGCCTATGCTGCCGGCCTTCTGCATGACATTGGTACACTCGTGCTCTACAGATATTTTCAAGACGACTTCGAAGAGATCCAGCGTCTCGTCACGGATGATGGAATACAGCTCTCCGAGGCCGAGATGGTGGTCACGGGCGCAACACACGGTGAAATAGGGGCGTGGCTTGCGTCAAAATGGAGCTTTCCGGCATACCTGGTCGAGGCCGTGCAGTTCCACCATACCCCGGCCTTTGCCGAGGTAAACCCGAAGCTTACCGCTATCGTGCACGTCGCGAGTCAGATAGCTTCATCAACCGGATATTCCTGCGCGGATCACCCAATCAAACTCGACATCGCGGCGATCCAGACAATCGGCATTGAGAAACTGGGCATATCCATCTCCGGACTTGCAGCAAAATATGTCGACGATGATTCGGCCGATATAGTGAGGATCAAAGTTCCGAGGACTGACTTCGTGCCGGGAACGGAGTACGACGAGCCCGTCGAAGAGGCATCCGGACAGCCCGATGAGCAGATAGACGACGGGACGCTGAAGAGATTTTTCAAAGACGCCATCAAGCTTCTCCCCGCTACGGAGAGGCTGGTTATCACGTTGAAGCTTTACGAGGGGCTAGAGCTCGGTCAGGTAGCCACGGTCCTCGGATACGAGGAGGCAAAAGTCGCCGGTTACTACAAGAACGCTATATCAACGCTGCAGCAGATGGCAGAGCGCGCAATCATAACGAAAAGGCTGGATCAATGGAAAACGAGATTCTAAAAGAGAAAGTCCAAAATATAATTCAGCTCCCGGCGCTTCCCACGATAGCGGTTGAAGTGGCCTCGCTGATAGATAATCCTAACACGAGCGTGTCCAAACTTACCAGCGTTATTTCAGCCGATCAGGTCTTGACGGCGAAGGTGCTGAAGATCGCGAACTCTCCGTTCTACGGGTTTCAGAGAAAGATTTCCACACTCGATTTCGCAATCATGGTGCTCGGCTTCGATTCGTTGAAGGAGATTCTCATAAGCATTTCGCTTATTAGCGCGTTCAAGAAAAAGCAGGATAAGTATTTCAACTCCAAGGAATTCTGGGAGCATTCGCTGGCGACCGGAATAGCCGCGCGCACCCTCGCGAAACAGCTCGGCTACAGGATAAGCGGAGAGTCCTTTGTCGCAGGATTGATACACGACATAGGGATACTTGTCACTCACCAATACTTCCACGACGATTACACGCACATAGTCGACGCGGTGACGGACGGAAAGTCCACCTTCCAGGATATGGAACAGACCGTTCTCTTTGCCACGCACGGAGATATAGGGGCCTGGCTCGCCGAGAGGTGGAACCTTCCGGACCAGCTTATAGAGGCGATAAAGTTTCATCACAAGCCGAGCCTGGCGGAAAGAAATCCGCAGCTGACAGCGCTTATCCATTTCGTCGATTATCTCTGCCACAAACTCGGGATCGGAGCATTGTCCTACGAGAAAGTCGAGAGCTATGATCCTGAAGCCCTGAAAGTGCTCAACATAACCGAAGCCGACATAACGCAGGCGTTTTACGACTCGTTCGGTTCCAAGCTCCGGGAAGATCTTGAGCGTACATTCGTAAACATTGTTTGATGCCCCCATTTGGAGATAGATATGAAGACTGAAGATACGATCGGGCAGGAAACGAAAGCGACGGCCAAGGCTAGCGCCGAGAACGCCGCTGCCGCGATCGAGCGTTTCATGGAGACCCGCGAAAGCTACATCAGGGCACTTGAAACCACCATAGAGATGCTCAAGACAAAAGTTGGCATGCACGAGAAGACTGAAAGCGACATAAAGCAGTCTCTCGATGAGATGATCGCCATGCAGCGGCTTGCCAATACCATCAGCACCGCCACAGACCCTGTTTCCGTGTTCGATTCTCTGCTTGACCTGACACGCCAGGTAGTACCTGTGGCCGAAAGCATGATATTCGAGGTGGAGAGCTCCGGATCCCGCACTAAGCCCTTCCTGTCCACCTGTTCGGATCGCATGCTCAACGCGTCGCAGCACCTCCTCGAAGAGGGGATACTCGACTGGGTCATAGCTCAGAAGAAGACGACCGTGGTCCCCGATCTTAATACCTCGGTCGGAGAAGCCGGCGACAGGAATTTTGTCGTCGTCCCGCTGGTACTCAGGAACAAAGCCATCGGAGTCTACATCATCCACACCGAGAAGATGCGCAAGGCGTTTTCAGATTACGAGCTAATGCTTCTCGGTATACTTGCGAACCAGGCCGCAGTCGCAATAGAGAACCTCAGCAATATTGAGAGGCTTATAAACGCCGCGGAAGAACTGAAGAAGTCTCAGTCTCAGATGCTCCAGGCAGCCAAGCTTGCATCGGTCGGCGAGCTGGCCGGTGGTATTGCCCATGAGATTAATAACCCCCTTCAGATACTCCTTGGACACATCGCACTCCTCCAGCAGGGGAAAGACGTAGAGCACAGGATCGAGATTGTGAAAAGCCAAGTGCAGAGAATCGCTCAGATCACTAAACAACTCGTTTCGTTCTCGCGCAGCGTTCCCGAAGAGCTTCAGCATGAACTGATTAATGTGAACTGGGCTATCAAGGAGATCATAACCCTGGTGGATTACCAGTTCAAGAATCGCGGCATCGATTTCGACCTCCGGTTTTCGGAGGAAATCCCGCCTCTGGACTCGAACAAGAATTACCTCCAGCAAGCATTCCTCAACCTTCTAATAAATGCGAAGGACGCAATGCCTGATGGCGGGAAGATGCTGATCTCGACGGAATTTGTCGGTGGAAACGTCAACATCAGATTCACCGACACCGGCACAGGTATCAAGAAGGAGAATCTGTCGAAGATATTTGAGCCCTTCTTCACAACCAAGGAGCCGGGAAAAGGGACCGGGCTTGGGCTTCCGATCACGCGAGGCATCGTGAGGAAGTTCGGCGGCGAGTTGAAGGTTGAAAGTATCGAAGGAAGAGGGACGACGTTCACCATAGCGCTCCCGGTGCAAGTGGGTGGCTCAAAAAGAAATGGAGGGATTAACTGATGTTTGGAACACTGTTGATGTTTCTGACCGATACGACTTCAGTAGACATCAGGGCGCTTGTATCGCGCGACATAAGCAGAGCGACGCTCGGGGCGAACCAGGCCGCCGGAAAGAGTTTTGCCGAGCGCGTCTTCGGAGTGTCCGAATTTGTTCTGATGGTTGAGCTCGGGCTGATTCTGGTCATGACAGCCATACTTATTGCCCTCATTGTCCGCGCCAGGCGCCTCATGAGAGAGCAGAAAGAGAAGGTGGCCTCAGCGGAGCGGATGACCGTCAAGCGACCGGGTACCATTTCAAAATCTGACATCGAGAGAATCCTCAACCAGATCGCACGTGAAAAGGTGAAGTCGGTGGAGATGGGGGCCGGAAAATACTATGTGGACGACAATGGCAGGCTCGATTCCGGCGCGGCAATTCATGAGATGGCAAGGACGCACGGAATGGAATCGGAGCGCCTGAATTTCGCGATCTCATATGCCTCCCAGGCGGCAAAACAGTCCGGCACTAAGTTCAAGGAAGCTTTCGCCCTCGTCAGCGAGGAGTCCGATCTGAACGTCCTCGCCCGTCAGCTCAAGATGGGAAAAGGAGAACTCGAGCTGATACTCGCCTTGAAGAAGAGCAAGATAGCCAACTCGCGCAGCCTGCCTAAGAAAAGCGAGGGGAAGCGATGATAAAGGGAATTTACACAAGCGCGCTCGGTCTCATCCCTCTGCAGAAGAGGCTCGAGGTTATCGCGAACAACCTGGCCAACGTGAACACGACTGCTTTCAAGAGGGACGATGCCTTCACCAACGAGCTCATCTCGGCAAACACGCTGTTCCGCGACGGCAGTGCTGATCCGACTCAGAAGGACGTGAGCGATCAGACATACACGGATTTCTCCCAGGGAACCCTGCAGCAGACGAACAATCCGCTCGACGTCGCGCTGGACGGAAAGGGCTTCTTCGTCGTCCAGACGCAGGACGGGGTTCGGCTGACGCGTGACGGCTCGTTCACGCTTTCCTCGGACGGAGTTCTCCAAACCCGAGACGGCGCGCCCGTCTTGGGAACCGGAGGTCCGATTCGTATCAGCGATATTCAGGCCATCCAACAGAGCAAGCTTGTGATAGATCGCGACGGGACCGTAAAGGCCGGAAACGAAGTCTACGGCCAGCTCAGGGTGGTGGCGCCGCCGAATTACGGCCAGGTTTCCAAGGCAGGCGCAAATCTTTACACTCTTGATTCCGGTGCCTCGCTACAGGACGCGCCGGCCTCGAGCGTTACCGTTCGCCAGGGATACCTTGAGGGCTCGAATGTGAATCCAATCGATGAGATGGTGGCCATGATTCAGCTTCAGCAGGATTTTCAGGCGGGACAGAAGGCCGTCACGAGTCAGGACAGTTCGCTGAACGACGTGAACCAGGTCGGGCAGGTATGACACTGGTAACGTTGACCGGCTCCGGCGGAAGGCTGCATTGCGTCGTCAGTTCCGGCGTCGTCACAGCCGAGAGCGAGTCGAAGAGCCTGATGGGCGCGCTCGCCAAAGCGTACGTAAAACTTGTTTTAGTCAGGATTGAGAAAAGTATTTCAAAGTGGAGGAAAATATGGACAGAGCGTTGAAGACTGCCGCTACGGGAATGTACGCACAGCAGCTGAACGTGGATGCTATCGCCAACAATCTCGCGAACGTCAACACGACATCATTCAAGTCGACTCGCGTCGAATTCCAGGATCTGATGTACGAAACACTGAGAGCGACAGGTACTCCGGACCAGCAGGGAGGCACGCCGCCGGCCGAGCTCCAGGTTGGCGACGGTACGATACCGTCTTCGACGACGAGGAATTTCGGTCAGGGAGATCTCACCCCTACCCAGAACCAGCTCGACTTCGCTATTCAGGGAGACGGTTTCTTCCGCATCAGGATGCCTGACGGTTCAGAGTCGTACACGAGAGACGGTTCGTTTAAAGTCTCAGCCGACGGGAATCTGGTTACGTCCAACGGCTACCTCGTCGAGCCCGGGCTAACAATTCCTCAGGACACCACTGGCGTTCAGGTTGGGGCGGATGGTACAGTCCAGGTAACCGTATCCGGTCAGACAAATCCGGTCACGCTCGGCCAGATAGAGCTTGCGAAGTTCATCAACCCCGACGGCCTCCACGCACTGGGAAGCAACCTTTACTCGCAGACAGTTGCGTCGGGTACGCCGATACTCGGAAACGCAAACTCTACCGGCTTCGGGACGATTCAGCAAGGATATCTTGAATCGTCGAACGTTTCCATCGTGAACGAAATGGTCAAGATGATCGAGGCCGAGAGGGCATACGAGTTGAACTCCAAGGCGGTCCAGACAGCCAACAGTATGATCCAGCTCGCAAACAACCTGAAACAATAGGAGAAAATGTAATGAAGAGCGTTGGCCTGGCGGGAATCCCGGCGCTTATAATTGCGCTGTTCATGTCTGTTGCGGGAGCTGCGGCTCAAACCGTCAGCGGTTCCGCAGTGAGAGACGTGGTGGCGTCATATATAAAGGAAAGCATCTCTCACTCCACAGAAACGTCGGTCGAGTTCGAGGATCTTAGAATGAGCTACAGCGTCGGTTATGAGAAGAGCCACCTTGTAGTTGCATCCGCGAATTCTCCGACGATGAAAGGGCTCGTGACCTTCCTGGTCAAGGCCCGGCCGGTAGGCGCGGAGAAAGGCTTCACCCAGATTATCCCGGTCACTGTCAGGATAAGAACCTTCCAGAAGGTCCTCGTCGCCGCCGAGACGGTGAGCCCGCGCACGGAAATCACCAGTGACCAGATAAACGCGGTCAGGACAGAGACGACGGACATCCAGAATCCCGTTACTGAACTCTCCCAGTTAAAGGGGATGTGGTCTACAAGATGGATCCAGGGAGGGAAGGTCCTGACGTTCGACATGTTTGCCGAAGAACCTGTTGTCAAGCAGGGCCAGGACGTGACGATCGTCTTCAGGACGAAGAATGTCACCGTGAGGGATCAGGGAAACGCTTTGCAGGACGGGAAGATGAACGACATCATCAGGGTTGCGAACGAAAATAAAGATTACCTCCGCGCTAAGGTCATAGGCAGAGGCGAAGTGGTTTTGGTGAATTGAGGTTTGAAAGGCGAACATGTGCAACGGGACGAAGGCGCGAGGCACAAGGCACAATGGAGTTGAGATGATGAAAACAATTATGATAACGCTCTTTCTTGCCGGTATATCTTACGGACAGGTTATGCAGAATCCGGCGGCATCGCTTTTCTCGGATTACAAGGCGAGCAGAGTAGGTGATGCAGTAACCGTCATCGTAACCGAGCAGAACTCCGCTTCCAAAGATGCATCGACGAGCACGAGCAGAGCGAGCACTATCGGTGCGAACGGCTCGGCAACGTACGGAAGCGCGAACCTTCCGTCGGGTGCACTATCCCTCGGTACAACCAACGGCTTTCAGGGGAGCGGCTCGACTAGCGAAAAGGGGAGCGTGCAGGCCACAGTCAGCGCGCAAGTGGTGAAGGTGGATCAGTATGGAAACCTTGAAATCAAAGGGAGCCGTCTTATCTCCGTGAACGGTCAGGACCAGGTGATAAAGCTTAGCGGAATCATCAGGCCGTCGGACATACAGCCGGACAACACGATATATTCGTCACAGATTTCTGATGCCCAGATAGTATTCGAAGGTTCCGGATCCATCAATCAGTCTCAGAGCCCTGGCTGGCTGACGAAATTATTCCATTGGCTCTTCTGAGGTAAATGATGAAAAAGATACTTCTCATCCTGCTGGTAGCGAGCTCCGCGGCATACGCGACGCGGATCAAAGACATAGCCTACTTTAAGGGCGTCAACGATTATCAGGTCATCGGCTACGGACTCGTGGTCGGACTAAACGGCACGGGCGATTCGCAGATGTCGATATTCACGCAGCAGTCTGTTGCGAGCATGCTCAAGAGATTTGGTATAACCGTGAATCAATCCCAGGTTCGCATGAGAAACGTTGCTGCAGTCATGGTCGTCGCCAATATTCCTCCTTTTTCAACGAACGGTGCATCTATAGACGTAACGGTTTCGTCGATGGGCGACGCCACCAGCCTTCAGGGGGGAGCGCTTCTCCTGACATCTTTGATTGGCAGAGATGGCCGGGTCTATGCCACGGCTCAGGGCCCGCTTTCGGTAGGAGGTTTCGACGTCAGGATGGCCGGAACTCAGCTGCAGAGGAATTACACGACCACCGGGAGAATCCCAAACGGCGGGATCGTGCAGGACACGCCGCCGGTTGATTTCGTAAACAACTGGGTTCTCTCAATAGTCCTCTCTCAGGAAGACTTCACGACCGCCAATCGCGTCGCGGATACAATCAACAAAAGCGTTGGCGACACGGTCGCAGATGCCATAGACGGCGGAACGATCAACGTGAAGGTTCCGGCCGCATTTCAGTCGAAAGACAAGCTTGTGCAGTTCATATCACAGATAGAGATGCTTCAGGTAGTTCCGGACGTTGTTGCCAGGGTCGTGATAAACGAGAGGACAGGCACCGTTGTCGTCGGCCAGAACGTGACAGTACTGCCGGTGGCTATATCGCACGGGAATCTGAACATAGAGATACAGGCGTATCCGGTCATCTCACAGCCGGCTCCATTCTCTCAGGGGCAGACAGTTGTGACGCAGGCAGCGACGGCACAGGCGACGCAGGACACGAATTCGGTTGTGGCGATAAACGGCGCCGCGACGGTGCAGGACATAGCGACAGCCTTGAATTCACTCAAGGTGAGACCGCGTGACATAATCGCGATATTCCAGGCTTTGAAGGCCGCCGGTGCCTTGAAGGCCGAACTGGTAATCATGTAAGAGTCATGGATAAGGTTCAGAGCGCAGCTACAGGACATATTCAGTTCACCGACCAGCAAAAGGCGAAGCTGAAGAACGCCGTGAAGGGCTTCGAGGCGGTGTTCATGGAGTATATGCTTAAGTCGATGCAGGAGACAACCAAGATAGATGGCAGCAGCGACGAAGGTGGCTATGGCAATGACATCATGAACGGGCTCTTCAACATGAAACTCTCTGAATACATGAGCAACAACACAAATCTCGGGATAGGGAACATGCTGTACAAGCAGTTCACCGGCGAAGACATGAACTCACAGACGCCCGGTGTGTCGGAGCCGAATCAGGGACCGGATCCCGGATATTTCCTCCAGGAAATCAGGAACATCCAGGCTCAGGCGTCGGGTCAGGTGAACCGGCCTGACTCTTTGTTGAAGAACGTCGGAAAATATTCCGATATAATTAATGAAGCGGCAGGCACGTATGATCTTCAACCAAATCTCATCAAGGCGGTAATCGCCGCGGAGTCCGCGGGCAAACCGGATTCTCTCTCATCGAAAAACGCGAAAGGCCTCATGCAGCTTACTGACTCCACTGCGAAAGACATGGGAGTCTCGAATTCTTTCGATCCGTGGGAAAACATAATGGGCGGTTCAAAATATCTGAAGAGCCTTATCGAGAGGTACTCGGGAAATCTCACGAAGGCTCTGGCGTCATACAACGCAGGACCAGGAACCGTCGACCAGTACGGCGGCGTTCCACCCTATCCCGAGACGCAAAACTACGTCAGGAAAGTAATGAGTTATCTGAACATGTTTGACGGAAACGAGGTGAGCAATGACAAATAGTGACTATCAATCGCTCCTGAACACCACTGAGCTCGAGAAGAGCGAGTTTGAGAACATGATCGACATACTCATCAGGAAGCAGAAGGCGATAGAGCGTCTCGATACCGCTGAGATACAAAGCATTGTCAGGGAAGAGTTTCAGCAGCTGAACAGGATACAGGGCGCGGAGAAAGCGCGCGTGTCGACGATCGGCTCGCTCGGTTTGAAAGCGCAGGACCTCGGTGATGCTGAAGCCCTGGCCGGCAAGCTCGGCCGGGATCGGTCGGCGACGTATGCGGCGCTCCATTCGGCATTCAGGAAGGTGCACGCGCAGGTTGTCCAGCTGAACAGCATCACGAACGCTTTGCTCGTGCACTCAATAGCATTCATCAAACAGAACATCCGGATCCTCACTGACAACGGAAACCGGAAGCTCGTCGACAAGAAAGCCTGACGGTCGGAAGATGAACGGCATAAACGGCATTATGAACATAGCGCGCGAAGCTCTAATGACTTCGCAGGCTGAGCTCGATACGACGGGCCACAACATAGCCAACGCAAACACCGAGGGCTATACCAGACAAGAAGTGGTGACCGAAGCCTCCACTCCCATCCTTTCTACCAACGGTTACATAGGGACAGGCGTCACCATCAACAGGATCGAAGGGGTTAGAAACGATTACGTAAACTCCCAGGTGACAACGCTCAATTCCAATCTTAGCCAGGCTAACATAGACCAGCAAACTCTGTCAAACGTGCAGAACATTTTCAACGAGACCGCCAACTCAACAAGCGGACTTCTTTCGCAGCTCAGCGCGTTCTTCAATTCGTTCCAGGCGTTGTCCCAAAGCCCGGAAGACGCCGGCGTTCGCCAGACCGTCCTTCAGACAGGACAAAACGTGGCCACGACGTTCAATGTGCTGAACAACCAGATCCAATCCACGAAGTACCAGGTCGCCCAGCAGATACAGGCAGACGTCGAAAAGATAAACCAGATCGGCTCGACGATCGCGGGAATAAACCAGCAAATCCAGGCAAATGCCGGGTCGTCGCGCAACTCGTCTGACCTGCAGGACCAGCTCAACAATGCGGTCAGCCAGCTGAGCAATCTCACCAACGTTAAGATAGTCACCGATTCAAACGGCATGATGAACGTCACCGCCGGGGGTGTTGTGCTCGTCGCCGCAGGGACAGCTTATCAGTTCAAGATGACGCAGACCGCGAACGGAATAACGGTCGGAAGGTCGGACTCGACCATCCCTGCGACGATTACGTCTGGAGAAGTCGCCGGGCTTGTTGATTCATATGACAATAAGATCCCGGCATATGCCAGCCAGCTGGATCAAATCGCCGGGACCCTGGTGAAAACGATAAATGCATTCAACTCTTCCGGATATACACTGGCAACCGGCGGTTCGTCAGCCCAGACAGGGAAGGACTTCTTCGAGGGGACTTCAGCAGGAAGTATTTCGATTTCGCCTGACATAATGGCGAGCCTTAACAACATAGCCGCGTCCTCGTCGGGCGACCCGGGCGACGGCACCAACGCCGCGGCGATGGCGAACGTCCTCAACACATCCGTCATGCCGAATGGGCAGTCGATCATGAACGCCTACCAGGCTCTCGTAAATCAGGTAGGAACCGATTCCCAACAGGCAGATAGCGCGGTGCAGACGCTGCAGATCGAGCAGAGCCAGATGAAGGCATTCCAGTCCTCAATCTCCGGCGTCTCGCTCGACCAGGAGCTGACGAATATGATACAGTACCAGCATTCTTTCGAAGCCGCGGCAAAAGTGGTTACCACGGCCGATTCGATGTATCAGACAATTATTGGGATGGTAAGCTGATATGAGAATTAACGAACAACAGTTGGCAAGCGATCTCCTCTACTCGCTTGGTCAGGACAGGCAGTCCATTGACCAGCTGCAGGAGCAAATCTCGTCCGGCAAGGTTGTGAACTCGCCTTCAGACGATCCTACACTTAACCAGCGCCTCATGCTTATTCAAAATCAGATTGACCAGAACGGGGCCTATTCGGATAACGCGCAGTATGCCCAGAGTTTTCTCTCGATGCAGGAGAGCGCGTTGACGAGTTCCGTCACGACCTTGACGAATATCAAGACGATGATGCTCTCCGCGGCGAACGATTCCAACCCCCAGGACCAGACCTCGTACGGCACACAGCTCGGGCAATATATAAACCAGCTTCTCGATCTGGCGAACACGAAATTCGGCAACAAGTATATTTTTGGCGGCACGCAGACGACAGACCAGCCATTCTTCATGAACTCGGGCGGTACGAGCGTCTCTGCGAATCCCAACGGCATTTCAGGATCGCTGAAGGTCGACGTGGGATTTCAGATTTCCGAACAGTATAACGTTACCGGCCAGGAAGCCTTCAACGGCGGCCAGATGTTCAACGACCTTATAAATATTGAGAACAAGTTGAATAGTGGTACAGCCCCCACACAGGCTGACATCACAACGGTGGACAATTACCTGAACTCTATGATAAGCACAAACGCGAAAGCAGGAGCGATGGCGAACAGGATCCAGCTTATCCAGTCGCAGCTTTCATCACAGACTCAGTCACTTCAATCCACCATGTCAAACCTGGGTGACACGGACGTGGCCGGTGCGGTCATAAAGCTTCAGCAGCAACAGACGACTCTAAACGCGGCCCTGCAGACGGGGGCACAGATAATCAAACTATCACTCGCGAATTATCTCTGAGATGAAAAAAACACTTGAATTAGGCACGATCGCGGGTCTGCTGTTCGGTCTTTTCGCAATCTTCGGCTCATTTCTCATGGAAGGCGGGAAGTTCGGCGCGATTATAATGATCCCCGCTATGACAATTGTCTTCGGCGGAACCTTCGCCACCGCCATGATCGGAACATCCTTCAAACAGTTCAGCAAGATATGGAAATTTGCGCTCGTTGCTTTCATGCCTCCGAAACATGATGTCGACAAACTGATAGACACGATAGTTCAATACGCGACGACGGCAAGGAAGGACGGCCTTCTTTCTCTCGAAAAGGAACTGGGTGGCCTTCAACACGCCTTTCTGAAAAAGATGCTGAGGTTCGCGATCGACGGAACAGACCCTCAGACAATGAGGGCGGTCGCCGACGCCGAAATGGGATTCCTGAACGAGCGGCACACATCCAACGCTATGGTCTTCCAGAAGATGGGAGGATACGCTCCCACCATGGGAATAATTGGAACGGTTATGGGTCTCATTGTGACGCTGGCGAATGCCGGCGGAGATCCTAACGATCTGATACATCACATCGCGAGCGCCTTCATCGCGACCCTGTGGGGAATATTCACTGCAAACATCATCTGGCTTCCCATTGCAGACAAGCTCAAGACGATAAACGCCGAAGAGAACCTGATAATGGAAGTGACGCTGGAGGGAGTCCTCTCGCTTCAGGCGGGGGAGATACCGGCTATAGTCAAGGCGAAGCTTCGGGCCATGCTCCCGAGCAGCGAGCAGGGTGAGATCTGATGCGGAAGAAGCAGCATGGAGAACAGGAGAACCTCGAAAGATGGCTCCTGACCTACTCAGATCTTATCACGCTTCTTCTCGGATTGTTCGTGATACTCTACGCCAGCTCCCAGGTCGACATGAAGAAATTCAAGGCGGTGGTGTCGGCATTCGAGAGTGTCTTCGGAGGGGGGCAGAGCCAGGGACCACTTACTGGAGGCGAGGGGGTGATGGTCGCACCGTCAAACGTATCGCCGATGAAGGCCTCTGAAGCAATGGAAAGAAAGGTGAAGTCGGCCATAGGCAACACCCTGAAAAAAGGGGGAGCCCTTATAACTTCTGACGAGCGAGGAGTTACCATACACTTCCTCGAAAAGTTTATGTTTGACCCCGGTGATGCCCGGATAAAGCCCGAGGCGCTCCCGGTCCTGGATACGCTCGGATTTCTCCTCCAGTCGATACCAAACAGGATCTACATTGAGGGGAATACCGATAACACGCCCATTAGCACGCCCCAATTCCCGTCCAACTGGCACCTTTCAGTCGCCCGTGCCCTGAACGTGGGCTATTATCTGCTTCAGCACTATCCAATCAGGCCGGAGAAAGTGGCCATTGTCGGTTACGGGGAGTATCACCCCCTCGTACCGAACGATACGCCGGCCCACAAATCAGAAAACAGGAGAGTGGACATTGTCATACTCAACAGCAATACGAAAGAGTGAGGAGGAAATAGAGGTGAAGATGAAGCTTGTGACGAGGCAATTCGGAGAGTTGGAGTTCGACGAAGGGATCGTTTATACTTTCCCGAACGGTCTCCCGGGCTTTGAAGAGCTTCACAAGTTCATTATTATAGATGAGAAGGACACGGAGCCCTTAAAGTGGCTGCTGTCTGTGGAGGATCCGAACGTGGGGCTCGGCATACTCGATGCCTCGCTGCTGGTGCCTGAAATTTATGGCGAGCTCCCTCCTGAAGACAGAAACTCATCTGTGTTTGTGGTCGTTGTCCTTCGGAGGGACCCTCAGCCTATAACCGCAAATCTGAAGGCCCCGATTCTGTTGAACGATGCTACAAGGCAAGGGAAACAGATTGTCTTGAATTCGGATAGATTTTCGACCGCGTATAAAATTAACTGACCATGGAAGGCAAACATGTTAGTCTTGACAAGGAAGTTAGGCGAAGTAATCAAGATCGGCGACAAGATCAAAGTCGTCGTGGTCTCGCTTGACGGCGGAAGCGTCAAGCTCGGGGTAGAAGCTCCTGACGACGTACCTGTTCACAGGGAAGAAGTTTACCAGAAGATAGCCGCCGAGAACAAGACGGCTTCAGCCCAGATAGACAAGGAAAAAGCCAGGGCGCTGAAGGCCATTCTCCCAAATAAGCAGCAGTCAAAGAGAGAGCCCGGAAGCTCCCCCAAGAAGAATGGCTGAGGCGGAATACAAGAAAATCCTGATTATCGACGATACCAAGCTTGTCCAGCGGTTCGCCCAGGATTTCTTCAGGAGGATGAAATTGACCGTCTTTACGGCTTCAGACGGCTATGAGGGGCTTCAGATTGCCCTTTCTCAGAAGCCTGACCTTATTTTCCTGGACCTCATGATGCCGAGGCTCGACGGATTCAAAACACTTCAGGTTATCAAGTCGAACGAGCTCACAAAGGATATACCTGTCGTAGTCATGACAGCGTACTCTGACAGAATAAATGTGGTGTCGGCCGGAAAACTCGGCGCCATGTCGGTTATCACCAAGCCACTTTCTGAAGAGGTCCTTCTCAAGAAGCTCAGGCAGATATTCGGAGAAAGATTTGTTAAGTCAATCACGCCGACCGACCCGAAGGACAAGGAGAATCCGTTCGGCGTAAACGAGGAGGAATACAGCGACGTCGTCAGGTCCATGGTCGCGGACTTCGTCAAGTATTTCGGACAGCAGGTCGATGAGCTTCAGGTGGCCGTGAATGGGAGAGACATTGAGACGATCAGGAAGATAACCCATAACATCCGCGGAACGGGCGGCTCTTTCGGCTACGATGAGGCGACGACCCTTGCCACGCGACTCAACGAGGCCGTCCACGCGACTGAAGTCAACTGGCAGGAAGCTGAGGAATTGCTGATCCAACTGAAAAATAGGTTGAAAAGATGAAAGCTCTAGTGGCGGATGATGTGCCGATGATCAGGAAACTCGTCGAGTTCCATCTGAAGGCGATAGGATTTGATATTTCAAACGCGGCCGATGGGGCCGAGGCTTTCATGCTCGCGGGGAGCACGAAATTTGACCTGATCCTGCTCGATATCATGATGCCTCAGATGGATGGCCTCGAGGTCCTGCGCAAGGTGAGAACCGAGACCATCAACAAAGACACGCCGGTGATCATGATGACTGCATACGGCGACTCGGAGAATGTCAGAAAGGCCGTTGAATACGGCGCGAACGACTTCATCGTCAAACCCGTCGAGCAGATCTCGTTCCGCAAGAAGGTAGTAGGCGCTGTCAACACCAAGCCTTCAGAGCCAGGGAAGTGAAATTATCCCTTTCAATGATCGTCAAGAACGAGGAGCGCTTTCTACGAGGTTGCCTCGAAAGTGTCAAAGACCTCGTCGACGAGATCGTCATTGTTGACACCGGCTCTACAGACTCCACTAAGGAAATTGCCGCCGAATTCGGCGCGAAGGTGTCCGACTTCACATGGTGCGATGACTTCTCCGCCGCACGAAATGAATCGCTGAATCACACGACCGGCGATTGGATCCTGTATCTTGATGCGGACGAAAGAATCCATGAGGAATACCATAAGGCCGTAAGAAGACTCATCTCGTCAGGGAAAGGCGATGCGTTCCTCCTCAATTTGAGAAGCAAGGTCGGCCTGGACGAAAACTCGCAATATCATGTTGCTTCCTATCCCAGACTCTTCAGAAAACTCAAGGGCCTCAGGTTTACCGGAAAAGTACACGAGCAGATCACTAACTCGCTGAGCCAACTCAAGGCGAGGATACTCCCGACAGATTTAATCATAGAGCACCTCGGCTATGCCCAGGACAGCGCGACGATACTGGACAAGGCGAGGCGGAATCAGAAACTCCTGCTCGAACAAATTGACAGGCGGGAGAACTACGGTTACGCGCTATATCAACTGGGGCAGACTGAGATAATTCTTGGCGAGACGGACAAGGGGCTCGGCCATCTGCGTGAAGCGCTTGCAGCGGGAGGGTACGGCAAGTCCGTTGAGGCGTCTATACATGGCATAATAGCCGAGAACATGTTCAAGAAAGGAGATGCAGAAGCGGCCCTCGCTGCGTGCGAGAAATCGCTCGCGATAGCGCCAAGTCAGGCTTTCGCTCACCTGATGATGGGTGAGATTTATCAGAAGCTTGATAGGCATGGCGATTCGTTGTCGGCCTTTCTGAAGGCGGCCCGGGAGTACGAAAGGGGGATCGGGAAAGGGAAGGCCGGAACGGCTATCGAACCGGTCTTCAGTGCGGACATCATTTACGCGAAGGCGGGACGAGCCGCGATGCTGGCGGGGGACTACGAGACGGCGAGTTCATACATTGATAAGGCGTTGCGAAAGAAGAAGACCTCGCAGAGGGCCGCATGGCTCATGGAGTCTCTCCTCAGGAAAAAAGATTACAGGAAAGTCCTCGATGCCGCCGACGAATTCCGGGAGTTCGAAAATGAGGACTGGTATCTCCGGCTTGTCTCGTCGGCCCTCATCGACACGCAGAATTATGCAGACGCGGCCAGACTTCTTGAGAAGGTTTCGGAGCCCGACGAGGTCTCTCTTTCGAGCCTCGCTAACTGCAGAATGAAGATCGGCGACCTTGCAGGATGCGAGTCCGCGTTCAGAGCGGCAGTGGAAAAGGGCTACAAGGATACTGCGGGGCTGGAGCTGTATGGGCTTGTCCAGTTCAAGCTTCTCAACTTCGAAGAATCTGCGGTAACGCTATCCAGGGCTCTGGAGTTGGACCCCGCAAACGAACGCTTGCAGAAATTCCTCAATGCTGCCCGGGCACAGCTTGTCGCACAGGGGCCCACTAAATAAACTGGCCGCTCGGTCGGAAGAGGTTTGAAAAATAGTCGTAGCGGGGGAAAAGCGGGAAAAACCCGCTTTCTTGATTCACAGGGGCGTTTATTCTAACTTGGGTGAGCATTATGGCGCGAGAAGATAACATCGCTGAGATATTTAATATCAGTCGTTCGGAGTCGGATAGAGCGGGTTACATAGCAATCGTCGGCGGCGGATTGATGGGGAGAGGTATTGCCGAGACGGCAGGCACCGCCGGAATCAACGTCCTCATTATAGAACGCGACGACGAATCTGCCGGGAATTGTAAACAGAAGATATCCGAGACGCTCGATTCTGAAATACAAAGATGGGCTCTAACGAAGAGCGAAAAGAAATCCATCCTTTCAAGACTGAAGTTCTCGACTGATCTTACCGAGGTTGCGGAATGCGATCTGGTGGTTGAGGCGGTCGAGGAAGACTTCGGTCTCAAGAAGAGCATCTTCAGGGACCTCGACAAGATCTGCGGCCCTAATACGGTGTTCGTTTCAAACACTGCAACTTTGAGCCTAACAAAGCTGGCAGACGCGACCTCCCGGCCCGATAAGATAATCGGGATGCACTTCCTCAATCCCGTTCCCAAAGTGCCGCTCGTCGAAGTTATCAGGGCTCTGAAGACAAGCGATCTGACTTTCAAGAGGATAAAGAAATTTGCGGAAGACCTTGGCAAGACGGTAGTCGAAGTCTTCGAATACCCGGGCTTTGTGACGACAAGGGTGATCCTTCCCTTACTTAACGAGGCGATGCAGGTTCTCCTCGAAGGCATCGCGACGGCGGAAGGCATTGATACCGCGATAAAACTCGGCTACGGTTTGAACGTCGGCCCGTTGGAGATGGCCGACTCGATGGGACTCGATGAAGTCCTTACATGGCTGGATACGATGTACCACGAACTCGGGACCGCCCAATACAGGGCTAGCCCGATACTCAGGAGAAAGGTCCGCGAGGGACATCTAGGCAAGAAGACCGGGCAGGGATTCTTCAGGTACGATGAGTCAGGAAAGCGAATCGAAAATTACCAATAATCTTCTTTCGTGAAGAAGAAAGACCACATGAAAGTTCTCGTTCTAAATTCCGGAAGTTCGTCTGTAAAGTACCAGTTCATAGACTTAAAGGACCGCTCAGTCCTGGCGAAGGGGCTGATCGATCGCATCGGGATGAGCGACTCCGTTGTCACTCACGAACGATACGATGGTGACAAGGTTAAGATCAGCGCAGAGGTGCTCGATCACCAGACTGCGATTGAATACGTTCTTGCTGTCCTGTTAAGCAAGAATCACGGCGTGATAAAGGACAAGTCTGAAATAGACGCGGTCGGCCACAGGGTTGTTCACGGCGGTGAAAGCTTTTCGGAAAGCGTACTGGTGGACGAAAAGGTCATGGACGAGGTGAGGGAAAACATAGAGCTTGCCCCGCTCCACAACCCACACAACCTGCGCGGCATACAGGCGGTGCTGAAGCATCTCCCTGGTACTCCACAGGTCGCGGTGTTTGACACGGCGTTTCACCAGAAGATGCCTCCGCAGGCCTTCCTGTACGGTATCCCCTACCTGTTATACCGCCGCTACAAGATTCGCAGATATGGATTCCATGGCACCTCCCACTACTATGTTTCCCGCAGGGCGGCTGAACTGACAGGAAAGCCTATCGAGAAACTGAAGATCATTACTGCGCATCTCGGAAACGGCTGCAGCATGGCGGCCGTGGACGGCGGAATTTCGGTTGATACTTCGATGGGTTTTACGCCACTCGAAGGGCTTCTGATGGGAACGCGCAGCGGCGACCTCGATCCTCAGATAATTTTGCACATCGTCGGAAGGGAGGGGCTTTCGCTCGCCGAGGCCAACACGCTCCTCAACAAACATAGCGGTCTCCTCGGCATATCGGGGCTGACGAGCGACATGCGAGAAATTATATCCGAGATGAAAGCCGGGAACAAGCAGGCCGAACTTGCGTTCCAGGTGTTTGCCTACAGGATAAAGAAATACCTCGGTTCATACGCTGCCGTTATGGGAGGCGTAGACGTGATCGTGTTCACGGGAGGCATCGGTGAGAACAGCCCTGATGTTCGGGCCGAAAGCTGTAAGGGACTCGAATTTCTTGGCGTCAAGATAGACAACGAGAAAAACTACTCCGCCGAAAAAGAGAAAGTCATCAGCGCGGATTCATCTAAAGTTAAAGTATTCGCCCTCCCTACTAATGAAGAGCTTGTAATAGCGCTCGACACGGAAAGGATAGTCGAAGCCGCCGTGCGTTCTTCGAGCCGCCCTGACAAGCGAGGGGACGGAATTTCTTCCGCAAAGGTGGAAAATGAAAAAGCTAATCTTAATCGCTAGCGCGGTTGCCATAGCCGCTGGAATCGCATACGTCGTCGTGAAGACCGTCGAAGAGCTTAAGTTCGAAGAGGAAGAGGATCTGACATCGGCAGATGTCGAGTCGCAGTTGCTACAGCACGAGTAGAGCCGTGATCCCAAGACTAATAGGCGTAGTACATCTCCTCCCTCTTCCCGGTTCTCCGGGGTACGCCGGTTCATTCGACGAAATAATCTCCCGCTCGCTCAACGACTGTAAAGCCTATCTTGAAGGCGGCATCGACGGCCTCATCGTTGAGAATTTCGGAGATGTGCCTTTTACGGGCGGAAGTGTCCCGCCGATCGTCATCGCTTCAATGACAAGGCTGACTGCTGAAATGAAAAGGCATTTCCCTGAAGTGCATTTCGGAGTCAATGTTCTCCGCAATGACGCCGAGTCAGCGCTGAGCATAGCATACGCAGTAGGCGCAGAGTTCATTAGGGTAAATGTCCACATCGGCGCTGTCGTGGCCGACCAGGGAATAATTCAGGGCAAGGCGTACGACACTCTGCGACTGAGGAAGAATCTCGGATCCGGCATTCGGATTCTTGCAGATGTCAGCGTAAAACACTCGGCACAAATTGGGGCCTACGGTATAGAAACCCAGGCCGCCGACGCGCTGGAACGTGGTCTCGCCGACGCGATAGTTGTCAGCGGTTCCAGGACCGGCGAAGCGGTGAACATGAAGGAGCTTCAGCTACTCCGCTCTTCCTTCCCCAATGCCAGGATTGTGATAGGCAGCGGGGCAGACGGCAGGAATGTCAAGGCTCTTCTCAAATATGCCGACAGCGTAATCATTGGAACATCGGTGAAGGTCGGCGGCGTGACCTCGAACCCGGTGGACCCAAGACGCCTGAAAGACTTCGTCCGAGCCGCGTCTAGTTCCAAATAAGCGGCGGATAATAACGCCGGAATTCCGCCCGGCTGTTTTCCAGTCTTTACAAGATCCACAATGCAGCCATCCACTTTCATCGACAGAGGGATAATTGTTGCCTGTCCGTGGCAATCTGTTTATTTTCATTTAACATGGTTGCCGAGCTGTTGCAGATATTTCATCACTATGCGTATGAGGCGGCGGCGTTTCTCGCTGGCGCGGATGCAGGCGTAAGGGTCCTGGTCTACCTGATCCTAATCCTCGCCGGGGCGAAACTTGGCGCCGAGCTTTTTGAGAGAATCGGCCAGCCCGCGGTCCTTGGTGAACTGATTGCCGGAGTGATCCTCGGAAACCTGACGCTTATCAACGGGCACTGGGACTTCTTTGAGCCTCTTCGCGCGACGGTCCTGACGGACCATGCCGCAATCGGGATAGACATGCTTGCGAAGATCGGTATTATACTTCTTCTTTTCGAGGTGGGTCTCGAATCGAGCGTGAGCGACATGAGGCGCGTGGGAATTTCATCGTTCCTCGTCGCAACCATCGGCGTGATAGTGCCGTTCGTTCTCGGCTATTTTGTGTCAACGCTCTTCGTGACGAAAGTCCCGCCTGAGATACTAGCGGTGTCGCCGGGCTTCAGTGTTCATAACATACACATCTTCATAGGGGCGACGCTTTGCGCAACAAGCGTTGGGATCACCGCCAGGGTCTTCAAGGACATGGGGCGAATTCAGATGCCGGAGGCGAGGATAGTCCTCGGGGCGGCCGTAATCGACGATGTGCTCGGCCTGATCATACTCGCCACGGTCTCTGCTATGATTTCCTCTGCAGAGACTGGCGCGGGACTTTCGTTCTTTGAAATTGCGAAGCTGACGCTAATAGCGATAGGCTTCCTGGCGGGGGCGCTTATAGTTGGAACGTACCTCGTGCCTCGGCTTACGAAGATAGCCGCCAAATTCAGAACTCAGGGGCTGATGCTTATAACGGCTGTCCTGATTTGTTTCGGACTTTCAGCACTGGCCAGCGAGGCGGGTTTGGCTCCGATAGTCGGAGCCTTCGCGGCGGGACTCATACTCGAAGAGATTCATTTCAAGGAGTTCGGCCCGAATGCAGGCATTAGAAGTCTTATCCAGCCTGTCACGACGATATTCGTCCCGATCTTCTTTGTGCTGATGGGAATACAAGTTAGGCTCGAAAGCTTCGTCATGCCCTCGATCATCGGCATATCTGCGGGTCTGATCCTCGCCGCCATCATAGGTAAACAGGCCTGCGGACTCTTTGTGAGAGAAAAGGGGGTGGATCGAATGACTATCGGGCTTGGCATGATACCTAGAGGTGAAGTGGGACTGATATTCGCCAGCATAGGAAAAGGACTGGGGGTCGTCAACGACGAACTCTTTTCCGCAGTGGTCATTATGGTTATTGTGACGACGTTCGTTACCCCTCCTCTTCTCAAATGGTCTGTAGCGAGGGCTGAAAAAAGGTCACGACAAATGAAGGAATCAGACTTGTGAGGATACAGGGAGTCTCTGAACGAATTGCCGGTTCGCTGGGATTGTTTCCCGCACTTCTGCAGTTGAAAGAGTCCAAGCCGGGCGCGGCGTCACCGGCGGCGGATTCCGCTGTCGGCGCCATCGGCAAGGGGATAGACTCGATACTTTCAGAACCGTCAAGACTCAACTACTTCTTCCTCCACGGTGGATTATTCCTGTTCTTGACCCTGTTGCTTGTGCTGGTCATCAAGTTCATAAACCGCGTCGCGGTGCGAATGTACGGAGTCGTGAGGCGGAACCGTGGCGTTCTGATAAGGCCGATCAAGATAAGGAACCTGGATCTGATCACGCTTGACCAGCTGACAACGGCCGCGTTCAAGTCGGTGAAGGTGGTCAGGTGGGTCCTGATAATATTCTCTTTCTATTTGTATCTGACCCTTGCCTTCAGCCTTTTCGTCTGGACCCAGATTGTCGCGCAGAAGCTCCTGGGATACTTCGTGACGCCTCTCGTCGGGATTGGAAGCGGGATATTGTCCTACCTGCCGAACCTGTTCTACATTATCGTCGTCGCGGTCGTCGCGCGCTACTTTCTCAAACTGATGAAGCTCATCTTCTCAAAGGTGGAAGATGGCACGATTGACATTCCGCTGATCGCTCCTGAATTGGCAAGACCGACGTATCAGATAGCTGCGTTTCTCCTCGTTGTGTTCGTCGCAGTCATGATCTTTCCTTACCTCCCCGGCTCCCAAAGTGCCGCCGCGAGGGGCATCTCCATCTTCCTTGCTCTTCTTCTTTCGCTTGGTTCATCCTCCGCCGTTTCAAACATAATCGCGGGGGTCGTTATAACTTACATGCGTTCTTTCAGGATAGGCGACAGAGTGAAGATCAATGAGACGCTGGGCGATATCGTGGAACACAATTTTCTGGTAACCAGGGTAAGGACCACGAAGAATGAGGAGATCACCATACCGAACTCGGTGGTCCTGAGCGGACACATCACTAATTATTCCGCCATAATCCGGGGCGGAAGCTCGCTTGTCCTCTACACGAGCGTAACGATTGGATATGATGCTCCCTGGCGGCAGGTCCACGAGCTCCTTATCAACGCGGCGCTCGCGACCGGCAAGATACTCTCTGACCCCAGGCCGTTTGTCCTCCAGACTGCGCTTAACGATTTTTATGTCTCTTACCAGATTAACGCCTACACGGAATCTCCGGGGGAGATGCAGAACATTTATTCTGAGTTGCACCAGAACATCCAGAATAAGTTTTTTGAAGCGGGGGTGGAAATTGCTTCGCCGCACTATTATTCGCTTCGTGACGGCAATCGGCGGGCGATACCCGATCAGTTTGTTGAAGATGGCTACAAGTCACCGCCGTTCAAGGTAAGTCTAGACAAAGGCGATTTGAAGGGGTGACAGGCATTGACGGGCTCCTAGCCGGTTCGTTTTTAGCCCGGTTGGCGGGAAGACTCGTCGACCATTGGGTATAATGTTAATGAAATGGGCCGGATTGGTGGTCATTTGACGCCAGAGAGGAATATTCAGAATCCTCGTTCCTTTCTGTCCTGAGGGGTGGCCGATGGGTGGTATATGGGGCGGGATGCTTCAAGGGCAATCCTATTCTTGATTAACTTCCCCCGACCGGTTATATTAATTTGCTTTTTTCGCTAAATATGCGGTTTTGCAGTTATTTCAAAACGCTGGGCGAGAAAATCGAATGGCAGGCCGAAGTTCTTGTGTGTGGCCTGCCATGCAGCATTACGAAGAGATAATCGACGCATGAAGATAAATATTTCGAACCTCTCGGAAGGAACTCACAATTACGAGTTTGAGGAGAACCCTTCCGCGATTGAGCTGGATGAGCGCTTTTCGAAGCAGGTGATTGTAAGGGTCGAAATTGAGAAGCGCAGAAGACAGCTTTTTTTAACCGGTCACGTGAAGACGGCGGGGACATTCTGCTGCGACCGCTGCCTCGACGACTTCGAAAAGAATGTCGATGTCG
The DNA here is from genome assembly GCA_021812985.1 of Bacteroidota bacterium. Taxonomy (GTDB): domain Bacteria; phylum Bacteroidota; class Ignavibacteria; order Kryptoniales; family JAKASW01; genus JAKASW01. Next base: position 29,658 of record JAKAMG010000021.1, read on the forward strand.
ATTATCGCATGACGTATGTCTACGAGAAGCCCGACGACGGCGAGCTGGAAGGCTCACCTGAAGAGGGTGACGAGATAACTGTGATACATGAAAGCACGAACGAGATTGACATCGCTGAGGACGTGAGGGAGTACATTTTACTCTCCGTTCCTATGAAGCTCCTGTGCAGGGATGACTGCGCGGGGCTTTGCGGCAACTGCGGTGCGAACCTGAACCGCGAGACTTGCGTTTGTCCGAAATCGGACATCGATCCCAGATGGGAAGAACTTAAGAAGATTATCAATAAAAATTAGTATTAAGGAGCAGACATGCCAAATCCCAAAAGACGGCATTCGAAATCTAGAGGCGCCAAGAGGCGTACCCACTACAAAGCCACGGCCCCCGCGGTCTCGGAGTGCCCACACTGCCACGAACCCAAACTCCCGCACCGCGCTTGCCCCAACTGCGGTTATTATGCCGGTAGAGTAGCGTTCATCCCCAAGGGCGCTTGACGTCGCCAGCAATTTGGAATTTCAAATTCTCAATTCAGAATTTTAAGTTCGCTTAGAATTGTCAGATGCGAATAGCGCTTGATGCCATGGGCGGTGACGAGGCCCCGCTCAAGATAGTCGAAGGAGGAGTGCAGGCTCTCAGAGAGTCCGGCAACCGCTTCGAGCTTGTCCTCGTCGGCCGTAAGGATGCCATAGAGAAAGAATTGTCGCGCCTCTCCGTGCCGGGGCTCAACCTTTCGATAGTCCACGCGAGTGAAGTGATAGAGATGCACGAGACGCCAAACACGGCGCTCAAGCAGAAGCGGGACTCGTCGATAGTCGTCGGATCCAACCTGCACAAAGAGAAGAAAGTCGACGCGTTTGTCAGCGCCGGCAACACGGGTGCGTTCATGGCCGCTTCCACGCTTATACTCGGACGTCTCAAGGGTGTCGGTCGCCCCGCCGTCGGCACGCCGCTTCCCACCGTGAAAGGAACCTGTTTCCTTATCGACTCCGGAGCGAATTCCGATAGCCGTCCGCAGCACCTCCTCGAGTTCGGCGTGATGGGCTCGATATACGCGAGAGAAATTCTGAGGAAGGAAAATCCGACTGTCGGCCTCCTCAATATCGGGGAAGAAAGCTCTAAGGGAAACGAGCTGGCCCAGGCCGCATATCCCCTTCTCGAGAAGAGCGGTTTGAATTTTATCGGCAACGTCGAAGGAAGGGATATCTTTGCCGGGAAGGCTGATGTTATTCTCTGCGATGGATTCGTGGGGAACATAGTGTTGAAATTCGCCGAGAGCATATTGCCAACTTTGAAGAATAGATTCATGTCATATGCGTCCGGAAATCCACTCAAGCTGGTTTGGGCGGGGTTGATGTCTCGGACGCTTAAGAAAGTGTTGAAAGGCTTCAGCTATGAAGTCCAGGGGGGCGCACCTCTGCTCGGAGTCGACGGCATACCAATCATAGGGCACGGAAGCTCATCCGTACTCGCCGTCAAGAACATGGTGCTAAGGGCAGAGGAAATGGCCAATCGCAATATCAGCAGGCTAATAGAAAACTCAATCACTCAAATCGAAACCAAGGCCGAGTAAATGCCAAAGCGCGCAGTCATTACCGGCGTGGGTCATTATGTGCCCGAAGACAGGCTGACCAACGCGGATCTGGAGAAAATGGTCGATACCACTGATGAGTGGATCAGAACAAGAACCGGAATAGTAGAGCGTAGAATACTTAAGAAGGGGGCCACCAGCGACCTGGCCGCCGGAGCCATCAGGGATCTCTTGGCGAAGAAGAAGATGTCTGCAGAGGAAATTGACGTGATCGTGGTTGCCACCGTGACTCCGGATATGTTTTTTCCTTCAACCGCTTGCGTGATTCAGGAGAAGATCGGCGCTAAAAAAGCGTGGGGGTTTGATCTCTCCGGCGCGTGTTCCGGATTCGTCTTCGCCCTTGTGACTGGGTCTCAGTTCATCCTGACTGGTGCTTACAAGAAGGTCGTTGTTGTCGGCGCCGACAAGATGTCTTCCATTACAGATTATACAGACCGGTCGAACTGCATCCTTTTCGGAGATGCTGGCGCGGCCGTGCTCCTCGAGCCGTCTGAAGACGAAGGGTATGGCATACTAGACCATATCGTCCACTGCGACGGTTCCGGCGGGCCGTACCTTAATATGCTCGGTGGCGGTAGCCTTAATCCGCCAACGCATGAGACCGTCGACAGGAAGATGCATTACCTCTATCAGGATGGAAAGGCGGTGTTCAAGGTGGCTGTCGTCGGAATGGCTGACGTCTCCTACGAAATCATGCAGAGGAATAATCTGACAGGGAAGGACGTAGACTGGCTCGTCCCCCATCAGGCGAATAAGCGTATTATAGACGCGACTGCCAACCGGATGGAACTTGACAGCTCAAAAGTGATGCTTAACATCGACAGGTATGGGAACACCACGGCGGCGACGATCCCGCTCTGTCTCTCGGAATATTTTTCTAACGGCCAGCTCAGGAAAGGGCAGAATCTAGTCCTGTCCGCCTTCGGCGCCGGTTACACGTGGGGCTCGGTACTTGTAAAATGGGCTTTTGACAAGGTCGACTGAGAATGGAAAAGACAGCGTACATTTTCCCGGGGCAGGGTTCGCAATACGTCGGAATGGCTAAGGACTGGTATCAATCGAGTCCTGACGCTAGGAGTATGTTCGGGCGAGCGAGCGAGATACTCGGCCTCGACATCGCGAAGATTTGCTTCGAGGGACCTGAAGATGAGCTTCGCCAGACTTCGGTCACCCAGCCGGCGATATTCCTCCATAGTGCGGTTGTCTTCACGCTCCTGGAGGGAAAGAAGTTTGACGCTGCGGCGGGCCACTCGCTCGGAGAGTATTCCGCGCTTTACGCGGCAGGAGCGCTCGACTTTGAGCACGCGCTGATGCTTGTCGGCCTCCGCGGAAAGCTGATGCAAAATGCCGGAAATGTCCGACCGGGTACAATGGCTGCCGTTGTCGGGTTAGACGAGTCGAAGGTCGAAGAGGCGTGCCGCCAGGCTTCCGTGAGTGGAGTCGTCCAGCCCGCTAACTACAACTCGCCCGGACAGATAGTGATCTCCGGAGATGTCGAAAACGTGCGGAAGGCAATGGAGCTCGCGAAGGGACTAGGGGCGAAGATAGTTAAGGAGTTGGTTGTAAGCGGCGCTTTCCATTCACCGCTGATGGAAGCTGCGAAAGAAGAGTTGAAGAAGGCGATCGATGCCGCCCCGATAAAGGACGCGGCTGTCCCCGTCTACGCCAACGTCACGGCAAAGCCGGTGAGAACAGCGGACGAAATAAAAAAAGCGCTTATACTCCAACTGACGAGCCCCGTCAGATGGCAGGAGACCGCGGTAAATATGTCTGCGGACGGAATAAGCCGCTACGTGGAGGTTGGCCCCGGCAAGGTTTTGCAGGGCTTGGTGAAGAGGACGATTTCAGGAAGTACGGTTATAGGTGTGGACAAAACCAGCGAAGCGAGCCAGTTGACGATATGAGCGATCAGGAAATAGAGATAGCAGGTACCAGATTCGAACTCAGGATATTCACCGAGGGCTTTCTGCACAAGGACGGTCCGAACGCGTGTGATTCGCGATGCTGCAGGCATGGGGTTTATCTCGACCCTGCCGAAAGGGACCGCGTCATGGCACATGCAGACATCATCGAAAAGCATTTTGATGACACGCAGACGAGGGATCGCAGCAAATGGTTTGACAACACGGAGGTGAAGGACGAGGATTTCCCGTCCGGCGTTTGCGTGAGCACGCAGGTGTACAACAACAAGTGCGTCTTCCTGGATGGAAAAGGGAGATGCGCGATACAGTTGACTGAGAAAGAGCAGGGAATGCCCCGGTTCTCACTTAAGCCTTTTTACTGCGTTCTCTTCCCCATTGTGAAGGTGGACGGCGTCATCGAGTATGATGATTTCTGCTCGGGCGAATCCTCGTGCTGCACGGCGGTCGCGGACGGCGAACGGAAGATGATCGAGTCATGCTCGATAGAACTCGAACACGCCCTTGGCGCGGAGAAATACAGGGAAGTGCTGGAGTATTACAGGAATAACAAAGCGAGTTTCAAATCCGAAGTGCCTTCCTTAAACGACCGCAAGGAGTCAGGCGATGCTTCAAGGTAAAACCGCACTCGTTACAGGTGGGGCGAGAGGTATTGGAAGATCTATCGTCCTCGAACTTGCCAAAGGGGGCGCAGACGTGGCATTCACGTACAGGAGCTCGGCCCAGCTCGTCGACTCTCTCGTGGCAGAAGTTCAATCGCTGGGTCGCAAGGCTCTGGCCGTTCAGGCTGACGCCACGTCCGCAAAATCGGCCGTGGAAGTCATCGAAAAGGTCGTCGCCGAGTTCAAGAGGCTCGATATCCTCGTCAACAACGCGGGCATAACGAAGGATAATCTCCTTCTGCGGATGAGCGAGGAGGAATGGGACTCGGTCATCCAGACGAATATGAAGAGTGTTTTTAACTACACGAAAGCTGCCGCGCGAACTATGATGGGGCAACGATACGGGAAGGTTATAAATCTCAGCTCGGTTGTCGGCCTCAAGGGAAACGCGGGTCAGTCAAATTACGCCGCATCGAAGGCGGGGATCATCGGTTTCACCAGGTCAATAGCGAAGGAGCTGGCCAGCAGAAACATACTTGTCAATGCTGTGGCCCCTGGTTATATTGACACGGACATGACCGCTGCCTTGACGGAAGAGCAAAAGAAGGCGGTCCTTGATTCGATCCCGCTGAAAAGAGTTGCGAAGCCGGACGATGTGGCAAAATTGGTGCTTTTTCTCGCCTCACCAGACTCAGACTATATCACCGGACAGGTTATCTCGGTAGATGGCGGCATGTCAGTTTAAAATCAAACAAACGGAGGAAATACCATGGCAGTAGATGTCGAATCAAAAGTAAAAGAGATCATCATAAACAAGCTCGGCGCTGAAGAATCACAGATTAAGCCGGAAGCTTCCTTTACGAACGATCTCGGCGCTGATTCACTCGACACTGTCGAACTAGTGATGGAATTCGAAAAGGCATTCAACATCCAGATTCCCGACCAGGATGCCGAGAAGATCCGCACCGTCGGAGACGCGGTAAACTATCTGAAGCAAAAAGTTAGCTGATAACCGTTCAAGCGAAACCATAACGGAAAATCTATGAGAAGCGGAAAGCGTGTCGTAATAACCGGACTCGGAGTAGTAACCCCCATCGGGCTGACAGTGAGTGAATTCTGGCGGTCGATGATGGAAGGAAAGAGCGGAGCGGGGGCGATCACTTATTTTGATACCTCGAAGTACGACACGAAGTTCGCCTGCGAAGTAAAGGGGTTCGATCCTCTGAAGTATCTCGACAGGAAGAGCGTGCAGCGCATGGACTTGTTCGCGCAGTTTGCCATGGCGGCTGCCGCTCAAGCGGTCGAGGACTCGGGCGTGGACTTTGAAAAGGTCGATAGAGACCGGGTCGGAGTCGTAGTAGGAAGCGGCATCGGAGGGATGTGGACTTATCAGAGGCAGCAGGAGAATCTCTTCAAGGATGCCGGCCCTGACCATGTTAGTCCCTTCTTTATTCCGATGATGATTTCGGATATCGCCGCCGGCAATATTTCGATTCGGTACGGTCTCCGCGGACCCAATTACGCAACGACATCCGCCTGTGCTACTTCGGGGCACGCGATCGCTGACGCGGCGATGCTCATTGAGCGCGGTGACGCGGACATGGTCTTAACCGGCGGCTCGGAAGCCGCGATCTGCCCGATGGGCATCGGCGGCTTCAACTCAATGAAAGCTCTGTCGACGCGGAATGATGATCCTTCCCATGCCAGCCGGCCCTTCGATGCCAAGCGCGACGGGTTCGTGATGGGTGAAGGGGGCGGTATCATCGTCCTTGAAAGCTATGAGCACGCCGTGAAGCGCGGCGCGAAAATCATGGCAGAGCTCTCGGGCTTCGGACTCACCGCTGACGCCTATCATCTTACTCAGCCTGCCCCCGGAGGAGAGGGCGCCGTCAGGGCCATGAAGATTTCGCTCAGCGACGCCGAACTCAAACCGGAGGACATAGACTATATCAACGCTCACGGCACCTCGACTCCCTTTAATGACAAGAACGAGAGCGAGGCGATACGGACCGTCTTCGGCGATCATGCACACAAGCTTCTCGTCAGCTCGACGAAATCGATGACAGGTCACCAGCTCGGCGCTGCAGGGAGCGTCGAGGCAGTTGCGACGATACTCGCAATTATGAACGACACCGCTCCACCGACGATCAATTACGAGTTCCCGGATCCGGACTGCGATCTCAATTATGTCCCCAACAAGCCTGTCAAGAGGACTATTGACGCGGCCATAAGCAATACATTCGGTTTCGGTGGTCATAACGCGTGTCTTCTCTTCACAAAATTCCGAGAATGACCAGACTCACCGTCCCGGTCACGTACACTTATCTTAAATTGGAAAAGCTTTAGAGGCGGCAGGACCCGGGCCACCTCAAGGGATCGATCTTTTGCAGACGCCTCAGACTCCAAATCCCAATTTCAGCTTGCGGCCTTTTGAAGACTACGCCCCTCCACTCAGCATCACGGCATCTCCGAACAATTGTCCTTTTTCCCGCGACAAGTTTGTCCTCGCTTGCGTGAAGCACTCCCTCAACTGGGGAGAGGCAGGAAGATGACCTGGAAAATTCTGGCGCGCTGGTTCGGGAAAAAGAGGACCCGTTTGAGAGCCAGGGAGGAACTTGAGGCCGCGTTAGGTCTTAAGATCACAAATGAAGCCTATTTCGTCGAGGCGCTTACGCACAGATCCGCGCTGTCGCGCGTTCCAAGCGGAGCCAGGAACTCAAATGAAAGGCTCGAGTTCCTCGGAGATTCGGTCCTGGGACTTCTGGTTGCGGAAACACTCTTCGAAAGATTTCCTGAGCTTGATGAGGGACAGATGACTCGCCTGAGGAGTCTGCTTGTGAACCAGCATGCCCTTGCAGAGAAGGCGGCCGCGGTGAGCCTGTCACGCTTTTTGTCGATGAGCAACAGCGCACAGCAGACTATTGAGAAGGGCTATGAGACCATAATATCAGACGCGTTCGAGGCGGTGATCGCAGCGATCTATCTCGACGGCGGCCTCGAATCCGCGAGGCGATTTGTGCTCGCCAAGGTTATCCCGGCTGACCTGAGAATTGACGGGGACATGTTCGAATCACTTGACAGGAATTTTAAGAGCGCCCTTCTTGAATTCGCGCAGGGTATTGGACTTGGCGCACCTCGTTACAACCTTATCAAGGAAGAGGGACCTGATCATGACAGGACCTTCACTGTGGAGGTGATCGTCAACGAAACGCCGTACGGAATCGGTTCCGGCAAGACCAAGAAAGCGGCCGAGCAGGCGGCGGCCGGCGAAGCTTATGAGCGCCTGAGATCTGAAAGAAGTACTGATTGAAGGCATTCACATCATCGATATTTTGAAATTTGGAGGAATGGATTGAACAGGAGAGAGTTCACAAGGCTGATGGGTTTGAGCGGCGTCAGCCTCGCGGCGGGAAAAATTCTGCCCGGAATTCGCTTGCCATTTAACACGAGGAACGAAAGGCACATGAAACAGTGGGCTTGGATCGGGACTGATGTTAACTCATCTCCCGACGACTGGAAGCGGCGCTTCGCGGTCATGAGGGAGTCAGGCATCGACGCGATCCTTCCCGAGATATACAACAGCCGGCAGGCCTTTTACAGGAGTAGTCATCTTCCAACCGGTCAGCCCTGGCTCGAAACCATAATCCCTCTCGCGAAGGAGGCGGGGTTAGAAGTCCATGGCTGGATGTGGACAATGCCGTGCAACATCGACGAGATTGTTGACAAACATCCGGAATGGTTCGTGGTCAATCGACTCGGCGAATCGTCCACGGTAAAACCAGCATACGTGAAATACTACAAATTTCTCTGTCCGTCCCGGCCGGAGGTGTGGGAATTCGTAGGTAAAACTGTCTCTGAACTGTCGCAGATCGACGGCCTCACCGGAGTTCATCTCGATTACGTGCGCTACCCAGATGTCATTCTGCCAATCGGATTACAGCCGAGGTACAACATAGTTCAGGACCGCGAATATCCTCAGTACGATTACTGCTATTGCGATGTGTGCCGTGACAGTTTCAAGAAGGAAAGCGGTATCGATCCGATGAAACTCGGAGATCCGTCGGAGAGCGAGGCCTGGAAGGAGTTCCGCTATAAGAGAATCACGCATCTCGTCAACGATGTTTTGCTCCCAATCGCGCACAAGGGAGGTAAGAAAATGACGGCGGCGGTGTTCCCGAATTGGAAAGACGTCAGGCAGCAGTGGTCCCAGTGGAAGCTCGACGGATTTCTACCGATGCTGTATGCCGCTTACTACAACGGCGGGGTCGATTGGATAGCTAAGAAAACTGGTGAGGAAGTAAAGTCACAGCGTTACGGCGCGCCGGTCTATAGCGGGCTATCAGTCGGCCAGCTGAGTCCAGAGGAGATTGCCGAGGCGGTCCGATTGACAAGTAAGGCCGGAGGGAGCGGTGTCTCGCTCTTTTCGGCGCAGGCAATGAGCGAAAAGAAATGGGCAAGCCTGAAATCGGCAATTGAATTGTTGAAGAAGGGGTGAGAACTGCGCCGGAGTCACATCCTGATGTGCGCTCCGGTCAAGGAGGTCAGTCACGCAAAAGGATATCGTACTTTCATGGCTTCTGAGCCAGCCGCCTGAATCGGTTTGGGAATACCTGACCAATTCAGACCTCCTATCGAAGTGGCTGATGCCGAACGACTTCAGGGCGGAGGTGGGACGCAAATTCAGGTTCACGACGAACCCGAAGGTGAAGTTCGGCTTCGACGGAATCATTTACTCGGACGTGCGGGAGGTTGTCCCATTTAAACGACTTTCGTATTCTTGGAAAGGGGGTCCGGGGGGCGGGAGGATAACCCTTGATTCCACGGTAACCTGGACTCTCACGCCGAAAGACGGCGGCACCGAGCTTCTTCTCGAACACACTGGATTCAGCGGGATGAAAAACTACTTCGCCTACCTGATGATGAAGAACGGCTGGGGAAGCATGATAAGGAAGAGACTGGAGACACTCCTGGCAAGATCCGGAAAGTGAGGTGCTTTCGTGGATTCGTTTTCAGACGATTGCAGTTTCAAGCGGGGAGAAGTGTTTCGGAACCTTTCGCGTGACACGATGATGATGAGGGCGCTCATCTCTGCCGGACTCTTTTTAATGTAGTATATCGGGAACGAACGTCACTAACTTTTGAAGCAGGATGGCCGTGTTGAGCTGCAGCAGCTGATCGACTACTTCGTGACATTCGGATGGAGTACGAAACGCTGGCAGGTTCACGCGACTTCCGGACCCGCGGACGGCCCGTTCTCCCGGGACAATTTCAATCGGGCCGCGGCCTCGTCTGTCCAACCACAATCTTACCTTTTACCCCTCCGCGCTCCTATCTTTTTTCTCCTTCCTCCCCGCTTCCTCGTCACCTTTTCGCCTCCTTCTCCCGCAATCTCCTTGAGTCTCTGTGCGGCCAATCCGAAAACAGATTTCTCGTCGAATTTACCCTTCGCGTCCTGCCTTCCGGCAGACACGCCTGTCAGTATTTCAATTCCTTCCGTTATCTGCCCGACCGGATAAACATGAAACTTCTTTTCCTTTACGGCCTGGACAATTTCATCGCGAAGCACCAGGTCTTTCACGTTTCTCGTCGGTATGATCACTCCCTGATTTCCGGTCAGTCCTTTCGACTTGCATACATGGAAGAAGCCTTCAATTTTCTGGTTCACTCCGCCGATCGGCTGTATGTCGCCCTTCTGGTTGACGCTTCCGGTAACGGCTATACCTTGCCTGATGGGAAGATTACTGAGGCTGGAGAGTATCGCGTAAAGCTCGGTGGACGAAGCGCTGTCCCCGTCGACGCCGCTGTATGACTGCTCGAAGGCTATGCTCGCCGAAAGCGACAGCGGTTTCTCCTTCGCGAATTTCTCGCGTAAGTATCCGGAGAGCGTAGCAACACCTTTGTCGTGCAGCTTGCCTGAGAGATTCGATTCTCGCTCTATGCTGGTTACGCCGGCCTTTCCTGCTCCGACAGCCGCAGTTATCCGAGTCGGTCTCCCGAATGAATAATAGCCGATATCGTAAACCGACAGCCCGTTCACCTGCCCGACGCGCTCACCCGTTGTGTCGATCATCAACACGTCCTGCTCGATCATCTCCTGCACCTTGTCCTCGAAGAGGTTATTCCTCTCTGTGAGTGAGTCGATGCTCTTCAGAACGTCTTCTCGGTTGACGAATTTATGGCTGTTCTTGCTTGCCCAGAAGCTCGCCTCGCGCAGGAGGTCCGCGATGTCGCTGAACCTTGTCCATAGTTTGTCCTGACGTCCAGCGCGTCGTGCCGCGTACTCTATCACCGCGGCTACGCCTGATCTGTCGAAATGCATCAGGTGTTCCACGTTGCAGATGCGCGCTACGAACCTCGCATATTCGTCTATTTTGCGGCTGTCTCTATCCGTCTCCCGGTCAAAGTCCGCCTTGACCTTAAATATCTTTTTGAAGTCCTCCTCGGAGTCGTAGAGTATGTCGTAGATGTAGGGGTCGCCAATGAGAATCACCTTGACGTTGAGATCTATTGGCTCCGGCTTCAGCGCGGTGGAACTGATCTGGAAGAAAGTATCCAGGGGCTGGATCTCCAGCTTCCTGTATATGAGTGTTCTCTTGAGAGCTTTCCAGACTCCTGGTTCAGTAAGCGCATCGAGGGCGTTCATCACGATGAATCCGCCATCCGCGCGAAGGAGGGCGCCTCCCTTTATCTTGGTGTGATCGGTCTGGAAGAATCCACGGACGTCGACCGTGCGTTCTATCGTCCCGAACAGATTCGTGTAGGTCGGGCTCGTCTCTATCACGACGGGACAGGGCTTCCTGTCGGTATTGTCCTGCACGACGTTTACCCTGTAAACCATGAAAGGGTCGGCCTCGCCTCGCCCCTGTGGAGAGGAAGATCCTTCCTGGTCGGGCTCATCGCTCTTCTTGAATATCTGGATGTTGCCGAGCGTGTGTTCCTGCAGGGCCTTCAAATAATCGAGAACCTTCGCATTGTTCCTGTAACGGCTCACCAGCTCTTCGAATATCAGGCCGACGACGCCCGAGACGGCCTGCCGTTCCATCTCTTCGACCTTCTTCATCATCTCGTTAGCGAGGGCTGACCCTTTCCTCGCCACTGTTGTAAACTCCTTCTTAAGCTCCTGCAGCTTCTGCTCAGCGTCGGAAAATTCCTTGACTGTGATCTTTCCTTCCGACGCGAGCTGTTCGAGTTCCTCTATCGGTACTGGCTTGCCATGGTACATCGGAAAGACCTGTGGCTGGGTGATGGGACCGACCTGGACAGGGACAAGGGCAAAGCCTTCGCTCTCGATCTTCTTCTGGAATTCGAACAGGAGGGCCTTCTCTCTCTTCTCGTAGGAATCTACGATCTTTCCCCTCGCATCTGTGTATGCCTCTCCGGTGAGAAGCTCGGGCACCTTTCTTCTCAGGTAGCGGACTGTCGCATCGAGGTCCTCTTTGAATGTACTTCCGTGTCCGCGATCGAATTCGAGGAGTTGGGGGTTGTCTGGCTCCTTAATGTTGAACACGTAGCACCTGTCTGGCGATGGTACACATTCAACTTTTATTTCCTCAAGGAGTCGCTTGATCGTGGTCAGGCGACCGGTGCCCGATAATCCGCTCACGAATACGTTGTACCCCGGACTCTTGATCTCGACGCCAAATTGCAGCGCCTTCACGGCCCTTTCCTGACCTATTATGGAGTCTATGGGTTCGAGATCTGCTGTGGATTCGAAATCGAGCTCGGCCTCCGGACATCGCCAGGTTAATTGGTCGGGAGTAAGCTCAGTAAGTGGAACGCTTTCTGTCTCTGCTTTCTTTCGCGTCTTCAAGGCATGCCCTCCCTTTTTCCAAATTTATCGGTGGGAAATAAGAAAGACAATGATGATGAAGATGACGGGCAATGGCATAGCGACATGGTCAATCGGGCGACTTAACGGGAGCATCTTTTCGGGTTCACGATGAGTATAATAGCGAAGCCTGCCGGAGGGGTTTGGCAGGCTTCGCTTCTGCTGGTTGATCGTGGAGCTACTGCAAACTTTTCGTGAAGGGGGCGGCGAGTCAATCTGCCGTCGCTCCCTGTCGGGGGATCATCCCCCCATGCCGTGCCGATGTTCCATCTCGCGTTCGCACCGCCCGTCGCCAAACGAAGAACGAATAGCCTTGCGTATCATCAGCTGGTTCTGGAACGACATGTCCGTCGGGTCGAGCGTCGCGCCGGTAGAAGGGTCCGTAAACCATGAACCCATGTTGAAATTCAACGCGATGTTGATTGACGACGTAGTATCAGGTATCACGATGTTGCCGTGGATTTTGAATTCGATATTCTCGTTGTCGCGGAACACGAAGGGGACCCAGGCGCTGTCTTTATACACCGAACCCCACACGATTATGCTGTAATTCTGCACCGACGTGTCTGGCCGCTGCATTCCTCCGTTGAAATGATCGCTGTCATGAAATCCTTCTCCCTTCCCGAGTCTCTTTATGGCGAACTTTATTCCGGTGTATGTTCCCGGGAGGAGAGTCTGATTAGCGAAGTTGATCGCGACTGTATCCCTGACGTGAACGACAAACGGTCCCTTGAGCATTACGTCCGGGTTGCCGTCATCGATGTAGAGAAGTGGGTTGTCTCCGCTAGTGTCCACCTGGACACTGTCTATGTTGCTTTCGAATTTGATCCCCGCGAGGACCACCACTGCACTGTCGATTCGAATCGATCCCGTGCCGTTTACAGCTCCCACTTTTGCCAGCCCTGTCGTCGGCGAAGAGCCCGAGAAGGCGACCGACATCGTTACGTTGCCCGTTGTTGCGGTTGAAGAGATCGGATTCATCGACTTTGAACATCCCACCATCACGACCGAGACGAGCAGGGCGCCTAATATTTTGCGCGCAGCCATTCTTTCTCCTTTTTTCTAGAGAATACTTCATCTTCCGTGCCGGAATGGTGTCGGCTAAAATTGCTCCGCTTCGCGTGCCATCTGAAAACTTCACGCATTTCTTGCCATCGCACACGCAAGTTTTGCGCAGCAGGTCAATTCGGCCAAGCATAACCTCATACGTGATGTCTCCATTGTCCCGGGGCCGGAAGACTTGGCGCACGATGGGGCAACGTGTGCTGGCTGGAAAATCCACCAGGCCGATTTTATATTCATCTCGAGGAACACTTTCCCTCGATTAAGGCGCGTTACTCCAGCCACTCGGTGACCCGCTATCGATACAATAATTCTGGAACGAATGAGATGCGAAATTATATTTATCTTCTTTTGACCTTTTTGATTTTCACCGATGCCTTTGCCTGCCACACGCACGAAACTCTCAAGCAAACAGCGACGGGCCCCAATGTATTTCTCGATTGCGGTACTTGTGACTTCAATTACATACGTACCCACATAAGGTTCGTGAACTACGTTCGGAACAGGGACGAGGCTCAGGTGCAGGTCCTGGTCACCTCGCTCCCGACAGGGAGCGGCGGCAGGGAATTCACGCTAGTGTTTCTTGGGCGGAGGAACTTCGCCGGAATGGTCGATACCCTCAGATACGTGTCGGCCCCATCGGAAAGCTGGGACAAGATACGCCTGGGAATAGCGAACACTATGGGACTTGGTCTCGTGAGGTACGCGGAACAAACCCCTATCGGGAAATATCTAGCGATTCGCCTCGCCAAATCCGACGTCCCGGCTGAGAATACGCTGAAGGATAATTGGAATTATTGGGTGTTCACTCTCGGCGTCAACGGATATCTCAACGGCCAGTCGCTGACTAGTCAAAACTCATGGTCCGGATTCCTTAACGTCAGCAGGACAACGTCGGCCTTCAAATTCCTTCTTTCGACGGGAGCGGGCTACAGTCAGAGAGATTACATTACCAACGACCTGAACGTGACGGCGATTTCCAGACGGCAGAACCTCAAGGTGATGGGGGCGATGAGTCTGGACGGCCACTGGTCGGCGGGGGGGATATTGTCGGGATATTCTTCGACATATGACAACAAGAAGGCGGATTTCTCACTCGCGCCGGAAATCGAATACGACATTTTCCCTTATTCCCAATCCACGATGAGGCAGCTGCGCTTCAGGTACGACGTCGGCTACGACTATACGAGATATTATGCGGAGACAATCTTCAATAAGCTCTCTGACAACCTGACGAGTGAGGAGCTGTCAGTCATTTTAAACCTCACGCAGCCGTGGGGGTCAATTAACGCCTCGTTGAACGGCGCTCACTATTTCTACGACTTCTCGAAAAATCATGTCCAGCTCTACACGCAGGTGTCCCTTTCGCTTTCTCAGGGGCTCTCGCTGAATTTATCCGGAGCTGTCTCGATGATACATGACCAGATCTCACTTCCTGGCGGTGGAGCGACAACTGACCAGATCCTCCTTCAACAGACCGAACTCGCGACCCAGTACTCCTACTGGACAGCGTTTGGGGTGAGTTACACTTTCGGGTCGATTTATAACAACGTGGTCAACCCGAGACTCTGGTAAGGCCGGGTCGGAAAGAAGAGGAAATGGGGTGCGCGCGGAATAAGACACGCGCCATTCTCCGGGTCGTTGATCCAAACGATGATTAACGACGGGATCCCGCACCCGCGGCTCAGCAGCAGCGCGGGCCTTGGCTGTGGTCCGAAAAGAATCCTTTAAAGAAATCCTTCAAAGCGATTAAGAACCGTCCCAGGGCAGACCTGGCGGTCAGGCTGTTCATCTCGGCCTCGAGCGGCTACCCTCCATCATCGCCGTAAACTCATCGAACAGATAATCGCTGTCGTGAGGACCGGGGGAAGATTCGGGATGGTACTGGACGCAAAAGAGGGGGAGACTCTTGTGCCTGAAGCCTTCCAGAATGTTGTCGTTCAGATCGATGTGCGTCACCTCGTAATCTTGAGGGAGCGTGTCGGGATCTACCGCGAACCCATGATTGTGCGAAGTGACTTCAACCGTCGCGTTACGCAGGTTCTTGACCGGATGATTCGCGCCGCGATGTCCAAACTTCATCTTGAATGTCTTTGCTCCCGCGGCGAGGGCGAGCACCTGGTGTCCCAGGCAAATCCCGAAAATCGGCTTCTTGCCGATGAGCTTCCTTATGTTGTCGATTCCGTACGTGACCGCCTCGGGGTCGCCGGGTCCGTTGGAGAGAAAAATGCCGTCGGGTGACATCTTCAACACATCCTCAGCGGGGAGATTTGCAGGGACAACAGTGACGTCGCATCCGCGGTCATGCAGCATCCGCAGGATGTTTGTCTTTATTCCGTAATCGTAAGCGACCACATTGTACTTGAAATCTGTCTTCCCTTCAGGGGAGAATCTGTACGAGGATTTCGTGGTGACCACCTTCGCAAGGTCGAGCCCCGACATGGAAGGAAATTTCCTCGCTTTGCTGACGAGGGAAGCGTCATCGAGATCTGAAGTGGAGATTACCGCGTTCATCGCCCCCGCTTCCCTTATTATCCTCGTAAGCTTCCGTGTGTCAATGGCCTCTATTCCGACGACGCCGTTTCGTTTGAGGTAGTCGCCGAGGCTTTCGGTCGCGCGGAAGTTGCTATAGTATTTGCTGTATTCCCTGACGACGAAGCCAGCCACCTGCGGCTTTGAAGACTCGACGTCCTCAGGATTAATTCCGTAATTGCCTATGTGCGGGTACGTCATAGTGACAATCTGCCCGCAGTATGATGGATCGGTCAGGACTTCCTGGTACCCGATCATGCTTGTATTGAAAACTACTTCGCCGGCGGTTTCGCCTTCAGCACCGAATGACTCTCCAGTGAAGACTACGCCGTTCGCGAGTGCTAATTTTGCCTTCAATTCTTCTCCGAGTTATTACGCTAAAATTTAATAAGACAGGCCAACCTTTACAATTTTGGCGGTGTGGAAACTGAAGTTGCCTCATCCGCGGCAAAAAGTCAGTGTATGGATGCGCGCCGAACGCGTCAGCCCCATCCGCGTCAGGGCCTCTGCCCCAAATAAATTCAGGTATCAGGACCAGTCTACTTAAGATTGTCATCCCTTCAGTTCCACCTCGCTGTCGGATTCTTGATTCTGTGGCCATTTTGTGGCAATATTGTCATGAAAATTGAAAGAGACGAATTACCGCCTCACTAAATCGAGGAGCATGAAATGAAAAAAATTGAAGCTATCATCCGTCCGTTCAAAATCGATGATGTCCGGGAGGCGTTGATAGAAATTGGCATAAAGGGGATGACTATTACCGAGGTGAAGGGATACGGTCGTCAAAAGGGGCACACGGAGATGTACCGCGGGTCAGAATATCAGATTGATTTTCTCCCAAAGATGAAGATTGAGATTATTTCCCCCGATGATCAGGTCGATAAGATTGTCAGTACGATCATTAAGAGCGCCAAGACCGGACAGGTTGGTGACGGTAAGATATTCATATATCCCGTAGAGGAGGTTATTCGTGTCCGGACGGAAGAGAGCGGAGAAGCGGCGCTTTAATGGTGGGCTCCAAAGAAGAAATCACAAGCTCCAAAAAAGAATCAAGGATCAACAAATCAAGGTTGGTGCTGGGAACCTGGAACTTGATATACGGGGAATTGCGTGGGTAGTTCGGGTTTTCGCAGCGGCTATGTTGCTCTCCTCGGCGAGCCTAACGTCGGTAAGTCAACTCTCCTTAATGCCCTCCTCGGTCAGAAACTCTCAATAGTAACGCCGAAACCGCAGACAACGCGGCACAAGATCGCGGGTATTTTGACGGTAGAAGATCACCAGATCGTTTTCCTTGATACGCCCGGACTTATAAAGCCGAAGTACGCGCTTCAGGAAATAATGATGTCGTTTGCCGGAAGCGCAGTCGATGAGGCTGACGTCGTCATGTTCCTCGCCGACGCTTCCGACAGGGGCGCGGTATCTTCCATCCGCAAGGCGGTCTCGATGTCAGGCATCGAGAAGGAGAAGACAAAGAAGCCGGTATTCATGGTTATCAACAAGATTGACCTCGTGAAGAAATCGGAAGTTCTCCCTCTCATCGCCGCATTCAATGATATTTATAAATTCGACGAGATCATACCGGTTTCTGCCCTGAAAGGGGAAAACCTCGGTGATCTCAAGGCGACACTCGTAAAATACCTCCCGGAAGGGAACCCGTTCTATCCCGAAGACTATGCGAGCGACAGGGACGAGAGATTCTTTGTAAGCGAGCTGATTCGCGAGGAAATATTCAAAGTCTTCAAAGAGGAAGTTCCCTATGCGACAACAGTCGAGATAGAGGAGTTCAGGGAAAGCGATAGTGAAAGGAAGACGTTCATCAGGGCCGCAGTCTATGTGGAGAGGGAGTCGCAAAAGGGGATAATAATCGGAAAGAAGGGGGCCGCACTAAAGATCATCGGCCAGAATTCTAGAAAGCAGATCGAAGAACTGATAGGGCACGAGGTGTTCCTTGAGCTCTTCGTGAAGGTCGAGAAGGAATGGCGCGACGACAAGGGAAAGATAAAGAGACTCGGGTACAGGTGACAGTAAGTGTGAAAGCCTGTTGGCCTTCGCGATTTAATCAAGCCGCATCAGGGTACAGCATACGAAGTTTGTAATCGGGGCCGAATATCCTTCGTGAAATTGGGATGACCGATCGCCGCCTGCGGGCGGACTAAGTCCGACGACCCTTTTGAAATTCCAAACCTTGAAACGCAAAGCCTGTAATTGTTATTATGGCTCGAGAAAACAGGAGCATGAGATGGCAGATATCCAACCGTTCAAGTCGATTCATTACAACGTAGAAGTAGTTGAGGACCTTTCACAGGTTGTGGCGCCGCCTTACGACGTTATTAGCAGAGAAGAGCAGCGGGAGCTTTTCAACAGAAATCCGAACAACATCATCAGGCTTGACCTTAACCCTGCCGCTGACCCTTATCCTGCGGCGGCAGACGAGATGCGGAGAATGCTGAACGAGAAGGCTCTCGTTCAGGATGCGGAGCCCGCCATTTATCCGTGCTTTCAGACCTTCAAGACTCATGACGGGAGCGTAGTCACGCGGCGCGGCTTCGTGTCGTGGATAAAACTGGAGCCTTTCGATGCGGGGGTGGTACTTCCGCATGAGCACACGCTCTCCGGGCCTAAGATGGATCGCCTGAAGCTCATGACTGCGACAAAGGCATCCTTCAGCCAGATATTCAGCGTGTACGGGGACGAGTCCAGGACTCTCGAAAAAGTGTACGACGACCTTGCCAAGGGAAAACCGTTCCTTGAGGCCGACCAGGACGGAGTCAACAACAAGATTTACAGGATCGTCGACAGTGCCACGGTAAAGATTTTTCAGGGTTTGTTGAAGAATATGCCTGTCTACATCGCCGATGGTCATCACAGATATGAGACCGCGCTCGAATACCAAAGGAAGACGATGGAGAAAGACCCTCGCCACACGGGGAAGGAGGCGTACAACTATATAATGATGTACTTCACGAACATCTTCGACTCGGGCCTGGTTGTCTATCCAACACACAGGATACTCCACAGCGTCTCAGGATTCGAGGCCGGGAAGCTGATCGAAGCGGTAAAGGTCCATTTTGAATTGAGCGCGAAGAACGATGTTGACTCGCTGGCGGCATCGCTGGCCGCGGCGGGCGACCACTCCTACGGGATGATACTTCCGGATAGCAAGTACTATCTGATGAAGCTCAAGCCTGGGTCGGACGTGCTTTCGATAGTCAAGGAAAACGTCCCCGCTCCCGTGAAGAAGCTGGATGTGACGCTCCTGCACGATTATGTTCTGACTCAGAAACTTGGGATTTCCAAGGAAGCCCAGGAGAAGAAGCTCAACATCAACTACACAATAGACCGGCACGAGGTTGACAAGGCGGTACAGTCGGGAAAAGGCCAGGTCGGCTTCATATTGAATTCGACAAAGGTCGAGCAGGTGAAGGAGGTTGCCGACGCCGGCGCGGTGATGCCTCAGAAGTCGACCTACTTCTATCCGAAGCTTCTCTCGGGATTGCTCTTGAGTTCTCTTGAATAGGATGTGGAAAGGGGCGGAACGGGATTAAAGCGCCCCCATCCGTGGATCGCCGGGGTTTATTTCCAGTCAGATAATTGGCTCGGATTCGTTATCTTGTAGCGTATGAGAGTCACGCCAGATAAGCTGGCTGAATTCAGGGCGGAGGTTCCGCTCTCGCAGTTCACCACTATTCGACTGGGAGGAAACGCTCAGTATTTCGTCATATGCCGCACTCTCGACGAAATAGTATCGGCCGTCAGTTTTTTTCAGACGACCGGATTTCCTCTCATGATACTTGGCGGTGGGAGCAACGTCGTATTCTCTGACAACGGCTTCAGAGGCCTTGTGCTGAAGGTCGACCTGAAAGGTATCAGCGTCAGAGATGAGGGCGGCTCCGCGGTGCTGACAGCATCTGCCGGCGAAGCATGGGATGATGTCGTCCGCTTCGCGGTCGATAACAATCTCGCGGGAATTGAATGCCTGTCCGGCATACCCGGTTCGGTCGGAGCCACGCCGATCCAGAATGTCGGTGCGTACGGGCAGGAGGTCAAGGATACGATTGTATCCGTAAGGGTCCTTGACAGACAATCGCTTGGGATTGTGGATATCGCGGCGGCGGAGTGCAAGTTCGGTTATCGAAGAAGCAGGTTCAAAGGCGAAGACAGGAACCGTTATGTTGTTGTCGAAGTGAGTTACAGGCTGATTCCCTCGGGCGAGCCTACTATAAAGTATGCCGAGCTGAAGGAATACATCGAATCCGGAAGGAGCCGGGAAGCGAAAGCGCCGGGTAGCGGATTGGCAGATGTGAGAGAAGCCGTGCTCGCTCTGCGGAGAAGGAAATCGATGGTGGTTGACCCGGAAGATCCCAACAGCAGATCCGTCGGTTCATTTTTCCTGAATCCCGTGCTATCTAAGGATGAGTACGAGGTATTCCTTGAGAAGTCAAAACATTTCGGGTTCGACAGAGTGCCGTCATTCGCGAGTGAAGGAGGGACAAAGGTCCCGGCCGCCTGGCTCGTTGAGAATGCCGGTTTCCAGAAGGGCATGAGAAAAGGCGGGGTTGGGATATCTGCCAATCACGCCCTCGCGCTCGTGAACTACGCCGGCACTTCGAAGGAGCTCATGGAGCTCGCTTCCGATATCGAGGAAGGAGTCCGGGAGAAATTCGGGATCGCCCTCGAAAGAGAAGCCGTAATTGTGAACTGAACCTGTTCCATGCGGCGTCGAAAATATTGAACATTAATTAGTAGCAAATAAGGGAATGGTGAAGACAAGTTGTTAAAAGACCTTTTCAAAAAACTGTTTGGTCGTGCTGAAGCAAAACCAGATACAAAGAAGAACGATGAAAGAGCCCCGAAACAAAAAGATGCCTCAGGGCAGAGGCAGGGGGGGAATCAGAGGAGATATCCTGACAGTCAAAACAGGAGACAGGAAGGAGGAAGACGTCAGGGCGGAAGGAGCCAGGGTGACAGGCCGCAGGGCGCGA
>JAKAMG010000021.1:50267-67268 GCA_021812985.1 Bacteroidota bacterium
GTGGAAGACCGCAGGGAGAGAAATCGCATGGAGGGAGGTCTTCTGAATCGCGTCAGCAGCCTCGGAGGGAGCAGAGGCAAGGGAGGCGCCCGACGCCTGAGCAGAAGCCGGCCGGCGCTGAACAGCGCGAGCAAACCTGGAACGTTTCAGAATACGTCGTCCCACCGGCTGATGGCAAGAACCGCTTTCACGATTTTGAATTGAGGCCTGAAATCATGCATGCGATCTCGGACCTCGGTTTCCAATATTGTACCCCGATACAGGCCGGTATCCTTCCGAAGGCTCTCGAGGGCCTCGACGCGGCCGGACGCGCCCAGACCGGGACAGGCAAGACAGCCGCTTTCCTGATTTCGACGATCAACAGGCTCCTGAATAATCCGCTGAGCCAGCCGAATCGAAAATCGCCGAGGGCCCTTGTTCTCGCCCCGACGCGTGAGCTGGCGATGCAGATCAAGAAAGACGCCGACGCTCTGATAAAATACACCAACCTCAAGGTCCTTGCGGTCCTCGGTGGAATGGAATATCAGGAGCAGAAGGACTCTCTCGCGGAGGAAGACATCGACATAGTAGTCGCTACGCCGGGGAGACTCCTCGACTTCAAGAAGCAGGGGAGCATTCATCTCGACAAGGTCGAAATTCTCATAATAGATGAAGCTGACAGGATGCTTGACATGGGTTTCATACCCGATGTCAGGAGAATCGTTGAGAGCACTCCTCCGAAGTCAAGAAGGCAAACGCTACTTTTCAGCGCCACACTGACTGCCGAGGTCAACAGGCTTGCCTCTAGCTGGACCACGGAGCCGAGCATCGTCGAGATTGAGCCGGAGAGAGTGGTCGTCAAGACGATCAAGCAGGTGTTCTACCTGACTATGGATATCGAAAAGTTCAAGATCCTCTATAACCTCATAACGAAGCGGGGACTCGACAGGGTAATCGTTTTCACCAATCGCAAAGACACGGCGAGAGATTTGAAGGATCACCTTTCCGCGTACGGCATCAACTGCTCTCTTCTGTCGGGTGACGTCGAACAGCTCAGGCGAATTAAGAGGCTTGAGAACTTTCGCTCGGGCGGGATAAACGTTCTTGTGGCTACCGATGTAGCGGCCCGCGGGCTTCACGTCGAAGGGATAAGCCACGTTGTCAATTTCAACCTGCCCGATAACCCAGAGGACTACGTCCACCGCATAGGGAGAACGGGGAGGGCAGGTGCGACCGGTACAGCTATAAGCTTTGCCACAGAGACTGATGCCTACGCGATGCCGGCCATCAAAAAGTATTTAGGCGAGGAAATACCTTCGACCTATCCGGAGGATGACCTGCTGACCCCACTTCCGGAACCCACTTCACCATTGCCCTCCAGGTCAAACAGGCGCAGAAGCAACTCAAGGTACAAGGGGCATGGTCCGCGAAGACAGGGCGGTCACGGTAGCAGAGGAGAGGGGAGCGGCACACAAGGGTAGCCGCTCACTTTTTCAATTCCCTTCGGACTTAAGCCTGAAGGCCCACCCACAATAGAAGCCATCCGTCGGATCGGGTGGGCATGATATGACGGTGGTTTCTATTCTGGGGTCAATGCTTTTGGCGAAGAGACTGAACTCAACCTCGCCGACGGGTTTGCAGGCGAACAGTGGGAGATTCTTCCTCCGTCTCGCCGCCTGCACGCGACATTCCACCATCCTGAACACAAGCGTCTCGTCATCGGCGTAGACGATCTCCTGCTTATTGATTGCGGAATACATTCTGTACCTGAGGGCGGTTTCAAGAGCCTTGAGTCCGCCTCCCTCGGGAATCCTGAACTCCTGCCTGATCCGATTTGCCTCGACGACCGCGAACTTTTCCCAAGCCTTCTTATCAAGCTCAACCGCCGTCTCCATGCCGAATTTTTCCTCCGCCGCGAGGAACCAGCTTCCATCGTGAGCGAGCCAGTTCTTTGCGAACATCCGGAGAGCATTCAGCAGCTCTTCATGAGATAGATTTTCAAAACTGTCCATGAAGCACTATAGTGAAACTCGCCTGATTGTTCAATGTGTCTCCGGATCGAACGAAAGTTGATCGACAATTTCCTTCGTGGAAAGAGGTCTCTTGGTGAAGTCCTGCTCCGGAACATGACATGCCGAGCTCCGGGATTATTGAATCCTATGAATTCTGGCTCAGGATAGTTAAAATATCCCAACGAAGGAACCGGTTTCTCCGGTCTTAAATGAGATAGGACTTTTCAAGAGCTACTGATGTTCTTCGAGCACAGTTCAGCCCCCACCCGATTGTACGCGGTCCCCGTGGCGGGCGAAGAAGATGGGTCGAATAATTCTAAATCACACCGAGGAGGACAAATGGAAGGAAATCCGCGAATTAATATGACTCGCGCACGAATTGGTTCAGGAGTTTATGGTCTCCTGCTGTTTCTGGCACTCGTTGGAGTCGCGCTCGTCCCGTCAGGCGTAGCCTATTCCGCGAAGGTTTCGAGCGGGGAGTCTGTTCTGCGCGCGACGCTTAAGAACGGAATGCGCGTCGTGATAGTCAGAAATCCGCTCGCTCCCGTAGTCACAACCGAAATTAATTACCTCGTCGGCTCCGACGAAGCTCCGGATGGATATCCGGGGACGGCGCACGCGCTTGAACATATGATGTTCAGAGGAAGCCCGGGCCTTTCTGCTTCCCAGCTGGCGGACGTAACCGCCGCGATGGGGGGCGACTTCGACGCAGATACTCAGCAGATGGTCACTCAATTTTTCTTCACGATCCCCGCCGAAGACCTCGACGTGGCTCTTCACATCGAGTCGATAAGGATGAGGGGCATTCTGTCAACGGACAGCCTGTGGGACAAGGAACGCGGTGCAATTGAGCAGGAGGTGGCACAGGATCTCTCGAATCCGCAGTACGTCTTCTTCACCAAGCTACTCGATGCTATGTACAAAGGTACCCCGTACGAGCATGACGCGCTCGGCACCCGCCCTTCATTCAACAAGACCACGGGCGCGATGCTCCGAAACTTCCACAAGAGCTGGTACGTCCCCAATAACGCAATCCTTGTGATAGTAGGCGATGTCGTTCCTGAGAAGGCGCTGACCGAGGTTAAAAACCTTTTCGAAGACATACCTGCCGGGAAAGTTCCTGCCAGGCCGAAATTCGAGTTCGCGAACGTGAAGCCTGACACGATGAATCTCACGACCGATCTCCCCTACGGTCTCGCTGTCATATCTTACAGGCTTCCTGGTACGAACAGCCCTGATTATGCCGCCGGAGAAGTTCTCTCGGATGTGCTCAGCAGTCAGAGAGGAAGCCTTTATGCGCTGGTGCCTCAGGGGAAGGCTCTTTATGCGGGGTTTGAGTATGATGCCATGCCCAAATCCGGACTTGGATTTGCTCTCGCGGCTTTTCCGAAGGGGTACGATGCGAACAAACTAGTTAAAGAGATCAGCGACATACTCGCTTCGGAGTTGAAGAATGGTGTGTCCGCAGACCTGGTGGAAGCATCCAAGCGGCACGAGATATCGGCCGCCGAGTTCCAGAAGAACTCGGTGTCCGGACTCGCGCAGGCCTGGTCCAACGCCGTCGCCGTCGAGCATAGAAACTCTCCGGATGATGACCTCAAGATGATGGAAAAAGTGACCGCTGAAGATGTAAACCGCGTCGCGAGGGAGTATCTGAATCCAGAACACGCAATCGTTGCAGTGCTGACGCCACAGGCATCGGGAAAGCCGATATCCTCCAGCGCTTTCGGCGGGGCAGAGTCGTTTACCCCCAAGGAGACGAAAGGTGTCGCTCTCCCAAAATGGGCTGAGACCGCAGTCGGTCGTCTTTCGATTCCCCGCTCAACTGTGAAGCCTGTTGTCTCGATCCTTCCAAACGGCATAAAGCTTATCGTGCAGAGAGAGACCATCAGCAAAACAGTGAGCGTGATGGGAAGCATCAAGAACAACGCCCTCCTTCAGACGCCTGCCGGGAAAGATGGCGTCTCGGGGATGCTCGGCCAGCTGTTTGAGTACGGTTCGACTACACTTGACCGCATCGCATTCCAGAAGGCGCTGGATGACATAGGGGCCAACGAATCAGGCGGTTTGAGCTTCTCGCTCGGTGTGCTTAGAAACAACTTCGACAAAGGGGTACAGCTACTCGCCGATAACGAGCTTCACCCGGCACTTCCGGAAATGGCGTTCGGGATAATTCAGCGCCGC
Organism: Bacteroidota bacterium; assembly: GCA_021812985.1. Lineage (GTDB taxonomy): Bacteria > Bacteroidota > Ignavibacteria > Kryptoniales > JAKASW01 > JAKASW01. The sequence goes on from JAKAMG010000021.1 coordinate 54,443, forward strand.
ACCGCAGCTACGGTGGCAGGAGAACTGGAGAGTCCCGATTACCTCACGAGCAGAGCCCTGCACACCGCTCTCTTTCCGGAAGGTGATCCAACGCTCAGGCAAACCACACCGGCGACTGTCGATTCCGTTACCATGCAGGACATTCGGGACTACTACCGGAGGGTGTATCGCCCAGACATGACGACAATTGTGGTGATCGGAGACGTGTCTCCGGACACGGCGAAGGCGGTAGTCGAGAGGTATTTCGGAGATTGGAAAGCATCGGGAGAGAAGCCTCAGACCGAGCTTCCGGCTGTACCACTAAGCAAATCGTCGACTGCCGCTGTACCTGATCAAAGCCGCGTACAGGACAGGGTTTATCTGGCCGAGACTCTCGGCTTGACGCGCTCCAATCCGGATTATTATCCGCTTGAACTCGGGAACCACGTGCTCGGTGGAGCCTTCTACGCGACGAGGTTCTACAGAGACCTGCGCGAGAACGAGGGGCTCGTTTACTACGTTGCCTCGAGTTTCGGTCTAGGAAAGACGCGCGGCAGCTACGAGGTTAGTTACGCCTGCGATCCTGATAAGGTGACACAGGCTCGGGACATCATTGTGCGTGACCTTAAGCAGATGCAGAACACTTTGGTCACTCCCAAGGAGTTGAAGCAGGCTAAGGCGCTCGTCCTGCGCGAGATCCCGCTCTCGGAGTCGAGCGAGAACAGCATCGCGAACGGACTCCTCGGAAGGGCATTGGCGGATTTGCCTCTCGATGAGCCGATTCGCGCCGCGCACATCTATATGAAGCTTAACGCCAGTGAAATTCAGGCGGCGTACAAAAAATGGCTGAGGCCGAATGACCTGGTTCAGGTTACAGAAGGTCCCGCTCCAAAGTAAGCTGTTGGGTGGCCGTCGCTGTCCAGATGACGGCCACCTTGTTCTTCCCGTTACGCGCGTTTAATTTTACGGTGCAGCAAAAAGCCGGGCGGGTTGATGGATGTGCCCGCCTTTCAGGCGGAAGGATTACCACCCCGATTGAGAACAACCTATGCCGCCGGCTGAAGCTTATCTCTGAAACGTACCGAGGATATGAATGAGTAGTCCGATCCCGCAGATTCTCAGGCGAAGCTACAGGCTCCACTCCTGGGAAGTCGATCGTAAAGCGAAGGCGCGTCCCGACGTGCTCTTCAGTTTCATGCTGGACAGCGCCTGGGCGCACGCGAACAACTCGGACTTCAGTTACGACGCGCTGCGCGACGAGGGGCGCCTTTGGGTCCTCTCACGGTTTCTTGCTGTGTTCCATGAAGTCCCCCGGTGGGATGATGAGGTGACCATAGAGACATGGAGCAAAGGCACCGACAAGCTTTTCGGCCTGAGAGATTTCGTGGTCTTTTCCGCGGCTGGGGACAAACTTGCCTCGGCAACGTCCGCATGGCTCGTGATAGACCGGAAGACATCGCGGATTCAAAGGATTGATCTTGAGAACAGTGATTTTCCTGTCGAGCTAAACCGGCACGCCATCGATACAAAACTGGGGAAAATTGAGGAGCGGGAGACCCTACGGACTGATTTTGAGTATGTAGTGCGATACGGCGACATAGATGTGAACAGTCACGTGAATTCTTCCAGATACGTGCGTTGGATTCTCGATAGCTTCCCCGGTACAATTTTAGAGGAGAAGAGACTCGCGGGTCTCGAGATTAATTTCCTCGCTGAGGCGCAGATGGGAGACGAGGTGACTGTGTGTTCAGCCGATGCCGGGGAGTATTTTCACTGTTCCGTCAAACGTGCCGGAGATTCGGCTGAACTTTGCAGGGCAAAAGTAAGCTGGCGGTGAATCGCCCCGTCGTGTTGCTTAATTCTCCGAATCCATTCAGGCACTCCCCAATTCCTTGTCCCTCGAGAAGCTTGACTTTCCGCTCCCGTTTAGTTACGCTTTGAAGCAGTTTTCACATTTAATCCAGGTTGGGAGGCGGATTTAAAATTGCCTCTATTCGGCCTGGCTAAGGGATGAAAGCACGAAACGCCACTCATCACAAGAACCACTCCGGAGGTAAGAATGCGTAAAAAGTTACTGTCTGCTTTTGCGATCCTCTTTCTCTTTCTGACTGCGGGTTTCGCTCAGACAACCCGCCACCTGACGAAGGAGCAGGAGGCCTGGCTTGCGAAAGCCAATAAGCATATAAAGGCAGGATGGATATACCTGCATATCGAGGGGACACCGGAAGAACGCGGGTTCCAGCATGGCTACCTCTTGGCCGGCGAAATCAAGGAATCGATTCGCATGCTGAAGGTAAAGTGGGAGTACCAGAGCGCCATGAGCTGGGGCTGGTACGTGAAAAAAGCCGGCGCAATACTCACGCCTAAAGTCGACCCTGAAGACCTGGCCGAGATCAACGGAATAGTCGAGGGGATGGACGCTGCGGGCGATTCTACGAGCACGGACGAGATCGTGGGACTCAACGGTTACATGGAACTGATGGGCTACTGGTGGCCGAAGATCGCCGATTCGCTGAAAATGAATCCTGGCCCGCCGCAGAAAGAATCCTGCAGCTCGTTCATAGCTACTGGAAGTATGACCAGAGATGGCGGCATCGTGCTCGGCCATAACACGATGGGGGGCTTTGAGGAGCCGTTTTGTAATTTGGTACTCGACATTGTTCCTGCGCAGGGCCACCACATTCTGATGCAGAGCTTTCCCGGATTCATACACAGCGGCACGGATTTCTTCATCACTGACGCGGGTATCATCGGCTCCGAGACTACAATCGGCTCCTTTTCAGGCTTCGATGTAAAAGGGGCGCCGGAGTTCTCGAGAATGAGGCACGCCACTCAGTATGCTAACTCAATTGACGATTGGTGCAGGATGATGGAAGACGGGAACAACGGAGGCTACGCCAATATGTGGCTCGTAGGCGATACGAAGACTAACGAGATAGCCAGGCTGAATCTGGGGCTGAAATATGTAAGTGTCGAAAGGAAGAAAGACGGATATTTCGTCGGCTCTAATCTTGCCAAGGACGGAAAGATACTGCGCTTCGAAACTGACGAGCAGGAGACGAACATAAAGAATTCATCCGTGGCGCGCGATGTGAGATGGCACGAGTTGATGAAGAAGTTCGCCGGAAAGATAGATGTGAAGCTTGCCGAGAAGTTCGAGTCTGATCACTACGATACATATTTGGGAAAGAGCAGGGCGGATTCGAGGACCCTGTGCGCCCATTTCGACGAGGACCCGATGATGGTCGGTTCCGGCCTTCCGTTTTCTCCCGAGGGAACGATAGACGCGAAGGTCGTCGATTCAAAGATGGCGAAGAAGATGTCTTTCTACGCGAGATGGGGGAGGGCTTGCGGCGAACCGTTCGACGCGACAAAGTTCCTCGCCGAACATCCTCAGTTTCACTGGATGTCTGGCATACTTAAGAGCCGTCCTTCGGAGCCATGGGTCGAGTTCACCGCCGGGGAAAAATGAGCGTCACCCCCTTTTTGTACTGGAGGATCGAACTACTGGCGGAAGGATTTGCGGGCCCGACTGACCACCGGCTTCAGACGCGATGGATCATTACAGGCCGGCAACCAGTCGCGTAACAGCGCAGACCTCTTCAGCCAGATTTTACGGATTTGTAATTCATCTTTTGGAGGCGCTATGAAATCTTTTGTTGGAGGTTTGTTCCTGTCATCCTTGATCCTCGTTGCAGCCTGCTCGGCGCAGGAGGAGGGAAGGTTCATGACCGATCCGGATATTCACGGTAACAAGATCGTCTTTTCTTATGAAGGAGATCTTTGGCTTGTCAGCTCCGGGGGCGGGACCGCCACCAGGCTGACAACTTTTCCAGGAGACGAGACGTGGCCGCGATTCTCGCCGGATGGTAAGTCCATTGCGTTCACGGCGAGCTACGACGGACAACAAAGCGTTTACGTCATCCCGACGGAGGGAGGCGTCCCTAAAAGGATAACCTACAATCCGGGCGGCGCGGAATCAGTCGCCTGGACACCGGACGGAAAGCGGGTCGTGTTCCGGTCGTTCTACGAGAACTATATCATGAGAGATCCCCACCTCTACTTTGCAGACAAGGATGGTTCGGCCCCGGAAAGATTTCCAATCGACCGCGGGAGGGATTGCAGCTTCAACTCCGATGGGAGCAAAATGCTCTATGTGAGGAAGGGGCTCGAGGATTATTACTGGAAAAGGTACAAGGGAGGATGGTACCCTGATATCTGGATGTATGATTTCAAGTCAAATCATTTCACCCCGATAACAAGCTACGTCGGCGTGAACGCGTATCCGATGTGGATAGGAAACTACATGTATTATGTCTGCGACAGCACAAACGGAATCTCGAATATTTACAGGAGAGACTTGTCCGGCGGGCAGGTTACCGTGTTGACACATTACAGCGACGTCGATGTTATGACGCCTGCCACCGACACGAAGGAGATCGTATATGTTCACGACGGTTACCTCAACGTGATGGACGTGGCGACGGGCGAAACGAAACAAATTTCTGTGGCGGTGCCGGGAGACAGGTGGGAGTTGAGGGAGAGGGTGATTAATCCCAAGGATTATATTCATTACGCGACCGTTTCGAACGACGGAAAGAATGTCGCTATCGAGGCAAGAGGTGACGTGTTTACCCTGCCTACTGGAGAGGGGCAGACCAGAAATCTCTCGAACACTCCCGGCTCGCGCGAGATGTATCCTCAGATCTCACCCGACGGTAGATGGGTGGCGTTCTTTTCGGACAAGAGCGGCGAGTACGAGCTTTACATGCAGAAGGTCGAAGGGGGAGTATGGGTACCGCTCACAACCTCGTTGGACAGGACCGACTACCATCTCGTCTGGTCTCCGGACGGGAAGAAGATCCTGTTTGGCAATAAGAACTTCGACCTCTACTACATCGACGTCGCGACGAAGCAGCTTCACAAATTCGCATCGTCTGACCAGCTCAAGAACGACGAGTTTTACTGGGAGATCAGCGACTACTGCTGGTCGCCGGACAGCAAGTGGATAGCATATAGCTTTGTCCACTACAACAAGAACAGCGTTATCTATCTCTACAGTCTCGATCAGAACAAGAGCTTCCCGATCACCGACGATTTCTACGACAATATCAACCCGACATTCGATGCTAACGGAAAATATCTCTACTATCTCTCGAGCAGAAATTTCCATGTCCAGATGGACTTTTACGAGGACGACCATGTGATCGACGCGCCTCAGGAGGTGATGGCAGTACAGCTTCAGGCGGGTTTGAAGCCCCCGTTCGAGGACGCTGTGGATAAAGATGAACCGAAAGCTTCGGACAATTTCCGAATTGACCTTGACGGTATCCAGCTTAGAACGTATCCGCTTCCCGTACCCCCGGGGAATTACTTTTACCTTAAAGCCGGAGAGGGAAAAGTAGCCTGGTGCTCGGTTCCAAAGTTCACCGAAGCCGAATATGGTGAGATCTTCCAGCCTGGCGGCGCTACAAAATGGGACCTACATATTTTCGACATGCACGACAAGAAGGAGTCTGTGCTCGGTCAGAAGATTAAGGACTTCGGCACGTCCATAAACGGCCGGTACATGCTTATCGAGAGGGACAAGGACATCTACACGACCACATGGGACGACGCGTATAAGTCAAAGGAGCCGGGAAGCAAGCTGAACCTCGACGGGATGAGGTACACGGTCGATCCGCAGAAGGAATGGCTCCAGATCTTCAACGACACGTGGCGATGGTACAGAGACTTCTTTTTCGACCCGAACATGTTCGGGCTGAACTGGAAGGCGATCGGGGACAGGTACAGGGCGTACATACCCTACATCACATCCAGGCAGCAGCTGAATTGGGTGATGCAGCAGATGGTTGGCGAACTGAGCGTGTCCCACACCTACATCTCCGGGGGAGATTTTGGACCGGAACAGACGCCGAAGACCGAGGTTTACACCGGCTGGCTCGGTGCCGACCTTGTACCCGACAATGCGGCGGGGTACTACAAATTCTCCACTATCTACGGGCCGACTGAATACAATCTCGACCTGAAGGCTCCTCTCGCGAGGCCGGACATCAACCTCAAATCCGGAGACTACCTCATCGCCATCAATGGTCACCAGATCAAGGTGCCCGACGACTATTTCAAGTATCTTCAGGTGGTCAAAGGCGAGAAGGTTAGTGTCACAGTCAACGACAAACCAACAGAAGCCGGTGCAAGAACGTACGAGGTGGAGCCCATAAGAAACAGTCCGGAGCTCAGGTATTTCCGATGGCTGACGCACAACATCAACACCGTCGAGAAGGAAAGTCACGGCGAACTCGGGTACATGCACATCAACGCGATGGGAGCGCCGAACATAGGTGAGTTCGACAAATTCTGGAGAGCATTCCGGTACAAGAAGGGAATCATAATTGACGTCCGCCGCAACTCCGGCGGATGGACGGAGTATTTCCTAATTGACAAACTCGAACGCGAGATGGTAGCTCATAACGTCCTCGCAAACATGGTGCCCTTCCGATATCCTGGAAGCACCTCGACCGGAAAGTATGTGGTGATATCGAACGAGTACAACGGTTCTGATGGCGAAGCTTTCCTCGAGGACTTCAAGGCGAGACATCTTGGGACGATCGTCGGTACGAACTCATGGGGAGGTCTGACCGGCATCGTGAATACTCAAACCACCATCGACAACGGTCATGTCGACCAGTCGAACAACGGCTTCTACGGCGTCCAGGACAAATGGTGGATAGAGAATCACGGAATGGATCCTGACATCAGAGTTGACAATGATCCCGCGTCTGTGATGGCAGGGAAGGATCCACAGCTGCAAACGGCCATCGAGACTGCGTTGAAGGAGATCAAGGAGCACCCGTTCACATTTCCGCACCGGCCTCCTTATCCTGTAAAGTCAAAATAGAAAACCAGCTAACGACGCTAGTGCCGGAGGTGGTCATCCTCCGGCATTTTTCTTAGCGGCAGTAGCATCCTGGTACTCTATAAGTTAGCGCGTGTATTCCTCTGCAGTTTGCTTTTTATAAAGCCACTCTTTAAAATAGCGTGTCCCGGGAGAGCCTTCAGGGGGTTGGTCCTGGGCAGTTGCTATGTCTCCGGTGCTGAGCGTCAGGTTCAAAGTAGCCTTTCGCTTCGGCGGCGGTTTAGCTCCTGTTTCTCTCCGCTGATAGCGGACGAAATCTTTCCCGCCTTTCCTCGTGTCCGCTAACCTCTTGTCTTGTTGGAGCTTGCCGAATATGCATCGTCGTTGCATATACAGGTCGCGAGTGAATGCGGACGACCTCGGTGAAAGAATTCTCGTAACAAGGTTTGAGAACTCGCTCTTTCGGCTGTTTAGGGCCCACTCGGGTTGTCTGCATATCCCTCATCTGACAGAGAATCAGTTAAAAAGGAGGGGTTATGTATCTTCAACTTTGCAGTCGAGAGTCAGGTCCGTCAGTCCTGAAAGGGGCTGTGAGGATCGCTTCTGTGTGCGTCATGCTGTTGCTTGTCCCGGGCAGCCTGATGTTTGCTCAGTTGCCGGGAGATCCCAAATCGAACAGTGCCGTCTGCGTTGGACCCGGAGATAAGTGGGCACCTGCGATTGCCCCTGACAGGATGGGGGGAGCTGTCGTCGCATGGCAGGATGATCGCAACGGTAACTACGACATATTCGCGCAGAAAGTTGATATGCTCGGGAAGATCCAGTGGACGGCGGAAGGCGTTGCGGTGTGCCCTGATACTAAGCGGCAGGGTTTCCCGAAATTGGTTGAGGACGGAACCGGTGGTGCGATTGTAACATGGTGTGACGACCGAAGCGGGAACTGCGACGTGTTCGCTCAGAGAGTGGATGCTAACGGTGCCGTTGCATGGTCGTCAGGGGGAGTTCCTGTTTCCAAGGTGAGTGGCGGGAGAACGGCCCCGGCGATCGTGGGTGATGGTATGGGTGGCGCCATAATAGCTTGGCATGAAAAGAGGACCGGCAGCTACGACATCTATGTCCAAAGAATAGACGCGTCGGGGAAGATGAAGTGGGGTAGCGGCGGGCTTGGTGTTTGCACGATGACCGCGGATCAGCTTTACCCGGTTCTTTCTGTAGACGGAGCAGGTGGAGCAATCATAGCATGGGACGACAATCGAAATGGCAGCCATGATGTCTATGCTCAGCGGGTCAGTTCGTCAGGTGGTGTTGAGTGGACCCCAAACGGTGTGGCCGTGTGTACTGCAGCGGGCAACCAGCAGAACCCGGCTATAATTCCAAACGGGTCGGGTGGTGCCATTGTCGTATGGCACGATCAGAGAAGCGGAACATTTGACATCTATTCTCAGATGCTCAGCGAATCGGGTGAGCCCATGTGGGGAGCGGACGGAATTCCTCTCTGTCAGGCGAAGGGCGACCAGTCGAGTCCGGCGCTGACTTCTGATGGCAAAGGAGGAGCCATAGTGGTGTGGTGCGATAAACGCGGTTCGGACTACGATATATACTCTCAAAGAGTCAATGCTTCCGGTAAAACGCAATGGGGTCCCGATGGAGTACTGGTTTGCAGCGAGGGAGGGGACCAGATGCTTCCCGCGTTGGTGAGCGATGGTTTCGGAGGAGCGATAATGGTGTGGCATGACAACCGCGATTCCAGCTATGACATTTACGCTGAGAGACTGGACGCTACCGGCGCGCCGCAATGGCAGAAGAACGGCGTCGCGATATGCACTGCCCAGGGAGATCAGTCTTGCCCCACGATTGCGGCGGACGGCACGGGCGGAGCGATAATCACCTGGAGCGACCCGAGGAACAATCGTGGAGATGTTTTCGTCCAGCGCGTTGACGGGCGTGGTGTTTTCTCCTCGGTGAAGTAAGACATTGCAAGCGCGGGCTCCTTACTTGATTCTGTCCCGCGCTCTTGAAACTTCCTTCCGGTGAAAAACAGGGAAGGCAGGTTCGAGGATGGAGGTCCTCCGCCGGAGAAGCGGATTCCGGCGAGGGGCCTCCTTCCTTTGCCGACGCATTTGATATTTTCTGCGCCTCAACTCTTTTCAACGGTAATTATCTCAGGCCATCCTGTTTGCAATTACTAATGTCGGGAAATATCTTCTTACACACCTTCTATGGAACGCGCTCGCAAATCTGTCTTTGTCGCCCTTATCCGTGGCATCAACGTTGGCGGAAAGAAAATCGTCAGGATGAACGAATTGACCGGGATATTTGAGGGGCTTGGCTTTGCCGAGGTTAAAACCTACATCCAGAGCGGGAATGTCGTCTTTAAGTCGAATCCGGCAACTATTCAGGGTCTTGAAAAAATGATTCGGGGGGCGATCAAAGAGGCGACCGGACTTGACGTTGGGGTTGCTGTCCTGAGTCTTAAGGAGCTGGGTGAGTTGGTCAAACGAAATCCCTTCTCACGCACAGGGGCTCAAAAGGGGCAGCGAGTGTATATAACTCTGCTGATGCAATCTCTCTCTCGGGAAGGCTTGTCCAAGTTGACGGCTTTCAAGGCGAGCTCAGCCCAATTGCACACCAAAGATGGACTCGAATTAGACGGTCGGGCGATCTATGTGCTGTGCCACGATGGTTGGTCAGCGTCACCGTTCAACGGAAGCGCTATTGAGAAGATAACTAAGGTGGAGACTACCACGAGGAATCTCGCTACGATAGATAGACTTTGGGAGATCGGGAATTCGCTCACTTGAATCGCCGACCCGTCGCGACTGCGCTTCTGAAAACTAAATCGAATGAGGGTTAATGACCTGGCAGGAAGCTTGCCGAATACTCGAGCTGACGATTCCGAACACGCTTGAAGAAGTGCGCGAGGCGTTCAGCATTCAGGTTAAAGCCTGGCATCCAGACCGCTTCGAGGGAGATTCCAAGATGCAAAGGATTGGAACATCAAAGATGAAGCTCATCAACGAGGCGTTCGGGTACATAAAGGAGCATTGGGGAGAGAGAGGCTTGCCGAATCAGCCTTATGAGTTTCCTGGCACGGCTGAATTTCCCGTGACGAGGAAACTTGGGCCGAGAGACATCGTCACGGTTGTCGAGAACTCCAATGTCAATGCGAAGAAAAATGGGATTGTCGTCGGCGCCCGTCGGGTTCACGAGTACCTCGGTGATGCCATCATTACGGTTACCCGTCCGGATCACCGGTCGCGAGAACTAAAACTGAAGGTTGGCCAGGCTTCCGTTGTCGAGTTCGGAAGGGCGGAGCGGTTTGAGGTCAGGCTCCTTCAGGTACGCCAGGTGTTCAAGTCGAAGCGAGGACTGCCGTTCCCACTTTTCTATTCCGCGGCGGACGTATCAATAACAAAATTGAGATGATGCGGTTATGGATGGAACGAAGCGTTCGGAGGTAAGGCCCGGCATGAGGGTCGCAATTGTTCTCAAGGAGGACCAGCGGACTGGCAGACTGACTGAAGGGATCGTCAAGGACATACTGACGAACTCGGCCACGCATCCGCACGGCATCAAGGTTCGGCTGGAAACAGGAGAAGTGGGACGGGTAAAGAAAATCGAGCCGTGACCTTAGCGATCCGCATATAACAAATCTGAATACTGTTCCGGATCAGCTGTTAGCGGATTGCTTTTCCTCTTTCCGCGTATGATGGGCCTCCATACATGGAGCTCCCCGCAATGGTTTAAGTCCACTTCGGTTGGAATCCTCTCAAGGCTGGTGTCCTCCGTTGCTTCTCTCGCACTCAAAACATAGATTCTTTGGCAAAAAAACTTAGTGAAGCTCACTCTCGAAGAGGAGAATTTTTCATCCGGAATCTGCAGGTCAAGGGCGAGGCGTCCTAAGCGCTTGAATATCCGAATCTTATTAGAGAAGTCCCGACAAAATCGGGATGAAACTTTAAACCTTTTAAAAGCGAGATGATGATATGAACGAACAAGTTATCCAGGGTCTGAAACCGGAGAGAGTCTGGCATTATTTTTCCGAAATCAGTGCAATCCCGCGCGGCTCGAAGAACGAAAAGGCGGTTCTTGAATATATCAAGAAGACTGCCACAGCTATGGGGTTGAAATCGAAGCAGGATAAAGTCGGCAATGTCGTCGTCAACAAACCCGCCAGCACCGGCAGGGAGAACGCATCAAAGGTGGTGCTCCAGGTGCACGTCGACATGGTCTGTGAGAAGAACAGGGATGTTCAGCATGACTTCCTTAAGGATGGAATAAAATTCCTCAGAGACGGCAACTTCCTCAAGGCTGATGGAACGACGCTTGGATCGGACGACGGAATTGGCGTGGCATCGCTTCTCGCACTCCTCGAAGACAAGACGCTGACGCACGGTCCGATAGAGGGATTGTTCACGATCGACGAGGAAACCGGCCTCACCGGCGCGAACCATATCGAGCCCGGCTTCATCACGGGAACTGTGATGATGAACCTCGACTCGGAGGAAGAGGGAGTCCTGTATATAGGTTGTGCCGGGGGACTCGATACTACGATGACAATACCCGTGAAGCGGAAAGCCGTCACCGGGAAAGTTGCGGTCGTTAACGTGATGATCCGCGGCTTGAAGGGAGGCCACTCGGGCGTAGACATACATCTCGGTCGCGCGAACGCCATAAAGCTTCTCACAAGGACCCTGATGGAGATAGACGCAAAGACAAAAGGAAAAATGAGGCTCGTTTCGCTCGAAGGGGGAAGTAAACACAACGCTATCCCTCGTGAATCCGAAGCGGTCATCGCCGTTCCGGCTGCAGATGAGGCCACTGTAGCGAAAGTTGCCAATGAATGCGCGGCGATATTCAAAAACGCTTTCGGTACGACAGACCCTGACGTGAAGGTTGTCGTGGAGAAAGTAAAGAAGGCGAAACCGGCTCTCGATGACAAGTCGAAAGGGGCGGTCCTCGGTGCGCTAGATGCCCTGCCGCATGGCGTCATCAGGATGAGCAGCGATATACCCGATCTTGTCGAGACGTCAACTAACGTCGCGGTGCTGAAGACCTCGGCGGCCGGAGTGACGATAGTGACGAGTCAAAGGAGCTCCATAGAGTCTGAGAAATTCATGATAGCTTCTCAGGTAGCCTCTGTCGGGAGACTTGCTGGCGCGAAGATCAAGCCGAGCGACGGATATCCGGGCTGGCAGCCGAACGTGAACTCGGCGGTGCTCGCGAAGGGGAAGCAGATATATCGTTCCCTTTACGGAAAGGAGCCTGAAGTCAAGGCGATCCACGCGGGACTCGAGTGCGGCATCATTAACGACCGGGTCGGCGGAGGAGTGGATACAATCTCGTTCGGTCCGACGATAATCGGGCCCCACTCGCCGGACGAGCGCGTCGCGATCGACAGCGTCGAGAAATTCTACCGGTACCTGGTCGAGCTTGTAAAGTCAGTCGACTAAACAGGACCGGAAGAGTCAGATCAGTTTAGAGACACCGGATCGCGAGGAACCGTCTCTTAATCCTCCCGACCGGTGTCTTTCGTTATGGGACCTCTCCTGAAGTTGCCGGTTTAACAGGATTTTGTCGGGATGGAAACACAAAGGGGACGACCTTGCGGAACATCGTAGCTTCCACGCTCATTCACTTACTCTGAAATCAGGCTATCAACATGTCACAAACCAGGAAAAGAGTCAGACACAAAAGGATTTATGAACTCGAACGAGTCGGGAGTGCGCGTACGGTACAGCTTTACGCCGATGGATTCGAATCGCTCACAAAGCGGGAGAGGCTGTTCGCCTATTACATGGCAAAGGCTGCCGTTTCAGGAAGGCCGATCGCCATTGACCAGACCAACAAATACGCCGTCAGAATAATGAAGCTGTGCCAGGAAATCCTCCTCAGCCCAAAGGGGATCTCCGCGAAGACACTGAAGTCGATTCGCGATTACCTGAAGCTCTTCTGGATAAACAACGGGATGTATGACTACGCAACAGCGCG
>JAKAMG010000002.1:0-97778 GCA_021812985.1 Bacteroidota bacterium
CGGTCGACACAAAGCTTGTAGTAGGTCTTGTATCCGCGCGACAACCTTAAATCCACAAGCGAAGCGACGTCAAGGTAGTCGTCCGCAGGAAAGCGGGTCATGTCGAGCGATAAGAACTCCCTACCGTCAATCGATAGCCTGATGTACTTCGGTGGTCTCTTGTACTTTCCCCTGCCGTACGAATCGGCGGCGTGGATCACGAAGAAGAAGGGCCCGTTCATCCGGAAAACCGTTCTCGCCCGGTACCCTTTCTTCGTCCTTATGACCCGACTCGAATACGTTGTCCCGGAAGAGATCTCTTCGGCAGCGACGCCAAATATCCGGGGCGTCCTGTATCCTGACACATCTAGCGACTTATAAACAAGCGGGTCCACGAAAGAATAGTCCTTACCATGGACCTCGAAATGGAGGTGAGGGCCGCCGACCCCCGTCGCGCCCGTTCGCGCGATTATCTCGCCGCGCTCCACGCGAATGCCCCCCGGACCTGGAGTCAAATCGACGTTATACTTCCCCTCCGACCTCTGTGCTTCTTCGACACGCTCCTTTATCTCGCCTGCGAAGGCGGAGAGATGACCGTAGAGAGTGTACGTCGAATCGTCGTGGCGCAGTATTATCATCTTGCCATAGCCGAACGGGGACACGGAAACCCGGTAAACGTATCCTGACTTAGCGGCGTAGACCGGATAACCGATTTTTCCATTCGTCGATATGTCTATCCCGCCGTGAAAATGAGAGCTGCGATAGTCTCCGAAGCCTGAATTGATTTGATGAGATGCGTCGGTGGGAAAAAGATAGGACGTCCCGGATGAGCCCTGCCCGGCAATCCCATTAGATGAAGCCATGACGATAAGACCAGCGACAATCAAGCGACTGAACGAACTCATCAGATAGAATCAGGCCCCGCTAAATCCCTGCTCTTCCCGCGCGGTGGGTCAGGCATTTCCTCCCCGCGCGCTTCTCCTCCGAACGATGCCGCGTCACGAATGCCGTCCTGGGACAGCTTCCCAGAAGCCGTGTCCCTCGCTACGATTTCCGTGGCAAGCTCAAAGTAAGCCTGTGCGCCTTTGGAGTTTATGTTGTAAAGTAGGGCGGGCCTGCCGTAAAAGGCCGCTTCGGCAAGCGTCGAGTTTTTCGGGATCACCATCTTGAATAAAAACTTCGAGTATCTTGCCCGGAGCTCTCTCCCCGTTATTTCAGCGATCTTGGTGTTGGGTTCGAACATGGTCAGGAGAATTCCTTCGACATAAATCTGCGGGTTAGCGACCTCCCGTATCCACTTCAAGTATCGCATGATCCTCATGAGCGCATCGAGAGAGAAATGACTGGCGCGCATCGGTATTATGACCGAGTCGGACGCACACAGCGCGTTCGTCGTAATGCCGCGCAAAGTCGGCGGACAATCTATGATAACGTAATCGTACTGCTGCTCGATGTCTCGCAGGGCTATCCTCATTACCGTCCTGTTCTCGCTCAGTCTCAGGAGTCGTTCCTCCATCTGGACGGTCGAAATATTGGACGGGACGAAATCGAGGTAGGTAAGTTCCGTCTTGTAAATGACACGATTCAGCGAGTGTGTGTAGTTGAACACGTCATAGAGGCCGCTCTTCACCTGGTCTGCGGTATAGCCGAGCGAGATTCCGCTGGCGCCAAGTGTATCCGCGTCGATGAGAAGCGTCCTTCGTTCGGCTGCAGCGAGACTTGCCGCAAGGTTGACGGAAGTCGTTGTCTTCCCTTCCCCCCCCTTCGGAATAGCAACCGATATGACGTGCATTCTCAGCCGATCTCGATATCGAGTGAAGCGTACCCGGTTAGTTCGGCGTGAAGTTTGTCGCCCGGATTCAGCTTTGCGACGCCTTCTGGCGTCCCCGTGAATATCAGGTCTCCCCTCTCCAGCGTGAAGAGCTGTGAAATGAAGACGATAACATCCTCGATCTTGAAGATCGTGTCGGTGTAGCCCCCTCGTTGACGAACCTGTCCGTTGACGCTCAGACTAAGTTCGAGCTTATTGAAATCAACCCCCTCGACGGGAACCGCGTTTGAAATTGGGGCCGAACCATCGAACCCTTTTGAAATCAGCCAGGGGTTACCGGCATTCTTCAATTCACTTTGAACATCTCTCAGTGTAAGGTCGAGGGCGATTCCCATGGAATCGACGTACGAACGCGCCTCCTCCTTACGGATGTCTTTCCCCTCCTTGCCGATGACAAAGAATATCTCCGTTTCATGATGAAGGTCCTTCGTCATGGCCGGTATCTTCACTCTTGCGCCGTTGTGGACAATGGCGCTCGAGGGTTTCATGAACACCACTGGCCTCTGAGGAACGTCAGACTTCATTTCAGCCGCATGTTTTGCGTAATTCTTTCCGAGACAGAAGATTTTTGGGACTATGATATCCTGGTTGGACTTTGCAATATGGACAGTTTTCATGAAATGAATATAAAGGGAGGTCGAGTCTTATTCAAGAAAACAGGGCCTCGGTGGGGGGTGGTCCGCTATCGACGAGGCGCCAAGGCCACGCACAGCGCCATGCGTGGCCGGCACTTTTCCAATCAGGGTGCTCCAAGATGCGCCGCGCGATGCAAGCGCAAAGCCGACAGCCTTCCCGGCAGTTAAGAGGAGGCTTTCACCTTATTCCCTGGCCCTCATTGAATCCCAAATCGCGTAGGCACAAAGGAGAACGAACATCACAAGCCCGGTCAGCTCACCGTGAGCCGAATCGGCCCAACCCGCGTTGAACCAGCCGCTGTAGCCGAACGCCCACTCCTGATCGATGAACTTGAGAAACGCGTTGAAGACGCCGAGGAGCGCGCCCCCCGCTATGAAGCCTGACGCGATGAGAGTACCACGATGGAGGCGGGCATTGTTGAGTTTCTCGCTCTTGCTTCTCGTAGAGACGAACCAGGCTATCGCACCTCCAATGAGGAGCGGCGTGTTCAGCTCCTGAGGAATGTACATTCCGAGGGCGAACGCCAGAGGCGGCACCTTGAGTATCACCAGGAGGACAGCTATCACTGCTCCGACTATGTAGAGCATCCACGGAGTCGGAGCATTGGACATCAAGGGTCGTATCACTGCCGCCATCGCGTTCGCCTGAGGAGCGACCAGCCCTTGCTCGCCGGTGAACCCGTAGGCCTTGTTCAGCACCAGAATGACTCCCCCCACGGTTGCCGCGGACACCAGCACACCCAGGAATTTCCAGGTCTCCTGCTTTTTCGGAGTTGAACCCAGCCAGTAGCCTATCTTAAGATCTGTGATGAAGGAACCCGCAACGGACAGAGCGGTGCAAACCACCCCTCCGATAATCATGGCGCTCAGCATCCCAGACTTGCCCGTCAGGCCTATCTCGACAAGCACCAGTGAGGACAGTATAAGCGTCATCAGAGTCATTCCCGAAACGGGGTTCGTTCCGACAATGGCGATGGCGTTGGCGGCGACAGTTGTGAACAGGAACGAGATTACGATGACCACGAGAAGCGCGACAATTGCCTGATAGAGCGAGGGGACGACGCCGATCGCGAAGAATGCGAAGACGGCTATTGCCATCAGGAGCACGAGCATCACGATCCATAGCATTCTGATATCGGCCTGAGTTCTCGCCGCCTTTTCAGTCTCGCCTGTGTTCTTCCTCGCGATTTCATTGTATGCCAGCTTGAACGCGCCGGCGATAATCTTCCATGACCTGACGATACCTATGATACCCGCCATCGCAATGCCGCCAATGCCAATTTGCCTGACGTAGTTTTGGAAGATGTCGCCGGGGCTCATCTGCGAAATCAAAGCCGTGACGCCGGCTCCTAGAGGGGTCGTAAGGTTCCGTCCGATCTCATGCACGAGCGGAACAAAGACGAACCATGAAAGAAAAGAACCGGCTACAATGATGGCCGAGTATCGCAAACCTATAATGTATCCAAGTCCGAGAATCATGGCAGACACGTCAACCTTGAGGACCATCTTGAACTTGTCGGAGAGCTCTTGTCCCCAGGAGAATATCCGTGACGTGACGACTTCTGACCAGAGACCGAACGCGCTGAAAGTGAAATCGAAGGCGCCTCCAATCAGACCGCTTATGACGAGTACGAGCGCTTCTTTCCCCCCTTTCTCTCCGGTGACCAGGATTTCAGTAGTGGCTGTCGCTTCGGGGAACGGAAGTTTGCCGTGCATGTCCTTCACGAAGTATTTCCTGAACGGTATGAGAAAGAGTATTCCGATGAAGCCGCCGAGCGCGGACGCTATGAACATGTGGAAATAGCTTGCGGGCAGCGCGAGTATGTAGAGCGCCGGAATCGTGAAAATCGCCCCTGCCACGACGCTTCCGGATGCTGAACCGATAGATTGGATAATGACGTTCTGTCCGAGGCCGTTTGGCTTTTTTGCCAGGCCGGTGACGCCGACGGCGAGTATTGCTATCGGTATGGCAGCTTCGAAGACCTGTCCAATCTTAAGCCCCGAGTAAGCAGCGGCGGCTGAGAAGAGCACCGCCATGACCAATCCCCAGATAACCGACCACGGCGTGACTTCGGGGTACACCTTCCCCGGCGACATTATCGGTTGGTACTCTTCCCCCTCCTTCAGCTCTTTGAATGCGTTCTCAGGCAGTCCGCCTGTAACTTTTTGCTCGCGATCCATAGAATCTCCCTTTGCGTGAAACAGTTTTGTTCACGGTCTCATATATGTTCTCTATATGAAAAGAAGAGGCTGGACCGCAGACGAAACCGGGGTCCCGGCTGGTCCGCATCTCTTTCAGGATTGAGACAATCAGCTGCTTTTTTCCACCCAGATCTGTAGCGTGTTCAGGACGGTTTCGACTGCCTTTTCCATTCCCCAGACGTTCACCCACTCCATGCGACCATGGAAATTAGCGCCGCCCGTAAAAATGTTTGGAGTCGGGAGTCCAGCCTCTGTAAGCCTGGAGCCGTCCGTTCCACCGCGTATCGGCTTCCACTCGGGTTGCATCCCCGCTCGTTTCGCTCCTTCGAAGAGATAATCAGCCACCCGCGGATCCTTCTCCACTCCTTCGCGCATGTTCCTGTACTGCTCGGTAACTCTCATCTCTATCTTGGCGTTTGGGAACATCGGTCGCACTTCAGCCACGACTCTCTCCACGATCTTTCTCAGCTTGTCAAGTCCGGGAGTCTCGAAGTCGCGGAAGAGAATTTTAACTGAAGATTTACCCACCCCGCCCTCGAGGACGTAAGGGTGGATGTACGGCTCGTAACCTTCTGTCGTTTCGGGCGAAATGTCCTTGGGCAGACGTGCGATGATCTCCGCAATGACGCGCACCGAATTGACCATCACGTTCTTTGCTGAGCCGGGGTGTATATCCCGTCCCTCCACGGTTATCAGACAGGAGTTCGCGCTGAACGTTTCCTTGTTGAGTTCCCCAGGCGTGTCGCCGTCCACCGTGTAAGCGAATTGAGCGCCGAACTTCTTTATGTCGAAATATTTTGTCCCAGCGCCGACCTCTTCGTCCGGCGTGAAACCGATCTTCACTTCTCCGTGCCGTATCGAAGCATTCCTCGTCAACTCCTGAACCGCGGTCATCACGGCAGCAACCCCGGCCTTGTCGTCCGCGCCCAGCAGCGTGGTACCGTCAGTCGTGACTATGCTCCTTCCGATGGCGAGCTTCAGCGGAGGATTTTCCGATTCCTTGATTACTACGGAAGGATCACCCGGAAGAACGATATCCCCTCCCCTGTAATCTCTGATGAGCTGCGGCTTCACGTTCGCACCGGTCACCTCAGGGGACGTATCGACATGAGCGATGAGTCCGATTACGGGAACACGCTTGTCAACATTCGACGGGATCGTCGCCATGACGTACCCGTATTCATCCATGGTAACATCATGAACGCCGAGCTCCTTCAGTTCATCCGCGAGAAGTCTGAGGAGATCGAGCTGCTTTGCCGTGCTCGGATACGTGTCCGAGTCTTCCTTCGACTGAGTGTCGATGACAACATACCGGAGAAATCTCTGGAGGACTGTTTCGGTCGCCATAATACCCCCTAAATCCTGTGTTGATGATACGGAAAACAAAGGAATCAAGTTCCGCTAGATTAGTTCGCGCCAAATTATCGTTTTCGGTCATGCCGGAAAAACCGCCCTGAACAATCGACGATGTGAAAATTACCGAGAGCCATGAACAAATTCAACGCGGGTGCTCCCGGTAACTCTCTCGTCATAAGTCGCTATTTCACCACGATCTCATCTATGAATAGCCATGCCTTCCCTCCTGCTCCGATGTGCCAGTCAGGACAGACCTTTCTCGATATCGCGTCGACCTTCACGTAGCGCGCCTTTGTTGTTGGGAATTTGATGTTGAAGGGCGTCACGAAGGCCCCCCCGGTTGTGTCGGGGACCGGGTCCGGAAGTTCACCTACTTCCCTGAAATTCTTTCCGTCAGTTGAAACGGAGAACTTCACGTTGAGCGGCAGCCAGATCCATGCGTACCACTCCTGGAGAAAGGACGTCTTGATCTCATGAATCGATTTGACTCCCTGCAGGTCGACGACCGCCTCGCAGTTGTCTCCCTGGAACCCAAGCCAGTTGGTGTGGTAGTCGGCGGGACCGTGCAGTCCATTTGTAAGGGCCGAGCCGCCGCCGACCGGATACGCGTCGCTGTATTGGGTCAGCACTTTCACCGGTTTTCCGAACGCGAGGTTCCCTTTGACGCTGACTCGCAGGAGCTGCTCGATCGATTTCTTGTATTCCTCCGGCGAGGTCCCTTGCTCCTGGAGCCTCTGTATGCCGGACTTGTTAGCTTCCTTCACGAAGGAGTTGAGGAGCCGTCGCATCGATGGCTTCACCGTCCAGACATTCCCGCGCTTGTTGAAGTACGAAAGCTCAGGGGTGACGTCGTGTATGGAGATGTCAAGTATGGCGAACTCGAGGGGAAGTCTCGCACGCTTCACACGTTCCAGGACGGCGGGGTTATGCGCGACCGCCTTCTCCGCTTTGTCGAACAGCCTCGAATATTCCTTTATAAGCGCAGGAGTGAGATAGCTATTTATCGCATCGTACGGGTATCCGTATATGTCGAGCGTCTTTCCGGATTTTGCGAGGGCGTCCTCCATGGTGTCTATGTATTTTCTGATATACGGTCCGGCCGCACCATAATAGCCGTTGAGAAAATCGTTCATGACTGAATCGACATTGATGTCCGGATTCCATTCGAGTTCCGCGAGGAGATAAGTCCTTAGCGCGCCGAACTCGCCGACGTTCGCGCCGCATCCCTGTTCAAAAAGCATGCGTATGCCGTTCTTCTTGAAGAACTGAATGTTCGGCTGAAGCACTCTGAAGTTTGGAAATGGACTCACGAGGTTCCTGAAATCGACGACGTAATCCCACATTATAATGTTGTGAGTAAGCTTCCCCCAGTCCTCGACGTCCTTGCGGAACGAAGCACTGCGCGGGTCGGTCGCTATCGGCTCGCTCCGGTTACATTCTATTGAGCAGAGCATGATATTGACGTTTGAAGCAGGCTTGATGTGCGTCGGGGCAGAACGCGTCCATTGATACGCGAGAGTAGAAATGGTCTTGTCCGGAAACTGGGCGGCAACTTTGTTCACGAAATTGATCACGGTGCCGGAACTGCTCCCGAACTTTTCGTTGAGCGCCTTGCACGAATCACACTGGCACTGGTTGAAATTGTCGTTCTGGGAAACCGACCAGTATTGCGCGTCCGGATTAAGGGCCATCATCGCCCTGAGGTTCTTGACGAGCGTGTCCAGGACGTTCGGATTGGAAAGGCACAACTGACCCGAAGGAATGCGCCGTCCCCCGACCTCAGAGAAGAACTCCGGGTGCGTGCCGAAATATTTGTCCGGAGGGACGAGCCGTGCGAAAGTGTGCACCCACATGCCCCACTCTTTCTCCTGGTCAGAAAGAGAATAAAGCTTGTGCCAGTCGCTGTAGCCGCGGTCCATCGCGTTCAGGTAGTGCACCTCGCGCCATTTGAAGAACGGGTTGTAAAGGACATTCAGTAATGGGAGTCTAATGTTCCGGGAACGTGGCACGACGGTGACTGTGGCGCTGTATTTTCTGCAGCCGAGATAATCCTCGAGTAGAGAGTACACTCCATATAGTGTTCCCTTACGCGCCCCTCCGCAAATTACAAGCTTCTGGCCGTCCACCCTCAGGAGATATCCATCTTTATCGAGTGAATCGAGCGTCTTGTCTCCGACCAGCTTGCCGGTTTCGGCCGTCCTTCCGACAAGAATTTCACGTCCATATGAAGCCGGCTCATGTTCAATGGGAAGCAAAGCGCCGCTGATTTGCTTGAAATACGATTGGAGTTCCGATGCCGCATGCTGTTCCACGGAATCGGCATTCGCCGGAATAACGATATGGTAAGTTGACCTTCCGTTCACGACGATGCTGAGGCCTTTCGTTTGAGACGGCGATCCGAACGCGGCTACGTAGGAAAGGAATGCAAATACTAGGATGGTTGTCGTTCGCATGACTATTGAATCTCCGGTTTTAGGGTTGAGCGGACCGCACAGCCGGGTCCGCTGACCCGTCAAACTACTTCGTGCGGACCGGAAATACAACCGCGGACGTCCGGCGGTGGGACGAAGCCGTCTGTCCGATTGACTGTGAGGGCAGAAGGAAGAACGGTGATGGCTTCTGTAGTTCCATCCGAAGGGGCGGACTTTGCGTTCAGCTGTTATTCACTTGCCGCTATCGGGCACAAACACAAGAGCGGTGGAATTCATGCAGAATCTCTTTCCCGTGGGGGGAGGCCCGTCGTCGAAGACGTGGCCAAGGTGGTTTCCTGCTTTGTCTAGCACTTCAATCCTCGGTTCACCGGGGAGGCTGTAATCCCAGCGGAGCACCACGGCGTCGCGCCTTATGGGCGCCCAGAAACTCGGCCAGCCAGTGCCTGAATGGAACTTGGTCCTCGAACTGAACAGGGGCTCATGCGTGGCGGCACTGTAGTAGATTCCAGGCGCAAATTCATGATCGAGCTTTCCGCTGTAGGGAGCTTCGGTCCCGGCCTCCCGCATGATGTAGTACTGGAAGGGCGTCAGGATTTTCTTCCACTCAGCATCGGTTTTGAACTCGCTCGTGTCAAACGTGCCGGACACAAGCTTCCCGTCGCCCGGCACAGGACCGGGCTTGCCTGCGCCGCCTTTGCTGAGCACCACTCCTGCTCCGCCAAGCAAGATTGCGGCAAACAAAATCCAGAAACTTTTCAATTTCCATTCTCCTCACAAGCGATCAATCAGCTTCCATCTCGGCATTCCTGAGCGCTGCTCTGCGCCCCTCAGCGTGAGTACCAGCCATTCCAAGGAGAACCACGCGCGTCGAGGCGGTCAACCGAATGTGAATGCGAACGCCTCGATGCCCGTCTTCTCGAATTCGAGCGTCAGGATATGGGTTCCGGGACGACCGTGAAGGTTCACAAGCGTGTACAGACGGGCGGAATCTATGGTCACGTATCCATCCTTCACGTCCGATCCGGCGTTCGAGCCATTCACCGGCTTGCCGTCGACGAGTACTCTCACCTTCGCGCCGATCCCGGCAGTCCCCGGCCTCAGCACAAGGAACACTTTGTCGGCGATGAAGCGGTAGTTCAATTTCGCGTCTGCACCCGACACCGCTTCGTGCTGGCGTATGTCCCAAATGCCCCCGAGGCTGAACGTATTGACATCCGGCACTTCGGCCAGGTCAAAATGGCGAGGGCCAACGTGGAGCGTGCCCGACGGATAGTAGTATTCCATCCTGTAAGCCCCGAGATAAGTCTCGGGTGACTGTTCACCTTCCGGGGTCTGGTCGGGCACTGCTGACAAAGGTGAGCTCACGCTTTGCCCCGCCTCACGCAAGAGTTCCTGGATGGCCATCTCCATCTTGTCGTACTCCCCCTCGCCGAAGTGCGTCCTCCTCACGATGCCCTTCGCATCAATCAAATATTCCGCGGGCCAGTATTCGTTGTTGTAGTTGTTCCATGTCGCGTAGTCGTTGTCCTGCGCGACCGGATAGTGAATATGGTACATCTTTATGGCGTTCAGCACGTTATTCGAATCGTGTTCGAACTGAAACTCGGGGGTATGCACTCCAATGACGACAAATCCGTTGTCCTTGTACTTGTCATACCACGCCGTGACATGAGGCAGGGTTCTTATACAGTTGATGCAGGTGTATGTCCAGAAGTCAACGAGCACAACCTTTCCTCTCAATCTGCTCATCGAGACAGGCCCATCGGTGTTGAGCCACTTCGATATTCCCACGAATTCAGGCGCCTTGAAGTCGGCGTTGAAGAGATCGCTCTCAATTTGCCGGACGTACTTCACGGGCTTTACCCCCTTCAGGGCATCAAGCTGCTGCGTAACGCTGTTGTTGCTTTCGAAACCGTTGAGCGTCGCGCCGAGTTGAGGGAATGTGTCGAGCAGTCTGGTTTCAACATACTTGTCATAGTTCGTGTATATCGCGACAGCGGTGAGAAGCATGATTACGCCAAAACCCTGCTGTATTCTTCCAAGGTGAGCTGACAGGAATCTCGTGCGCGTGACCACACGCTGCCCGCCATATGCAAAAAGGAAGAGAGGAATTCCTACGCCGGTGACATACGCCGCCGTAACGAGGACAACAGCCAGAGACACTCTTCCGGTTGCGGCGAGTGCCGCGATCGTCGCAAGTATTGGTCCCGCGCACGGCGACCAAACGATCCCGAGCGAGAGCCCCGTAACAAAGCCTGCGAAGAAATTGCTTCCTTCCCTCGATCTCTGTCCGAAGATACTGCTGATTCTACTTACCGCTCCTTCGACATATCTCGAGAGTTGCGGTACAACCATCGTCACGCCGAGAAAGCCAATCACCAGCACGGCGATCAGCCTGAAGACGCCCGGATCCAAATGAAACACCTTCACGAGGTACGATATGGCAAGCGTGAAGAAACCGAAGCTCAGCATTATCCCAAGCGTGATGCCTAATGGCCGTTTGTGGCCACTCCCCACCACGGATGACGAGAGGACTATGGGAAGAATCGGCCATATGCAAGGGGCCAGAATCGTCACCAATCCTGCGAGGAACGAGAACCCAAGCAATACTATCATAGATACTCCTGTCTATTTGTAAACTTAGAACTCCGTCTAAAGTTCCAGCGCCGTAGCATGTTTTTCGCGTGAACAATTGCCCCAGCCCTTAGTCTGGAAGAGAGCCATAACCGATGGGCTACCTGGGAGGCCAAATAAGCCCATCCGGGTGGCGGTGTAGATTGCGGCGGCAGGGAACCCGAGGGGGAAGCCGGCTGGGACATTATACCACCTTTGCGCGTATTATCCCTCTAAAAGCCGCAAATTTAGCGGCATACGCCTTGTATTTATAAATACAGGTATGGAAAAGACAGATAAAGAAGGACCATGGCTCGCAATAGGCGAAGTAGCAGCGAAACTCGGTGTCTCCGTCGAGACAATAAGACTCTACGAGAGACAGGGCTTGCTCCTCGTCGCCAAGTCGGAGAAGGGTCAGAGAATCTATTCCGACAGTGATGTGAGCCGACTCAGATGCATACGGACCGCGATCAACGAGGACAAGATCTCCATTGAGGGGATCCGCCGGATGCAATCACTCATTCCATGCTGGACTCACATTCAATGTCCCGAAGAACAGAGAGAAAGTTGTCCCGCCTTTCTGAGAACAAGCGGCGGATGCTGGACCTACAAGCATGACAATAACTGGTGCGCCGAGATTGACTGTCGTACATGCAAGGTGTACCGGCTTTCAAACGACTGCGAAAACATCAAATCTCTAATCTACAGGGACATGATTCCGCAAACAGAAAATCATAGGCAACAGGAAAACGAGACATGAAAAGAATTTTTCTCACCTTATTTGTGTTCGGCGTTTTCGCGGCTATGGTTCTTACTGCACTTCACAAGAACAGCACAGACACACCACCACTTACGAAGCTGAAAGAGCAATACTCCGCGAAAAAGCAGGCATCTGTCGATCATTCCTTGTTTCCCCAGCTCAAAAAGAAATTCACCCGCCCACAGGACGTCACCGCAGCGTGCATTTCCTGTCACAACGGCCGCGCACAGGAAGTAATGCACTCCTCGCACTGGCAATGGGAACGGACCGAATATATTGCGGGCAAGGGAATCAGGAGCGTCGGCAAGCGAAACATTCTCAACAATTTCTGCATAGGCGTAACCAGCAACGAACAGAGCTGTAGCAGATGCCATGTTGGATACGGCTACGCTAACGACAAGGCGTACTTCAACGACTCCCTGGACGTTGACTGCCTCGCGTGTCACGATAACAGCGGGACCTACGCGAAAGGTAACGAAACTGCCGGCATGCCGGACAAGAAAGTCGACCTCAGCTACGTGGCACAGCACGTCGGCCTGCCGACCCGGACAGACTGCGGCACCTGCCACTTCTTCGGGGGCGGCGGAAACAACGTTAAACACGGCGACCTCGAAGAGGCGCTCTTCGACCCGACAAAGGATGTCGATGTCCACATGGCGACGGACGGCGAGGACATGCAGTGCGTCGATTGCCATACCGCTCAGAAGCACCAGATGCTCGGGAAGATGTACTCCGTTTCGTCGATGAACAGGAACCGCGTCCGATGCGAGAATTGCCACGGCTCCATGCCTCACAAGGATAACGTGCTGAACGACCACACCTTGAAAGTGGCGTGTCAGACTTGCCATATCCCGGAATACGCAAAGGTTAACCCGACGAAGCTTTTCTGGGACTGGTCCAAGGCGGGCAAACTTAAGGACGGCAAGCCCTACGAACTAAAGGATTCAAACGGCACAGACATATACATGTCGATCAAGGGTTCGTTTAAGTGGGGGAAGAATCTGAAACCGGATTATGTCTGGTTCAACGGCACGGCCACGCACTACCTCCTGGGCGACAAGTTCGATCCGTCCAAACCGCTCGACATAAACCGCCTCCTCGGAAGCTATGATGATCCGGATTCGAAGATTTACCCCGTGAAGATTCACACTGCGATGCAGATCTACGACACTAAGTACGATTACCTCATACAGCCCAAGCTTTACTCGGCAAAGAAAGGCGACGGCGGTTTCTGGGGAGATTTCA
Organism: Bacteroidota bacterium; assembly: GCA_021812985.1. Lineage (GTDB taxonomy): Bacteria > Bacteroidota > Ignavibacteria > Kryptoniales > JAKASW01 > JAKASW01. The sequence goes on from JAKAMG010000002.1 coordinate 13,054, forward strand.
ACTGGCAGACTTCCGCCACGGCCGGGATGAAGGCGGTCGGTCTCCCGTATAGCGGACATTACGGTTTCACCGAGACCCGGATGTACTGGCCGATAAACCATATGGTGGCGCCGAAGGAACAGGCGGTCAAATGCAGTGAATGCCACACGCGCGACGACGGCCGGCTGGCGGACGTCGGCGGATTCTACATGCCCGGTCGCGACTACAATCCGTGGGTCGAAAGGATCGGGTTGGGAATGATGGCGCTGACTTTAGGCGGCGTTTTTCTCCATGGCGGGGCTCGCTTCGTCGTGAGTCGCAAAAGAAAAAGGAACAGCTGAGATGAAAAAGGAATATATATATCACAGGTTCGAGCGGTTCTGGCACTGGATGCAGGCCGCTCTCATAATCTTCCTCGGCGTCACAGGATTTGAAATCCACGGCGCCTTCAGTTTCTTCGGCTATGAACAGGCGGTCGAGTACCATGACATCGCGGCGTGGACTTTCATAGTCCTCATCGCGTTCGCCGTCTTCTGGCATTTCACGAAAGGTGAATGGCGTCAGTATCTTCCAACATGGACAAACCTGAAGGCTCAGGCAGACTACTATATCTTCGGGATATTCAGAAACGCCCCTCACCCCACGAAGAAGACGGTGCTCAGCAAACTCAATCCGCTTCAGAAGCTGGTTTACGCCGGTCTTAAAGTGCTAATCATACCGGCGATGGTGGGGACCGGTCTTGTATACATGTTCTACCGCTACCCTCAGCACAACCAGGTGCTCGGACTCAATATCAGCGGTCTGCAGACCGTCGCGGTGCTCCATACAATCGGAGCCTTCCTGCTCGTATCATTTTTTGTGGCGCACCTTTACCTGATCACGACAGGGAGTACCGTTACATCCAACCTTAAGGCTATGATCACCGGATATGAGGAAATCCCGGAGGCGAAGGACGACCTTCACGCAAAACCTTCGACCACGGAAGCACCGGTGGCCACAGCCGGACTCGGCGAGGTGATAAAATGAACACGTCTAATTTCCAGAATTCGGGAAAATACATGAACCCGTATCTGGCCGGGTTCCTTCTCGGCCTCGTTTTGCTCGCGACCATCTTCATCACCGGCCGCGGCCTGGGCGCGAGCGGAGCGATCAAGGATACCACCATCGCGATCTCCCATGCGGTCGCTCCCAAACTCACCGAGTCGAACCCGTTCTTCGGTCAGTACGTCGGCGCGGGAAAGGATAATCCTCTGAAGTCATGGCTCGTCTTTGAAATCGCGGGGGTGCTTATCGGCGGTTTCATATCGGGACTGGTTTCAGACCGTTTGAAGATTGTAACGGAATCAGGACCGCGCGTAAAACCGCGGGCGCGATGGGCCTTCGCTGCCATAGGCGGGCTACTCTTCGGCATAGGCGCCCAATTCACGCGTGGCTGCACCAGCGGTGCCGCCCTCAGCGGAATGGCCGTCCTTTCAACCGCTGGATTCATCGCGCTCCTGTCAATATTCGGAACGGGGTACCTTGTCGCGTACCTCGGCCGCAAACTTTGGATATGAGAGGAGGAGAATAATCATGGGACCATTCGTACCTGATCTAATTTCAGATCAACTCAACCTTGTAGTCGCGCTCCTCCTCGGGATAGCCTTCGGCTTCGTCCTCGAGCAGGCGGGATTCTCGTCATCGAGGAGACTTGCCGGGGTCTTCTACGGCTATGACTTCACAGTGCTCCGTGTCTTCTTTACCGCGGCGGTGACCGCGATGAGCGGAGTCCTTATACTCGGACATTACGGCATGCTCGACACAGACATCATTTATGTCAACCCGACCTGGCTGGTACCGGGAATAGTTGGCGGAATGATAATGGGAATCGGGTTCATAATCGGCGGCTACTGCCCGGGCACAAGCGTCTGTGCTGCGGCCATCGGGAAGGTAGACGCGATGTTCTTCGTCGGCGGAGGACTTCTGGGGGTTTTCGCGTTCGGAGAGCTCTTTCCTCTCTACCAGAACTTCTACACGTCGACCGCGCTCGGCCCGATCAAGGTCTTCGATTCGCTCGGGATGTCGCAGGGACTTTTCGCGTTCCTCCTGATGGCTGTCGCGGTCGTAGCGTTCGTAGCTACCACGAAGATAGAGAAGCGTGTGAACAAGGGATCGGCACCGTCGCTCCAGTTCAAACCGCTCAAGCACGCGGCGGCCGGGACATTCGCCGTCGCGCTTGGAGTCATTTTCATCTTCATGCCTGACCACAAGACCAGTCTTATCGAGAAGGTAACGGACCCGGCTTACGCCGCTACGCACCCTGTCGACACCATGGAAGTCGATGAGCTCGCTTACCGGATTGTCGATCACGAGCCGAACATCAGGATCATCGACATCCGATCACCTAAAGAGTATGACGCGCTCGCACTCCCCGGGTCCTACAACGTCCAGCGGAGCGACTTCTTCGGCAAAGACTGGGTGGCAACATTCTCTCAGAGACATCTGAAGAAGGTTGTCGTCGGAGACGACGAAGCGCAGGAGCAGACAGCGTATTATCTTCTCCACGAGCTCGGCTACGAGAATCTCGCGATACTTCGCGGGGGTATCGGCTCATTCAAGCATACGATTCTCGACTCGGGGACTTTTGTTCCGACCGGCTCGCGGTGGGACTCCGACGTAAAAGATTTCCGCGAAAGCGCGCGCGTTACTATTCTCAAGATGATCGCCGACGCGAAGAACAAGCCCGTGAAGACGATTATCAAGCGGAAAATCCAGGGGGGCTGCTAAGGGCAGGCGAAACAAAGAGAGTCCCGGCGAAAGGCGGGACTCTCTTAGCATGACTATTGGGTGGGTAGGCAAAGCAAAAAAAGCAACCGTCACCCTGAGCCAAAGGCCCGTCTATATATATTTCAGACGGGCCGAAGGTCAGTCCGTATATGCCATGGACTACCGTAGGTCCGCCCATATATGAATTGGACGGATCGAAGTGCGACAGCCCTTCCCTGAGCAGTGCCCGTTTAGGTCCGGCCAATTCACAACTCAGTTCTTTCCTTCATCTCCCGAGAGCGGAAGGTTCTTCGCCAGTCCTGCCAGTACATCGGTGTCGAGTCGGTTGCCGCAGTGGCCGCAAAGAGTCGTCAACACGTCCGATCGCACAACCTCTATCTCGTCGCGATTGGCCAGGAGATTGTGGTCCAGGTGCTCGATGTTCTTCTTGATAACCACATCGGGATTCCCGTACGGGATTGACTTGCCACAAACGTCGCATTCAGCAAACGTTTCGTCATGGCGATATATGAGGGGCCCGGTCTTTCGGTGCTTTTTACCATTACCCTTTCCGCCCGGCTTGAGGAGGTTTTGCATAAGCCCGGCAAGGGCGTCTGCCTGGAAGCGATTTCCGCATGAGCCACACAAAGTCATGAGACTGTCTGATTGAATTACATTTATCACATCGTCACCGTTTGATTCACCTCGTTCAGCGTATTCAATATCTTGCATAATCACGACAATGGGATTCCCAAAAGGGATTCCCATTCCGCAGATGTCGCATTTGTAGTCCGAGTCATCATCGCCGTTTGCTTCCGGCATCCGATTCTGGTCGGCGTTTTCGCCGTGCGCGGATATCTCGCCCTGATGCGTGTTTCTCTGGTTTGCCTCGTTGCCGCTCCCGGAGGCCGCTCGCCCCTGCGGCTCCGATTCTCTCTCCTTTTCTTCGGCACTGTTCCTTATCGTGATGAGGCCGTAAGGAGTAAGGAGGCGCCCGTCCGGAGCTATTGTTTCTTTGATGAGTGAATATGATTCGGGACCCAATATGGCGCCGACCGGAAACCTCCTTGTCACAAACAGATGATTCCTGGCATTCTCCATCATATGAAGGACAATATCGACGACATCCTTTCTTGGATTTCCTTCGGCATCCACCGGCATCAAATTGTATTCTTTCAGGATGACTGCCATCGCTTCCTTTCCTGTACGATTCTCTTCAAGCCAGTCCCTGTCCGACTCTACCCTGTCAGACACTGAAACGTGATCCTGACAAAGTTTGACCACGACCCAACCAGGGTTTACTTCGGGAAGATCCTTATATTGGCGGCCGAGGTAAGTCGTCTGATATTTTGCCGTGTTCTCGCATCGCTTCCCGTCATTGTCCAGCCCGACACAGCGCTCGGTTTCTATTTGCGTGAGTCGGCGGGGAAGTCCCTTGTTGTTGTTTCTCTTTTCGTAAGGCATTTCGTCGTTCCTGGAATTGTTTTGGGAATTTACTTTGGTTTATCGGCTCTCAGATTTTTCTCAGTTTCAGTTCCCCTTCCAATGAGAGTCCGTATTTATCGCTCAAAAGCAGGAGCGGACGGAAATGGAATGCAAAGGATATCGAAAGCAAAGCGGCGATGACTCGCCCACCCGCCCTGAATAAGCAATCGAAGCCTCGACCGCTTCTTTCAACACTGCATCCCTCTGCACCATGTTAAGTCTCCTTCAATTTTGACGACTTAACTTAGCTGATAACGCGCGACGTGTCGTATCATCGGATGATAGTAATTGCTGACAGAATGATACGGCTATTCCCCCGTCGCTTTTAGACCTCTCAGCACTGACAGAAGCAGGTCTCTTCGGTCATCCGTGATATCAATGATTTTTCCTGCATTTGTCTTGGTTATCCCAATTTTCCTAAGTTCTCCCCATATTCTATCATTTAGTTTCTTGTCCAAATTTCGGATTACTTTATAGGCAACAAACCACTGGCCATCAGGTGTGCGCGTGGGAGTTTCTACAATGTCGATAATTCTCGCGTACTTCAACCTCGTGTTGCTTTTGTTGGATGCGTCGAGAATAAACAATCTATCCCCAACGGAGTAGAGCCTTGCATCACCGTCCGCGTACCAGTCAAACTCCGCCCAGTCCGTGTTCTCTTCTACCGCCCGAGTAGTTTTTTCATTCACATAGCCACTAATGTTTGTCCATCGATAGACGGTTGGGTTCTTTGGGGGCGGACTTGTCTCTCGTCCCAAAATTTGAAGGAGGAATTTCTTTGAAACTGGAGAGTGGCCCTTGAATTTCCCGCGTGCTTCCGCATATGCTGAGACATTCGAATCGGTTAGCGGAATTGTGTCTGTTACCCATTCGGAGTGTAACTGCTTTCGTGCCCTTGCAAGAGCCATGGATGTATTGGGCAGGGTGGCATAGAGATTAGTCTCTCCGGTGCTCGTGAGCCCATCGCCAGTAAGATTTGAGGAACCAACGACAAGGATCGACGTATTTCTCTTATCTATTAGGTATACCTTTCGATGAAACCCAGGGTGTTTAGAAAGCCTGACGGACAACTTCCCGCCTGATTGCTTCTGAGCCTGAAGCAGGAGACGCAAAGCCTCCGGAGAAGTAAACCCCTGATATAAACCTGTAAGCAGTCGCACCTCACCTCTCCGTGATATTCGCCTCAGTCCGTTCAATACTCTCCGAGCTCCATCTTCGGTTATAAACGCAACAAATATTGTCGCACGGGTGGCCCGTTTGTATTCCCGATGGAGTGACTCCAGTAGACTTGCCGGGCCGCGATTTGACGATAGCACTAAGTTGATACTCTCTTTACCCATGGAATTGCCTCTGACAGTTTAGTTTATTGATTCTTGTGTGATTTTCCCGTGATGTATATGAGCGGTCCCACTGCTCACACCGCTTGCGACGACTTCTAGTTTGTGCTCTCGGCTGGTATTCCTCTGAATTCCATTAGTACTTCCACTCACCGTGACTTATCGGAAACCTATTCAATTGTTCCTTGTACATTCTCCACCGCGGCATGAACTCATCCATGTACTTCTTAAACCGGTCGTTATGATGACCTTCGAGAAGGTGTACCAGCTCATGGACGACAACATACTCCAGACATATCGGCGGCTTCTTCGCGAGCTCCAGGTTGATCCATATTCTGCCGACGCGTCTGTTACAGGTTCCCCACCTCGTCTTCATCGATTTGATTGCCCAGCTGGAGGCTGATACGCCGATCTGCTTTTCCCATTTGTTAACAACTTCCGGCAGGACTTTCTTGAGTTCCTTTCGGTACCACTCATTCATCAGTTCAGCCCGCTTCGACAGAGAAGTACCCTCCCTGATGTGAAGCTCAATGCTTGATCCAGTGATCCTAACGTCTCCGGCCCTCTGGTTCTCTATAACTTTAAGGAGATAACGTTTCCCGAAGAAGTAGTGGCTCTCACGGTCCAGATACTCGCGCGGAGTCTGACGTGCCTGCTCTTTGAATCTCTGCTGATGCTTCCTTATCCATGATAGTTTGGTCAACGCAAAGGAACGAACAGTATCGATGCTCATCCGTGAGGGAGCCGATATGCGGACTTTCCCATCAGGTGGATGAACGCTCAAGTGGAGATTCTTGATGTCCTTAAAGACAACATCTATAGTAACTTCCCCAAGGAGGAGCTGCTTGTTCATCAGTATTCTTTCTGAGCCTTAACAATCATGAATATTCTTTCGACTTCGTCAACGTCGCCCAGTACTTCAAAGAGTGCTTGCTTGATTACACGCTCACGAGTTTCCACACCTCGCCAGTCATCAGATCGTACTTTCTTAACCGCTTCGTCGATGCTCTGCGCGATCTTAAGGGCGGTCCCATCGACTCCTGTTCCATATCCGTCACCAGTAACCGCTTCATGTACCACTTTGGACTCCCTCAAGTTGTTATACAGCGACTGCAAACCACGGCTCTTCTTCAAAGGCTCGGGAGTATCTTCAGCCTGCCCAGTTTGAACCTGCCTGGCTAATACAGCAATGCGCTTGAGATATTCTTCGTATTGAATTGCCTTCGCCCTCCTTGCAGCAATGATCTCGTCAAGCAGCCTTGACATCTTTGCATAAAATGCCGGGTCGTTTAACTGCTCTTTTATGATTTTTCGGCGCACGTTGTTCGCAATAGTTTCGGCAATGGCTTCCTTGCTGTTCCTTATCCCTTGAGGCAGGCTGTTCACTGCTGAGGCAATTCCTGACTTGACGATGAGTTCCAGCAGAGTCATATCGTCAAAGCTCGAAATCTTCCTCGTCTCATCTGCCTCGATATAAGTGTCTATCAGATGGCGCATGTCGGCTTCATACGCCTTCAGGGCGATTGTCTCGCCACTCGCCTTTCGTATGATCTCGCGGAGTTTCAGGTGTTTGTCGATGTCGCGCTTAATCTGTTTGATATCGTGATCCGAATAGCCAGCCGGGCCGAGATCGTCCGCGATGTTTGCGTAGGCCCGCACGAGGCGAGCCGTAGCCGTATAAAGTGAGACTCTTCTCGCCTCATGTGCCTGCAATTCCTCAGCGATCTCAGTATTTCCACAGAAGTAGTGAATGTGTTCCAGCTCGCTTTGAGGTAGTGGAACAGGCTCGCATATCAGTGCAAGCTCTTCCAGCGCGCCATCCAATCTTTCCTTCCCTTTCTTCAGACGATCTTCGATGAGCACTTCCGGATCGAGACCTCCGGCACTGTGGTCGAGCTCTGATGTGTACACTGCCATCGCATCTTCGACCTTCGCAAAGAGGTCTTTGTAATCGACGATGTAACCGAAATCTTTGTCCTCCCCGTCGAGGCGGTTTGTCCTGCAGATTGCCTGGAAAAGGCCATGGTCTTGCATCGATCTGTCGATGTAGAGATAAGTGCATGGTGGAGCATCGAATCCCGTCAGAAGTTTCTCGACCACTATCAGGAGCTTCATATTGGCGGGCTGCTTCTTGAACAGCTCCTTTGCCTCGTCTTCGTAAGTCTCAGTCTTTGATTTGCCAGGCTTTTGGACTACGTCTTTCAGGAGCTCTGTGTATGCGTTGTATAAAAACATCTTCTCAGTCTCTGTGTCTGCGCCAGTATCTTCCACAGAACTATCTCTCGTCTGCGGTTCATATGATGTTATCAGCGCCGACTTCCGTTTCAACGGTGTCTTCTGGAAAAGCTCAAAATATTTTGCCGCCTCAAATATACTCGTGGCAACAAGCATCGCATTCCCGCGCTCGCTGGAGAGACGCGGCTTCACGCTGAAATCAAAAAGGATGTCTTCCACCAACCGCTCCATCCTCGAGCGCGAGCTCAAAACCTTTTGCATCGTTCCCCATTGTTCGCGCAGGGCAGCTTTTTGCCAGTCGTTGAGACCTTTCGTCTTCGCATCGAACCAGGCGTCAATCTTGTCCTGCGATCCTAAACGCTGGTCGATGTCGCGTGCTTCGTAAACTAAGTCGAGTATTACCTTGTCTTCGACGCCTTCACTGAACTTATAAGTGTGTATGTAACTTCCGAAAAGCTCCAGCGTGGTCTTGCTGTCAGTTTTGAGGAGTGGAGTCCCGGTGAACCCGATGAAAACGGCGTTCTTCATTAACGCTTTCATTGTTCGGTGCAGTCTTCCGCTCTGCGTGCGGTGGCACTCATCAACGAATACAAATAACTCTCCGACCGCCTGAGATGGCTGCGACTCCAGCTCCCTTATGAACGCCTCAAACTCATCATCTCCTTTTACGCCTTTCCTGCCGAACTTATGAATCAGCGAGCACACCAGGCGCGGCGCGGTCTTTCCAAGCTGCGTCATCAGGTCGCGCCCGCTTGTAGTACGGTGGATTTTCTCGCCTGCATCCCTGAAGAAATCCTCGATTTGTTTGTCAAGCTCATCGCGGTCGGTCGCGATAAGCACACGGGTGTTGGGCTTGTTTTCGAGTATCCATTTCGCAAGGAGGATCATAACTATGCTCTTGCCGCTTCCCTGCGTGTGCCAGATGATGCCACCTTTGTAGGCGTTCACATGTTTCTGCGCAGCTTTCACCCCGAAGTATTGGTGGACGCGCGGCAGTTTCTTCACTCCTGCATCGAAGACCACGAAGTCATACATCAACTCGATAAGCCGCTCCCTCGAGCACATCTTCATCAGATACTTGTCCAGTTTGGTTCGGCTGTCGTCCTTCTCGTCTTCCTTCCACTTAAGAAAGTATTTCTCCTCGGTGCCTATCGTTCCGTAACGGAGTCCTTCAGAGTCATTGCCTGCAAAGAGAAACTGCACCGTAGTGAAAAACCACTCGTTGAATTCGCGGCGCTGGTTGGAAATTAGTTGCCTGATCCCATCGCCGATGGATATGTAGCTGTTCTTCAGCTCGATGACAGCGACTGCAATCCCATTGACGTATAGGACAAGGTCGGGTCGGCGCTCGTGATTCCCAAGAAGAGTAACCTCCTCTGCAATTGCAAAGTCGTTCTTGCTCGGTTCCTTCCAGTTGATCAGGTGAATGGTTTCGTGGTCGCTTCCCGCGTCGATCTTTACCTTCACGCCGTAACGCAACTGTGCATAGACTGCTTTGTTGTTTTCGTAAAGGCTGTGATTGGGATTGTCAGATTCGGCTCTCAGCAAGTAGATAGCTCTGCCAATCTGCTCCTTGCTGTATCCGCATTTAGTCAGATATAGGGACAACAGACCTTCCTCAATGTTGCTGTTCCCTGATCGGTCGGTCCAGTCACCAAGATATTTGTACCCGAGTTCATCGCAGAACAGGGTGATGACCCGATTCTGCGTTACTCGCTCAGGCTTGCCGACTTCGCCCATTTTCATCAGCCCTTCCCGCTTTCATCATCCCTGAAGTGTGACTCGCCAATAGCATTCCCAATAAACGCGCTCGACCATTGCCATTCCTCAGGCGCATTACACAGTCCAGCTTTCACCGGATTCTCGTGAATATATTTTACCACATTATAGAAATGCTCTTCGTTCCTTACAAACCTATCCCAATAATCTCTCATCCAGAAGCGCCCGGGCGCCCTGGGTGTGTCGAGCTCCAGCTCGACGCTTGCATCATCCCTCGGTCCCTCGCGGTCCACCTCATCGCTTGGTATCCCCAGCCCCAGCGCCTTATTCCTCTCAATCGCCCACCTTCCCGTGTACGACTTCCGCGATTGCACAATTTTGCCAAGCTGAATCTTGGGTTGTATCAGCACATGCACATGGTTCGGCATGATGCACCACGCGATCAGCTTGTACCGCTCTCCGTCGAATTTCAGGAACGCGTCCTGTACCACCTTTGCTACCTCAGGATGTTTCAGCGCGCAGCAACCCATACCCGCATCGAGCCAGTGCTCCATCTTTTTACGGCGTTCGGGATCCTGCTCGGATTCAGGAAGAGAGGCAAGTTCTTCTTCTATCTGGCGGAGTCTCTCTTGTGGAAGCGAGTCGGCGAGACGGAAAGTAATGAACTGGATTACCTGCGTTGAATCGAAATGAGGGAGGCAACCATGAAAGTACCAGCCGAGAGGTTGATTAGAAGGTGGCTGCTTGGAAGCGTCACTGGGTGTGTCAACCTCCAGGTTGACGCACTTGGCATCGCTAAGCTTCCCGTTGACGCATTCACAACCGCATCGGGAGCCGCCGTCGAGGTGATGATTGTATATTACGTCGATCTGGAGATCGACGTACCCAGGCGCGTCCCTGGGGGTGTCACCCTCCAGGTTGACGCCCCACGGAATGGTACCGACACTCATACCAGTCTCGTCCTCCCTGTTAGCAACTCCTGCATCATCCCCTGCTTGAGCGCGACGGTTTTGTCACGGCGTTGCTCAAGTGCTAAGATCTCGGCGTCCATATCTGACAGCACTTCGGCAATGGCGGCCTGCTCCGCGTACTCCGGAATTAATATCTCAAGTCCAGCCGTGTCTTTCTTCGAGATTTCTAGAAAAGTTGAGCCAATGGCTCGCTCAACCATCTGCGGTTTCATCATCGACAATCTGTAATATAGGAACTCATTGCTGACCCCTTCTTTACAGATGAGGGATCTGAAGCCTTGGTTTGTGCAAACCTCGCACCCCGCGATACGGATTTCTCCAATAGTCGCGCGGCTACAGAGGAGAAGAGAACCAACCGGCAGGACGGAGGTATTGCAGCTTGCCAACCCAAGTTCAGAGATTGTACGCTCTGTCTCCACGAGATACTTCCCCTTACAACTCGTTATATCCGTGGGCGTGCACCAATTGATCGGACCATCCCAGAAGGCTGGCTCCGTAGTCCGGGGAGTCGCACCGCTGATTATTTCTGCTAAGTCACCTAACAGGTTCCTCACCCACTCTCCACTAAATCCCGGCAGCCTCTTCTTCCCCGTCAGCAGTTCCTGCATCGCCCCCTGTTTGATGTCGCGCTTCTTGGCGATGAGCTTGTCGAGTGAATCAATCAGTGCATCGACATCGCTCAAGGCTTCGGCGATGGCGCGCTGCTCCATGACCGTGGGAGGAAGGGGGATCAGTATTGCTGATAGAGAAGCAGTACTTACATGAACGATTGCATCACCTTGTCCCTTGCTCGCTTTCTGGCGTACAACGACTGGAAAATTCAAAAGGTACCCGAGAAAAGCAGAACATGCATCGTAGGGACTAAAGATAATGACATCACCACCAGCATATGCTTCCTCATCTCCGATAAAGGCAGCACACTTGCCAATGTCTTCTTTTGTCTCGCCGGAACCAGCAAACAGCAGATCCCCTTTTCTTAGTCTCTTGCTGGATTTCGCGACTTCTTGAGAAATGTAGCTATTAAAGGAACGGATTATTTCTGTATGATGAGTATATAGTTCTCCATAACGTACACAGGGAATTGCTCCACTGGATGAATCTGCCCTGCTGATCCCTTTCCCTTTAGTAAAGTCACCTATCGAGCCTAAGGCAACGCAGTCCCAATCCTCCGGAATGATCCCAACCTCGGTCTGTTTCCATCCTACCCTCATCTCCATTGAGGATCCAATTTCATGAGGTGAGCATTTACACGGTCTGTGAGTCCATGAGTCCGATCTTGCAAAGTCGGCAAAGTTGAGGCATATCGTTCCGCAAGTTGCAGAATTCGACCTTCCAAAGTCTGAGACACTTGCTCCACCTCCCCTTCCGCAGAAGCTTTCAAAGTAGTGTGCCACTTCTCATCCACCACAAGGGTTTTGATATCTTCGACCAGTAGCTTCGGATACTTTGCGAGCGCTTTTGCATCAAGGTCCGCTTCGGCCTGCTTCAACTTCTTCTTCAACTCAGTCTGCTCCTCATTGAGGCTGAGCCATCTCCTAAGGAGTTGTTCATCCGATGCGTTCCCGTCATCGAATGGCAACACCGGTTCGGCCACTTTCTTCAAAGGCATCTTTATCTGGGCGCTCTCTTCCCACAGCTCCGTCAACTTATTTGATACTGCCACTTTGTTTATCTTGTCAAAGTCCCCGAAAATGCCCTCCTCGCCGCCGTTTTCCTCTTCCAGCTCGGTTAGCTTCGCGCCGATGCTTTCTAATTCAGCAAACATATTCTCTACCTCTTCTTGCTCGGCCTTGAAATAGTGGGCGACAAGAAGTTCCTTCGGCACAAGGTCGCAGGTCCAGCCTTTCTCTTTCTCCTTGCCGGTTTTCTTATCCTTTACCTTGACAGGCTCGGGTTTAGCCTTCCACCCTTCGACAGAAAGAAAGTAGCAGTCGTCCTGCATAATCTCCTTCCAATAGTCCATCAGGTGCTGGTACAGGTCGTATGGGTCGAGGAGCGGTGCGCGGCCGAATGCTGCGAGAAGGTTTTCCGAAAGTGTCTCGATCAATACCTTCGGCTTGCCCCCTTTGGCAAAGCCTTTCATGAGAGGAATATTCTCCGTCGTCCATTTCCTGAAGAGCGTGCCGACAGATTCCTTGAAAGCGGTGAACTCCGGATGGTTGAAAATAGTGGCCTTTATTTCCACAATGGGAACCTTGAGTTCACTGTACCCTGGCCGCACATTTTCCTTGAATAGTGCTTCCCGCACTCCTGGTGCTACTTTCCAATATCTCTCCAGAGCGTCGATGTCGCGGTTCGGAATTCCGCCGCGCAGGTGCGCGTCGATATCCTGAATGTCTTCGGGTTCCGAGCTGTCTATGTAGCGCGGCAGGTTCAGGTTGTAATCGTTCTTCGGGTCCGAAATCTCCGTGACCGGTACCATGCGGGAATAGCGAGCTATCTCGACCTCTCTCGAAAATGTATCCACTATCCTGTGTATGTCCTGTTCGCGAAGCCTGTTTTTGTTGCCGTCCTTCAGGAATCCTTTGGAAGCGTCGATCATGAAGATTCCTCTGCGTGCGTTCGCATCCTTCTTGTCTATGACGACGATGCAAGCAGGGATTCCTGTACCATAAAAGAGATTCGGAGGAAGTCCGATTATTCCTTTGATATATCCGCGTTCTATGAGATTCTTCCGAATTGCCGCTTCGGAATTTCCTCTGAACAGCACGCCATGCGGGAGTATGCAGGCTCCTCTCCCGTTCGGCTTGATGGAGCGGATGATGTGAAGCAGGTAAGCATAGTCGCCTTGTTTATTCGGAGGAATCCCGAATCCTTCGAACCGGTCATACGGATCGTCATCGGGATCCAGACCTGTGCTCCATCTCTTGTCGCTGAAAGGAGGATTGGCGACCACATAGTCAAAGGTTTTCATCTTGTCGCCGTCCTTGAATAGCGGACTTGTCAGTGTGTTGCCCTGCTTGATTTCAGCTGTCGCGTAATCGTGGAGGATCATGTTCATACGCGCGAGGCCCGCGGTCGCTGAATCCTTCTCCTGCCCATACAAAGTCACCCTGACCTCTTTATCATGTGCGGCCTCGTCACCGATCTTTATCAGCAGCGATCCCGAGCCGCACGTTGGATCGTAGACACTCGTGTCGTTCCGGGCATGTGCGTGGCGGATGTCGAGGAGCTGCGCTATGGTACGGCTCACTTCTGCCGGAGTATAGAACTGCCCCTTGCTCTTCCCACTCTCCGTGGCAAAGTTGCGCATGAGGTATTCATAAGCGTCGCCAAGAAGATCGTCGCCCTCGGCCCTGTTTTTCGAGAAGTCGAGTGCAGGGTTTTCAAATATCGCTATGAGGTCCGTGAGACGCTCAACCATCTCCTTACCACTACCGAGCTTCGTTGGGTCATCGAAATCAGCAAAGTCCGACTGCGATAATTGCGGGTTTGCCTTGACGAGCGGGCCGATAATCTTCTTGTTGATCTTCTCGCCGATGTCGGTCTTTCCCTTGAGCTGTACCATGTCGGCGAAGGTCGCCCCCTTCGGGACTTTTACGGCAGCGTAAGGTTGGCCTGAATATTTGTCGCTTATGTATTTGATGAACAGCAGGACGAGTACATAGTCCTTATATTGGCTGGCGTCCATGCCACCGCGAAGCGCGTCGCAACTGGCCCAGAGGGAGGAGTAGAGTTCAGATTTCTTTAGAGGCATTTTTCGTTGGTTCTTCCTGGAAAGATAGGTTTCGCACGCAGGCTTTTGTTCAAATGGATATGGTTGCGTTTGTTATTGTTCTTCACATAGCCCACTAAGTCGGTGAATTTTCTTTCGAAATCTATCAGATATGGGCGGGGTTTTCAAGTTCAGAAAGGAAGCGCGCTTCAGGGATTACGGCGCACATTAGGAAACGGACGGCTCGTAGATCTCAAAACCCCGTTCACTGGGTTTCCACATAAATTGAGGCGTCCATTCCTGACCCAACGACAGACGGGTTTCAATAGATGCACATGAACCGTCCCAAGGCCATCCGCCAGAGGCGGACGGCTCCCTGAATCTCAAAATCCGCCACTGGCGGATTCGCGTTCCTTTGAGGTTTACGTCACGAAGCTTTATGCGTGGGGACGCGTCGATTCACGCGAACGCGTCCAACCGTATACAATGTCGAGGGCGGACAATCGATGCCGATGGACGGAGGCGTGGAGGTTTCATGTTTGGGATCGTCCCGCAAGGCGGGATTTCGTCCGATGGCTCACACCCTCGGACTCAACCATGTTCGCTTATTCATATGTTTACCGTCTCGCGATAACTGGCAATTGGAAGACGTCGCTCCGAGTCATCCGTTGTACCTCTGCGTGTTGTGCCACTCCAGAAACTCTTTGGACGGCCTCACCAACTCGGATCCGGGGAAGCTAATGAGCCTCTCGCCATGGTACTTATTGTAGTCTTTCCCGTTCTCGAACTCTTCTTTAATCTTCTTACTCACTTCAACATGCAGCTCCGGCGTGACGGTAACATAACCCTTGTCGAAAAGTATATGCACGTCCGCGCGGAGAAGGAGGCCGTTCTGCGGTTTGTTCGGACCTTCTTCAGAGAACGGCCTGATGTGTGCGGCCTGAAGTACCGGCATCGTCTTCTCGCCCGTGATGGCACAACGGCGGTGGTAGAGATCGAGGAGGAGTGCCGAGAACGCCTTCTGGCCGAGCCGACCGCTGGTGAGATAAGGAGTGCCATAGCCTTCAGGGATCTCTGCGACTTTCTTTTGCTTGCTCTGCCCTCTATGCCCCATGCCCTCTGCCACCAGAGCTTCCACCCTGGCCCATACCTGCGCGCCCGCGGTCTCGCTCGTGTCGAAATACTTTCCCTGCTGTACCCCTGCGGGCATCGTGAACGGGATCCAGTCCTGGCGGTCGAAGAAGAACGGCTCGTTGAGGACGATGCAGCCGATCTGCGGGTCGGGACCGGTTCTCCCCTGGTATTTCCCTATGCGCGCGGCGAACGTCGAAAAGTCCGGCGCGCCGTTTTCCTCCCTGAAGACTTCCCATGCCATCGAGAGCGGGAGGGCTGTGTATTCCACGAAGAACCCACCGCCGGCGATGAAGTTGTCGGGACTGTGGAGCTTGAATAGAAACGGTTCGCCTGCCTGCAGGCTTGCGAGCGGCGAGTTCGCGCTCGGCCGCCAGAAGTTGACTTCCTCCGGCCTCAGGGAAGCGAGATAGTGGTACCAGTTATTGTCCGTAACGCCGACGTAAAATTTCATTAGCCCGATTGCTTGGGTAAAATGTATGCAACTAAGGTTAGAAGGTAAAGAGGGCAGAGGAATAAAGGATTTACGGATTGTTGGATTGATGAAATCGTGGATTGATGGATTATTGGAATGTTAGAATGATGGATTTGTGGATTGTTGGATTGACGGTGTATGTTGAAGAGCGTTCGAAATCCAAGACCTAGGAATTAGGATTTATGATCCGGATGGAGGCTGGCTGATCAGACAAGTGCCGAAGCTGGGCGAACGCGATGAATGTTTGAGGGGATCGCCACGTCGTCCCGACTTTGTCGGGACTCCTCGCGATGACAGGCGTTTCCAGAGATAGAAGAAGGAAAAAGGTGGTACGACCTTGGGAATATGACGTCGGGAAACTTCGAGCGGCGCGTTTAGAAACAAATATGGATCTGTTCTGCCACGGTCAGTCTTCTCAGTACTTTATCCCGCTCACTAATGTGTGAATAGGATATGCGGGATGCCGCAAGGCGGCATTTGTTTCAGCGCCGCGATGAAGTCTCAAGTCATTTTCCCACAGTCTTGATTTTTCCTTTGCTTCTTTCCTTTTTATCAAGACAAAGGAAAGAACATTACCTCGGCACATCCCGTGACAAGTGAAAGTGGACAACTTTGCTCGGAGTGGAGGTTTCATGCAGGGGATTGCCACGTGGCGCGAAGCGCGCCACTCGCAATGACAGGTAAACTGGCGCGCGCGCCAATTTGACCCAGCGCCGGTTTCTTCCGGTCTTTGCTTTAACCGTCCGAATTTCCGAAATTTAAGCTCGCGGGCGTGCATCGGGGAGTTTCCGCAGAACCAGCTTTCTTTCCATTATCCGGACTCGTTGGAGGCCGGCCTTGCCGTCTCATCAGAGACTCACACCGCGGGAATCCATAATCAGAACAACGCAAGGAGAATTGAGGTATGCGCAAACTCCGGATTTTTGTTTTCGCGCTGGTCTATTCGACGATTATGACCACACTTGCCGCGGCTCAAACCAAGGCAGGCACCGCGAAGCTCGGCGACGTCGAAATCAATTACACGAAATTCGTCCTGGACAACGGCCTGACCCTGATCGTCCACGAGGACCACAAAGCTCCTATCGTTGCCGTGAACATCTGGTATCATGTAGGATCGAAAAACGAGAGGGCGGGAAAGACCGGATTCGCCCATCTCTTCGAGCACCTTATGTTCAACGGTAGCGAAGACTTCGATGACGATTATTTCCAGGTTCTGGAGCGAGTCGGCGCGACCGATCTCAACGGCACGACGAGCGAAGACAGGACTAATTACTTCCAGAACGTCCCTACCTCGGCAGTGGACCTAGCTTTGTGGATGGAGTCCGACAGGATGGGACACCTGCTCGGCGCAATCACTCAGGGAAAGCTCGACGAGCAACGCGGAGTGGTACAGAATGAGAAGCGGCAATACGAGAACGAGCCTTACTCAGTCGCGGAAGAGCTCACCATCAAGAGCACATTTCCGGCTGGACATCCATACTCATGGTCTGTCATAGGTTCTATGGAGGACCTGAGTGCGGCCTCCCTCGAAGATGTCAAGGAGTGGTTCAGGTCATACTACGGTCCAGCGAACGCGGTTCTGGTAGTGGCCGGCGACATCGACCCTGCCACCGCTCTAGCAAAGGTCAGGAAGTATTTCGGCGACATACCTTCCGGTCCTCCGGTCGCGAGACAGAATGTGTGGGTCGCGAAACGGACCGGGACACAGCGCCAGGAAGTGCAGGACCGCGTGCCACAAACAAGGATTTACATGGTATGGAATGTCCCGCAATGGGGGAGCGCCGACGCGGACTATCTTAACCTTGCCGCGAAGGTCCTCACTTCGGGGAAAACTTCCAGACTCTACAAACGCCTGGTCTACGACGACCAGATTGCCACCGATGTCTGGGGATACCTCGACGCGAGAGAGATCGCAGGCCAGTTCAACATAGTTGCGACGGTAAAGCCCGGCGGAGACCCCCAGCAGGTCGAGAAGGCGATCAACGACGAGTTATCGAAGTTCCTTAAGTCGGGACCGACTGAGAAGGAAATCAGCAGAGTCCGCACGGAGTACATCGCCGGATTTGTCAGAGGCATCGAACGCATCGGCGGCTTCGGTGGAAAGTCCGATATACTGGCACAGAACCAGGTTTACGCAGGCGACCCTGATCATTATAAGGTCACGCTCAAACGCATCGAATCTGCAACGGCCGCAAATGTAATGAACAGCTCCAGGGCGTGGCTTTCAGACGGCGTTTACATACTGTACGTCCGTCCGTTCCCTCAGTACACGACTCTCCCTCAGGATTCGACTATCAGAAAGGCGATGCCCGCTGTAGGCGAGGCGCCGACGGCCAAATTCCCTCCCCTTCAGCGTGCGACGCTAAGCAACGGTCTGAAGATCATAGTGGCAGAACGACCTTCCATTCCGGTCATTTCATTCTCTCTGCAGTTCAACGCGGGATTCGCCTCAGACCAGGTCGCATCGCCCGGGACGGCCAGCCTCGCCATGAATATGCTTGACGAAGGAACGAAGACAAGAGACGCGCTGTCTATCAGCGACGAGCTCGCAATGCTCGGCGCGAACCTCCGCACCGGATCGAGTCTTGATGTTTCGTACGTCTCGATGTCAACCCTTAAGGCGAACCTCGATGCCTCGCTGGACCTATTTGCCGATGTAGTCATGAACCCGTCTTTTCCAGAGGCTGACATTAGAAGGCTGCAGGACCAGACTATCGCCAGAATCAAGAGGGAGAAGTCCGAGCCGACCCAGATGGCCCTGCGCATCCTCCCGGCGCTCCTTTACGGTAATGGGCACCCTTACGGGAACTCCTTCACCGGCTCCGGCACAGAGGAGAGCGTGTCGAAGATGACACGCGCTGACCTCGTCAAGTTTCACGACACATGGATCAGGCCAAACAACGCTGTTCTGATCATCGTGGGTGCGACGACGATGGATGAGATAAGGCCTAGGATCGAGAAACTCTTCAAGAGCTGGAAGCCCGGCGACGTCCCGAACATAGAGGTCGCCGCCGTAAGAATGCCGGATAAGCCCGTCGTCTACATAATGGACAAACCTGGGGCTCAGCAGTCCGTGATCTTCGCGTCAGAAGTGGCCCCTCCAACAAACAACCCGGATGAGATCGGCATCGAGGCGATGAACACTATGCTTGGCGGGGCGTTCACATCGCGCCTGAACATGAACCTCAGGGAGAACAAGCATTGGTCATACGGCGCATTCTCATTCCTCCCCGATGCAAGGGGGCAGCGTCCATTCGTAGCGTACGCTCCTGTCCAGTCGGACAAGACTAAGGAAGCGGTGGCGGAAATAAAGAACGAGTTCGCCGGCATACTTGGCGGGAGGCCTGTTACGCAGGAGGAGCTGAAGAAGGTGCAGGATAACATGACGCTCGCACTCCCCGGGTCATGGGAAACGATGAGTGCCGTCAGCGGATCGATTTCCTCACTCGTCAATTACGGACTTCCGGACGATTACTACGAAACCTTCCCTTCGAAGGTCCGCGCCCTGACTCTTGACGACATCTCGAGATCTGCCGCCATGGTGGTACACCCGGATAATCTTGTCTGGGTCATCGTTGGTGACAGGAGCAAGATTCAGTCCGGACTGAGCGAGCTTGGATATGGTGATGTTCGGTTCCTCGACGCGGACGGAAATCCGGTCGAGTAGAGCGAGGCAGCGACTTTGTCTTGCAGGCGGGGACGCCCGGCAGGGATTCTCATCGGGCGGCCCCGCGGATGTATGAAAGGGAAGAAATGAAACCTCTAAAGGCAATCGTGCTTACGTTCTTCATCTGCGGGATATCCTTCGCGCAGGAGGAGACGCTCATCAGCGGACCCGTGGAAAGCGGAGGCTTCGGCGGGCCCGTCGTGAAATTTTCGGGGGTCAGCGACAAGTTCGCTGTTTTTGCCGGCGGTTACGGCGGTTGGTTAATCAACCACACGTTCATGATTGGCGGCGGTGGTTATGGCCTTGCCAATACGATACGAGCGGGCAGAACCGCACAGATCTATTATGGAACAGGCGACAATTTGAGGATGCAATTCGGATACGGCGGTCTCGTGCTGGAATACATCGGTCTGCCGAATAACCTGGTCCATTATACGATATCCACGCTCGTAGGGGCTGGCGGCGTCAACTATGACTACATAAACAATTACATGAACGTGTACTTCGACGGCTATGACCACAACTCGCCCTGCTTCGTGCTCGAGCCAAACGTCGGACTGGAGCTGAACGTTACGCCGTTCTTCCGCATAAACGCCGGGGTGGGTTACAGGCTGGTGAGAGGCACAGATCTTATCGGCATATCCGACGCGGACCTATCGGACTTTTCGGGATATTTGACCCTGAAGTTCGGAAAGTTTTAATCCCGTCGGGCTGCCCCCTACGCGCCGCCGACTAGCGGAGCGATTACCCGGCTCTCGCCGCTGAGTATTGTGGCCACGAGCGAGACCCCAAAGTACATGAACTCGTGGAGTATAGTCGTGCCGACAAACGACTTCATGTCCGAGGCTCCAAGTGCAGTGTAGAGAGGATTGAGCCTCCCTTCCGGGGCGGCCGACCGGAAAAGAGACGCGTTATCTTCGGCAATCGAGGTGATTTTCGCCTGGTCGCCCGACGCAATCGTCTCGATCAGCTTCTCGTCGAATCTCGCCCCCGGCTCGAACTTCTCGTCGCCGTAGTAGCCATACCGTATCAGGTCAAGGCGATGGACCGGCGATCCAGTCCCTATTACCGCGAATGTTCCTTCGACACGGTCAGCAGCGGCGCGGATAGCCTCACCGAATCTAATGTGCTCCGCCGGACTCGCCGAAGTCATCGACACGGGCACAACCTTTACGTTCCTCTCGGGAAACATGAAGTAAAGCGGTAGCCACGCTCCATGGTCAAGCCCCCACGAGCGGGAGCCTGCCGCATTCAGTCCACGCCCCACTGCGGCATCAAGAATCTGCTCCGCCAACGGGACATTGTTCAGACCGTTATACGAAAACCTGTATAGCTCTTCGGGAAAGCCGTAGTAATCCTGTATGCACGGGATTTCCTCGCGGGCCTCGATTTCGAATTGGCCCTGAGTGAAATAGTGCGGCGAAGAAACGATAATCGTATCGACGCCGCGTTCGGTCAGCGTTTTGCCGATCTTCTCGTAAACGCCATGGATCGAAGTCCGCTCTACGAGTGAAGTGGGTGCGCCGTGAGAGATATACGACGTGAATACTATCTTACCCATTTGAATCCCGAAATCCTTTCGAATTAATTATCGAGCCGGAGGGAGATACTTTCTCTGCCGGCTTAATGAAGGCCACCGCTATAGTACATGAACATCAGCGCCGCTCCCGCGAGAGACAGATTCTTCATGAACTGGACCTGCTGAAACTGCTTCATCATCGGATCACTTACCTTCCAGAAGGCGTGCATCATGAACGCCGTCGGGATCAGAAACAATACTATGAGCAGTGCCCCCAGAAACATATCGAAGTCAAAAAGCACAGATAGACCCCCGGCAAGTATCATCAGTCCGGTCAGGAACGTCATGAACTGCGGAGCGGGCACACCCATGCTCGCGGCATATGCTCCCATCTCTTTGGTTTTGGTCAGATGGCCAAACGCGCTGCTCAGAAAGAGAGCCGCAAAAAGGATTCTTCCTGCAATGAATACTGTTTCCATCTCTGTTTCTCCTTCTATTTCTTTTTTAGATGCGTATGTGCGAAGCCCGGGACGAAACGTTCCAGGACTGCCATGTTCGCCTTCATGTAATAATGGAGCCCTTTCTTGCGCACGTCGATGATCCCTGCGTTCTCGAGTATTCGGTAATGATGGGACATGGCCGGCTTAGAAAGATCTATCCTGTCGTCGAAGTCCGCGCATGACAGCTCTCCTCTTTCAACAAGGGTAGTCACTATCAAATATCTATTCGGGTCGCCGAGTGCCTTGAAGACTTTAACTGCCTGTTTTTCGAATTCACTCCTCATTCACTTATCCTGTACGAATCACTCTCTCCAACGACGGCGTGTTCGTATTAGTTCCATAGTTTTGGAAATAGTTAAACGGAAGCGATCCCGGCTAGTGTGTGACCAACTGGCCCGAGGCAAAAAAAAGGGGCGCCTCTTGGGCGCCCCTGTCCTGAGAAACGAGACCGTGCGGGGTTTTAATCCGGCGAGACGTGGAGGTTGTTAACGACATCCATCGCGTCTGTTCGAAACCTCACCTGGCTTGCGAGATATCCACTCTCGCTCGGGGAGTTGACATAACCTTTCAGTATCACGTTATCGTTATTGACGATGACGTGAATCGGGGGATTGAGTTCCATGCCATACTGCCAGTAGAACGGGTCGTCGTAGATCAGCCGTGCCACCCTGTACCGCAGGGATCCCACGCTTCTCTCAGTGCGAAGGCGGTTTACGATTCCTGTAACGCCCGGCACTCTGGATGCCTCTGATTCGTATTGATTCACGTCCCAAGGGTTATCGACCCAGCCGCGAAGCGTCACCACGCCGTTCTTAGCATCCACCCTCAGCCAGTCAAAGACCGTGTAGAAGACGTGGTTCTCCACTCTCTTGGCGACCGCGGCGGCGAGCGGCCTGTCAGCAACGCGCGGCGCTGTTACGGATAGGTTGTTAATTACGCGGTAACTGTCGCAGACATCATGCGCCTCTGCAGACGCCTTTGTACGGTCGTACAGCGTCGGGACCGTTCCATCGAGGGTTATAGTCCCGCTCGCAACGCCAACCTTAACGTTGTTGTCGATGAGTATTCCGTCTTTGGCAAGTTTGTACTCGACGAATATTTTCAACGTGCCGTCCGATTTCCTGACGTTGCCGGCGAGGGCCGAGACAGTGCCGGAAGTGACCGAGAGCGCGCAAATCGCGAGGAACGCCATGAGCGCAGAGGTTAAACGATACGTTCTCATGATCTTCTCCTTTTTCTTCACGCCGCCAATCCGTTGGCTAAGGCTCCGCTCTCCCGGCGGCTTGTTGCACCATGATAGACGCGCGCCTTCCAAGAAAGGTTTTCTCGGCCGTCCAACTTTACGGCGCAATTTGAACGAATGAAAGAAAATTAATCGGTGGAGAATCGGGCGTTCGTGCTCAGAAGAAAGCCCTGACCTCCGCAGTCATTGTGTGGACAGGCGAGCCGCCGGCCTCGGTCCGCCCAGAGTAATCAGCGTTCGCCTGTATGAAGGAGTTTATCC
The DNA here is from genome assembly GCA_021812985.1 of Bacteroidota bacterium. Lineage (GTDB taxonomy): Bacteria > Bacteroidota > Ignavibacteria > Kryptoniales > JAKASW01 > JAKASW01. Next base: position 35,976 of record JAKAMG010000002.1, read on the forward strand.
GGTACTGGAATCCGACTTCCCAAATGTATGTTTGCCCCGGAAGAAAGCCCTGCGTCAGCTCGAAGGGCATGTAGACGTTCGGCTGGAGGTTACTGATCGAAACCTCGTCCCGCTCCAGCTGTACCGTAACTCTCCCTTTGGTCAAAATTGAATATGCCACCTTGAGGACCTCGGAGTTGGAAGAAGCAGTCAAGTCGGCGCGCGAAGCATCGACGGACTTACTCAGTGCGAGCTTGAATGACGACTCCACATTCATGCTCGGACGGTAGGACAGCTCCGACGAGACCGTGTTTGAACTGATGAGGTGCGCCCGGTCGGTGTAAGTGGTATAGACGTTGTCGTCGTTCCATGATAGGTCGAGCTGCTCGTAGAAAGTGTCGGTTAATTTGGTCCTCAGCCTGAGACTCTGTTCGCGCCGGTAACCCTGCTCGGTCGCTATGGAATACTGGCTGAGCGACCTGTTCTGCAGGAACCTCAGGCGGAGAGAGAAATCACGGTTGTTCTGGAGGACGTAGAGGTCCTGTTGAAAAATCTGGGCGCCGCTCAAGGTAAGGCTGTCGTTCAGGAATTTCGACAGGCGCATCAGGTATATATCGCTGACGTTAGAAGTCTGATTGCTTTCGGATATCTGCCAGAGCGTGACTGATGAGAGCGCTCTCATCAGCGAGCGGAACATTCCGCCATCCCCTTTTATGAACCGGTCCGGGGTAAGGGCGAGCCTGAAATTCGTCTTCAGGTCAACAACAGGATACAGCGTCGTCGTGGGCCGCGTCAGGACGATGTAATCACCGTTGAAGTTGACCTGCTGAAAGTCTGCTGGGTTCGTTATGTCCACCTGGCCGTTGTGATTTCCGTCGATCCACTTGTACTGTCCCTGTCCCGGCAGGACCTTCCAAAAGATTTGTTCGAGGCGTGCGGCGCGTTCGGTCGTCACCTGGTAAAACACGTTGGTCTCTATTCCGCGGTTGAGGGGAGAGTAATTCGTCTCCCACTTCGAGAGTACCGATTCGTTATCGGAGTTACCGAGGTTTCTGAAGCTCTCAGTGTAACTCTTCCTGCGGTAGGTCAGTGTCAGAGCCGAAGTGAAGTTATTCCACTCGCTCAGCCGCATCGAAAGCTGGTCTGTTACTGAATTCGAGGAAGGCAGGAGGACTCCTCCAATTATCCCGCTCTCGTTTCTGAAGAGCATCTCGGCTGTCACGTCAATGTTGTACATCCTTGCCAGAGACAGGGTCGGGCCGAATTCGAAATAACGGTATGAGTTGGCCCAGAGCGAATCGGTCCCCGTCGTCGCGAGACGGCGATCTTCGGATTGCAACCTGAATCCTGGCGTTATCTTCCAGAGGTTGAACGAAATGCTGCCCTCCTCCCTGAACCAGTTTCCGGAGTTGTCGAAGTTGTCGTCCCTGCTGTTCACCAGCGTAGCCTGATAAGTCATGGATGGAATCCAGGCGGAATCTCCGCCGAGGTTGAAGAATCCGGAGTACCTACCCGAGCCGAACCCTTGCCCGCGCGTAATCCTTCCGACATCTCCTCCCAGCGTGAGTCTTGCTCTCTTGAGCGAGGGGGAAAAATCTATATGCGCCTGATTCAGTAGCTCGTCCCCCGCCGTCAGAGTATCGATCCCCCACTCTCTGTTGAACTCGACGTCGTTGGTTCTGTCCATCGGATTAAAGCCACTGTTTTCATATCGCGTCATTTCATTGAACGTCAGAGCCCCGATGTCGGCATCCCCGATGCGGAGGTGCTTCGGGGCGTAGTCGACACCAAACTTCAGTCCGTATCCATTGGTCGTGACGCCCGGTAGGGATGAGAGCCGGTTCACGTCTAGACTGCTCGCCGCGTATTCCAGGCTTACACCGCCGTCTCGACCGAACCTGTAATTCGTGGTGACATCAGCCATCTGATGGAACTGTGGCATCGGCAGAATCACGATCGGCGCGTAACTCCCCTGATTCACGCCGACGAAGTTAAACTGGCCAAACCCGACAGACTGGTAATCTCCCTTGCCGCTTCCCACGAGCGAGAAGGCAACGCTGTAGACCGCCTTCACAAGGTCGATCGTGTCCGTCGGCTGCACGAAGGAGTAATAGTAATAGGGTCTGCCATTTACGGTGGTTGAGTCACGCATGTACTGTCCCTTGCCCATGCCGGTAACAGAGTCACGACCTACATATGTGACTCCGCTTCTGGAGGCGGCAAGCGGATTGTTCCCCGCCGCGCTCAGCAGCGCCCTGTCCGAATCCGCGAGCGAGACACCGAAGGCGGAGCTCGGGTCGTCGCCTTCCTGGTAGTATGACACTCCGATTTCCAGCCTGTCGCCGGCCAACTTCGTTCTCGCGGCCCCGCCCGCGAACGTCCTCTGAAACTGGCCGTCCGTGTACTCGAACTCCACGAATACCCGGCTGAGATTTGTTATCAGATGTCTCGGGGTGAATGTCACCTGCGCATTGGAGTAATCGATGACGTAATCGTTCATCTCTCCCCGAACCATCTGGACGCCGTCCAAATACACCTTCTCCGTCCCGGCAATCACGATTATGTTCGGGCTGCCGTCGTCTCCAACAAGCTGGTACGGTCCCTGGCTTCCGTCGATCGGCGCTATCTGTTGAGTTCTGAACTTTCCCCGGCTGACCGCGCCGCTCAGCATCACCGTGGACTGACCGTAGTCGGCCACCCCCATCGCGCCCTGGAGTTTCCTGTGAATTATTCCGAACTCAGTTCCCGTCTCGGCCAGCTCGAAATCGCCCAGCGTCCCTGAAATGTGCTGCGAACGAATGTTCACGAATACCTTGTCGAACTCCTGAAGTGTCCTAGTGTTCCCTTCAGGCTGTATCGGGCTCGACTGGTCGGTGAGCGCCGCCGATACCTCGACGTCGTTGGTGAGCATCCCCTGAAGCTGCATCCTGAATCCGGAGTTCACTGTGAGATCGCGATTAGACCCTATCGTGAACCCGCGCACGATGCTACCGCTCTTTTGAATGCTGCTCCCGAACATTTCCGATGGCGTAATCGGCGCGCTTCGCTCAATCATCGTTATGTTTTGTTTGGCTGCGGTGTCGAACTTCGTTACGGTGATGTGCCGCTCATAATCTGTCGGCAAATCAAACGGGAAATTCCTGTATGAGATGTCGATTGAATACGAAGAATCCTTGCGGCCACGAAAGAAATTCCCGGAAGGATTGAACCTTACCCTTCCCTTCGTGTAATCCATCGAGTAATCGACGCCCCTCAATAAGAGTGAGGCATCGCATGTGATCCGTTCCGAATTTTGTATGATGTATTTTGCGGGGAGGCTGACCGTCGTGTCGGGAGACGCGATGCGGACGACCAGAGAGTCAGAAGTTGTCTGCGCGAAAATATCGGACGACGCTACCAGGCATAGCAGAACGAGTAACGCGCACTTGGCAGAAGACATCGTCTCAATTGAGCGGACTTCACCTCGAGAAGTTGCCGGCGATATTCCTGTCGAATCCAGGAAAGCAGCCGAGCGCCGGGCCGGCTTCAGGGAAATGACGGATTCCCACGGAAGGCACTGCGCAGACTGTTTTCGCGGGAATCCGCCCTTTTTTCGTCATGATTAGATAGTTTACCTGGAAGAGCTCTTCACGATTTTGGCGAACGAATCCGCCTTGAGGCTTGCGCCACCGACGAGAGCGCCGTCGACGTCGGGCTGAGAAAGAAGCTCCGCAGCGTTTTCCGGCTTGACGCTTCCTCCGTACTGAATCGTAAGCGAGTCAGCCACCTCCTTACCGAACATCCCCGCCACTGTCCTTCTGATGAACGCGTGAGCGTCTTCGGCCTGCTGCGGCGTCGCGTTCCGGCCCGTCCCTATCGCCCAGATGGGTTCATACGCCACGACAAGCGAGGGAAGGTCTTTCGGGGTCAGGCCTTCGAGCGCGGCCTTTATCTGCCGCTCGAGCACCTTTTCCGTCACCCCGCCGTCCCGCTCCGCGAGCGATTCCCCGACGCAGAGTATAACATTGAGATCCGATGAGAGCGCCTTCTTCACTTTCTTCGCGACCACCTCATCAGTATCGCCGAAAAACTGACGGCGCTCCGAGTGACCCACAATGACGTAGCTTACGCCAACCGACTTTAACATCCTGGCTGACACTTCGCCAGTGAACGCGCCATCATTTTCGTAATGGAGGTTCTGCGCCCCGAGAATGAAAGGGCTCTCACGAAGGAGCTCGGCGGCCGCATCGAGCGCGATGAACGGCGGGCAGATTATAACCTCGGCCGTGCCATCATAGCTCTTCATTTCGTCGCGGAAAGCGTAGACGAATTCCGAAGTCTCGTTGATATCTTTGTTCATTTTCCAGTTTGCGGCGATGATCTTCTTTCTCATATCCCCTCTGTGTTAAGAGATTTCTTTGTTAAGTCAAATAGTTGCGCGGCCGGGATTCCATACCGATGGGGCCATTGGCCGGAAGGATCCGGGCATGCTGGTCCGGCATGATGACAGCCCTCCCGCGTTGAAAGCATCAACTGCGCTCCATGCTGGGTTAATTCTTTAGGCGGTCGAGCTTCTGCCGGAGAAGGTCGTTCAACATCTTCGGATTCGCCTTCCCTCGCGTCTTCTTCATGATTTCTCCGACGAAGAATCCGAACAGCTTCTCCTTGCCACCGATGTATTTTCCGACTTCATCAGGGTTTGCCTGAAGCACTTCCTCGACGACCTTGCCGATCTCCGATTCGTCCGACAGCTGCCTGAGCCCCTTCTTCTCGACGATCGAATCGGGCGATTCACCCGACCGCAGCATTTCGTCAAACACTTCCTTAGCCAACTTCGTCGAGATGGTACCCTCGTTTATCAGGTCGATCATCCTCGACAACTGCGAGGGACGGATGGTGAACTCGCCAATCTTTACCGATTTCTCGTTGACGACACGAAGGACGTCCGTCATCACGTAGTTGCTCGCCTGCTTATACGCGGCCTCGGTCTTGAGTTTCAGGCCTGAAACGATTTCCTCGTAGTAATCGGCGACCTCCTTCTCGGCCGTCAGTATTTCAGAATCGTACTTTGGGAGCGAAAACTCGCGCATGTACCTGTTTCGTCTTTCCATCGGAAGCTCGGGCTGTGACGCCCTTACCTTCTCTATCCAGGCATCGTCTATCACGACTGGAACGAGGTCCGGATCGGGAAAATACCTGTAGTCGTTCGCCTCCTCCTTCGACCTCATCGGTCGCACCTCGTTTGTGTCAGCATCGTAGAGAAGCGTCTCCTGCTTGACGCGGTCGCCGGATTCGATGAGAAGATATTGCCTGTCGATTTCGACGTCCAGCGCCCGCTCGACGTTCCGGAAGGAATTCATGTTCTTGATTTCGGTCTTGGTGCCGAGTCGCGTCTCGCCCCGAAGGCGGATGGAAACGTTAGCATCGCATCTGAGCGAGCCCTCCTCCATATTCCCGTCGCAGATGCCGAGATAAGTGACTATCTGGCGGATCTGCTGGAGATAGAGATAGGCTTCTTCGCCCGAACGTATATCCGGTTTGCTCACGATCTCGAGAAGCGGCACGCCGCACCTGTTCAGGTCAACGAGAGTCTCTTTGCCCTGGTCATGTATCGACTTGCCCGCGTCCTCCTCCATGTGGATTCTGACGAGACCGATCTTCTTCTGGGTACCATCCTTCTTCTCAATTTCAACGTAGCCGTCGACGCAGATCGGCTCTTCGAACTGCGAGATCTGGTATCCCTTTGGAAGGTCCGGGTAGAAATAGTTTTTCCTGGCAAAGATCGAGTAAGGGGTGATCCTGCAATTTGTGGCAAGTCCCATTTTTATGGCAAACTCAACCAGCCGCCTGTTAAGCACGGGTAGAACGCCCGGCATACCAAGGCACACCGGGCAGACGTTCGAGTTGGGCGGGTTCCCGAACTTAGTCGAACAACCACAGAAGGTCTTCGTCTCGGTAAGCATCTGGGAGTGAACTTCCAGACCAATTACGGCTTCGTATTTATTCCAATCCAATCTGTGTTCAGAATTTTAGATTAAAGGTGGTCAGTTCCTCAGTGCCGCTACAACCTTCTCAGCCGCGTCTTTGAGTCCGTTCGCGACCGCGAAGTTCAGGCCGGAGTCCTTGAGAAGTTGGGCGCCTTCTTTCGCATTTGTACCTTCGAGGCGTACCACTACAGGAAGATTGACCGAAACTCTCTTCGCCGCTTCGATGACGCCCTGCGCCACGCGGTCGCAGCGCACTATACCCCCGAATATGTTGATGAGGATCGCCTTCACATTCGGGTCGGAGAGAATGATCTTGAAGCCGCTGGAGACCGTCTCGACATTTGCGCCGCCGCCGACATCGAGGAAATTCGCCGGTTCACCGCCGGTCAGCTTTATGATGTCCATTGTCGCCATCGCGAGCCCCGCCCCGTTCACCATGCAGCCGACATTTCCGTCGAGCTTGATGTAGTTCAGGTGTGATTTCGATGCTTCGACTTCGAGGGGCGACTCCTCGTCGAGGTCCCTAAGTTCCATGATATCGGGATGGCGATAGAGCGCGTTGTCGTCGAAGTTCATCTTCGCGTCGAGAGCCATGACGTAACCCTCCTTCGTCAGGACAAGAGGATTGATTTCCGCGAGGCTCGCGTCAGACTCGACATATGCCTTGTACAGCGCCGTAAGAAATCTCACGCCGTTCTTGTAAGCGTCTCCCGTCAGTCCGAGACCGAACGCGAGCTTCTTCGCCTGAAAAGGCATGAGGCCGAGCCCGGGATCGACGGTCTCTTTCAATATCTTCTCCGGCGATTCCGCCGCTACCTTCTCTATTTCTACTCCCCCTTCAGTAGACACCATGAAAACATTCTTCGAGGTGGTTCTGTCCAGGACTATTCCGGCGTAAAGCTCCTTCGCGATGTTTATCCCCTCTTCAATGAGGAGGCGCTTGACGACCTTCCCTTCCGGTCCGGTCTGGTGTGTCACGAGAGTCATGCCAAGTATCTGCGAAGCGAGCTGTCTGACTTCGTCGATGCTCTTCGCCACTTTCACGCCGCCTCCCTTTCCGCGACCGCCGGCATGAATCTGGGCCTTCACGACCCACACGCTCCCGCCAATTTCCTGCGCTGCCCGCACTGCTTCATCGACACTGAACGCGACCTTCCCCTTGGGAATCGCTACGTTGAATTTCTTAAGAATCTCTTTTGCCTGATACTCGTGGATTTTCATCTCAGAACCTTGTTTAATTTTGTGAAGTCAGGTAGGCCTGCACCAGAAATGTTTATTTCACTCGTTAAGGCCACCCATCCGAATGATGTTGAAACTCTTTTCGGCCTGAAACCTCTTTGTAGTCGGCTCAAAGGTCTTTGTCAATATAGGAAAGAGGGGATTGGACTTCAAGAAACGCCGCGGAAAGAGCGGCTGAATAAACCTCGTGAAGGCACGCCAATACCTCTCCGGTCTACTTAATCGATGCGATGCGCCCTAAACTGACGAAAGGATAACTACTTCCGACCTGCGCCAATGCCGACTTCGACCGGTTTTCTATTTCACCTTAAGACTACCGCCCTTTTTATCTGCGTTCCGGTACCGGTAGTCAGCTGGTAAAAATAGACGCCGGAAGCCACCTGCCTCCCCGTCAGAGTTGTACCATCCCACCTGACCATATGTCGTCCGGCAGACCGCATCTCGCCATCGACCAGCGTGGCGACTTCCCTGCCAACGATATCGAAGACCTTCAGAGTTACACAGCTTGCCGCCGAAAGCCCGTAGCTAATAGTCGTGCTCGGATTAAAAGGGTTGGGATAATTCTGTTCCAGTACAAAATCGCGTGCGATGGGCGGGTGCTGTTCATGAATTCCGGTCAGTCCGCCGTTTGAGGTATAAAGGATTGTTCCCGCATCGCCAACCGCGAACCCGTGCTTCTCATCTATGAAAGATATGGCGCGCAAAGTTGGCACCGGAAGAGGGGTAACGGGAGACGAATTGAGAGACCAGGTACTGCCGCCGTCCGTCGACTTCACTATCATACCCATCGCGCCGCAGGCGAAGATAACTTCAGCTGAGGGCGCGGACACGGCGTAGAGCGCGCCGGCGCCGGGAACGCCGGAAGGAACCATCGTCCATGATGTATCCAACGGCTCCTTCCAGAGTATCATCGGCGAAGCCCAGAGGTCACCCCCAACGCCCACTATGAAGCCCGTCCCTTCATTGGTGAACACCAGATCGTACGCTTCCGAGCCAAGCCCCTGCAGCGCGGGGATCACGTTCTCCTTCCATCCGGACGACGGGAAAGACGACTTCGAACAGATGGAGTATGGGGTCAAGGCATAATTCTGACCTCCCGGGAAGAGAGGCGCGGTCGTCACCAGCGCCCTGATCGGCCATTCGCTTATTTTCTCCGAAGTCCACGTTTGCCCGCTGTCGATTGAATGATAAACCCAGCCTGAGTCTCCCCCCACATAAATCTCTGCTGCGCTCAGATGCAATGCTGAAAGACAATTCTGTCCGTATGGGATCTGTCGAGTGAAGTGTCTGCTCCCGCCGACTATGTTGAAGACCGAGCCGTGGTCGCCGACAGCTATCCCGTTTGCAGAGTCCAGAAATGATACCGCGTTCCACGGCATGACGGACGACAGCGGAGCGGCTAGATCCACCCAGGCTTCACCGCAGTTAGTCGTCCATAGTATCGATCTACTGCGGCTCACGGCACACGTCTTCAGCGTGTCTACCATAACCACGCCGGTAATTGTCGAGTCTACACCGCTGTTCTGCCGAAACCACTGCCCCTGTGCCACGTCGCACCAGGCGAAACCGCACACCGTTAGAAACGAAGCAATCAGCGTATTCTTCATAAATCCTCCGATTTGAAAAATGTCGGTCTATGAAAAATTGTGCTGAGGAAAATTCAGATGATTAAGTCGACCTTCGGTATAACTCCGTCACAATAATCAGCTATAGTCTGTTGACTGTCAATACATATTGACACATCAGCCGTCGTGCCGTCACACTCACCCTTTTTTGCTCCAATCTTCCCGCCTGGATGACACTTTTCTCATTTCCCGTTTTGGCAATCTCTTGTAGAATCCGCAGACACTGTTCACCACGCACTCATCGCATCTCGGGTTCTTCGGGCGGCAAATCTCCCTACCGAGGGAAGTCATCGCCATTCCCGCAATGTGCCAGTGCCTCCGATGAACTGAGGCCATAAGGTCGCGCTCTATCTTGTCCGCAATGCCGGACTTCGTGATGCCGAGCCTTGGTGCCACGCGCGCAACGTGGAGATCGACGATGACCCCCTGCGGCTTTCCGCCCAGTTCTCCGATGATCACGTTTGCCGATTTTCTCCCGATGCCCGGAAGCCCCGTCAGCTCTTCCATCGTCACGGGTATCGTGGGCTCGGTCTTCAGCGCACTCGCGATGCCGACGAGCCACTGCGATTTCCTCCTGAAATTAGTTATCCCGCGCACGTAAGGGAAGAGCTCTTCCGGGGACGCTTCAGACAGCTTCTCCAATGACGGATACGCGCGGAACAGTTCGGGCGCGATCCTGTTTACGAAAGCGTCGCTGCTACGTGACGAAAGAACCACCATGACGGTGAGTTCATAGCCGCCCTTATATTGGAGAGGGTGCTTCCTTCTTCCGTATTTCCTGAATAAAGGGGACAGAGCTTCGTCCCAGTCGAATTTCCGCTTTTCCTCCGGCATATGACGAACTTATGGACGTGTGCCCCAAAAAGCAACGATGGGAGATCGGGCTCGGGGCATGACGCGGCACGGCGAAATCTTGATTCTCAGGAAGTGAGGTTATATTTTCAATTTCGATGAGGCAGATTCCAAGCGACAACCTTTCCGAAATCCGCTTTCCGGAATTTCAGGTCTCCGCGATTCCCGCGGGACAAAGCATCAATTGGTATTGAGATCTTCAAGGCTTTTCACGCATAGCTTCAAAAAGAGTTTCAGCATCTATTACAACACCCGCATAGCGGGACACTATCAGGAGAGAGCATGAGATACGAGGCAGGAGTCATTCGCGCGTTCGGGCCGTCGCAAACTCTTGAACTGGAGCAAATCAGGAACGCAGCGGTGTTTGCCGCTCTGACCGCGCTCGGCGCAAAGGTTTATATACCCCATGAGCCCATTCCCTTCACGCTTCAAACTCTTTTCGTCGTCCTCGCCGGAGCGTTCCTCGGGAAGAGGGGCGGGACGATGAGCATGCTTTTGTATCTCGTCCTCGGCGCAGCGGGCTTCCCGGTCTTTGCCGGACCGGAGGCGGGTTTGGCGGTCTTCGCGGGACCGACAGCCGGCTATCTCCTCGGCTTCGTCGCCGCAGCTGCTGTTGTCGGCGGCACGATAGGAAGAAGGAGCTCTTTCGCATGGACTGTCCTCTCCATCCTCACAGGTTTCACGCTCATCTTCGCGTGCGGCAGCGCCTGGCTCAATTTCTTCTTCATACACAATTGGAGTGTCTCGGTCACGCAGGGTTTTCTGATTTTTTCTTTTTGGGATTTGGTCAAGCTCGCCGCGGCCGTGGCCGTGTATCGCGCTCTCGTAGTCCGAAATACGCCTCGGACAAATCCCTCGATTGACACAAACCACAAGTCCGACACCTTCTGAATCCTGAAGGGAGATAAGACTCCTTTCTGATGACGGCTCGGACGAAACCGGAGGAATAATGGGTAATCCACTCTTCGCGACAAAATCACTGGAGGAGCTGACAAAGGAGGCCACTGATAGCGAACACGGCCTCAAGCGCACGCTCGGTCCTCTAAACCTGACGACGCTCGGCGTCGGCGCTATCATAGGCGCCGGGATATTTGTCCTGACCGGCCAGGCGGCCGCGCAGTATGCCGGCCCCGCTATCGTCCTTTCGTTCATCATCTCAGGATTGGGATGCGCCTTCGCCGGACTCTGCTACGCTGAATTCGCCTCTATGATTCCCATCGCCGGAAGCGCATACACCTACGCTTATGCGACGCTCGGCGAGCTATTTGCCTGGATTATAGGCTGGGATCTAATACTCGAATACCTGTTTGGAGCTTCGACCGTCGCCGTAGGCTGGTCAGGATACGTGGTGAGCTTCTTCAGGGATTTCGGGATAGTCATCCCCTCCTGCCTTGCCAACGCCCCGATAAACTACGACGCTCATGCTGGTTGGATGATGACCGGAGCCGTCCTCAACTTCCCCGCCATGTTCATCGTCGCGGTGGTCACCACACTTCTCGTGGTCGGTATAAAAGAATCCGCAAACTTCAACAACCTGATCGTGATCGTGAAGGTCGCCGTCATTCTCCTTTTCGTGGGATTCGGCATCGCTTTCATCCACCACGCCAACTGGATACCCTTCATTCCACCCAACCAGGGACACTTCGGTGAGTACGGATTCAGCGGCGTCCTCAGAGGAGCGGGGGTGATATTCTTCGCTTACATAGGTTTCGACGCGGTGTCTACTACAGCCCAGGAGGCGAAGAACCCGCAAAAGGACATGCCTATCGGGATCATGGGCTCACTCGGCATCTCGACCATTCTCTACATTGTCGTAGCCCTCGTGCTGACCGGAATGGTGAGCTACAAACAGCTTCTCGTGCCAGACCCGATCGCCGTCGGAATCGATGCTGCCGGCAAATCACTCTTCTGGCTCCGCCCGATAGTTAAGATAGGCGCGATCGCCGGCCTGAGCTCGGTGGTCCTCGTCATGCTTCTCGGACAACCGAGGATATTTTACAGCATGGCAAACGACGGGCTTCTTCCGAAAAAATTTGCCGCCGTCCATCCAAAGTTCAGGACCCCTTACGTCACCACCATCCTAACCGGGACAGTCGCGATGATAGTAGCGGGCCTTTTCCCAATCGGCATACTAGGAGAACTTGTCTCCATCGGCACACTTCTGGCGTTCGTTATCGTTTCGCTCGGAGTTCTTGTGATGCGCTACGCTAAGCCGGACGTCCACAGACCTTTCAAGACCCCGTGGGTACCGGTAGTACCGATTCTCGGTGCACTTCTCTCCGGGGCCCAGATGGTCGGGCTTCCGCTCGACACCTGGTACAGGCTTGTTATCTGGATGGGAATCGGCTTCATCATTTACTTCTTCTACAGCCGCAAGCATAGCAAGGTCAGAGCGGCGGCCAGGGCAAACGGCTGAGTCCCGTCATCCCGCAATAGTGAATTGATTCGGCTCCGTTCCTCACACAGGCGGAGCCGTTTTAATTTGTGGGTTCCGGATTATCGAATGAATCTAAGGGAGACAACATGAGCAAGAGTTCTGAAGTTGATAGGCCGGAGGAAGGTTCGCAGTTCAAAAGGGAACTGAAGCTCCTTGACTCCACCATGATCGTCATCGGATCGATGATCGGGTCGGGGGTATTCATAGTAAGCGCGGACATGGCACGCACTCTCGGGTCACCCGGATACCTCATCCTCACATGGCTCATAACCGGCGCGCTAACCGTGATAGGTGCGCTCAGTTACGGCGAGCTTGCAGGAATGATGCCGCACGTTGGGGGACTTTACGCCTACCTGAAGGAGTCATACAATCCGCTCCTTGGCTTCCTTTACGGCTGGACATCTTTCCTTGTAATCCAGACGGGGACAATCGCCGCCGTCGCGGTCGCCTTCGCGAAGTTCACATCGGTCCTGATCCCGCCGCTCGGAGAAGGGAACGTTCTCTTCACAATCGTGGGATTGAAGATTTCGGCGGCGCAGATCGTCGCGATCGCGAGCATAGCCCTCCTGACATACGTGAACACCCGGGGGGTGCGGCACGGAAAGCTGGTTCAGAACATTTTCACGATCACGAAGACGGCCGCCCTGCTGGGTCTCATCGTACTCGGGATTCTCGTCGGGAGGAATGTCGCGGCGATGCACGTAAACTTCGCCAATTTCTGGCAGGCAAGCTGGACGCATGTCGCGGACGGGAAGGTAGTGCTCATCGAATCACTCTCCGGGCCGATGCTCCTCGCGGCGATAGGGGTGGCTTCCGTAGGCTCTCTATTCTCAAGCGACGCCTGGTACGACATAACATTCGCAGCGGGTGAGGTGGTAAATCCCAGAAAGACGATACCGCTCAGCCTCCTCTTCGGAACCCTGACGGTCACCGTCCTTTACATCCTCGCAAACGTCGCCTACATAATGACGCTTCCGGTAGTGGGATCCCCCGCGGGACATGGCGTCGTGGCACAGGGGATTCAATTCGCGGCAGACGACAGGGTCGGAACCGCCGCCGCCGCGATGATATTCGGCACGCCAGCGGCAGTCATCATGGCCATTCTTATAATGATCTCGACATTCGGCTGCAATAACGGGCTCATCCTAGCGGGGCCGCGCGTTTATTACGCCATGGCAAAGGACAAGCTCTTCTTCAGGAGCACGGGAAAGCTTAACGACAAGTCTGTTCCCGGGACGGCTCTCGTCGTGCAGGGAGTCTGGGCAAGCCTCCTTTGTCTCTCCGGAACGTACAGCGATCTCCTTGACTACGTTATATTCGCGGTCCTCGTCTTTTTTATACTCACGATTGCGGGAGTCTTTGTCTTGAGGAAGAAGCGCCCGGACGCAGAGCGCCCGTACAGGGTTTTCGGTTACCCGATTCTCCCCGCCCTCTACATTATAACGGCGGCGGCGATTGCACTCGACCTCCTCCTCTTCAAACCGGCGTACACCTGGCCCGGTATGATTATCGTCCTGATAGGAATACCGGTTTACTATGCCTGGCGGAAGATCGGAAATCGGGGGGAGCAACAAGTTCAGCAGTGAGTAGAGCGATTATCTGGAAGCCACGATAAACATGCGACAGGTTGGTCGGGCAGCGCTTGAAGAAAAAGGCCCGCCGGATTTCCGGCGGGCCTTTTTCTGTCAGAGATCTTAGGCCTTCTAGTTCGCCTCCTTCGCCGGAGTAAATCTCACGACTTCGTTGTGCACTGGCTTCACAGTCCTGAGATAGGCGTAGATCGCGCCGAGGTCATAGTCTGTCATTCCCGCCAATGAAACCATCGGCATTGGCGTGTTGAACTGGCTCGGGGTGACGGGGATCTTTCCTCCTGAGTCGCAGGCAAACGCCTTGAAGAAGTTTATAAAATCCTCCTTCGTCCACTTCCCGATCCCCGTCGAGGAATCCGGAGTAATATTAGCCGACCTGTCGATACCATTTCCCATATTGAAGGCAAAGCCCCCGGCGAATTCCATTCCTTTCATGTATTGACCATTTACCATCTGGGTATGGCAATCTATACAGGTAGCTGCGTTCGTCAGATATTTCCCGTATGCCACAGTGTCCGTTGTATCAGGCCCGGATGTTGGGGTGTAGGAATGGAGCGGAATCGTCTTGACGATCAGGTTCATCGGGAAATCGAGGCTTCTTTTCGGGATCTTGTTTTCTATCGGCTTGATGGATCTTATGTAAGCCACTATCGAGTACACATCCTCGAGCGAAAGCTTGTTGAAATGAAGGTAAGGCATCATCGGGAATAGAGCGTGTCCCTTGTTGTCCACACCGCAGGTAATTGCTCTTATGAGTTCTCCGTCCGTCCACTTCCCGATCCCAGCAGGGGTGATGTCGTAGGCGTAAACTGTTCCAGGGACTCCTGCCGTCGCCTGATCGAATTTCTCTCCTCCCCTTCCCTCCGTTCCCTGGACCACAGGCCCGGCGTATTTTGTCCAGTCTCTCTCGGAATGACAGTCAAAACAACCGACGACATGCCTGACCAGGTACTCTCCGCGGGCAAGTCTTACGGGCGTAATCTCCACCTTCACATCCGGCGGCGGCGCCGTTCTTGGGTAGGTCATGTTGAAATATGCCAGCGCGGCGAGCGCGAGAAACACAAAGGCGCCGACGACATATCCGGCTATCTTGAAGAACTTTCTCATCTCCACCTCTCTTGGGTTGAATGTAACATTGTATCCGCACACCGGAGTCAGGACGGCACGAGCATAGCATCCCTCCCCCGGCGAACGGCGAGGTTCGACATTTCAAATTCTAGTTTAGTTTCGTCCTCGGTTGAAGATACGCGTCCGGCGTGCACTAAAGCAATTTCAGTGGCCGCCCCGAGGCATGGGCAGCTTAGGATTTGTATGTTTCCGTTTCCTCGATTAAAATAGACATTCGAAACTGAGTCGTGTAGAATTCACAGTCCATCGGAGATGGGCGGAGGAACCGGGTGTCCAATTGTGCCTCTGTCGTACTCGGACTGAAATTTAACAAATCAGGGAGCTATCGAATGGGCCACAGTCAGAGGGACAACACCGTCCTTTATTTCAGCATACCGACTGCCGCACTTGTGATCACGGCAAGCCTTTGCGGATTCCTTTGCGGGAACATCTACTCGCATGAAACCTCGGCTTGGGTCGCACAGGCCATTGGACAGGATCTGGTCAACGTCGCCGTTATCGTCCCGACCATCCTGGTATCGGCATTCCTTCTGAGGTCCGGCAAAAGAGCGGCGCTCTTAGTCTGGCTCGGGACGATGATGTACACGGCATACACGTTTGTAATTTATTCCTTCAGCGTACACTTCAACCCTCTTTTCCTGGTCTACTGCTGGGCGCTCGGACTTTCGGCCTACGCATTCATTACCGTCGTTGTGAAGTCAGGTGCAGCCCCGGTCAAGGAATGGTTCGATGAAGCAAGGGGCGAGTATCTCGTCTCAACGGTCGTACTTCTGGCAGGCGTCTTGTTCTACCTCTTGTGGCTCAAGGAAGATCTTCCCGCAATGTTGGGCAACCGCACACCTGATAATCTACAGGCTTCGGGTCTGATGACGAACCCTGTTCATGTTCTCGACTACTCTTTGATTCTTCCGGGGTTCATAGTCTCTTCGATACTCCTTATGAAAAAACATGCGATCGGATACCTTCTCGCACCTGTGTTCCTTATCTTCGGGATACTGATGTATGTCACGATCGCGATACTCGTCGTTGTCATGCAGATGAAAGGGATAACCGACACAGCGGGAGCCGCCATCGTGTTTCTGCTCTTCGCGGTTGTCGGAACGTTGGTTCTTCTTCGATTTCTCAGGCATATGAAGAAGGCCACGCGCTAAGTAAATTACGAATCAATGAAGCGAGCTCAACCGGAACGCCGCTTTTTCGAAGACGAGAATTTCGAAGGAATCGACTTCAAGGAAAAAGGCTTGAAGGGGCCGGAGTATGAACGGTGCACGTTCAATGACTGCGACTTCTCCGGCGCCGATCTTTCGGGGACCAAGTTCACCGAATGTACATTCACAGCGTGTAACTTTTCCTTGGCAAACCTGACCAGCACGTCTTTCAGAGAAGCGAAATTCATTGACTCTAAATTATGGGGGCTGAGGTTCGACAACTGCAACCAGTTCGGCCTCTCTTTCAGCTTCGACGGCTGTTCACTCAGGCACGCCATGTTCTACGGCACGAAGATCAGAAAGACGCTGTTCAGAAATTCACAACTGAACGAAGCGGACTTTACGGCGTGTGACCTCACATCATCGGTGTTCGACAACTGCGATATGGCAAACGCGACATTTGACAGTACCGTAATCGAGAAGGCCGACTTTAGAACCTCTTACAATTATTCGATCGATCCCGAACGGAACAGGATAAAGAAGGCAAGATTTTCCTCACCTCAGGTGGCGGGGCTCCTCGACAAATATGACATTGAGATCGACGATGCAAATTGAGCGGCTCCCCAGGATTGAGCTCCCTAAGGGTATGAAGTTTGTCGGCAGGCACGCAAGAATGTCACTCGCAAACGACCGAACATTCGAGCTGTGGAACAGCTTCATGCCGCGGAGGAACGAGGTGGGTTTAAGAGCGGGGAGTGAATTGTTCTCTATCGGAGTGTATCCCCCTTTATACTTCGTCAACTTCGACCCCTCCGCTGAATTCGAGAAGTGGGCGGCCGTCCGGGTGACTGACGTTGTATCTATCCCTGATGGAATGGAGACGATTGCGTCGCCCGAAGGCGCGTATGCCGTATTCAAGTACACCGGCCTGCCTAGCGATGGAGGAAAAGCGTTCGATTACATTTTCGGGACCTGGCTCCCTAATTCCGGATACGTGCTCGAGGAAAGGCCCCATTACGCCGTGATGGGAGAAAAGTACAGAAACGGCGATCCGGCGTCCGAAGAAGAGTTGTGGCTACCGGTTAGACTGAAGTAGCCACTCGCAAGACGCCGGAGCATCTACGCCCCTTCACATTTATTTATCCGCACGTAACTCCACCTTCCCTTTCACTGTGTTTATTTCCATCGTCCTCATATATTGAAAAAAAAAGAATGGATGGATGGAACGGCCCGGCAATTTGATTTTAAAGAGAAACACCGTCGTAGTAAAAATCGGCACGAACCTCCTCGCAGACAAGACGAGGGGGATCGACACTGGAAGAATTGAAGCCATCGCGAAGAGCGTATCTTCGCTACGCGGCAGGGGGACAGACGTTGCGATCGTCAGCTCCGGAGCAATCGGAGCCGGCGTGGCGGCGCTCGGATTGAAGGCAAGACCGAGGACAATTCCAGAGAAACAGGCAACGGCGGCCATCGGCCAGCCTCTGCTGATGGAAGCGTACGAGCACGCCTTCCGCAAGGTCAATCAGCCCATCGCCCAGCTTCTTCTGACCAGGGACGATTTTTCCAACCGCGGCAGATACGTCAACGCCAGAAATACATTCGCCGCCCTCTTCGAGAAAGGGGTCGTCCCGGTTATCAACGAAAACGACACTGTAGCTGTAGAAGAGATTAAGCTCGGCGACAACGACAACCTCTCCGCGATGGTGGCGACTCTTGTCGAGGCGGGGATGCTCTTAATACTTTCTGACGTCGACGGACTATACACCGCCGCGCCGTCGGCCGACCCACGCGCGGAACTCATCAGGGTCGTGGAGAGAATTACCCCACAGGTGGAGCGTTATGCGAGGAAGAAAGTGAGCGAGCTGAGCACTGGTGGAATGGCCACGAAGATACAGGCGGCAAAGCTATGCGTCGGCTCGGGAATAACCGTCGTCATCGCCAACGGAAGGAAACCGGACGTTATCGAGTCCATATTCAGAGGCGACGTGCCAGGCACAATTTTCCTCCCATCGGACACAAGACTCTCGACCCGGAAACAATGGATCGGTTTCGTCTCACACACAAGAGGGAGCATCGTCGTAGACGCCGGGGCCAGCGCTGCACTTTTGAAAAAACATAAGAGCCTCCTCCCTTCAGGCATCCTAGAAATCCGGGGCGAGTTCAGGGCAAGGGACATAGTGTCGATCGTCGGTCCGGACGGAAGGCAAATCGGAAAGGGGATCTGCGACTATTCATCCGCGGAGCTGAACAAGATCAAAGGGAAGAAGAGCTCAGAAGTGGAGGCGGTCCTCCACAGGAAAGCCCCGGCAGAAGTAGTCCACAGGGATAACCTTGCACCTTTCGGCGAATGACACCTTCGGCGCGTCAGCAACAGATTAGGGAAGAGATAAGTCATCCGTCGCACGAAGACACAACGAAAGCAAAGAATTGTCAGTGAAGTGATATGAACAAGCCTAAGATAGTGGAAAGAAAAGCGGAAGCTGTCAAGGAGGCAAGCGCCGTTCTCTACACCGCGACTGCCGCGAAGAAGAACGCACTCCTGCGCGCGATTGCAGGAAGACTCGAGAAGGAATCCACCTCGATACTGCGACAAAACGAAGCCGACCTCGCCGCCGCACGCGCCGCAGGAATCTCCGCCGTCCTTCTGGATCGACTCGCGCTCAACGAAAAGAGAATTTCGCAAATGGTCGCCGGGGTTCGGGATGTGATCTCGCTCCCCGATCCCGTGGGCGAAGTGTTGGACCGGCAGCGTCGCCCAAACGGTCTCGTAATTGAGAAGGTGCGCGTGCCACTAGGTGCCGTCGGAATTATATATGAGGCGCGGCCGAACGTCACGATCGATGCCGCGGCCCTCTGTCTAAAGGCAGGCAACGCGGTTCTCCTTAAGGGTGGGTCTGAAGCTCTGAAGTCCAACAGCGCACTCGTCGCGGTTGTCAAAAGGGCGCTGAGGGATGTGGGACTCCCTGCAGGATGCGTGGAGTTTATAGACACAGCTGATCGCTCGGCTGTCGCTGAATTGATAAAGCTAGACAAATATATCGACATAATCATTCCGCGGGGGAGCCAGACCCTGATAAGATTCATACAGGAAAACTCAGCCGTCCCCGTTATAGCGCACGGGGAGGGAAACTGTCACGTCTACGTCGACGGCTCGGCCAACCTGCGCGACGCGGTTGAGATCGTCTTCAACGCGAAAGTCCAACGCCCGTCCGTCTGCAATGCCGCTGAAAAACTCTTGATAGACGAGAAAGTAGCAGTGAGATATCTTCCCCGGATCGCCGCGAGACTGAGAAAGGCCCGCGTCGAACTCCGCGGTGATAGGAAATCGCGGTCGATCGTGGCCGACATGCTCCCCGCCACCGAAGAAGACTGGCACAAAGAATATCTCGATCTCGTCATGGCAGTCAAAGTGGTCAAAGGGGTCGACGAGGCCATCGCCCACATAAACAGGTACGGTTCCCACCATTCAGATTCGATAGTGACTGCGAACAAGGCACGTGGCGAGAAATTCCTTCGAGAGGTGGACTCGGCGGCTGTCTACGTAAACGCTTCAACGCGGTTCACAGACGGTTTCGAGTTCGGACTCGGCGCGGAGATCGGAATAAGCACTCAGAAACTTCACGCGCGTGGTCCGATGGGATTGGCAGAGCTTACAAGCACAAAATTTGTCGTGCGCGGGAAGGGGCAGGTCAGGAAATAGCGTTCCGTGGTTTCCCCGGTGCCGCTTTCAACTTTCCCCGCTTCCTCCCAGGACACTGCTCACTTTTTCCAGTATCTCGCTCACCTGAAAGGGTTTATCAAGGAAGGCGATCACCCCTTCGCTAAGGAGCTCCTCTGAATCGACGCTGAGGTTATAGCCACTGGCGAGCAAAACCTTCACATCCCGATCTATAGCCTTGAGTCTTCTGAAAGCCTCCGCGCCATTGATTCCTGGCATCATCATATCCATGATGACAAGACCTATTTCGCGTCCACCTTCAGTGTACGCTTTAACCGCGGCTTCGCCATCAGCGGCGGATAGCACCTTATAACCGCCCCCCTCAAGTGAATCGACCAGCAGCTCTCTCATCAAAGGCTCATCTTCGACGACGAGTATCGTCCTCCTCCGTCCGCCCGATGATAGGCCAGCGGTCGTGGCGGCGTCTCCTTCCGCGGCGGGGTAATAGATTCTGAACGTGGTTCCCTTACCGAGAGCGCTCTCGACATCTACAAAACCTCCGTGATTGCGCACTATTCCATAAACCATAGAAAGCCCCATCCCCTTTCCCTTTTCCTTCGTAGTGAAAAAGGGTTCGAAGACTCTTCCTGCTGTCGTCTTCTCCATTCCTACGCCGGTATCCGTCACATCTATTCGAACATAACGTCCCGGCCTGGCGTCGACATTCCCGGCGCAGTCGTCCCTGGAGAGTTCCACAGCGCTTGCGGAGATCTTCAGCCTCCCGCCGGACGGCATCGCCTCCAACGCGTTGGCGCAGAGATTCATAATCACCTGCTCCATTTGTCTCGGGTCCCCATTCACCGCAGGGAGATCGTCAGACAGCCCGGCGTCTAAAGAAACCCTCCTGGGACTCGTCGGTCCCAGTTCTCGAACTGTTTTCCGTACAATATCACTGACGCTCAGCGGGACGACCTTGTACTTTCCGCCGCGGGCGAAGGCGAGAAGTTGACTCGTCAACTCCGCCGCGCGAGCGGCGTTCGCTTCTATTGTCTCCACATATTTGCGGAACTCATGCCCCTCTGGCATTTTGCTCTTCATGAACGAGGCATATCCGAGTATCGCGCCGAGAATGTTGTTGAAGTCGTGGGCTATTCCCCCCGCCAGAAGGCCTACAGCCTCCATTTTTTGAGATTGAACAAGCTGCTCCTCGAGTGAAATCCGACTGGTCACGTCGCTTGAAATTTCCACGTAACCCGTAATATCTCCGCGAGAATCTATAACTGGTCCGATTGTCTTGTCGAGAAAAATGATAGAACCATCTTTGCGAATGCTCTTGAATCTCGCACGGAAGACATTCCCGGCTCTCAAAGTATTCCAGAGCTTATCAAAGAATTCCGGCTCATGCTCGGTGCTCCTCAGAATCTCGGTGCTCTTCCCCACCACGTCTTCGTTCGTGAAACCTGTAAGCTTTGTGAAAGTGGAATTGACATACCTGATAATTCCTCCGGCGTCCGAGACAACAACACCTTCCGAAAGCCGCTCAAAAGCCGCGAGGAGATCGTCTCTCTCTTTTTCGAGGTCCAGCCTGACCTTGCGTTCCAATTGCCGCCTGATAACTCCAGAGAACATATCACCCGCGGTGACGAGAAAATCCGTTTCAGTCGCCCTCCAAACCCGATTTGCCCTATTGCACAGAAAGACCAGGTACCCCCATTCCTGTCCTTCGACGGAAATCCGGGCGACCGCACACGATCTCATTTCGAACGCTCGGGAGATCTCGTCGCCTTCGCAAACTCTGAAGCGGGAGCCGTCCGCAAACAGGGCCTCCGTTTTTTCAAGGCTCAGATTGAATTCCCCTGAAGTGGAACGCCCCTCTCTCCACGACTCGAAGGCACATTTGGCACCCTGAGGCGCCTTTTGAACCAACACCGCTCCGGCTACGTCCAGCCTCGCGACGATTGCAGCTAGGGAAGCCTCAATGATTTCTTTCAACTCCCCTCCCCGCAGGGCTGCCGTAAGTATTTCCCTCGATGCTTCGGAAGTAATGTTATGAAGCTCTACCTCCTTTTGAAGCGCGATCAGCTCGGTGACATCCATGAGGGCTCCATGGATCACCTCCCTCCGATAGTTGGGATCATACCCGAGCTCAGCGTTCTCGTAGACGTAGATTGTAGAGCCATCCGCTTTTCTACCGACGAGTAAGTTTCTCCTCACCTGTCCGTTTGTCTTAAGTTCATCAATGAACTTTCTTCTCTCGGACGGATCGGCGTATAGCGCTGATGCGTTGATTGAACGGACAGTCTCTCCACTTTCGTATCCGAAGATCGCGGCAAATGTCCTATTTGCTTCTACTATTGTACCATCTTCCGTTGAAAGATAAATACCTGCGGGGCTGAGCCTGAAGAGTTCTGAGTACCGCTTGTCGGAGTCAAGAGCCGCCTTTCTTGCAGCCTGAGTGCCCGTCACGTCCTCGACAAACCCCTCGTATCCCTTTGCCGCCCCTGATTCGTCGACGATCGTTCTGATCGACAGGTTGACGTAGACCGGCTTTCCCAAAGAATTCAGGAGACGTATCCCCTTCTGATTGACAGATGTCCCTCCTGCGCCGGACGCATATTTCAGGAAGTCCTGAAGCACATCCTTGTTTCCTGTAAGCTCCTTAGGCCCGGAGTATCCGAGCAATACCGCAAGGGACCGGTTCGCGGCAATGACTTCACCGTCCTTACCTGCTTCAAAAATTCCAATTGCCGCGTTCTCAAAAAGTCTCTCATATCGCCCGCCGGTTTCTCTGATGAGGTCCCCTTTCGTCTTGAGTTCGCGGGCGAGCGAACCAGACCTTCGATGGTAGAGGACAATCACAGAAACGGCAGCGCCTACGAGGAGGAGGGCCAGCAGAATCCAGAGTCCAAAACCACCCGTGGTGTCGTCCGGATAGGCACCGGCAGGCCCTGCGGGCCCATGGAACAGCCAGAACATTCCTGCCGGGCTCAGGGCAATTGGGACAGGATTAAACGTGAATGCTATCGCCGGCAGGGGAACAGTACGCCAGCGATGTGATCGTTGGGAGATAGCTGCGGCAGCAGGGAGACAAGCATATCCCGCGAATTGAAAGACACCGCCCCACCTCTCCACGCATGGAGATAGAATCATAGCAAGGCTATGAATAATGTAAGACGGAACCATTCCCCGAGAATATATGAGCGTGGCTCCAGCCCGAAGCAGCTCTTTCATTCACTAATCTTCGTATCGGATGGAAAAATCAAAACTAAAGGGATAAGTAATGGAAATCCTGCAAAAAGGAGAAAAAGAACAGGATCGATGCTCCGGGTGCCGCAACTTCAAGGCACGCCTCGTTTGCTTGATATTTACTGTATGCTTTGATATTTTTTCGAGCAAACCAAGACTACAATTATGGAGATTTCATTATACAGATTGCTAATGTGTTAGAAGAAAAGACCTTTTGAACGAGTATTCTCCGAGCAATCTGCGTAGTGGAAAGATTTAGAAACCATAGCGGTCATTTCGCGTTTCAGACTCTTCTCGCTTTAATTATCGGGGCTGGCGCGTGGGCTTCTCTCGAATTCGTAAACGGCGGTCACGGCTTCAAGCCGGCGAGATTCAACGCTCGCGAGCGTTCCGACAGAAGGCCGTGGCGAATTCAGTCAGGTTCGCCGGCTGATGCCGCTCTGATAAGACCGGCAGATTTTTCCCCCCAGCAGTTGCCGGCGTTCCATCCCCCCTCAGGGTTCCCCATTCAAATGGCTTCGATCTTCCAGTCTGATTCGACGAAGGAGATGAGAGGGGAAAGGGCGGCTGTTGACTCGACATCAACCACGGCCGTACTGAGCGACACCCTGTCAGCAAAGAAGAGCATTGACACTACTGCAGCCAAGCCGGATTCCGTTTCCCTGGACAGTCTCAAGCTTTCTGCGTGGCTTCAGGGAATGCGCCCAACACAACCGCAGGCAGCAATCTTCAAGGGGTACCAGTACCCGCTGTTCTTATACTCAGGCGTCATACAGCAGTCCACTGCCATAGATTCAACCGGAAAGTTCGTCACAGTCAGGGAATCTCTCTTCGGCAAGGACGTCCGCGTGCCATTGCAGATACCTCTCGACGAATACATAAAACTGGAGGAACAGCATTATATAAGGAACACCTGGGAGGACCTCGCGCACTCTTACACTCCTGTCCAGACGAACGCGCTTGGCTCCTTCATGTCGGGAGTGACGAACATAGACATTCCGATACCGGCCAATCCGGTACTCAGCATATTCGGTCCGCCGAGAATCAACCTCAGGATATCTGGTGCAGTGGACATACACGGCGCCTGGCGCAATCAGAAGTTAAACGCGCAGACCCTCTCCCAGCTGGGCAACGTCACGAATCAGCCCGACTTCAAGCAGGATGTGCAGATTAATGTGAGCGGCACGGTCGGCGACAAGCTGAACATCGGCGCGAACTGGGACACACAGAACCAGTTCGATTACGAAAACCAGTTGAAGATTAAGTACACCGGCTACGATGACGAGATAATAAAGAGCGTCGAGGCGGGAAACGTGGCGATGAGTACGCCCGCGTCGTTCGTAGGGAGCAACCAGGCGCTGTTCGGAATAAAGACCGAGATGCAGCTGGGTCCGCTCACTCTGACGGCCCTGGCCAGCCAGCAAAAAGCGCAGGGCAAGACCCTCAGCGTCAGCGGCGGTTCGTCAAGCCAGACATTCAGCCTACATGCGTACCAGTTCGCCACCAATCACTACTTCATTGATTCAAACTACATCGCCGGATACGAAAAGTATCTGCAGTCGGCCGGGAACCAGTACAACCCGAACCTTCTCGTAACCGACTACGAAGTCTACGTCTCTCAGCCCACGACCGCGCCGAATCCCAACCTGAGGCAGGGTTACGCTGTGATGAACCTACCGACTCTGCAGACCGACAAGGCATACTACGATTCGCTCCGCACGGCACCAACTTTCACGCCGCCGAATTGGACGGTCGAATTCGGAAGGTTCCAGCTTCTCGACAAGTCCCAGTACACGCTCGATCCAGTCACGGGTGTCCTTACTCTCAACACGTCGATACAGTCGAACCAGATTGTGGCAATTGCCTACAGCACGCAGGACGGCTCGACATACGGGACTTTCTCGTACGCGGACACATCCAAGCAGTACCCTCTCGTTTTGAACATGGTTGTCCCGGAGGATCCGCAGCCTTCCCGGGCTGACGCGTGGAGACTAATGCTCCGAAACATCTACCCCACGGGGGGATTGAATCTTGACCAGAACTCACTGAAGAACGTCCAGATTACCTATACTCCATCCGGCCAGCCGGCGCAGGACAACATAGACAACATAAACCTCCTTCAGGTTTTCGGGCTTGACAAGACCGGGGCTAACGGAGGCGCGCCTGACGGACAGATGGACTGGAATCCGCCGATAGACATAAACAAGGCGACGGGCGAAATAATATTCCCTTATCTGCAGCCGTTCGTGGAAGCATTCAAGAGCTACGTCGGCCCGAACGGACAGACGATTGCCAATCCAGATTCGTTTTCTTACGCGGCCATATACGATACGACGTATGACGCCGCCACCACCTCCTTCATTTCGAGAGACCGATTCCTGATAACGGGTTCATATACGAGTTCCGTCACCTCGCACTACAATCTCGGGTTTAACCTCGTGGAGGGAAGCGTCAAGGTTCTCCTAAACGGGACACCGCTTACGTCCGGCGTCGATTACACAGTCGACTACGTCACCGGCGAAGTGGACATAAAGAACCAGACCGCTCTCCAGTCCGGATCGAACGTGCAAATCCAATACGAGACGAACGATATTTTTCAGATAGCTTCGAAATCCCTAATGGGTGCGAGGGCCGATTACAAAGTGAACGAGAACACCGACATCGGCTTCACTATAATGGGCTATTCCCGGCAGTCACCAAACGACAAGGTACGGCTCGGAGAGGAACCGATAAGCAACATGATCCTCGATGCGGACGCAGGTACAAGTCTTGACCTCCCATTCGTGACGAAGGCTCTCGACGCTCTCCCTCTCATTCAGACCGCCGCGCCATCGCGACTGAACGTCCACGGAGAGATTGCGTACATGCTCCCGAATCCGAACACACGGACGAGCGTAATTCCGGATGACCATGGACAGGGCATCGCCTACATCGACGACTTCGAAGGATCGAAGAAAACGATTCCGCTCCCGGTAACTTACTCGGGCTGGACGATATCGAGCCCCCCCGCAGTCTCCAGACTCGACACGCTCTATCCGCAGATCGCCGATACGGCCAAAAACGACTACAGGTCGTGGCTGTTCTGGTACAACAGGATACCGCCGACCACGAGCGTGCGAGACATCTGGCCGAACAAGAATGTTCCCGCGGATCAGCAGACGCAGACCGTGCTGACTATCGGCATGCTCGACACAGTGCGCGGCCAGTTCAATAGGGCCAGGAACCTGAACACGACGCTGAAGAAGGACCCGGCCGAAGACTGGGGTGGCATGATGACGCTCCTATCCTCGAACGCCAGCGATCTCGTCTCGCAGAACATAAGCTACATCGAAATCTGGATGCAGGTCCCGCAGGCCCCGGGGAACGGTCAGATGCACATCGACCTGGGACAGATCAGTGAGGATGTCGTGGGCGACAGGGTGCTTCACACGGAAGATATCTACGGCAACAACAGTCTCGCGAGCGACACTCTCGACTACGGTATTGACGGCCTCACGGACGCCAAGGAGCGACGCGACTTCCCCTGGATAATAGCCGATCCGGACAGGCCATGGGACCCGACAGGTCGCGACCCCGACGGTGACGACTATTCTTTCCAACTCGGACCGGCTGCGCCCGATTTGACTGCCGACACATCTTATGCCAGGGTGAACGGAACAGAAGGAAACGGGGGCGGCGCCGGAACTGAGGCGGGCCGACTCCCCGACACGGAGGACCTGAACCACAATGGCACCTTAGATCTGCTGAACAGCTATTTCGAGTACGACGTCAGCCTGGACACCACAAAGAACAAATTCATAGCCGGCGGTGGCAACAAGGGATGGTACCAGTATGTTATTCCCCTGACAGATTTTCAGCGTGCCGTCGGGAATCCGACGCTCACGAACGTCCAGTACGCGAGGGTCTGGTTCAACGGTATGACCGGCCCCATGACCGTGAAGATCGCCGAGATAAACCTCGTCGGAAACTACTGGAAGACTCCGAACACAGCCGACAGCACTTTGCAGGTCTCGGTCGTGAACATCGAGGACACTCCAGGATACACGCCCCCGGCCCCCGGCCTGCAACCCGTCGACCACACGAACCCGACGCAGAATATACTACTGAACGAACAGTCCCTGGACCTTATACTAAACGGCCTCCAGGACGACAGCTCGAGATACGTTTACAAGACATTCCCGCAGCCGCAGGATTTCTTCAACTACCATACGATGAAGGTCTTCGTTCACGGCGACACGAGATTCAATTATATCGACTCCACCAACTACGATGCAGACGTGTATCTCCGTTTCGGAAGCGATGCGAACAACTTCTACGAATATCGTCAGCCGATCAAGAGAGGGTGGCAGGATCTGTCAGTCGACTTCGCCCGCCTGACCGCTCTAAAACAGACTCGCGATTCGGTGAAACAGTCGATTCCGAGCGTACCCGCCGAGAACGGGGTGCCAGGAGCGACATACTGGCTTCGCGGAAATCCTTCACTGCAGGGAGTCACGTACTTCGAGATCGGGATTGAAAACCCAGGCCACTGCGGCACCACCCTTCCCCTCGTGGGAGACGTGTGGGTGGATGAACTCCGCCTCACGAACGTGGACAATACGCCAGGCATGGCATACAGCTTCTCCAGCAGCGTCCAACTCGCGGACGTCGGCTCACTCTCTTTCAATTTCACGAGCATCGATCCGTACTTCCACGGCCTGACGACACAATTCGGGACCCGGAACAACCAGCGCAACTGGGGGATAAATGGTTCGTTCAGCCTCAACAAACTCCTCCCGCGTGAGTGGGTGGGAACGTCAATACCTTTTTCATACTCCCACACGGAGGCTTTCGCGAATCCGCTCTATCTCCCGAACAGCGATATACTCGTCAGCGAGGCGGTCCAGCAGAGAAGACTGTACCTCATCTCGAAGGGAATGTCGCCTGATTCCGCCACCATCATGGCGGACAGCCTTCTCACAAGCTCGCAGACCCTCACGGTGAACGACCAGTGGTCGATTTCGAACATGAGAATCGCCTTCCCGTCGACAAAGTGGTACGTGCGCGACATTCTTGACAACATCAGCATGGGCTACAACTGGACGGGGTCGAAATACAGGAACACACAGACCAGAACCGGGAACCAGTGGAGCTGGCAATACAACGCCGCGTACTCGGTGCAGTTCGACCCGATGGCTTACTTCACACCATTTCCTTCAAACTCTAAGAACGCCTCTCCAGGGCAGGGCGATTTCCAGATCAGGTACCTGCCAAGCTCCTTCAGCCTCACGATGAACGCGTCCCGTTCGCTATCAGTGAACAATCTCTGGACGCAGAGCAACCCGATAGTGACGCCAAACTTCACGACGCAGAGAAGCGGTTCGCTGAACTGGCGCCTTACCAACAACGGCATTCTGAATCCGACGATAGACTATCGCTTCAACGTCTCGAGCTCCCTGCTCGCCATGGAGACCGACACAACGGGGGGAAAGCTTCGTCTGCTTCCGAATTCATATGTCTTCCATCAGATTTTCCTTAACGGCGGCCTAATTAATTTCGGAGATGACTACAACTTTACGGAGCAGTTTTCGCTTTCGACACAGCCGAAGCTCCCCTTCGACCTGCCAAAGTACCTCGACCTGCAGGCAGGATATAACTCAGGCTACAACTGGAACAACTCCATACAACGAGGCGCCCTCGGAAAAGGATCGGGGGTGACCTCTTCGCTTCAACTTGGCACGACGCTGAGACTGAAGTCGCTGGCCGACCAGCTTTTCTCGAGCAACGCCGCCGCGCAGCCTGCGGCCGCCGCGCAGCCGGCCCCGGAGCGCGGGGCGCGCGGCAGAGGGCATGGAAGGGACGAGTTCGCCGCTCCTCAGGAGGACACCACCTCGACCGGTGGAGGAGTTAACAACCAAATCGGCAAACTTCTTAACGCGATCATAAAAGTCCCCTTCCTCGATTTCGAGTCGATCGGGATCAACTTCTCATCTACGAACACATCGTCCAACGGAGGTCTCCCGAGTCTCCGCCCGGGGATGGGTAACTTCTTCAGAATTCCGTTCATACAGGAGAGCAATCCGGTACTCGGACCGTCACAGCTGTACCAGCTCGGCCTCGTTTCAGATCCATACAGCGCGTTGTCCTTTGTCCCGAAGAAAGGATTCCCCTTCTTCGGTTTCGCGCTCGGGCCGACTCACAGAATCGGACTCGGCTCAGGCGTCAGCATAACGGACAACTACTCCAACAACAACACGCTCGATATTAGGACGTCACGGAATCTCTGGACGGGGGCCCGCATCGACCTGACATGGCATGTCGGTTGGACTTACAACCGCAACAGGACGTTCAGCACCGATTCTGCCGGAATCGTAATTCCGAGCAGCATAACCCAGCAGGTTAGCGGACAAGTTACGAGGAGTTTCTTCACTCTTCCGCCAGTGTTCATCTTCTCGATGTTCAAGAGCGGGATCAACCAAGTAGCCGCAGATTATCAGGAGATGAAGAACGCCGACCCTTCCAACCTGCAGACATCGCCAAACGAGAAGGCTTCACAGTCCTTCCTGAAGGGTTTCGAGACGCTTCCGGTGTTCGACAAACTGTTCGGTCAGTACATGCCTCGCATGAACTACTCTTTCACCTGGGGAGGGCTTGAGGGCCTTCCCATTTTCAAGAACTTTGCCTCTCAAGTGAGTCTTAACCACGCGTACCAGTCCACCTACACACAGAGCTGGCACGACGTATCCGGGTCGCAGGTCAGTGACGCTCAGACGATAGCCTACGGCTTCCAGCCGCTCATCGGACTGAACTTCACGCTGAAGAACATGGGTTCCGCAAATATTTCAGGCTCCGTCCTGTACAACACATCGGCACAGTACAGCCTCAGTCCGTCAGCGCGGTCCATCACCGAAGCGAAGACGGGACAGCTTTCCGTAACCGCCGACTACGCGAAGCGGGGGTTTTCGTTCCCGCTGTTCGGGCTCGACCTGAAGAACGACATTGATATAAGCGCGAGCTACTCACTCTCACAGACCAGCAGGAATTCCTACAGCCTCGACAATCTGGATAATGGTCAGACCCCGATTGACGGTACGAGCCAGACCTCGATCGAGCTCCGGTTTAAATACGACGTCAGCCAGCGCGTGACCGCTTCGGTATATTACAAGAACACCCGACTGGCTCCGACTGTACCCGGCTCGCCAATCCCGGGGACAACCACCAACGAGGCGGGTATCGACGTCCACGTTTCAATTTCAGGTTAAGGGATAAAAGCGGGATGGAAGACAACCACGGCCGTTTCATGATACTCGCTCTCAAGGAGGCTGAGGCAGCCTTCTCAAGGAACGAGGTTCCAGTCGGAGCGGTCATAGTCAAAGATGGCGTCGTTATCGCCCGTGCTCACAACCAGGTCGAGATGCTCCAGGACCCGACTGCGCACGCAGAGGTCCTTGCCATCGGCGCGGCAGCTAACCATGTCGGAACTTGGAGACTGAACGGCTGCACTCTGTACGTAACTCTCGAACCATGCCCCATGTGTGCGGGCGCCATAGTCCTCTCCAGGCTGGACAGAGTCGTTTTCGGTAGTTATGACCCGAAGATGGGCGCCTGCTCTACTCTCTACAACATCGCTCAGGATGAGAGGCTGAACCACCGGGTTGAAGTGATAGCCGGAGTGAAGGATGACGAATCGAAGCTCCTTCTGCGCGAGTTCTTCGCAAGAAAACGGGGATAGACTCTCTCAAATAGCGCGGCAGGATTAAACCGAGGGGCTACCCGCTTTATTCCTTTCAACAAAGTACATCTCAACCGCCTCCATGTTTTTTATGGCGAGCGCCCCCCTCGGCTCGAGTTCGTAGCGATCGGTTGAACTGAGAAAGTCGTAGACCTGCTGAGAGACATTTATTTTCTGAGGAAGCGAGGCCGCTTCGAGCCGAGAGGCGATGTTTACCGTCGGCCCCCAGACATCGTAGATAAACCGCCAGCTTCCAATGATACCGGTTATTGCGGGGCCCGTGTGTATTCCAATCCGTAGTGCCCAATCGTGTCCGGTTCTGGATTTGAGTTCATCAGAATATCTGAGGACCACTTCTCTGATCTCGAGCGCGGCCTCAACCGATTCCAGGAGCTGGTTGTCGTCCGTGAAGAGCCCGCCGGCGAACATGTAGCAGTCGCCGATCGTCTTCAGCTTCTCGAGGTTGTGCCGCCTCACGCAGTCGTCGAACGAGTTGAACATCTCCTCCAGCACTTTCAGCACCTCACGGGCATCAGAGGTCTCGGCAATTTTGTAGAATGAGACAAAGTCGGCAAACACGATGGTGGTCGACGAGTTGTACTGAGGCGGCGGGTAACCTGATCCGTTTATTTGTTTGACTATTGCCTCGGGCAGAATATTCTTCAGAATAGACTCGGTCTTTTCCTTGGCCGCCTCAATTTCGAGTTTCTGCCGCTCGATAGTCCTTGTATCGAGAAACGCCTTAACCCTCGTTGAAAAGACGAGCCTGGACAGCACCCATGCGATTATCACGAGGGCAGTCCCGTTTAAGTAGTGCCCCAGAAGTATCTTCTCGTTCTGCTGGGTGATTGTGATGCCGGCGAGGAAATACGCGTGAGCGAGCAGGTACATCATAAAGCTCATCGCTCCGCTCACGTAGAAGGCCGCCGCGATTCCGAACAGGGCTATCGTGTAAACCGTTATCATCCCGTGTATCATCTGGTCTACCGAGGAAACAGACGCGGACCACACCAGGACAAGGAGGATGAAGGACAGAACTATCGCAATATGTGAGGTACGGACGTCTTTCCGTTCAGACGGCTTCGCGATGGTCATCAGGACGATGAAGACAACCAGAAACGCTTCGAGGATGATGTGGAGGTAAAAAAGATATTCGTATCCCGGCATCGTAACCCAGTCGCCGGCCGCCTTGTGCCGGAAGTCAATGTAGATAACGAAGAGGTGTAAGACGAAGAGGACGACGGCGAAGATTCTCGCCCTGTAATAATTTGTGAAGTAGATCTCCTGAAGGAACGGATTGCGCTCCTCCGCGGGAATCGCCTTTAAACTGTTTTGCCAGAACCTGACTACCGGGTTAACCAACGGTCAGGTCCGCGCCGTTATAGTCCGGCGGTGATATCGTGCTTGGGTAGCCAGCCATTTGCCCTCGCATAAAAATAAGACGCTTTCACGTAAGTAGCCAATCTTATAAATTTTTCGGACGACAGAATCAACAACCATATGGAGGATGCCATGTTCCTGAAAACGGGTGAGGGACAAATCGCATATGAAACAAATGGGACGGACAAGAAGAGGGCAATAGTGTTCATCCATGGATTCCCTTTCAACAGGTCGATGTGGAACGACCAGGTCAGGCTCTTGTCACGAAACCATCTTGCGGTGACTTTCGACGTCCGCGGCCACGGCGAGAGCAGTGAGGGAACCGGACTGATAGACTTATACGTCGACGATCTTTTCGCGCTCCTCGACCATCTCGGACTTCCTGCCGTCACGGTATGCGGTCTTTCAATGGGAGGATACATCGCTCTCCGGGGAATCGAAAGGGATCCATCGAGGTTCAAAGGGATTGTATTGTGCGACACGAAGAGCCCGGCAGACACGAACGCCGCGAAGCTCAATCGCGCAAATCAAATCAGGACGATCCTCGCGGGTCAGAAGAACCAGTTTGCCGATGCCCAGGTCAAGACCTTATTCGCGCCTGAAAGCTTTGAGGGGAGAAAGGCCGCAGTTGAGAAGATCAGAAAAATAATTGAGTCGACGAGTGAACGAGGTCTGGTGGACGCCCTTATCGCTCTGGCGGCGCGGATGGACATGACAGAGAGTCTCGAAAAGATCAGCGCACCGACTCTGATAATTGTCGGAGACAAGGACAAGGTCACTCCCCCCGCAGAAGCGGAGGCTATGCGGTCAAGGATACACAGTGCCAGGATGGTAGTAGTCAAAGGGGCGGGACACCTTTCGAATCTGGAGAACCCCGAAGAATTCAATTCCGCGCTGGAGACATTCTTGTCCGATAATTCTCTCTGATACGGAGGGAAGGTTGTACCACGCACCGATTTGATCCAGGCCCGGACCGGGGTCGACCCACAGGAGGCGCCGCCTGCGGCTCGGAAGTCAATACGGCCTGCTGATGAAGAGGTAGAGCGCGACCGTTATGAATCCGTACTGAACCTGTCTCGAAATCTGATAGTTCTCACGCTTCAGATCGTTCCAGAGCCGTGCGACCAAATACATGACTCCGGACAGAACGACAAAAATGAGGATGCACTCGGCATAGCCAAGAGTCGGCCCGATCCACATCACCAGCGAGGGAAAGTTTGCGCTTGAGCCGTAGACTATCACAAGATGGAGAACGTAGATAAAGAACGACTCCCTCCCGAACAGCTTGACTCCCGAGAAATCAGATTTCCTCACCCCCTCGTAAGTCGCGACGCCATAAAGAATTACGAGAAGAAGACCAAACCTCAATAGGAACCAGAATGGCGAGTAGTCCGCAAAGTGGGGCTCGTTATAGAGATTCTTTTCTACCGCCGAAAGCGCCGCCCCCGCAATCACCAAACCTCCGCCCACCCGGAGGATCCTTCGAAGAGCAGGCTTGTCGACGCCGCCGGGAGAGGACGGATCAGAACGCGAGGTGAGAAACTGGGAAGCGATAGTCCCACCGATGAGAAAGCTCGCCCACGGGAAGAGCGGGAAAAGAGAGCCGCTCCCTCTGCTGAAGTATTGTGCCAGCGTGAGGGGAAGAGTCCGTGTGAAGTCGACACCGCCGGCAAAAGGAGCCGCAAGTATGAAGAACAGGAAAAGGAAATAGACGACGACGTTGAATTTCCTGTCGTCCTTTACAAGGACCCGGAGAAGGTGGAGTATTATCAGCGTAACTGCGATGCACTGGAGAATGTCTACTGCCGTGAATGCGATGACACCGGCGGGAGAGATCTCATATACAGACTTTCTCAAAGAGAAGAACGGGACGTGCAGCGCGTAGCCTGTCACCCAGATGAACAGGAGACGTCTCATGTGTCTGAAGAGCTCGGGTGAAAATCTCCGGTAGGCGTCGCCCTTTCTGCTGAGGGCGAGGGTAAAAGAAAACCCGGCGACGAAAAGAAATGACGGCGCGACCAGTCCGTTCAGAAAATCGACTGCCTTAAATGTGAAATCGCCGCGTAGGGATGTCAGGAGAAGCGCGTTGAGGACGTGCGTCTCTATCATGAAAATGGTCGCGAGCCCCCTGAACTGGTCGATGTAGCCCAGTCTGCGTTGCGCCATTAACCGAAGAAAGCCTCCTTCGAATAACGATCCCTCAGCTCTACGATGTTGTCTCCGCCGAATTTCTCGAGCACGGCATTCGCGAGGACGGGAGCGACCGCGTTCTCCGCAACAACCGCCGCTGCGGGCACGGCACAAAAGTCGGATCTTTCCCGCCTCGCCTCGACTTGCTTCATAGACGAAAGATCTATGCTTCTCAGCGGTTTCATGAGAGTCGAGATGGGTTTCATCGCAGCGCGGACCCATAACGGTTGTCCGTTTGTGACTCCTCCCTCCAGCCCCCCAGCCCTGTTTGTCGGCCTGAAGATCCTTTTCTTTCTCACAAGGATCTCGTCATGGACCTCGGAACCGAATCTCGTCGCATTCCTGAATCCTTCCCCGATTTCGACTCCCTTGATCGCCTGTACTGACATGAGTGCCTGAGCGAGCTGACCATCCAGTTTCCTGTCAAACTCCACATAGCTTCCGAGGCCGATCGGCAGGCCCGTCACGAAGACCTCGACGACGCCCCCGAGCGTGTCGCCCAGCTTCTTCGCTCGCCTTATCTGCTGCACCATCTTCTCAGCAAGCACCTCATCCAGGCACCGCACTTCGGACTCATCCGTGGCATCGGAAATTTCCTCGGCGCCGTTCTTCCGCCCCATCAGCTTTGCCAACATCCGGTCCAGGCTATCTCTGTCTCTGAACCCGACCGCGCCTATCGAAAGGACGTGGCCGCCGATTCTGATGCCGAGATCAGCGAGTAGTTTTCTGGCGATGGCGCTTAAGGCGACACGCATCGCAGTCTCGCGGGCGCTGGCGCGCTCTATCACATTCCTGACGTCGTCAAAGGCGTACTTGTATTTTCCCACCATGTCAGCGTGGCCTGGCCGTGCCACGACGACCTTTTCTATCTCGGCCGCCACCGGGTCCGCAGACATCTTCTCCCCCCAGTTGGCAAAGTCGCGGTTCCACACAACGAGCGAAATCGGCGAGCCGAGCGTCCTTCCATGCCGCACGCCGCTAAGTATTTCAACCTTGTCCGTTTCTATCTTCATTCTCCCGCCGCGCCCGTAACCCTGCTGTCTCCTGTAGAGCTGGCGATTTATGTAGTCTGCGCTGATCTCGAGATTGGCCGGGACTCCTTCGATAATTCCGACGAGCCCGCGTCCGTGCGATTCTCCTGCTGTAATTAGTCTCAACATAGTGGTTTAAATATAAGTAAAGTCCGGAAGGAGTGCCAAAGGCCGCCTTCCTACGGAGGCCGTCCTTTCGCTCTAGCTGGTCACGAAACCTTATTCACAAAATCAGGCGCCACGCAACAAGGGGAGAAACCTATACGGGGGATACGATGTTAACATTCTTAGCGTCCAATATTATTCATGTGTACCATGAAATGTTCAGACAGATATGAAAGAGGATTAAACAAGATGAGAATAATAGTAATAGGGGCTTCCGGATTGATAGGCAAGGAAGTGGTCAAGTCGCTATCTCCCAGACATGAGGTTGTAAGAGTCGGACATAAGAGCGGCGACCTAAGGGTTGATATAACCTCAAAGGACTCGATCGAGGAGCTTTTCAGATCAGCAGGTTCTTTCGACGCCCTTGTCAGCGTGGCGGGTGGGGCGGCCTTCGGCGAACTTGGGAAGCTCACCGACGAGAACTTCGCCTGGAGCCTGAGCGACAAGCTCATGGGACAAGTAAACCTCGTGAGGGCCGGGCTCGCACACGCGCGGGACAACGGTTCGTTCACTCTGACAAGCGGCGTGCTGGCACGTGAGCCAATTCCGGGGAGCGCGGCAATAAGCCTCGTAAATTCCGCAATTGAGGGCTTTGTCGGCGCCGCAGCCCTTGAGATGAAGCGAGGCATCCGCGTCAACGTCGTCAGCCCTCCCTTCGCCACTGAGACACTTAAGGCACTCGGCATGGACACTTCGTTTGGAATACCGGCCGAAAAATTCGCCGCTGCTTACGTCGAAAGCGTCGAGGGAAAACGGAGCGGAGAAATCATAGACGTCCGGAAGTTCATCTGACACGCAACTGACTGCAGTTTGGATTGCAGAGTCGGGGTGTGGAGGGAGCTCCCTCCCGCCCCCGCTCGTCGCCGGAGTAAATGCCGCGGACCGAACATGGAAGAACCATTCCCCCGCCGCAGCAACCATCATCGATACCCCTATCTTCACTATTTCGATAATGCCTCTCCACGGTTCAACTTTTGAATTCGTCGGGAAAATTGATAACTTCAACGAGGTAATTTTTCCAACAACAGCCGCAGTATCTGATAATGAAAAAACCATTCCGTGAGAGACTCAGGGACGGCGTCATCGTGTGTGACGGCGCGATGGGTACTCTCCTCGAATTGTACGAGTACGGTGAGAAGCCGCCCGAAATACACAACATAAAGAATCCCGAAATCATCGAGCGGGCGCACAGGGAATACATAGAGGCGGGCGCCGAAATAATCGAGACCAATACTTTCTCCGGGAACAGAATCCGCCTGGAATCATATCGGCTCGACGACAAGACGAAAGAGATAAACGAAGCAGCTGTTCGAATAGCAAAAAAAGCGGCTGGTGAGGAGGTTTATGTCGCAGGGGCGGTCGGACCAAGCGGAAGGCTCCTCGAACCGCTCGGGAAGACCAGTCTGGCCGATGTGAAGGAGGCTTTCAAGGAGCAGGTTGGATACCTCGTGGGGGCGGGAGTCGATCTCCTCATACTCGAGACTTTTCTCGACCTTGGCGAGCTGGACGCCGCCATTGACGCCGCAAAGGAAGTCTCCGCAGACATCCCCATTATCGCTCAAAAGACTTTTTCCGAAGATGGCGCGATTCTAGCCAGCGACTTCCCTCTCGAAGTAGTTAGGCATCTGAAGTCAAAGGGAGTGGACGTCGTCGGTTCGAACTGTACCGTGGGTCCCCAGAGGATGTACGGGATAATCAAATCCGTTTACTCCGGTGACGTGGTACTGTCCGCGCAGCCGGCGGCAGGCATTCCCACCCTTGTGGACGGAAGGTCAATATACCACGCGACGCCAGAGTACCTAGCGACCTACGCGAAGCAGCTGGTCGAGGCTGGCGTAACGGTCATCGGCGCGTGCTGCGGTTCGACGCCGCAACACATACGCTCGATAGCCGAGGCTGTCCGAGGAGTGAAGATAGAACCCAAGCCCGTGGTATTGAAATCGCGTACGATCGTTGAGGCGGAACAGGCCGCGGGCCAGGTTTCAGAACGATCGGAACTCTCGAAGAAGCTGAAGGAGAAATTCGTTACCACGGTCGAACTAGATATACCTCGTGGTCTCGATATATCAGAAGTGCTCGAAGGAGCGAAGTACTGCAGGGACAACGGGTTCGACGCCGTAAACATTACAGATGGCGCGAGGGCGCGCATAAGGATGAGCCCGATAGCAATCTCACACCTTGTCCAGAGAGAGGTTGGCATAGAGGCGATAACCCACCTGACGACACGGGACAGGAACATGATAGGGCTTCAGTCCGAGCTCCTTGGCGGACACGCCCTCGGACTGAGAAACGTTCTCATCGTCACCGGCGACCCGGCTAAGATCGGCGATCTGCCTCAGGCGCAGTCTGTGTTCGATGTCGATTCCGTCGGACTCGTGAGGATAGTCAGGAGCATGAACGGTGGCCGCGATTCGATGGGGAACCAAATGGGGGGACCCACCTCTTATCTCATAGCCTGCGCGGCAAATCCGTCGGCAGAGCGATTCGATTACGAAATTGAGAAGCTTGTGCGCAAGGTCGAGGCCGGAGCCGAGGTCATATTTACACAACCCATTTACGAAAACAATACGTTCATCAAGTTCCTGAAGGCAATTGAACCGCTCAGGACACCCGTGGTCCTCGGCATCCTCCCTCTCCGCGGACACCGGCACGCAGAGTTCTTGCATCACGAGATTCCCGGCATAAACATCCCCGCCCGGATCCGTGAGAAGATGTTCAGGGCAGGAAAGGAGGCGGCGGATGTCGGCATAGACATATCGGCCGAATTTCTGCGCGAGGTAAAATCCGCGGTACAGGGGGCTTACCTCCTACCCCCGTTCAAAAAGTACGATGTTGCGGTCAGGGTGCTCGAGAAGGCAGGTATATAGCCGCGGATCCAGGCCTCCGGCGCACATCGGCGGCTGTGGATAAGATGGAAGGGAAGCTTTTTATATAATCAGGGGTCGGTTCGAGGTTACCTTTTCTTGATTGGGAACGTCAAATTGGTTAGATTATTCCACAATATCGGTGGTTAAGACCGCAGGTTCTTTGGAAAACTTCCAATTTTGAGGCTTTTCGGACTCTTAGCTCAGTCCCCCAAGCGGGATTTCGTTCCGCTGATATTCGCGGAACTCAACTGGTTCAGAGCATCCGGATTCGAATGCTGTTCGATTTGGCAAGTCCTGGTTCTTTTGGAAATTTTGTTCTTATAATTCATCAGGGCTCTTAGCTCAGCTGGTTCAGAGCGCTTGCTTCACACGCAAGAGGTCACTGGTTCGAGTCCAGTAGAGCCCACGGACTGAAGTGAAGTTTACATCTATGAAAAATCAAGAAGCGACACTAACGGAGGGGAAAGGGAGACTTTGATATTGGTTGCAACAAAAAAGTCTCACTAGAAAGACGAGGATTACATGGAGAAGCTAAGTGGAATCCCCTCTGAGAAGAAGAGGATTCAGAAGAAACAGATCGAGAACCCGCTGAGTGACCTTCTCAGCGACGATATCTACGAAAAGCTAATCGAAAACAGCCTTCTGGATTACAAGGCAGTAAGAGACTATCAGATCAAGCGGCGCTTCAAGGACCTGCGGAACTACATGAGCGTCGGGGACGCGATAGAGAAAATCCAGGACGAGTACCCGTACCTGCGATTCGACACTATCAGGAAGATAGTCTACAACGCTAAAGCAGAGAAAGAATAGGAAAATTTGAGTTAAGTCCTTCCGGTCCGGTTCGCCGGAAGGGCTTAACCGTTGTTCGTTTTTGGGTGCGATTGGGGAATTTCTAAGGAACAGTTCGGGTTCAGAGGATAGTAGCCGCCGTGTAGCTTATCGAGGCGACCTTCAATTTTGCGAAGACTGAGATGAGAGAAGGAGTTTTGCCATGAAGTTATACGTTTCGAACAGTGATGAGTCCGTCCGTATGTTCAAGAACGATATCCTCGAGTTCTTTTCGCACGTCCATCCGTCTGTACCAGCCATACTTTATCTCCCCGTTGTTGGGTACATGTTCTACCGATCAGCCATCACCGGCATCAGCCTATACTACGTGTTCGCCCTTTTCGTCCTTGGCGTCATAGTGTGGAGTTTCACAGAGTACACGCTTCACCGCTTCGTGTTCCACCTGGTGCCGAAGAACGAATTCGGAAAGAAGATTCATTTCATGTTCCATGGCGTTCACCATGATTACCCGAACGACTCAACGCGGCTAGTAATGCCCCCCGCCGTGAGCATACCTCTCGCGCTTCTTTTCTATTTTCTATTCATGAAGATACTCGGCGCGCACTATGTCCCCCCATTCTTCGCGGGATTCATAGGCGGATACCTCACGTATGACCTGACCCACTACGCGGTTCACCATTTTGGCCTGAAGGGGAAGGTCACCCTTTACCTCAAACAGCACCACATGCGTCACCACTACATGGCCCCGGACACAAACTACGGAGTCAGCTCCCCGGCTTGGGACTTCATATTCGGTACTTACCTGAAGCGGCAGAAGCAGGAGAGCGCCACGGCCCAAAGATGATTAACCCATAAAAGTCATTTGAAAAGAGCGGCGCCATCAGCGCCGTTTTTTTCGCAGACGACGCACCGAGCTCCCTTCATTACACGTATCCGGCGTTCTTCATGCTGAGATATCCGCCGGGGCCGACGATGATGTGATCGTGGACCGGGATGTCCAGGAACTCGCCTGAGTAAACGAGGTCCTTCGTGATCTGAATATCCTCCTTGCTCGGGTCGAGTTTTCCGCTCGGATGGTTGTGCACAACAATCACGCTCGCGGCTTCCTCGAGGATCGCGAACTTGAAGACCGCTCTTGCATCAACCAGGCTGGCGCTCAACGTCCCTTCCGTCATTGTCTTTACGCGCTTCACTCTACCGGAAGTGCTGAGTGCTATCACCTTGAAGATTTCCCTTTTCTCGCCTGCAAAGTCGGCCATGATGAATCTGTATACCGCTTCAGGATTGTTCAGTAGAGGAGTGTCCGTCACCGGCGTTTTCTGTACCCTCCTTCCAACTTCAAATGCCGCGGAAAGCGTAACCGCCTTCACAATGCCAATGCCGGAGATGCTGGAGAGTTCGAGAGCGTCTCTCATCGAAAGAAGAGAAAGTGAATTATCGAAGGCCATGAGGAGATCCCGCGCCACGTCGATGGCGGTGCGCGAACTCGTCTTCATTCGGGCGCCTGTCCTGAGGAGAATCGCAAGAAGTTCTACGTCTGTGAGCTTTGTGGCACCGCGCGAGAGAAGTTTTTCCCTCGGTTTTTCGCTCTCGGGCCATTCGCGGAGAGTTCGCGTGGTCGTGGATTTGTCAGACATCGCAGCCCCCTGCTTTTGTTGAAAATCCGTTGTATCGCGTTGAAGTCTATTTCGGATTGACTTCGCCTAGATCGACTACGGCTCCTTTCGTGAACTGAAGAATATGGAGAAAGCGGTTGGAATTGTCGTCGCCAAACGAAATAGTCGAGTGGAGTCCCTGATAGACTTCGCCTTTCAACGACGACTGGATGGAGGAGCGTGTCAGGTTGCCGGTCCTAATCAGATTTAGAATCGCGTTCGTGACATCGTAACCATAGGCAATTGTCCTGTCCAATTCCGCATCGGAAATCTGGGAGAGAGAATCCGTCACCGCGGCATATCCTCCATCCGACGTATTCAGATAAGTGTCGCTGCAGAATATGACGCCGTCAATATACGCGTCGTTGGTGGAGAGCTGGTTCAGGTCATACCAGTCATCAGTGCCGATGAGTTGAGTCTTGATGTTGTAGTATGCCAGCTGTGCACCCAGGACTCCGATGTCTTTCGACGACGTGAGCGGGACAAAAATCGCATCGAGCGATCTCAGCGCGTCGAAATCGCCAAGAGACTTGACGATAGTCACCGGTACGCCGAGCGAGTCCGCGACCCGGACAGGATCTTTCCCGAAAAGATCGTAAGCATCCACGGCGGCTGTCGAATGGCCCAGCGAGTCAACATACGCCGGCGGGAGGAGAGGTCTGATCTTTTGTTGAACGGCAGGTGTAATTCTGCCGATGTTCACGTACGGTTCGCCTTCGAGTGCGGCGGCCGATTTTATTTCCTCTATAGGGAGGGAAAGATCCGTCGACCCGCTCTCGAAATACGCCACCGCCAAAGGAGGCACGCCGAGTGAATCAAGCCTATTCGTAAAGTATTCGGAGATCGTCTTACCGTACGCGTCCGTAGGCGCAAGGATAGCGATCCGCTTCGCGTGGAGAACGTTCACGGCGTAGTCGGCCATCGCCTCGGCTCTCGTTTTGAAATCCGGATTCGCCTGAAAAACATAAGGATGGTTTTTTGTGAGCCCAACCTGAGTCGCGGTCGGCGAAATCATGGCAATCTTCTGCTGGTCGGCCACCTTCGCCAGGGCGGAAACATCGCCGCTGTAGACAGGACCCACGATTGCCTTGATTGTTGTATCAGACGTGATGGATAGCATGTCCGAATAAAGGTTCTGTATTACTCCGCCGTAGTTTTTGAGCACAAGCCCAACCTTTGTTGACGCATTGGCGTTGTAATCGTCCAGCGCTAGCTGTATTCCAAGCAGAAGTCTGTCCCCCACGCCGTTGCCATACTCCAACGGAAGGAGCGCGGCAATCTTCACTTCGGCTTTGCCGAGTGAACTGTCGGCCGATATTCTTGACATCCATCTGTTGATTTCAGCGCTTCCGATTCCCGGAGTCGGGTAACGATCGAGGAACTCCTGCAGCATCGCCCGAACATTGGGAAGCTTGTCTGAGAAGTATGCTCGTCTGGCAAATCCGATGGCCACGGTCATCGATGAGAGCCTGGAGTGGCAGGTTTCGAACAGCTGTTCTATGTCCGCAAATCCTAGATTGTTTGACACGAGTGAATGGAGGCTGGCGGCGGCCTGATCCCTCGTCACCTGATTCCCGGAGGAATCGACAGCGAGTATGAATTCCGAGGCTGCAGCCTGGTATTGGCCGAGCTCATAGTAATCAGCGCCGAGTATGTAAACCATATCAAATCTGTGCTCGTCGCCTGGAAGGCGTGAGAGAAATGTGTCGACCGTCGCCGCCGATTCCGAATATTCCCTCAGGTTGAAGAGACTCCGCGCTCCGTAATAATACGCCTCGGCTGAACGCTGGTTGAGCGAATCTTGCATCACCTGCCTGAAATAAAGGAGTGCCGTGGAATAGTCTCCCTGCCTATAGCTCTGCAGTCCCAGAGTGTAGCCCGTCTCGGCAGACTGGCTGAACTGCACCTGTGACATTGCGGAGGAGGAGAAGAGGAGAACGAGTGATACGGCGAGCGATTTAATCATGAGCGTCGTTTTCGCTTTCTCGTGTACTTCGACATTTTTTCGAGCGTCTCGCCATCGTCCTCGACTATGGCATCGGCACCGGCGAGCTCGTCAAAAATATTTCGCGCCTTCTCAATCTCGCCGATTGTGCTGTAGAGATTCGCCAGCGATTGTAGGACTTCCGCGCTCCTGGGATTGAGGTTGAGTGCGCGGGTGAGGTAAAACTCGGACTCGTCCGCCTTTCCGAGCTCGAGGAGTATCTTGCCGCACATAAGCCAGCCCGGATAGAAATCAGGATCCGTGTCTATCAGCAGAGTGAATTCCTCGAGGGCTTCGCGGAGATCACCGAGGAGATAGTAGGCTGTCGCCAGATCGAGCCGGAACTCGACGGACGCTTCGTTAACGCCCAGCTCTCTCTTGAAATATTTTATCGCGGCGGG
Source organism: Bacteroidota bacterium (assembly GCA_021812985.1). GTDB lineage: Bacteria > Bacteroidota > Ignavibacteria > Kryptoniales > JAKASW01 > JAKASW01. The sequence continues at coordinate 79,019 of JAKAMG010000002.1, forward strand.
AAAGTTTTTCTGCTTGAGGTAGATCCTCCCGAGAAGCCCGTTAGCGTCAGGGTACTTTGCGTCGTTTCGGAGTACCTGCTTCACTTCGGAAGCAGCGTCATCGAACGCGTTTTCGTCGAGGAATATTGTGGCGAGGGCGAGGTGAACGCTCGGATTCCGCCATGAGTCGAGTCTGCGTAGAAGAGGAAACGCCTTCTCCGTCTCTCCAAGATTGAAGTAGAGGCTCCCGAGGGCGTATACCAGCTTGTTGTTTTCAGGCATCCTCTCGAGACCGCTGACGAGAAGTCGTTCCGCGGCCGTGTAACTGTGGAGTCCAATGTAGACTTCCGCAAGTTTCAGGTACGCGTCGGCATTGGCCGGATCGTTCGCGATCACCCTTCTCAGGATCTGAATCGCGTGGAGCGGCTTGTCTTCACCGAGGAACCCCACCGCCTCATCAATGAGGAGCTTTAACGATTCGCCGGACCTTTCCGATAATCCCATTCGTTCAGACCTCGGTTCTCACCGGAAAATAAACCCGCGTGTCCAAAGAATCACTCCCATTCGATCGTGGCGGGAGGCTTGCTGCTAATGTCGTATACCACGCGGTTAACGCCGCGGACCTCGTTTATAATACGCCCCGAAACCTTAGCGAGAAGATCATACGGCATCTGGGCCCAATCAGCAGTCATCCCGTCCTCGCTTGTGACTGCGCGTAGTGCAATGGTATACTCGTAAGTCCGCTCGTCACCCATCACTCCGACAGACTGTACCGGGAGAAGGACCGCAAACGCCTGCCAGATGTCGGTGTAAATCCCGTGCTTTTTGATCTCATCAATGAATATTTCATCCGCATCGCGGAGTATCTCAAGCTTTTCAGGTGTGATGTCGCTCAGTATTCTCACTGCAAGTCCCGGCCCCGGGAACGGATGGCGCGTTATAACCTCTTCCGAGATGCCGAGCGCGCGCCCGACTTGCCTGACTTCGTCCTTGAACAAGAGTCGGAAAGGTTCGATAAGCTTCAGCTTCATAACTTCGGGAAGCCCGCCGACATTGTGGTGAGTCTTGATTTTCGCCGAGGGTCCTTTGTGCGACTGCGATTCTATCACGTCAGGATAGAGAGTGCCCTGTGCCAGGAACTTCACGTCGCTGATCTCGTGCGCCACCTTCTCGAACACCTCGATGAATGTGTTTCCGATGATCTTCCTCTTCTTCTCGGGATCGGTGACGCCGCGGAGCTTCTCAAGGAACGTGCTCGTCGCGTCAACGTAATGAAGATTGATATCGAACGTCTTCCTGAAGTATTCGACGACCTTCCTGCTCTCGTCCTTTCTCATGACGCCGTTGTCGATGTGGACGGCATGAAGCTGCGTCCCGATTGCCTTGTGAAGGAGAACTGCCGCTACGGCAGAGTCAACCCCGCCGCTCATCGCGCAAATGACCTTATCGTTACCGACCGCGGCTCTGACGTTCCGCACGGTGTCCTCGATGAAATTTCCCGGTTCCCAGTCCGCTTTGCAGCCGCAGACCTTGAAAACGAAATTTCCGAGTATCTCCTTCCCCTTCGAGGTGTGTACCACCTCAGGATGGAACTGCACGCCAAATGTCTTTCGCTCTTCAGACCTAACGGCGGCTATCGGCGAGTTATCCGTATGAGCGATCGGAACAAAGCCGGCAGGGAGTTTCGTAACCTTGTCTGCATGGCTCATCCACACCTTCGATACATCACCTATGCCATGGAAGATGTCCTTCGAATCGTCAACGACGAGCATGGCCTTGCCAAATTCCTGGTGTGCCGACCTGTCCACTTCGCCACCGAGAAGGTGAGCGATGACCTGAAGCCCGTAGCAGATGCCGAAGATAGGTATCCCTGTTTCGAAGATCCGCTTGTCCGGGAGTGGTGCCCCTGTCTGATATACGCTTGACGGACCGCCGGATAGTATTACCCCCTTCGGGGCAAGTTCAACAATCTTTTCGTATGGGTAGTCGAAATTCTCGACAAGGCTGAGGACATTCAATTCGCGTACACGGCGGGCAATTAACTGCGTGTACTGCGCACCGAAATCCAAAATTAGAATTTTATCCATTTCTCAAGGGACCTACAAGTCTAAAACGGGAAACCACAAAAAGGATTCAAACAAGCGCCAAACAAATCGATGCTTTGATCGGGACATCTCACCGAGAGCTTCACTTCCCAAACTGCTTCAGAAATTCCACGTACGAGTCGAGCTCGGCGCGAGTGCGCTTCTCTGTAACGGCCACGAGCAGGCCCTTCTCAGATGGGTTAAGCTTCTCGACATCGACACCAGCAAGGATATTCTTGGGCAGCCCCGCTTCCACTATCGTCTTAGCCGGAACAGGGGTCGAGACAAGAAACTCGTTAAAAAAGGGCTGCGAGTATTTAAGTTTGAAACCGGGTATCCTGGCGATCTGCGCGGCGAGATAATGCGCCTTGGCGCTCGACTGCTCCGCCACCTCACGTACGCCCTGCTTTCCCATAAGAGACATGTAAATCGTGGAGGCAAGCATCATCAGACCTTCGTTCGTACAAATGTTTGACGTCGCCTTTTCGCGCCTGATCTGCTGCTCGCGTGTCTGAAGGGTCAGCACGAAACCGCGGTTACCTTCCGCGTCGACTGTCACACCGGCGAGTCTTCCAGGGAGCCTGCGGATGAGCGCGTCTTTAACTGCAAAGATGCCGAGGAAGGGCCCGCCAAAACTTTGTGAAATACCTAGAGACTGCCCCTCACCTACGACGACATCAGCGCCGTAATCACCCGGTGCGGCAAGGAGACCAAGCGAGATGGGAGAAGCGTCAACCACGTAAAGGGCGCCCTTCGCGTGCGCTATCTCACCCAGCGCGTAAACGTCGCTTAGTGTCCCGACGAAAGAAGGCTGCTGAACCAGAACCGCCGCAGTCGTCTCGTCCACTGATTTTCTTAGAGCGTCAAGGTCGGCTACCCCATCCTTCGAAGGTATCTCGACAATTTCAAAGCCCTGGCCATGCACGTATGTTCTCACCACCTGCAGATACAGGGGGTTTATCGGATCAGCTGCGATAATTTTCTTCCTTCCGGTATATGCGACGGCCAGGAGAGCCGCTTCCGCGAGCCCGCTCCCCGCATCGTAAAGGGACGCGTTAGAGACGTCCATTCCCGTGAGCCTGCAGATCATCGTCTGATACTCGTAGATCGATTGAAGAGTTCCCTGACTTACCTCCGCCTGATACGGGGTGTAGGCAGTGTAGAACTCGGATCTTCCGAGAAGGGCACCGATTGCAGAGGGAATAAAATGATCGTATGCCCCCGCGCCGAGAAACGAAACGGCTTCGGCGGTGTTTATGTTTTTGCCCGCGAGGGTAGAGACATGCTTCGTAACCTCAAGCTCGCTCATCGCGGAAGGAATCTTCAGGTCGGCTTTGAGCCTTATCTCCTGAGGTATATCCTTAATAAGTTCTTCAAAATCTCTGACCCCGATTGCCGCAAGCATCTCCCGACGGTCATCGTCGGTATTCGGATAATACGCCACTTTTTTCTCCGTTATGTAACAGAAATGGATTCAGGAGCCGGCCGGGCAGATCTTACCGCGACGGACTTCTTCTCGCTTCAAATTACTCACTTCAATTTCAAATTAATGTCCGACCATCTCGCCATACTTGGCCGCGTCAAGGAGAGTGTTCACCTCAGAAGCGTCCGCCATCCTTACTTTGATCATCCAGCCGCCTTCATAAGGTTCCTTGTTTACCACTTCGGGGGAGTCTTTCAACGTCTCGTTTATCTCGACAACCTCTCCGCTTACAGGCGCAAACAAATCGGATACGGTCTTGACTGCTTCTATCGTTCCGAATTGCTTCCCCTGCTGCAGCTTCGTTCCGACCGCCGGAAGCTCGACGAAGACCACGTCGCCAAGTTCGCCCTGGGCATATTCAGTTATGCCGACCACGCCGGTGCCTGCTTCGACACGAACCCACTCGTGATCCTTTGTGTACTTCAGATTTGACGGGAATTCCATTTTTTCTCCTTAGACAGATTAGATCGTAGATGGCGGACTACACTTCGGCCGACATTAGAGGGTCACGCCGCACAAACCGCCCGGACAAATGTTAAAGGAACTTACTCAGAAACTCAAACCGATGGAGGCCGCGAAACACGCCCGTGCATGTAAGTCACGAGCGAACCAGCCCGGGGTCCTCAGTCGGCAAAATTGAAGGACTCCAGGAAGTGCGTGTCGAAGTCTCCCTTCCTGAAGCGCTCGTCTTTCATAACTTTCATGTGGAATGGGATCGTGGTCGCCACGCCCTCCACGATAAACTCTTCGAGAGCCCTGGACATCCTGTCGATAGCCTCCTCGCGGCTCGATCCGAACGCAATCAGCTTGGCGAGAAGCGAATCGTAATACGGCGGGACCCTGTAGCCGACATAGATATGCGAGTCGGTCCTCACTCCGTAACCTCCGGGCACGTGCAAACCGGTTATCGTACCGGGATTGGGACGAAAGTCCTTGAACGGATCCTCGGCGTTGATACGGCACTCTATAGCGTGGCCGGTCTGCTTCAGTTTCTTCTTCCCTACCTTTGCTCCGGCGGCAACGTGTATCTGCTCTTTCACGAGGTCGAGACCGGTCACCTGCTCTGTCACAGGATGCTCCACCTGTATCCTCGTGTTCATTTCCATGAAATAAAAATTCTTGTGCTTGTCGACCAGGAACTCAATAGTTCCTGCGCCTTCGTACCTGACGCTCTTGGCCCCCTTCACCGCAGCAGCGCCCATTCTCTCGCGCAGGTCGGGGTCCACTACCGGGGAGGGCGACTCCTCGATCAGTTTCTGGTGCCTCCGCTGTATGGAACACTCGCGTTCACCGAGATGTATCACTTCTCCATGCTGGTCGCCGAGCACCTGGAACTCCACATGGCGTGGTCCCTCGACGTATTTCTCTATATAGACGCCGCCGTTGCCGAAGGCCGACTCGGCTTCCGTACGCGCCATGTTGAACTGTCTTTCAAACTCATCCTCGTTCCAGGCGAGCCTCATTCCCTTTCCGCCGCCGCCTGCGGTAGCTTTTATGATTACGGGGTATCCAATCGAACCCGCAACTTCCCTGGCGGCCTTCACGTCATCGATTATGCCGTCGCTTCCCGGCACGACGGGCACACCGGCCTTCCGCATCGTGTCTTTGGCCGACGCCTTGTCACCCATCATGGTTATCATGTCCGGCTTCGGACCGATGAATTTTATTCCGCTGCTCTCGCAGATTTCAGAGAACTTTGCGTTCTCGGAAAGAAATCCATAGCCAGGATGGACAGCGTCGGCGTTGGTTATTTCCGCGGCAGCGATAATACGTGGGATGTTGAGGTAGCTCTCACGGCCCGGAGGGGGGCCTATGCATACCGCCTCGTCGGCGAAACGAACATGCAGCGAATCACGATCTGCTTCCGAGTAAACGGCTACCGTCTTTATGCCGAGCTCTCTGCAGCTTCGTATCACCCTAAGGGCGATTTCGCCTCTATTTGCAATCAGTATCTTATTGAACAATGGGACTCCCAGATTTCGGATTTCGAATGTCGAATATCGGATTCATGATTCACAATGCGCGAACCGAAATTCGAAATAAGGACAAACTGCTCATCAGGCAGGTTCGATCAGAAAGAGGGGCTGGTTGTATTCGACCGGCTGCCCGTTCTCGGCAAGGATCTGGACAACCCTGCCCGCCATATCGGACTCGATCTCGTTCATGAGCTTCATTGCCTCGATGATGCAGAGGACGGTTCCCTGCTGAACGACGCCACCGACCTGTACGTACGGGTCGGCGTTGGGAGCCGGTGCGCTGTAGAACGTCCCGACTATCGGGGAACGCACCTCGTGATATTTTTTTCCCTCGGCCTTCTGGGGTGTGGCCGGTTCAGTCGGGGCCGCGGCAGCCGCCTTCGGTTCAGGGGCGGGCTGGGGCTGGTACTGGTACTGAGGCTGTGGAATGTATTGAGGGACATAGGCCGGGGCGGGAGATGAGTTGTGACGGGATTTCGTCACCCTTATCTTGGCACCCTCCTCCTCAATCTCTATTTCGTCTACGCCGCTCTCGTCGACAAGCTTGACGAGTTTTTTGATGTAGTTAAGGTCCATTTGTTCTCCGATGCTAAGATGTCAGGAAACAAACCAGCTCAGTGGAACTCTTCAATTGACAGGAAAAGGCTCGAGAGTTCGCGCGGCAAGGAGTGTTCTCCCAATGCGCTCCGAGCAATTTACTTTACGCGCTCTACGTATGCTCCGTTGCGCGTGTCGATTTTAAGAACTTCTCCTTCGTCAATGAATAGCGGAACGTTCACTGTCGCTCCGGTCTCCATCTTCGCCGGCTTCATCACGTTGTTGACGCTATCGCCTTTTATGCCTGGCTCGGTCTCGACCACTTTAAGGTTGACAAAAATCGGAATCTCAACTGCCGTTATCTCGGTACCGTTGAACGAGATCTGCACGTTCTCGTTCTCCTTGAGGAACTTGCTCCCCTCACCAACCACCTCTTCGGGTACGTGCATTTGGTCGTAGGTGTCGTTATCCATGAAAACAAGCATGTCGCCGTCTCTGTAGAGGTACTGGAACGTGCGCTGCTCAATTCGGACGATTTCAATATCCTGACCCGCGCGGAATCTATTCTCAATCACCTGTCCGGTCTTGATATTCTTCATCTTCGCGCGGACAAATGCCCGCCAGTTGCCCGGGTTAACGTGTTGAAACTCTACGATGGTCCACAAGTCATTGTTGAAACGAATCGTCAACCCTGGTCTGAATTCAGAGGTAGTAGCCATAATCTCCCATAAATCTAGGTGTTTCGTGAATTTTGCCTAAAAATATAGTTTTAGGAGCCCCAAGAATCAAGGATGCGCCGACAGCACACCCCTCCCCGCGGGCCTGACCACCCGCGCGGTATAAACCACATTTAATCCGTTATTTACGAGCAGAAAGCGAACTCACGAGCCAGCCACCTGCCATGCTCTATCCTTGTCAGCCGCCGACTATCCACCGAGGAGCACGCCTGCTCAAAACGGATCAGCCCTTATACACTAAACCCCCTCATCCCTTTGCGATCCTCGAAACCTCCGCGGCCATGTTCACGTTGCACTCGAATGCGAGTCGCCTGTAGTTCACCAAATCAACTATCGTACCTATAAAGCACAGGCCGCCGGTCAGAAGGTAGAGGAGTCCCATCCCAATTTGACCTAGCACGAACCGATGCACACCCGCAATCCCGATGAACCCGAGTATCGCGAGGAGGAGAACGAGCTGGGGGTCCTTTCTCCGGGCGTTATAAATGTTCGCGAACAATCTGGCCTGTTCATCCGTCAACCCTTTCAGGATGTTCTGGATGTAAATCAGCTCGTCGCCCTGGACGAGCGGCATAAGCTCATAAATGTTAGCCATTTCAACTCCCCTGATTTATGATAAGATGCCTGGACCCCGCATGCCTCCTGAAGACATCAACCAGTAGATTAATCGTACGGTAGACGACAAGAACAGATGCGGGGATCCCCAGAATGTGAGTCTCAAACGATCGGGACACTGCTCCGTGTATGAAAAACGATATGGACCTCCCAAGCCCGCATCCCGGACAGTAATGGAATCCAATGCTCTCCAAAGGGCAGAAGGAGAAGGATGATACCATCCAGGGGTTGTGAATCGCCAGGTAGGCCAGGCCCGATGTCCAGAAGATTACTTCGAGGCCGACTTGCCAATAAATGAAATGCCACAATCTCATGATCCATGACCTGCTTCGCTTCATGCCATCACCGGCGCCTTCGGCAATCCCAGACCGGCTCGCAGATGACGCCCCCTCTCTCCGTCATTCGCAGATTCGAAGAAAGGATTCAATCGAAGATTACCACCCTGGCGCCATTCCTGGAGCTTACCTTATGCCGGACGACGTTGTCGCCGACCTGCATGCTCATGTCCTCCTTGAGATGGTACTTACTTCCGTCTTCGAGTTCGACCGTGAGCTCTCCCTCTATGACCAGCGCGATATGTCCCTTCCCGCACCAGTCGCCAGAACGATAGTCGGGCGAATACTCGACAATCCTGATTCTTACTTCCCCTTGATCCAACTCTCTTGAGACGGCTTTCCCTGTCTCTCCCCTTACACCTATCGGGCTTAGCTTGCTCCAGTCCCCGACAGAGAACGGTATGTTTTCGAGTTTCATAACAGCCTCCCTCTGACTTGAGATGAAACATCCTGGCTCGCGGCGGGGAACCGGTTATCCCGTCAGGCTCCGCCGCCACAAGATCAATTCTTCAAGCCGACCATCCTTTCGCTCAACTCCCAAAGGCGGGCCTGAGCGGCTACATCCATCGAAGTCTTCGAGGACGCGATCATCTTCTTGTCCTTGAAGTATCGCCCAGTGATTGAGCTGACATCGGGGGATGTGGCGAGATAAACCACGGTCTCCGCGCCCTTCTCCGGCGAGCGCAAAGCCCATCCGAACAGAGTGGAAGAGAAGCTGAGCAGGCTTCCCGAGTTATTGTAGAAGTTCGACTTGATGGCTCCGGGATGAAGTGCGTTTACTGTCACTCGAGTGCCGTCTAGCCGGCGCGCGAGTTCGTACGTGAAAAGAAGGTTCGCGAGTTTCGAAAGCGCGTACGCCTGGAACTGTGAATAATTCCTCTCCCCCTGCAGGTTGCCAAAGTCGAGCCTCGCGACGCGGTGCATGTCTGAAGATACGTTCACAATCCTGGCCGGCGCCGATTTCTTCAACAAATCCAGGAGAAGATTCGTGAAGAGGAAATAGCCGAGGTGATTCGTGGCGAATGTTTTTTCGACTCCGTCAGGGGTTACTTGCCTCGTCGGGATGAGTCCTCCGGCGTTGTTCACGAGGACATGAAGCGCGCCAAACTTCTCCCTGAATTCCCCGGCGATGTCGCGTATCTCGTCCTGCGAGGAGAGATCTCCGACGAGAAGCTGCACCGATTGGTTTCCCGAGGCTCGCCTGATTTCCGATGCCGCCGATTCCCCTTTGTCCCTGTTGCGGCAGACCATCACAACGCTGGCCCCCGTTTTCGCCAATTCAAGTGCGGTGACCCTTCCTATTCCGACGTTCGCTCCAGTCACGATGCAAACCTTATCTTTCAACTTGTGCTTCTCCTTCTCAGCTCCGCTGCTGTTTCAGTCTCCAAAATGTGAACGGTGACGGTTCGCTAAAAATTTAGGACATTTGCGGTTTTCATACATCTCAGCCATGAAGAAAGCCGGAGTGAATCTGATTACGATTTCGCGAGCGCCCGCTGTACGGTCTGCAGGAGAGCCTCAGACGTGAACGGCTTTGTCAGAGAAAATTCCATCTCTCCGATACCGGGGATGTTTCCCGACTGGGGGAGTCCGCTCATCACGATAATGCGCATCTTCGGATTGATTCTCCTCATCGACCTGATTGTGGCTGCTCCGTCCAGACGCGGCATCATCATGTCCGTTATGACGAGCGCTATTTCGTCCTTGCGTTCGACAAACTGTTCCATTCCGTTCTGACCGTCGACAGCGACAATTGTCCGGTAGCCATAGGCATCGAGTATCGTCTTGGCAATCGTCCTGACGGCAGCCTCGTCATCGACGACGAGTATCAGCTCACCATTCCCGACATATTTTTCACTCTCGGCTTCCTCGTTAAGCGGCTGAGCGGGACTCACCTGAGCAGGGAGATATATCTTGAACGTGGTTCCTTTCCCTTCTTCGCTGTAGACATACACGGCACCGCCGTGGCTCCTGACAATAGTCAACACGGTGGAAAGTCCCAGCCCGGTCCCTTTTCCCGGCTCTTTTGTCGTAAAGAACGGCTCGAATATCCGATCTATCATGTGACGAGGAATGCCGGTGCCGGTGTCGGTGATGCTCAAGAGAACGTTCGGACCCGCAGTAGACTCGAAATGAGATCTGACGAATTGTTCATCGAGGATCACGTTCTCGGCGGATATATCTATGTTGCCTCCGTTTGGCATCGCGTCTCTTGCGTTCACGCACAGGTTCATCAGCACCTGATGGAGTTGTGTAGCGTCGCCGAGAATCGTCCACAAATTCTTGGGGAGATTCGTGGAGATAGAGATCGACCTGGGGAACGTGGCCTTTATGATTTTCACAACCTCTTCAGCGAGATGTCTCATTTGGATAAGGGCTCTTTCTCCCTCCATCCCTCGTGCGAAGGAAAGCACCTGCTTTATGAGGTCAGCCCCTCTCCTGGCGCTCGTCTCAATCGTGTCGAGAATCGCTGTACCACTCTCGTCAAGAGCCATTCGACGCAGCATACCGAACGAGAGGATGATTGGCGCCAGGACGTTGTTGAGATCGTGAGCGATCCCTCCGGCGAGCGTGCCGATGCTTTCGAGCCTCTGGGCCCGGAGAAACTGTGCCTCGAGTCTTTTCTTCTCTGTGACATCGCGGGAGTTGACTACGATCCCGCGTATCTCGGGAACGTCCAGCATGTTTAGGACCACCGATTCAGAGTCCCGCCACGAGCCGTCCCGACGCCTGAAGCGCATCGAAAACGTCTGCACTACAGACGAGGATCCGACGATCATTCTCAGCGCCTCGATGAGCTTTTTCGAATCGTCGGGATGGACCAGGTCAAAGGCGGTTTTCCCCGTGAGTTCTTCGGCGGTAAATCCCATACGTGAAACCGCCGGACTCATGTAAACGATCCTTCCCCCCGCGTCTATGATCGAAAATATGTCCGAAGAGCGCTCTATTAATGAGCGGAAACGAACCTCGCTTTGGGTCAGCCTCCGCTCTACCTCCTTGCGTTTTGTAATGTCCTGCGCCATGACGAGCGCCGCCCTGCGCCCCATGAATTCCAGCGCATGTGAGTCGATCTGAACATCGATGGTTGAGCCGTCCTTCCTGCGGTGCCTCCACTCGCCGGAATGCTGAAGGACCGGACGCCTCTCGGAAAGATTCTTCATCAGCCGCGGCACATCCTCACGTGGGTGGATATCCGTCAGCGTCATCTCGAGCAGTTCGCCGCGCGAATACCCCAGCGACTCGGTCAGTGCCTCGTTAACTTCCAGAAAACGGAGCGTCTCTAGATCGTACGTGAACATAGGGTACGGGTTGTTCGCGAAGGAGAGTCTGAAGGAGGATTCGCTCTCGGCGAGTTTCCGCTCAGACATCTTCTTTTCAGTTATGTCCCTGGCCGCTCCTACAATTCTTACCGGCCTCCGCTCGGCATCATAAACGATGTATGCCCGGTCGAGAATATCTGAATAAGATCCGTCAGACCTCCTCAGCCGGTACTCCACTGACCAGGAATCTCCGCCGGAGCGCATAACTGCATCGGTGACGGAGATAACGCGCGAGACGTCCTCCGGATGAATATGTTTACGCCAGAACTCAACAGTGGGATTGACATCTTTCGGGCTGTAGCCAAGGAAACTCCAGAGTGTCTCGCTCCACTCGGACGTCCCCATCAGCAGGTTTGCTTCCCAAATCATATCGTGAGACGCGAGCGTCAGGAGGCGCGTTCTGACCTCGCTCTCCCTGAGCTCGGCCACGTTACGCTCGACTTCCTCCTTCGATACTTTGAGGTCTGCAGCCATTCGGTTGAAGGCTCGGCCAAGCGAGGCAAGCTCGTCGCTCCCCTTCTCCTCTATTCTGTAGTCGAGGTTCCCGCGTCCCAATTGACGCGCTCCCTCTTCCAGACCGCTTATCTGTCCGGCGACTCTCCTGGAAAGCCACCGCGCCAGAAGGAGGGAGAATATGATTGTGAGGAGCACGGTCGCAGTTATCGTCGCGTTCACCTCGAAGATGAACTGTCTCTGAATGAGGAGAGACCCGTAGGAGTTCAGCAGGACGGCTCCTCCTATATTTCCGGCCGCGTCCCTGACAGGAACAACCACCCATGTCATAGGTTTGCCGCCACCGGGTTCGGGTACTTGGAATTTCCGATGATATCCGTCGCGCAGGGTCTTCTCAACCTCATTGCTCATATCGTAGTCGTACCTCTGCCCGATGCTTTCCCGGCGAATGTCCGCCACGACTCGTTTCTGCGCGTTGACGACAACTACGTTGTAGCCGTCTTCGGTGCTAAGCCGCTGAATTAGCGTGTCCAGTTCCCTCGAACCCGCAAGGCCCTCCTTCGAGCCGGGTTTCAGTTGAAGTGACATTATAGCCGCGACAGCATTAGCGGTCCTGGTCGCGTTCCTCTCAGCCCTCCTCAGCCCTTCAAGTATCTGCTCATAGGCAAGCACGCCGCCGGCTATGAAAACTATAACCGGGAAAATCAGGAATGACGCCGCAAGTTTTCTCGACAGTGTAATTGCTCAGCCCTCCCATAAGACTTTATTTATGAAGTGGCGGGAAAAATTCAGGACCAAGACAGATGGTACTCCACCGGAGCCAATTAACCTGACCTCCCCTCTCGAGCGGATACAGTACACCCCGAACTTGTCTGGTGAAGATGAATCCATACTCCCATCCCTGACTTAATCGCGCAACGCGAACCTTGCCCTCCAAGGGCCGCCTTGCTTCGAAGCTTCGATGCAGCCGTTGCCTAACGCCGCCGGAAGAAAAACATTCCCGAAAGCATACTATTCAGGAATCCGGCAAGAGCATCATTCTGAGTGCCCGGCGTCCTGTTCAAAATTACATCTTCCCCCTTCAGAATCAAGATACACGCCGTTCGACTGGAGTACGTGAAAGAGACCTCGAATTGCCGGTTCTTCGAGCCGTCTTATCTCCTATATAGAACGGAGACGAACAACCGGAAAAACCGGCAAGCGTCTCCTAATGATTGTGCGAGTGGCCGCCGTGCTCGTGATGATGATGAAAGGTCGGTCCGTTTGTGACCGGAAGCTTCCCCTCTGATGCGAGTCTCACGGCTTCTTCGACAGGGATGCCGGCCACTACATTCACCTCGACCTTAAATTTCTCAGCGACCTGGTACGCGTGGGGACCGATAGCGCCACAGATCATTTTCTGTACACCGGACTTCGCAGTGTCACGAATCACGAGATGCGGATCGACACCATCACCGTTCACCATGACGTCGAGAGACTTGCTCTCGTCATCGTATATCAGAAAATACGGCGACCTGCCGAAATGGTCGCTCACACCGCTTTTCAGTGTATTACCTACAGATGCAACTAGATATTTCATTTTACCCTCAATGATATAGCTTTTTAGAATTGGCCGGGGCAACCCGCCCACGGCCGTTAATTTTCATCCCTTGCTGAACGAGATGAAGTAATGCGTTCCAAGCCCGACGAAGGACTCTTCACTGAAACCGAACGCCCCCGCCTTGGCCTTTAGCACGCTCTTGGAGAACCTGATCGATCTCAGAGGACCGGACGGCGTCTCCGTATGAAACTCGATCATATTCAGGCGGGCAGCATGGGGGAGCGTCTCCCATAGAGCCGGTTCTTTCAGCTTCATCCGGCCTTTCATCAGCCCATCATAGCCATGTTCATCGGTGCCTCGCCTGAGAGACAATCTACCTCCTCATCGGTCAGGCCTATCTGGGCGGCTACGCAACTCAATCCTTTCTTCATGACGTCGAATTTCCATTCGTCTCTCAGAATCGTCGCGAGATATTCCTGCCATCCTTCCTTCAGCGGGAAGGCTTTGATGAATCTCTTGTATATGTCAGGAGTGTGATCGTAAACGGAAATCAGTTGCTTGAGCGAATACTTGACCTTATCCAGCGCGTGAGGGACCGCCACGCATTTCTGCGGCATAAGAGGACAGGTGATGGATTCCCTCTGAGAGGAGAACTCGAAGAACTTGGAGCACATCGAGCAAAAATACTTTCCCGTATCTGCCTTGCCAATTATATCCATCTCATCCAGAAAGATTTCCTTTTCTATCCCGAGTTCATCCTTCAGAACTTCGATGGCCGCTCCGAGGATCGGAAAAAGCTTCTTCTTCTCCCAGACTTTGCCCAGATCTGTAATGACGAAGACAATGCCTGCCTCGGTGACGCGCTGTGCCGTTTCGCTCCCGCTGACCGTGATCAGGAAGCTCTTGAGAGTCTGAAGAGGTTCGTTCTTATACTCGAAGCGCCACTCCTTCAGAAACTCCAGGTATGCCTCCGCCCACTTTCTGCCGACACTGCGCGGATCGTCCCCCGCGAGAAAATTCATCATCTTCTGGGGCACCTTCGGATAAAAAAGTCCGAACTTCTCTATGCTTACGGTGGATTCGGGGCGCATGACTTCCACCGGGACCGGGGTATTGATGCACATCTTCGGCATGTACGGGCAAACAGGCTTGTCCATGTCAAAAAGGAGTTTGCACGTCACGCACCAGTATTTGTTCGACGCGGAGTAAACGCCTGGCGGCATTTTGCCCACCCGCTCCATCATCGCTTGCTTATCCATCATCATAATATTCTTCAGCTCCCGCTTCGTTGTCGAGTATCGGCCCGACTTCATCCCATTCCGGTATCCGCCGTCGGCCGGTTGAATTCGTCAGTATGATGCCGAAAGCGGCCAAAAGATGCGGCTATTATCAAGACGGTCGAGCCTCCGGTTTTATTGTAACCAGATAACCCCAGGCCATGGAAGTTCACTCCCGGCCGTGTCACGACTTTCATTATCACATATTAAATTCAGAGGAAGGGTATGCGCGGGAAAGACCCGGCCACCGTGTCGATCGGGTCAGGCGCAATAAGTGAGCGGTCCCGTCTGTGACGGAAATATATTTCGCGTTGCGGGAGGCAAATCTATGGAAGCGAATCTGCTGGATGTCAGGGATTTCTCCGTGAGCCTGGAGAAAGTGCCTGTAATATCGAACCTCAGTTTCGCCGTTCAGTCCGGCGAATTTCTCACCATACTTGGTCCCAACGGGTCCGGTAAAACCGTCTTGCTGAAGGCGCTTCTCGGGCTCCTGCCTCACACCGGCGAGTTGAAGTGGCGTGGGAAACCGAGGATCGGATACCTGCCGCAGGGGTTCAACCAAATATCTGTGAGGGACCTCCCTCTTACCGTAACGGATTTCTTTGGCTTGAAGAAGATTGGAGCAGCGAAGATACCCGCTTTGCTCGAGCTTGTAGGTATAGACGGTTCCGTGATCGGCAGGAAGGCCGGACACCTTTCCGGCGGAGAATTTCAGAGGATGCTCGTCGCGTGGGTCCTGGCCTCGAATCCGGACGTGCTGTTCCTGGACGAGCCGACTACCGCCATCGACGCCGCCGGCGGTGAGACAATTTATTCCCTGCTAAAAAAGAACTGGCAGAATCAGAGCCTGACAATACTGAACGTGACGCACGATCTCAACATCGTTTACGCCCACTCCACGCACGTCCTCTGCCTTTCAAGATTCGGACACAAGTGTTTCGGTGTTCCCAAAGACGTCCTGACCCCGGATGTCCTTCACGACCTATACGGGACAGAAGTGAAACTTTATTCGCATTGAGGAGGGTCAAAGAGATGTCAGAGCAGTTACTACTTAGTTTGATCAGCGGCATTTCGATCGCCGGTTCGGCGGCATACCTGGGAACGCTAATGCTATCGAGAAAGATGGCCGTCATAGCCGGACCGCTCGGCCACCTCGCCCTTCCGGGCGCGGCGCTCGCCATCGTTTACGGTTTCAGCATCTCGCTCGGCGCGTTCCCATTCGTCGTGCTCGGAATAATCGTGATCTGGCTCCTCGAGATCAGGACGAAGCTTGCGATGGAAGCATTGACCGCAATCGTATTCGCCACTGGCGTGGCAACCGCTTTCCTCTTCCTCCCGATAGACAAGGCGGAGGCGGCGCTGGTGGGAGATATTTCAAGAGTCGGTGTTCATGAAACTGTCGCGTCGCTGATATTAGGTTCGATCGTCGTTGCGACGACACGCCGCAGCTACTCGAGGATAATGCTCATAAACATACATGAAGATGTCGCGAGGAGCGAGGGAGTAAATGTGAAGTTGTATAACCTGGTTTATCTTTCAGCCATAGCGATAGTCGTGGCTCTTGGTGTAGACCTCGTGGGTGGCCTGATGACCGCGGCCCTCGTGGCGATCCCGGCGGCGGCGGCCAGGAACGTGAGCCGCACCCTCAGTCAGTTTGGCACGGCGGCAGGATTGTTCGGAGTCATTTCGTCAACGCTGGGGATAATCGTATCGGCAATGACGCAGCTTCCAGCCGGCCCGCTCGTCATACTCACAAGCGCGGTTATATTTCTCGTCACCGTGCCGCTAGCGAAGGCCTGAATCCGTTATTCTTCGCCCGAGTGTGGGTGCTCATGAGGGTTGAATTCCGGATGTTCCTCTCGCCACCTCTTCCACCGTTCAAACTGGCGGCGGCGCGAAAAGTAAGTCCGCGGTCCCCGTCCCAGGTTGCCGAAGAGAATCCTCGCCAGCACGAGCAGACCCAGCGCCTGCCAGTAACCTATTGCCTTCAGCCCGAATATCGCGGGCACGAGCCCGTTCCACAACAGCATAAGGATCAGGCTCGCCAGCGCCAGGAACACCAGCATGAACGGCAGTCCGAAGACGAACCACAATCCCTTTCTATGCTTGAACTCATGATTATGCATGCTACACATTTTCTTTTAACTCCTCGTATAGAATTTTCAATCGTTTTCTCAGAAACAGAACCGCGTACCGCTTTCTTGAGATGAGCGTGTTGATCGGCTCGCCCTTCATTTCAGCAATTTCTTTGAAACTCATGCCTTCGAACTCATTCATCTCGAATACTTCCCGCTGCTCATTAGGCAACTCGTCGAGCGCGTCTTCGATCTCGTCCCAGAACTCGTTTTGCCAGTAGACCTCGTCCGGCAGTCCGCCGAGGTCCGGGATCATCTCCTCAAGAGACAGCGCATCCCCCGATTCGTCCCCCTTCGATCTCAACTTCACGTCGCTGAATGCAGCTGGCTTCTTCTTCCTGCGGGAATCGATGATCCTGTTCTTCGCGACGCGCATCAGCCACGCCGACACTCGATCTATGAACTCGATGCTCTCGAACGAACTGGCAAACTGCAAAAGGACATCCTGCAGTATATCTTCAGCATCATCCCTGTTGGGCACATTTCGCCGGATAAAACCGAGAAGCTTTCCCTTCTCCTTGTCTATCGTGGCTTCAATTTGCCTTGAGGCAGCTGCTGTCAATTCTGTCTTTGTCTTTAATAGTACTGACGGTTGGCGAGTGAGAATATTGTATCCTCTCCCCCGTCATGGAGATGATACTAATCAGAACACCACGCGCTGTCGCTGACCATACCGCGCATCACTTCTCCGGCGCGAAAGCAAGATTCATTTCATGTCCGTGCTACGCATCCGCGGGTCAAGATCTACTTCCCGTTTTTGAGAAATTCCTCCACGACCTGAAAATACTCCTTCGTCTCCTCTACGAAAGGGAGGTGCCCGCTCTTTTCGAACATGACGAACTGTGCCTGAGGGCAGTACTCCCTGAACTTTTCCGAGAACCGCGGGACCGAAACGCGGTCGAAGCGCCCGGCAATAATCAGGACCGGCACCTTGATCGTCTTAAGCGAATTTCTGAAATCAAGCCTGGCGATGTCCCCCCCGATAAGGAAGTCCCCGTCGGCGCCAGTTATTTGATAATAGACCTGAGCGTTGAAACTCTGAGGGTCCTTCCTGACTTTCTCCGCATTTGCCGGGTTGTAATAGTAGAGAAGTCCGGACGGCACCTCACCGTACAGCTCGCTGCACACGGGAGAGCTCGAGACGTATCCAGAATCCCTAAGCTGAATCAGCTTGTCCCACAGATCGGGATACTGGTTCTTGATTTCGCGGTTCGAGTTGTCGTCGTTCTCCTGCCACATCTCGCCATCGTAGAATGTATCCGAAAGTATAAGCTTGTCTATCGAGTTCGGGTATTTCAGGGCATACGCCTGTGCCACCATGCCTCCGTAAGAGTGGCCTATCACCGACCACTTCTCTATGCCAAGGTCCTTTCTCAGTCCCTCGAGGTCCCTGACGTCGCGGTCGAACGAATATTCCTTGGGGTCCTTCGCCCTGTCCGATTTTCCCCGTCCGAAGGCGTCGTAGTAGATCAGCCTGTGGTGTTTCGCAAGCTCATCGAACCATGGAGTCAGGTAGACATGAGAATCGCCGGGTCCGCCGGGAATAACCACGACGGGATCGCCTTGTCCTTTCGACTGGAACCACAGGTGGGCGCCGTTCACCCAAGCATAGGCGCCACTCTCCTTTGATACCTGCGCCTCAGCCGCACGTGAAGAAAAGTGCACCGCGAGCACGAGGACGGCGATAAGAAGGGTCAATTTACGCACAGCGGCACCAGTGGGCCGAGCACACGTTTCTCTCTGGTTCATTCGATTCCTCCGTCGGATTATCATCTTGTTTTATCCAGCGTGTAGAAGAGTTGTGCGAGTCCGGTCGGGTAGGTCCTCGCATTCTTGAGCTTCAGATGGATGCGCTCGCCGAGACTCCCGAACAAGGATTTACCTCCGCCGAGTATGACAGGGTGCACTGAAAGGAGTAACTCGTCGACGAGTCCAAGCCCGAGGAGCGTGTTCGTCAATTCAGCCCCGCCGAATAGCCAAATGTTCTTTCCCTTTTCCCGCTTAAGCTTCTCGACGGTTCCCTTTACGTCGCTGCTGATGATGAAGGCGCCTTCGGCCTCTGTCAGCGTTCTGGAGAAGACGTATCGCTTGAGCCCAGGGTAAGCATTGGGCCCCATTGGCGAGACAAGGTCGAAGCTTTTCCTCCCAAAGAACACGGCGTCCACGCTTTTCAGAAACGCCGACATCCCATAATCCTGATCCGTGAAGCACCAGTCGTACTCCCCCTTCGGGCCCTCGATAAAACCATCGAGGCTCAGCGCAAGATTCAGGATTACCTTTCTCAATTGA
>JAKAMG010000002.1:97878-224185 GCA_021812985.1 Bacteroidota bacterium
CCGGGAAGACGCGCGGAGTTCAGACTCCCGAAGAGAGCCTGGCTGTATAAGGCCTGGCCTGTGTAGGCAGGGAGGTCAGCCGGGTTGAATTGCACGACGCCGAAGTAACCATCGATCGGAGTGTAAGGAAGGCCGCTGGTCATCTTCAGCCTTCCCCTCAACCACAGATTTCTCACCGGCTGGAAACCGGTGGAAAGGTTTATCTGGTTCCTGAGGTCGTATCGGGGATAGTACGTCGAGCCGTCGAAAGTGCGCGTCGTGTTGCCGTACGAATATCCGGCCTGGATGTACAGGCTCCTTCCCGCATCGTACCTTAAGCTGACATCTACGCCGTAAGCCTTTCCGGACCCGAAAAGGTAGTCGCTCTCCCAGTCGTAAACCTTGTTAAGATTCACCGCCGCGAGATTGTTCAGGGCCTTGTAGTAGACTTCCACCTTGGCGGAAAAGAGATTCCCCGGCTCGAATTTGAACCCGAGTATGTACTGCGACGACTCCTCATCTCCGCTCGTATCGGGGAGCGGCGCTACCACGTCGAAAGGAGTGAACACGAGGTTCTCGTCGTTCAGGTCCATCACCCGCTGATGATATATTCCGTAGTCGGCGTAAACGGTGAGAGGGTTGCTCAGCCTGTATGAGAGCGTTACCCTCGGCTCGGCAAAGTATCCTCCCGGCGCGCCGGAGAGTGCCTGAAATGTTCTTTGAAGATCACCCCGCAAGCCGAGTTCCACGGAGAACCGGCCCTGAGGATTGTAGATGTACTTACCCCATAGTTGCGGCTCCACTTCGGAAACCCCCTCCTGTATAACGCTCCCGTACTTGTTCGTGAAGGTGTAGTTATATGACGGAAAAGCGAACAGGAGGCCGACATTCAGCTGATCTCTCCGCGGAGTGTAAACCGTAACATCAGCTCTGAGAGAATTGTTGGATATCTGGTCGAGCTGATACCCAAGGTAACTCGACTGCTTGGGAATCTGTTCGGCGCGATACGTTGAGGAAGATGCGGCAAACCGCATTTCGAACTGGTCTCCGAAAATGTACGCTCCTGAGACGGCACCGGAATTATTACCCCACTTGAAGTCGGGATCCATCGGTGACTGCTGGGCAATGCGGTCAGAACTTGTCAGGAATTCGGCGCTTATGTGGCCTGTGCCCGAGAGATCTAGTGTGGCTTTGGCGAAGCCGTCATGATAATCGAAAGGAAGGCCGAGCGAATAGAATTTCTGCAACACGTTCTGAAAAAGCGGACGCCTGTAGAAAGCCACGAAACTTGTTGTACCACCAGGAAGTATTGGCCCCGTAAGCAGGATGTCAGAGGACTGAAGGTCTAGCGTTCCTTTCGCCCTGTACCGGTTTCTGTCTCCGTCTATGGTCTGTATGTCGAAAACCGACGACAGCCTTCCGCCGTAATCGGCCTGGAATCCTCCGGAGCTGAAGTTTGCCACCTTGACAATCATTGGATCTACGAAGCTGAACAGACCAAAGGCGTGCGACAGGTTGTATATCGGCATGTTGTCCACGAGAACGAGGTTCTCATCCGGTCCGCCCCCTCTGACGTAGTACTGGCTCGATATCCCGCTGACCGTCACAACACCAGGAAGTTGTGTCACATACTGCACCACATCGTTCTTGAACATGCCCACGTTGTTCTGCAGTTCTCCTTGAGTAATCAGCGTATTGCCAGCGACTCCGGTAGCGGCCTCTGGCGTCTTACCGATCACCTCCACTCCCGGTAGCGCCCTGGGCGCTTCAGGTATGTCGAACTCGACCGTCAATGTCGTCTTTCCGTCGTAGTTCAAATTGAATTCTTTCTCCTTGAAGCCGATGGCATATGCCCGCAGCCTCGTATCGCTTGCCGGTATGTTCCGCAGAATGAAATATCCATTCACATCAGCCATCACTCCGATGGAAGTTCCGACTACTGATATCGTGGCGTAAGGTATCCGCTCCCCGCTCGAACTGTCCACGACGGAACCCGTGACCGTCACATTCTTTTCCTGCGCGCGCAGTAGTGAAGCGGCAAAGAGAACTATAAGGATGAGAGTAGTCTTCAAAAGAGGAAGATCCTTGTAGTGTCGACCGACGCCCCGGTGACGATCCCCGTACCGGCATTGTCGAAGATGTTGGAGAAAATAATTTTGTCGGTCCTCATAAGCAGCGGACTCGCTCCATGAGTCGAAGTGATGAAATACCTGTAAAGGTTGTCGTCTATCTGCGTCACCACGATATTCGTGTAAAGATGCCAGAGCTTAAGCGAGTCCGCGAACTGGACTCCTGACTTATACGCACTCCTGTATGCATCGATGTCGATGGTGGTAAAGAAGGAGGTGGCGCCAACCTCGGTGAAAGGTCTGAGTGTGTCGACCGGTATGACGTTGAAATAGCCGACGTGAAATTTGCCGGACGCGTCCAGCCCCCTGCACTCCACATAAATCTGAAGCATCCATGCACTGGAGAGCGATGACAGGTCTATTTTTAGCGGAATGTCAGACGAGGCCGTCTTAGGATTGATGAGCGTCGAATACGAGTTCTGATCGGGAATCGTGACGTAACCGTTTGGCACACTCACCGTCGCCGTAGCTGTGGGATATCCGTCCCGAGTCACCGAGAGCGTATAGCTGGCTCCCGGAATTATCGTGGTGGGAGCGTAATAATACGACATCGTGTCTCCCGCCGTCACATAACTCGTGTCTGCTAGTTCAACCGGCATCCCGGGACCGGTGAGGAGCACTGAGGCGTCATGCACAGGCTGAGAGACGGAAGGCGAGAGCGAATCGCGCAGCGAGAGAACTCGTGCGTAGACGCCGTGCGAACCGGCGAAGAGGATGGAGTAAACGTTGAGCTTTGGCGTGTAACGTACCTCAGGCTTGAACGGCGCGTTGCAGCTCAGGAACGTCAGAGAAGCGATGAGGACAACCAGAGCACGGCCTGCCCGGCGACTCAGACTCCGGATTTCGGAGGGAATACTATATGACGGAGTATGGTAGTTCGGCATCACTTAACCAGGACCATCTTCATCACTCTCGATTGGTTTAGGGATGCGAGCCGGCAGAAGTAGACGCCGCTGGGCAACTTGCTCCCGTCAAAGACAACCTGATGACTCCCCGATCTCTGAACACCATCGACGAGGGTCGCAACATCTCTACCGAGCACGTCATATACCTTCAGCTCAACGAAGGCCGCGGTCGGGAGCTCATAGGAAACGACCGTCGTTGGATTGAACGGGTTCGGATAATTCTGCCGCAGGAAAAACGAGGCGGGCATCACATCTGAGGCATGGACGCCGTCTATGACGCCGCTGCTCCTGAAGAGACCCCCTGCCGTTCCAGCATATAAGTTGCCGTTCTGATCGAAGGCGAGCGCGGAAACACTTGTGTCAGCGAGGCCGATGTTAGAGGAAACCCAGTTCGCCCCCCGATCTGTGGAGACAAAAACGCCCCGGTCCGTGGTACCTGCAAAATAGGCGTTGCCGAGAAGAAATGATGTAACCTGTTTCCCGGTTATTGACGGAATGTGAGTCCAGTCCCTTCCCCCTTCAGCCATCATGAAGGCTCCCGACGTGTCTGTGCCGGCAAAGAGATCTCCAGTAGCGTCCATCGCGAGGGATTTCACAGTGTAGAACAGGAGAGGAGAAGAGTAACCGGTCTGAGTCCAGAAGTTTCCCCTGTCGGTGCTTTCGAAGACGCCGGCGTATGCAGTTGCGGCATACAGATTGTCAGACGAGTCAGCGACTATAGCATATATGCTGCTCACCGGCAGACCGACCGGCAGCTGGTAGTTCCAGATCCCTCCCCCACTTGCGGACGACGCGATTCCGCCGGATGTGCCAACGTAGATACTCCTGTCAGGGAGCTCGATGAAGTTGTAACTCCACTGCGTCACGAGAGGATTCCAATACTTGGTGGCGCTGTTTTGGAAATAAAAACCATCCATTGTGGCAGCATACATTCTCGCGTTGTATGGGGAATAACCTATCCGGTAGACTGTACTATGGCCCAGGCCGTTGCTGTTTCTTATCCATCTCCCGGTATTTGATTCCAGCCGGTAGACGCCGTCTGATGTCCCGACATAAAGGTTCCAGGATTTGTCGAAGCCGATGGATGTCACGGCGGCCGGCCTGATCCCGCATTGCGACCACGACGTCGAGTCCTTTGGCAACAGGAAAACTCCGTCCACATCAGTGCCAGCGTAACTTGTCCCGCCGGGAGTGTAGAATCCGGCGGTGATTGAAGAGGAGGAAACCGCGGGCGCGACAATGTTCCAGTATTGAAGAGCGGCCGACCGGACGGCAATCCCAGCATCTGAGACTGCGACGGCCTCGCCGCTACGGTCCGTCATGAGTGCAAGCGCGTGAGAGGGATCAGGGATGCCGTATTCATCTTGCGTCCAGTTAGAGTCTCTCGGAGGAGCCGAAAGAACTCCGGCGTCGCTCAGAATGTAAATTCTCCCAGCCCCGTCGACCGTTATGCCAGAAACTGAAATCAGAGACATGCCGCAGCTCTGCCATGTCTTTCCGCTGTCCTGTGAAATGTAGACTCCGCCGCCGTAAGATGGCGCGTTGCGCGAACTCACCGCCTGAAGACCTGCATAGATATCCCCGGACTTGTCCTCGGCAACGGCAAGAACTTTCACGGGTGACGAAGTGACCTGAGTTGCGGACCAGGTGTTCCCGCCGTCGCTGGAGATGGCGACTGTCTGGCGCCCGCCGATGCAAACCCTGCCGCCTGAAATGGCGGCCCCGCACACCGCGCCCCCTTGCAGACTGGTCCTGTTCCACGAAAGCCCTCTGTCCGTAGTCTTGAAGAGTCCCTCGGTAATGTTGCCAGTGTAGGCATTGTCTGAAGAATCTACGAAGAGAAAGGACCCGCCGTATGTAAGCCTGAAGGGATTGCCGGCCGGCTGCCAGCTGCTCCCGCCATCTGTCGAGCATTGGAGACCAACGTCCGATGCGACGTAGACATAGCCGGAACGGTCTGCCGTGATGAACTGCACAGAACCCGCAAATGGCCCCTTCATCCCAGACCATGATAGTGTCTGGGCATTCAAGGAGAACGCGAGTACCCCAAGAATGAACGCAGACAAAATGTAATAGCGGATCGTCCTTCTCATTCTTCCCAAAGTTTTGCGGAATTGCCCGCGAAGAGACTAGACTAATTAAACCTAGAAAAATATTGCGAAAGAAGGAGACACAATCAAACTATCTCCCCGGATTTCGCCCGACTTTGCGAACGCTCTTTCTCGGCTTCTGTCAATAATTGTCCGCCCATCCCGGGCAACACCATCCTGCGGCAGCGCGATGTCAGTCTATTCTGTCGACCCTGCGGTCGCGGATCTCGCCAAGCGTTCTCCTTGCATCGTATGGAGCGAGATACGCGTCATACTCTGCGTGTGTTATCTTGTCCCTGAACCGCGCAATCGCTTCCTCGACTCCCTTCATTCGGGTCTCCATCTTCTCGCAAGGATAATCGAAACAGTCGGCGCATGTATTCATGCCCCTCTCCATCACACAGGCACGAATTGGACATGATGGATCAGGAAGATCACTTCCGGCACACGCATTCCCCCAGCATCCGTTGCAGCGGAGCTTCTCGGGCGCAAGGTTCAGTCCGAAATATCTGTTCCATGCCGCCGCGACCTTAAGCCTGTCGTCATGCGTTTGGGTGTTACCTGTGTAGGCACCGCATTCATCGCATCTGAAGCCGCATCTGGCAACTATCTCGCTCATTTTCAGCCCTCCGACGAATTGGTCTTTCATGTCGCCTGTATTCCCTGACAGCGATTCAGCACTAATCTAACGCATGGGGAAATGGAAATCACCACGGGCCGGAGGGAAATCACGCTTCTTATGTCTCACGGAATCGTGGTCCACGCGACCGGACGGCGCCCGTCAGAAGGACATTCTAATTACCGGGTTTCGCAGTTTACCTTCCATCTTCACGCTGACGATACCCGCGCCATAGTCAAACAGGGTTTCCCCGCCGTTCACGGTGACTTTCTTCGGCCGCACGGAGGAGTACGCGACGAACGCCCCCCCCTCTCCCACTTTCACAGTGACGACGCTGCCCGTGCGGCTAACTTTTTCAATCGTACCGGGCGCATTGTACTTGTCGACGAGGCCAATGGGGGCGAATCCGTTTTCTATCGGCGAAACGTAATAAAGCCTGTACCCCATCCTTCCGAGCTTGAGCGGCATGCTCTGGTCACGTTCCATGACCTCATGTGACTTTGAGAAATACTCATACACGAAAAATTTTTCACCCTGGATGCCATGTACATCAGACGGCTTGAATGCCCCGGTTACGGAATCGGCATCGGCAACGTTCCACACGGCTAGGAGACCCACCTTCCCCGACATACTGAACGCCTTGAACGGCTTTGGATCCTGCACCTGGAAGAGACAGTCTTCCGTCGGTCTCGCAGGCATGTCCGTGCGTATTATCCTCCCGTTATTGTAGACAAGGGGCCTCAGCACCGCGAAGTCCTGTTTGCCGGGCTTGTCAGTCACGTAAACTGGCCCGTCGCTAATCGCGCGGGCGATGGCGTGGAACACGGCGTTCGGATTATAGCTTTCAAATTCATCATAATCGGGATAGACCATTTGTCCGAACCACAGGGAATTGGTGATATTACCGAGAACATGCACGGCGGCATTGCCGCGCATGATGTCATAGCTTTCGCCGGGCTCGTACGGGAAGTAATCCTCAGAGGCACGGGCAAGTGCCGTCGAACCGAAATTGTAGAACGCGTTGTTCCCCATGTCCATGCAATTGATTATCGCGCCGCCGAAGTATTTGTCGACTGCCCCGTTGAGTCCCTCGTGTATCCGTTTCGCGAATTCGAAAACGGGGAACTTTCCTCTTGACATCTGCGGTATTGAAAGCTGATTATCGACCTTAACGAAGTCCACTCCCTCTCCCTTGAGATACCTGTACCAGTTTGCGTAGAATCGCTCAAGTGCCTTGGTGTAGGGGGAGACAAAATGAAAGTCGATAGTCTTGCCGCTGCCGTTCTTCACAGACCATGTGAACAGGTCCTTTCCGTACTCTCTCCCCAATGCGGAGGCCGAATCGATTCCGTTCCAGTATCCGTTTATCGTGTGCCAGACGCCGACGTATTTGATCCCATACTCCTTTTTCAACCTGGTTATCACGGGCTTGAAGCCACCAGGAAACTTGTCCGGGTTGGGCGTGTAGCTGACGAGCGCACCGTTGCTGTCCTTCTGCAGCCAGCCGTCGTCGACAATCATCCATGACAAGGGGAAGTGATTGTCATGAAAGGACTTAGCCGCCTCAGTCAGCAGCGCGGAGCCAACGTTTCGGCCCAGATCCGAAGCGTTCCATGAGCACCAGCCGAAGTAGTCGAAGACCTTCGGATACTTCTTGTTGACTCTGAGGTCCGCGCCTCTCCCAATCATCAAGAGTCCATCATGGTACAGGTCGGATATGAGCGCGTATGGATCTTTTCCGAAACCGATGGCCATCATGGGTATTTCAGCCGCCTCCGCGCCGGTGAAGCCGCTTACCGACTTTGCTCCGATTCCGGAATCGCTTCTCCCGAGCGCGGTCTCATAGCCGTGCCCGCTGAGCGGCATCGCCGCACCATAAGTACCGTCTTCGTAGCGCCAGAGGAAAAACTGCACGCCGTGATCCGGAAAATCAGTGACCCTCTCCACCCTCACCGGCTTCGTCCATGGATTCCAGTCCTTGATCGACCAGTATGATACCCCCTCCTTATATCCAGGCATACCTTTGAAGAAGAATCCCATGTAATCGTTCCCATCGTGAGGCCTGTTTCCGTCCGTGAGCATGAAAAGCCCGGCAATGTTCCGATGCTTCAGTTCCCTTACAAGCAGTCCGAGATGTTTTCCGGACTCCAACGTGAATGTGAACTTCGACGGATTGACGCGGATGCAGCCGGCGTCTCCAGTATTTTTCGCCCCCTGGATTGCCGGAGCACCCGCGGTCATACGAGGCAGGCCACCCCAGGAAATATCGAGGAGCCCTCCGGAGACGGTCACGTCCACGTCCCTCCTCGTGCGATGCTGTGCCATTACGTCAGTACATGCGGCGATCAAAATCACAAGTAGGATATAGAATGATGTCCTTCTCACGAGCAAACTCCCTTCTTTCCATGGAACGTTTAACCATCTCTGAATTTCAATCCAGTTGACAAGTTAGCTACGCCCTCAAGGATTGGCAAATTGAATCGGCGCCGTCATGCGACTCGACGAAGCTTGTCATTGCGAAAGTGGGAAGTTAACTTTGCACTGCTGCGTGCATGGCATGCCACAAGTTGCGAGACGCGATGGCACGCACTGATATTTCTGAACGGCCGGAGAAGTTTCACAAATTTCTTTGAGGAGGAAGCAAACATGAAGAGGCTTTCATGGGGGATCCTAAGCACTTCAAGGTTCGCGGCGAGGGCTGTCATACCCGCGACGCAGAAAAGCAGGTATTCACAGGTGACCGCGATCGCCTCGCGTGAAGTGGAACGCGCGTCCAAGTTGGCCGCACAGCTTGGCATACCTAAGACTTTCGGAAGCTACGAGTCTCTTCTATCCGACCCGGATATTGACGTCATCTACAACCCGCTACCTAACCATCTTCATGTCGACTGGACGCTACGGGCCCTCGAGGCCGGGAAGCATGTCCTCTGCGAGAAACCGATCGGCCTCGACCATGCCGACGCTCTTAGGCTCGCTAACGCCGCTAAGAACTATCCCGGGCTCAAGGTGATGGAAGCTTTCATGTACCGTCATCATCCCCAGTGGAGAAAGGTAAAGGAGCTGGTTGAAGCCGAAATGATCGGAGAGATGAAGGGTGTTCATTCACTCTATTCGTACTACAACGACGACCCTACCAACATCAGGAACATCCCCGAGTACGGCGGAGGGGGGATGCTCGACATAGGATGTTACTGCGTCTCACTTTCAAGATTCGTCTATGCACGCGAGCCGGAGCGCGTGGTCGCCCGGCTGGAAATCGACAGCGGCACGGGGGTCGACAGGCTCGCGACCGGGACACTCGACTTCGGCAGCGGTATAGCTACGTTCACCTGCGGAACCAGAATACAACCTTACCAGAGAGTGAACATCATCGGCACAAAGGGACGGATAGAAATTGAGATCCCCTTCAACGCCCCTAACGACCGCGCAACCAGGATATTTCTTCAGAAAGGTGGGGCGACCGAGGAGATCTCGTTTGAAGCCTGCGATCAGTACACGGTCCAGGCCGATCTCTTTGCGGAGGCGATTCTCAATGACACTCCCGTTCCGACGCCAATAAGCGATGCAGTCTCAAACATGAGGGTGATCGACGCGGTGTTCGAAAGCTCCCGAAGACGGGAATGGGTAGAGATGGCCGACCACTCCTGAAGGAACTCAATGGTTCATTCGACCGAACTGCTCCGTGAAGTTCGTCCGCGAAGCCTCCATCAGTCCCATCGCCTGTCCCACCGCTAACTCGTAGGTGTCTTCGGCCAGGGCCTTCATAGTCGCTATCGCAACTTCGGCCGGAGGAATCCCTCTATAGGTCATGTTCCGCTCTGCCCTCGTCCCCCTGTCGAGTTCTGTGTCTACTGTCGGAGGGATGATCTCAAAGACCTTCACCGTTGTATTCTTCAGCTGGTGCCTGAGCGATACGCTGAACGAATGAAGCGCCGCTTTCGTGGCACAGTAAACCGGCATGATCGCGAGTGGGATGAATGCCAGCCCGGAAGTGACATTCACAATTGCCGACTCTTTTCGTCGCATTAAAGTCGGTATGAAGTAGGCAGACAACTGTATGGCCGATGCTAAATTGATGTCCACCTCATTCTCATGTCTCGCCAGCTCGGTTATGCCCTTCTTAAAATCTATCATTCTCTGAACGCCGGCATTGTTGACTAGAACGTTTATTTCTTTGTGTTCCGAGACCACCCAGTCGAACAGTTCCTCGCGGCCCTTCGCTTTGGAGATGTCGCAGACCTTTGTGCTGATTTGAGGGAGCTTTTCCTTCGCCTCCCTCAGTTTTTCTTCCCTTCTTCCGCAGATAATGACGTCGTTTCCTGATTTTACAAATTCTTCTGCCAGACAGAGTCCGATGCCGGTGCCTCCACCGGTTATTAGGACGGTGTTCCCATTTGTGTTCATTTAAAATCTCCAGATCTTTAACAGATTCGACGAAGTCGGGCGCCGTTTCGTTCACCCCTAGATTCATTGTTTGAATGGGAAAATCGCTCTCTAAGTCACTTCGGGGGCTGTAGGCGTTTCCAAAATTGACCGTCTGACGACCCCTCCAAGTACTCGTCAGCATGTCCTTGACACATTGATTGGACTGTTTGATTATATTGCCCTTGTCAGAGGATTGCAGCCGGGACGTCGTGAGCCCGGCAGTTTTCAATCGGTTTTTCCCGCGAGACCTACCTCTCTTCGCTCCGCGGATGGATTGAGAAATGTTTGTGGATGGAGGATAGATATGATAAAGAATTCGACTTTGATGATTGGCGTCGAGCTTTGTCTGGCAGTCGCTTTTGCTGCTTCGGTTTCCGCGCAGACGAACGGCGGGCGGGACGAGAGGGGTACGCCAATGGCGGTTCCCCAGAGAGTCTCCGCGCTGGCCCAGATACAGAATCTCGCCGGGCATCGGGCTGAGCAGACGCGAATCGACATGACAAGACAGAAGCTTCACAAGCTGCAGCGACAGACTGAAAGAGGAAAGAGAATCTTTCAACAACTGGGCGAAATAGCGAGGATTGACTCCGGCCGCGCGGGCGCAGTCAGGAAGAACGAGTTGTCCCAGTCGCTAACGTCGCAACAAATGAACCGGGTGCTGCTCCTCGGTCAGCCAACCGGATTCAGCCGCGCCCCTTACGTTGGTACCAGAGTACTCCCCGCAAAGGGGGGAAAGATGATGACCCCCTATCTTTCCTCAGCGGTCCTGATAAACGGGCAGCAGCGTGACACCGTGCATGTTGGAGAATCGTTCGATGTAACATTCTCGTTTTCATCGGGATACGTCTCAGCCGTCATGGATGTCTTCGTCGATGTTGACAACGACGGGATGGTAGATTCAACCGACATACCTCTTATGACAAGCGCCCTCTTGCTGGACAACGGAGCAAATGACCTGGACAGCCGCGATGGCTTCTACAAATACAGCGTGAAGAAGGGCGATGTTCTCTCAAGAGTCGCAGGGAGCTTGCTATTCAGGGTCAATGACTATTCATCAGCTTCAACCGCATCCGTGACCATTACACCTCGGGCTTCGGTCTCAATCTTCACTGCGAGAATAAGCCCGGCGATATCAGGCATCGTCGCGAAACTAAACACTCAGCTTGGTGATATATATGGCTGCACCGACTCCACTGGCTCATTCACGACCCCGATACCGCTCCCACCACCGTACTCGCTTCAGGTGACTCTGTACGATCCGACAGGTAAAGTCTCCGGCTATCTCATGCCGCAAGCAAAGTATATCGACGTTTACACCGACACAACGGCAAAAACGGTTGAACTCACATCGGCAACCGCCTTCATAGAGGGGAACGTCAGGGATTACGACGGACATGCTGTCCCCTACGCGATAGTCAATGCGCACGGAGACTATGATTACTATGTTACTAACGACATATTGATACCCCCTCCCTATTCTTTTTCCGCTGAGACCCGGGCCGATTCCCAGGGACATTACAAGATCGGTTTGATCGGCGGGAGGTGGAGCCTTTATTCAAGAGTGGACTGGACAAACGAGTATCTCTCCGCATGTAACCAGAACATTATTGTTCCGTCGGACGGCACGATACTGGTCGACCTCGCGCTTCCAAAGTCGAATGCCTCAATCAGCGGCAGGGTAAGGCTCGATGGTTCGGGAATTGGCGGCGTGTCAGTCTGTGCCTACTCCGGATATCTGGCGAACTGCGCCCTCTCAGACCGCGATGGAAACTATTCGATTCCGGTCTTCAGGCTTGGCACCTATTCCGCCTCTGTTTCGATATCGGATGCCGGGTACTCAGCTGACACGGCTTATAAGTACTCGCTGCCGCCGGACACTGCCGGAGTAGACTTCTCAATCAGCAAGGTTAAAGGAGGAGCCTCGGGCAAGATTATGAATGGCGTTGCCGGGACCCCAGTTCGAAGGGCAGTCATTACATTCAGCGGTCCGACTTCCTTCACCACGATGAGCGACGACAGCGGAAACTACAGGGCACCTTTGAGAGATGGACAGTATTACGTTTACATCTTCGCGAACGGCTACTTCGGCCACACGGAGAATGCCCTGTCAATCTCGGGACAGGTCGTCACACGTAACTACACTCTCACCCCCGCCGCGGCCATAACCGGACGAGTGATTGATACAAGAGGCTTCCCCGTTGCTTACGCAAACGTTGCATTATATGCAAACGAATGGAGCGGGACAGCGTACTCCTACACGGACGAAGACGGATACTACTGCCTCAACGAGTTGACCCCTGGTGACTACAGATTGCGTGCGTATTCCTCGGGCTATATGATGAAATGGTACAACGGCAAGACCGACTACTCTTCAGCGGACGTTATTCACGTCCTACAGGGGAGAGAAACCTCAGGCATCGATTTCACTCTTTCAAGAGGAGGAATGATATCGGGAAGGGTAGGTAACCGAAGCGGGCAGCCTCTGGGTGACGCGTACGTCGTCGTCTACGACTCTTTATACTATTGGTCATCGTATGCCTCGACCAACGACAGCGGAGAGTACAGAGTCTACGGATTATACACTGGCAGCTACTCCCTCTGCGCTTCCCACTTAGAATACTCGACGATGTGGTACGATGAAAAGCGTAGTTCCGAAACGGCAACGCCGGTTCACGTTGTGCTTGACAAGGAGACTCCGAATATCGACTTTGCGCTATGGAAGGGAGCGACGATTTCAGGAGTCGTAACAAATAAGAAACAGGGGGCTATTTCTAACGCCTACATTTCCGTCTTTGACACATCTCTCAATTTCGTATCCTCAGGCTACACCGGATATTCAGGCACCTACAGCATAGCGAGGATATACCCCGGTTCATACTACGCCATGGCCTGGGCTTACGCCTACGGACAGAGGTGGTACGATAATGTCTCATGCGCGGATTCAGCCGCGGTCTTATCACTGGCAGAAAACGAGGTGCGGGAGGGAATTGATTTCGTCCTCCCGGCTGGCGGCATCATATCGGGTAGCGTTTCCGACGCGTCCGGCAACCCCATCGCATGGGCGGGAGTAAACGCCTACAGCGTCGACGGCTCCGAATCAAGGTTCGCTAGTTCTGCAAATGACGGAAGTTACGCTCTCGCCGGCCTGTCGGCACATCAGTATTTCGTTGAAGCGTATTCGGGAAACTTCTTGCCTCAATGGTACGACCATAAGTCCAGCCTGGCCAATGCTGATACGGTCAGGGTCATGGAGGATAGTACCACAACAGGCATCGACTTCAATCTGACAAATGGCTGGGGAATCTCAGGCTACGTCCTTGATGATTCCACTTCCCTCGGTCTTGCCGGCATGTGCGTCGAGGCGATTAACATCACCGATGGCTTTGTGCTGTCTGTCTGCACGGACGCGAACGGCTTTTACCAAATCCCAGCTTCGCCGGGTAGTTACATCCTCCGGGCCTACTCGAACCAGTCACCGGACTATGTCATGACTTACTATTCTTCCCAGGGGGAAGTGGGCGCACCATCGAAAGCGGAGGTGATAATAGTCTGCGATAGCGGCTATCCAATCCAAGCAACTATGAGAGTCCAAATCAGAAAGGATCACGCGATAGTCAACAGGTCAAGGATATCGCTCGTTCTGACAAACGACGGACGTCTCGGAAACGGCGACTCGCTCCTCCCGAGCGGAAGATGGCCGGACTCGACATCGCGGAATTACATTCCGGAGGGAAACTTCATTTTCGGGGCCTCATCAGACTTAGGCACGGCGGTCTACGGGAGTTTAGGGGGCCTCCAAAATCCATTCAACTGGATCCCTCTGTGGAACTACAATGAGCATGCTGGCAAGTCCGGACAGATGACCGAGACATTTTTTTCAAGTGGGACGGATACGACCATTTGCCACGCGCGACTGGTGGTCTCGCAGAGGCTCTACTCCACCAACGCCGCTGACTATGTCATCAACACGTACAAGCTGCACTATGACGGCAATATCTTCGGGGCCAATCTCAGTCTAAGGAATGTCTACCTGGGCGAGATTCTTCGATTCAGCATCTCCAACGGTAAGGACATGATACGAAGCATCGCGGCTGACAGCCTCGTGTTCGCATACGACTCCACGCACGCTGGCGGCATCAACATCGGTGTGAGAGCTCTCGGCGGTTCGTCGCCGAAGATCGGCTGGTGGAAAGTAAGCGAGGACCCCGAGAACATGACGTCGCTGTACCACGCACTTGAAAACGGCTCCGCGATTTCTCAGTCTGCCACAGCTTCAGACTACCGGCTCTTTGTCAGCAGCGGACCTTATACGATTTACGAGGGTGATTCGATAGCGTTCGCTTTCGCCATCGTTGCCGGTCTCGGGAGCGACAGCCTCTCATCCGCATCGCGAGCCGCGGCCCGGGAGTACGGGATACTGATCTCCGACGTAAAGCCTCCGGATGACCCGACATTGAGAATACCCTCGAGCTTCCAGCTCTTTCAGAATTATCCGAATCCCTTCAACCCGTCGACGAATATCAAGTTTGACCTGGCCAGGATGTCGCGGGTCAGGTTGGAGGTTTATAACGTCCTTGGACAGCGAATTGAAGAGTGGAATTTCGGGACGATGCAGGCCGGAAGGTACGAGAGGACTTTAAAAATGGATCGCCACCCGAGTGGACTTTACTTTTACTCGATCACTGCCGTCGCGTCCGATGGAGAGCGTTTCACGTCGGTCAGGAAGATGGTGCTCGTGAAATGACGACTGCACCATCTGCGGCAGAGAGGCGGGGCCTTCCCCGCCTCTTCCATTTAAGATCACCGGAGCAGCGTGCGGCCGAATCGGCTCACTTCAACCTGTCGCTGTAATGTTTCCGAAACTTGGCCACCTTCGGCGCTATCACGACTCTGCAGTAGCCCTGGTTCGGGTTGTTCGCGAAGTACTCCTGATGGTAATCTTCGGCCTTGTAGAAGGCTCTGAACGGGGAAAGCTCCGTCACTATGGGATCATCCCATATTTGTGCCGCCGCAATTTCCTGAATGACTTTTTCGGCGGAGCGTTTCTGCGCGTCGTCGTGATATAATATGACAGAGCGGTACTGCGGGCCGACGTCGTTTCCCTGACGGTTGAGCGTCGTCGGGTCGTGGACCGTGAAGAAGATCCTGAGAATATCCTCGTATGAGATTAACCCCGGGTCGAACGTAACCTGCACGACCTCCGCATGTCCCGTCCGGCCTGTACATACCTGCTCGTAAGTAGGATTGGCAACGTCTCCGCCCGAATACCCGGACTCCACTTCCGTGATTCCCTTAAGATCGTCGAACACCGCCTCGGTGCACCAAAAACATCCCCCGCCGAGTGTGGCCGTTTCCAACTTCTCTGAGTTAGACATGTTTGTTCCTCCGCTAAAGTTCGAGTGCTGCAAATGACATCTACACTACCAAACACTCGGGCGGGCCGATTGAGTTCAAGGGGAGAGAAATCTGTCG
Organism: Bacteroidota bacterium; assembly: GCA_021812985.1. Taxonomy (GTDB): domain Bacteria; phylum Bacteroidota; class Ignavibacteria; order Kryptoniales; family JAKASW01; genus JAKASW01. The sequence goes on from JAKAMG010000002.1 coordinate 113,498, forward strand.
GCTTGACTGACACGCCCTCTCCCGCCGCTTTATGATGGCAATGACTTGAGGCGGGAATGCGTTTAGGTTCTTAGAGAGCTGGCCACCGAATCCGTCCTCCCCTCCAGGAGACGAGGCGTGACTGCCCGCGGCTAAATGCAGGGGCCGGATGCAATGGGCTCAGACAACTTTTATTATTTCGAGGAGTCTTTCGAGCCTGTCTAACTTCCCTTCCTTCTCGGAGGGCCCCTTCGAGCCGAATGTCACTTCGAGCCTGGCGTTCGAGTTTTCCTGAGTTATCCGATGCTTGATGTCCCCGATCCGGTCGAGGGCGTTCATCATCATCGGGAAGATTTCTTTATAGAAGTCCTGGTCGTCGGACGGGAGGTGTATCTTCACTACGGCGCCGTGCATCTCGAGCTTCGGGATTCTGAGCGGCTCTACAGCGATCTTCGCTTTGATCAGTTGAATGAGGTTCTCGGCAGGCTCGGGTATCTTGCCGAACCTGTCGAGGATTTCACTCCGTAAGTCATCCACCTCCGCCGCCTTGGTCGCCCTCGAAAGACGCTTGTAGAAATCAAACCTGTCGGCGTCGAGAGACACGTAGTCGTCCGGAATGAAAGCGTCGACGTCCGCCGTGACCTGCGGTTCGACTTTCCGTCTCGTGAGTGTGTCGAGCTGTTCCGTGAGATTCTCTTCGAACTTCGCTTCTGCGACTGCCTCTTCGAGTACTTTATTGTACATTTCGAAGCCGAGGTTGTTAATGAAGCCGCTCTGTTCTCTTCCGAGAAGATTTCCAGCGCCGCGGATTTCAAGATCGCGCATGGCAAGATTGAACCCTGAGCCGAGCTCGCTGAACTCCTCGATGGCGGTGAGCCGTCTGACGGCGTCCCTGGTCAGGTTTGAAAACTGTTTGGCGATTAGGTAGGCGTACGCCTGGACGTTCGAACGGCCGATCCGCCCGCGAATCTGGTATAGCTCCGCCAGTCCGAACCGGTCCGCGTTGTTCACGATAAGCGTGTTCACCGAGGGTATGTCAATTCCTGATTCGATGATCTTCGTGGCAATGAGTATGTTGAGCTTCTTCTCAAGAAAGTGGACCATGGTCCTTTCGATTTCGTTCGGCTTCATCTTGCCGTGTATTATGCCCGCCTTCGCGGCAGGGACGCGACGATGGACAAAGTCAGCAAGCTTGGTCAGATCCTTGACGGTGTCGCTCACGATATACACCTGCCCGCCTCGATTGAGCTCTCGCTCTATGACGGACTGGAGGAGCTTCCCGTCAAAGTTCACGATATATGTGTCGATGGGAAGCCGGTTCGCCGGAGGAGTCTGGAGTATGGAAATATCCATTGCGGATGAGAGCGACATGTAAAGAGTTCTCGGTATGGGGGTGGCGGTCATATATAATGTATCGACGTTCGCCCTAAGCTGTCTTATCTTCTCCTTCGCCTCGACGCCGAAACGGTGTTCCTCATCGACGATGAGGAGTCCGAGGTCGTGAAACTTCGCGTCGCCGGAAAGGAGCCGGTGCGTCCCGATAATGATATCGACATCTCCCTTTTCGAGCTTATCGAGTATCGTCTTCTGCTCCGAGCGCTTCCTGAACCTTGAGAGGACCTCTACCCTGGCGGCGTATCCTGAAAGCCTGTCGCGGAAGGTGTTGAAATGCTGCTCAGCGAGAATCGTCGTCGGCACGAGAACCGCAACCTGTTTTCCACTCATGACCGCCTTGAAAGCCGCGCGTACAGCCACCTCCGTCTTTCCGAAACCAACATCGCCGCACAGAAGCCTGTCCATCGGGTTCTCGTTTTCCATGTCAGCCTTTATCTCGGCCGTGGCACGTGACTGATCGGGAGTGTCCTCGTAGACGAAGGAGGCCTCGAGTTCGTGCTGCCATATGCTGTCTTTGGAGAACGAGACTCCTTTGGATTTCTTCCTGTCCGCGTAGAGCTTTATCAGGTCTTTCGCGATGTCCTTGAGCTTTCCTTTCGCCCTTGTTTTCATGAGCTGCCACTCTGCCCCGCCGAGCTTCGAGAGTTTGGGCGTAAAGCCGTCCTCCGATGCGTAACGCTGAAGCTTGCCGACGTAGTCAAGGTTCACGTAGAGCCTGTCTCCCTCCGCATACTCTATCTTCACACATTCCTGAGTGCTGTCTACAATCTTAAGTTTCTCAAGCCCGAGGAACCGGCCGATGCCATATTCCTCGTGTACAACGTAGTCTCCTTTCCTTAGGGTGTTAATATCCCGTCGCAAGAGTCCGACGAACTTCCTCGCCTTCTCCTTACGCGCAACGAGCGGAGAGCGCCTGCCGAAAATCTCGTGCTCCGTGAGAAGCGCGACGTGGTCGGTGGGGAGTATGAACCCTCCTGAAAGAGAGGCATGAATCAGCCGAACCTCCTGCCGGAGCGTCGTCCCGTTCAGCTCATCGAATTCGTTGAGCAAATTCAGAAAATTGTCGCCGAGGTGCTTCGTGCTCGAAGCTACCGAGATCTGATAACCGTCGTTGAAGAGCTCAGCTATCTTGGCGGCAGCCAGCTGGAGCTTCCCTCCAAACGTTGGCTGCGGTGTGACGTCGACAACGACGTCAGCTTCCTTCCTCTCGAGCACCTTCCAGTGGATGATTTGCGCTTTCCCAGCGACCTCCTTCTCGAATTTGCGGAGCTCATCGGATTGTCCCTTTGATACTGCTGACGGCTCATGAAATATTATCCGGGTCCCCTCAGGAATCTGGTCGGAAAAGGGTGCGGTCCCGTTGCCGTTGTCAGCGAAGGGGAGCAGCGTGAACGAACCGACCTCCTGTATGGATCTCTGGGTTACAGGGTCGAAGACCCGTATCGATTCCACGTTGTCGCCGAAGAAATCAATTCTGACCGGATTCTCGCCCGATTCAGGGAAGACGTCGACAATACTTCCGCGGACTGCGAAATCGCCGACCTCTTCGACATAGTCCTTTCTCTGATATCCGTACTTTCCCAATCTGGCTACAAGGTCATCATGATCGACGTCCGCGTGGTTCTGTATTATAACGGCAGTCGCGGCGAGGCCTTTTTGCGCCGGCATCTTGCGGAACAAGGCCGAATAATCGCAGACATAAAGGTTCCTTACTCCGGAATAGAAATCAAACAGGCCGGCCAGGTTCGGACCGAATCCCGACGACTCGGCGTCGCTTTCGTCTTCGCCGCTCAGCTCGACCGGTATCAGACCGGAGAAGACTGTGAAATCCGATTGGAGCCTCTCGCTTATGTCGATGTCTTCGGTGACAAGGAGGAGGGAGACGCCGCCTGACTTCAGGAGATTACTCAGAAGAAACGCAAGGTAAGGAGCGCTTATAAGATGCATGGATGCCGAACCAGGGCCATGCATCTCTTCGAGTGCACGCCTCGTCGTCGGAAGGTTATGCAGGTACGCCGACAGTTGGGAGAGTTCAGTGTTTTCCAACTTTAACCTCGATGGCTCTCCTGACGAACCCCTCCCCCTTCTTCACGAGTTCGCGCGCCTCATCGGCGTTCACCCCAGCCTTGATCATGACGACCGCCGTCTTCACGTGGCCGCCCGCTCGGCGGAGCACTCGGTCAGCCTCGTCGTACTCAACGCCCGTTATCGTCATGACAATTCTCTTCGCCCTCTCTTCGAGTTTCTTGTTCGTCATCTGCAGATCGACCATCATGTTCTCGTATATTTTTCCGAGCCTGATCATCGCGGCAGTCGTGATCATGTTCAGTACCATCTTCTGCGCGGTGCCTGACTTCATCCTCGTTGAGCCCATTATTACTTCCGGCCCAACTTCCGGGCAGATGGCTACGTCGACATCGATGTTGAAATGCGAGCGTGGATTCGTTGTCACGAAAAGAGTCCGCGCGCCAATCTCCCTCGCCTTCCTGACCGCGCCAACAACGTATGGAGTGCGGCGACTTGCCGCTATTCCGCAGACGACATCGTTGCCTGTTATCCCGTGTGCCACGATATCGTTCGCCCCGTTCTCCTCCCTGTCCTCGGCACCCTCCTGAGCCTTGAACATCGCCGGGAGTCCGCCAGCTATCATTCCCTGTATCATTTCCGGATCCGTGCCGAATGTGGGGGGACACTCAGCGGCATCCTGAACGCCAATCCGTCCGCTCGTGCCCGCTCCAACGTAGAAGAGTCTCCCCCCCTCCTTAAATGCGGCGACCACTATTTCGACCGCTTCGGCTATGTAAGGGAGCTCCTGTTCGACCGCGAACGCGACCTTCTTGTCTTCAGAATTGATTATGCGGAGGATTTCAATGGGACTAGCTGCATCTATCTCCATCGAAGCCTTGTTCCTTTTCTCCGTTGTGAGAGTCTTCAGTTCTTCAAAGAGCGCTTTGCCATCAGGCATCGTTAACTACCTCGCTTCCAACATTTCCATAAATATGCGTATTAGTCTGCGTTTTTGGCCAAGACCACCATTCTGACCCCATTCATTTGATAGGGCTGAAACCCGTTTCACGTGAAACTTCAAATTTGCCTCGACACTTCCCTCCATCGAATCACCCGTGAAGATACACCATCAATACAGAGATGTCGGCGGGGGACACTCCCGATATCCTGCTCGCCTGACCTATGGAAGAGGGGGCGACTTTTGTCAACTTCTCGACGGCTTCTGTGGAGAGAGACTTCACCCTCTGGAAATCAAAACCCTCCGGGATCTCCATTGCTTCGTATTTGTCGAACCTTTCTATCTCTTCCTGCTGCCTGACAATGTAGCCTTCATACTTCGTCTCTATCTCCACCTGCTCCACCACGTCCTTCTGGTTCGCCGCGTCAAGCGGGAGAGAATCTGTGGTGAAGAATTCAAGCCGGAGAAGTTCGGACAGTCTGACATCCTGTCTCTTCAAAAGCTGGGAGAGCTTCTCGTTCTCGTTGAGAGGCGTCGAGCCAATTGATTCAAGATAGGAGTTCACCGCCGAAGGAGGGACGCTCTTGCGAGAGACATACTCAGAAAGTGTCCTGATCCTTTCCTCTTTCTTTCGCATCGATCCGTGAACGTCGGCGGGTATAAGTCCGAACCTGTAACCGTATTCCATCAGCCTTCTGTCCGCATTGTCCTGCCGGAGCATAAGGCGATACTCCGCCCTCGAAGTGAACATCCTGTACGGCTCGCTCGTCCCCTTGTTGACCAGGTCATCTATGAGTACTCCTATGTAGGCTTCCGACCTTTTCAGCACAAGCGGGTCTCCTCCCCTCACTCCGATCGCGGCGTTGATCCCCGCGACTAACCCCTGACCAGCGGCCTCTTCATAACCGGACGTCCCGTTGATCTGACCTGCGAAGAAGAGCCCTTTCACAAGATGTGTCTCAAGCGTTAGCTTCACCTGATGCGGCGGGAAGAAATCGTATTCGACGGCATATCCAGGTCGAAGCATCTCTACGTTCTCCAGCCCCGGAACGGTCTTCATGGCCTCGTACTGGACATTTGCCGGGAGGCTCGTCGAGAAGCCGTTCACATAGATGACGTCAGTATCCCTTCCTTCCGGCTCGAGGAATATCTGGTGCCTTTCCTTGTCCGCGAACCTGACGATTTTATCTTCTATGGATGGACAGTATCGGGGACCGATTCCTTTAATGAGGCCAGTGAACATGGGTGATTCATCAAACCCGGTCCTCAGGAGTGCGTGAGTATCCTTGTTCGTGTACGTGAGGAAACAGCTTACCTGATTGCGCGTGACCTCTTTCGTTTGAAAGGAAAACGGCTGCGGGTCCGGGTCCCCCGGCTGCTCCTCGACTTTGCTGAAATCTATGCTTCGCCTGTCAACGCGCGGCGGCGTGCCGGTCTTCAATCTGGCGCTCACAAATCCCAGCTTCTCCAGAGAAGCGGTCAGACCGACAGCCGGAGGCTCATTGAACCGGCCGCCGATACTCTTCTTCAGTCCGGTGTGCATTACTCCGTTGAGGAAGGTCCCGGACGAAACAACCAATGCCTTACATGCAATACGGGTCCCGGTTCCTGTATCTACACCCGATATATGTCCATCTGTCGCGAGAACCTCAGTTACCATATCCTGCATGATATGGAGACTCTCCTGGGCCTCGACGCGCCTTCTGGCCTCCGCTGAATAGCCCTCCCTGTCATTTTGTGCCCTTGGCGACCATACTGCGGGCCCCTTTGACTTGTTCAGCATTCTGAACTGTATTCCGGTCACGTCGGCAATCTTGGCCATCTCTCCACCGAGCGCATCTATCTCACGGACCAGGTTTCCCTTTGCTGTACCGCCAATAGCAGGATTACACGACATCCTCCCAATTGCCGCAATATCCATTGTCATTAGGAGAACAGAACACCCCATTCTTGAAGCTGCAAGCGCAGCCTCAATTCCGGCATGTCCGGCTCCAACGACTATCACATCATAGCTTATTGTATTCATATCTCGAAAACGTAATCAGACAAATCTCAATTTGCGGAGGAATCCTCACGGCTTTCGGGCGATGGGTTTCTTGGGCAAAGGCCGGCTAATACCAGCTCGTTCAAAGGGATTCAAATATAACTTGTTCCACGTGAAACGTCACTTGCCTATGCAGAATTTCGAAAAAATATTGTTCAGGACATCGTCCGTCGTTATCTCGCCAGTAATCTCACCAAGGGCATTCAGCCCAGCACGAAGATCAAGGGCAACAAACTCGCCTGACTTCCGGGACCTGAGCGTGTCAAGCGCCAGACCAAGGCTCCTCTTCGACCTTGCCAGTGCATCACGGTGACGGGAGTTTGTTACGACGACCGTCGACTCGTTGACCTCCTTGCCAAGAGCCAATTCTTTTAACCCATTTTTGAGGAAATCAATTCCATCGCCTTTCAGGGCAGAAACGTAAAATTCTCGTCCCTCAGCCGCGATGCGGGGAGCCTCCGCCGGATAAAGGTCTATCTTGTTCCAGACTCTAACGAACTTCACACCAACTTTTGCGCAAATATCGCTTAATCTAGCGTATTCTGCAATAGTGCCGTTATAATACTTCTCCCCATAATCGGCGACGAGGAGAACCACATCCCCCTTCTCCGCTTCCTTTTCAGCCCTTTCAACCCCCTCACGCTCAATTTCGTCGGCAGTCTCTCGAAGCCCTGCAGTATCAGTGAACCTGAAGAGTACGCCACCAATACTAATCGACTCCGTTATGGTGTCCCTCGTGGTCCCAGGCTTGTCGCTGACGATTGCTCTCCCCTCGCCTAGTATTGAGTTCAGAAGGCTCGATTTACCTGCGTTCGGTTTCCCTGCGATTGTCACCCGAACCCCCTCGCGGTAGACCCGACCGACTTCGTACGTCAAGAGAAGTTTCTCCAACGCTGCGACGGCGTCAGACATTCTATCGTCAAGCGCGATCCTGTTCGCGAACACCACGTCCTCTTCCGAGAAATCAAGCTCAAGCTCAAGGAGTGATGCGAGATTCAGGAGCTCGTCGCGTATCGCCTTAATCTCCCTCGACAAGTCGCCCGACAGTTGTCTCATTGAGCTCCGGTATGCCGCCTCGCTTTGCGAATGGATCAGATCCGCGACCGCCTCGGCCTGGGAGAGATCGAGCCGTCCGTTAAGGAATGCTCTCTTTGTGAACTCCCCCGGTTCGGCGGCTCGCGCGCCTGCATCAAGTATTACCTGGAGCAGCTTCTGCGTGACGAGATAGCCGCCGTGGCAGCTCAATTCTACGACGTTCTCACATGTGTAGCTGTTCGGAGCACGAAATGTGACCGCCACAACTTCGTCCACATATTTCCCGCTCGCGTCTACGGCGCGTCCAAAATGAGCGCTGTGTGAAGGCGATTCAGACAGCGACCCTTTACCGACGAAAACCCTGTCCGCTACGTCAAAAGCAGCCGCTCCGGATATTCTGATCACACTTATCCCTCCCTCCCCAAGCGGAGTCGCGATTGCGGCTATCGTGTCGTTGTCCTTCAGTCTCAGATACACTTATCAATTTAACACTCATTCTGAATGAGTTAAAGGATGACAAGGCTCGCCGCCCGTTTCACTAAAAAGTTCAAGTTTGTTCCCCCGTTTGATCGCGCATCTCTATTTGTAACTGAATACTTTTCATCGGAACTTAATCCCAAAAAGAGAATGAAAAGCTTTCTCAAATCATCCAAGCTCAACAGCGTCTGTTATGATATCCGCGGGCCCGTACTTGACGAGGCCAAGGAGATGGAGTCGCACGGAGAAGAGGTACTCAAGCTCAACATTGGAAACCCTGCCCCGTTCGGCTTCAGAGCCCCCGACGAAATAGTCGGCAGAATCTCATCCAATCTGGTGAAAGCCGAGGGATACATCGACTCAAAGGGACTTATCTCGGCACGCGAAGCGGTCGTAAAGTACTACAAGTCGAAAGGGATCGACAGCGCAGACGTCGAAAACGTATACATAGGAAATGGAGTCAGCGAGCTCATCGTGATGGCAATGCAGGGGCTCCTCAATGATGGGGACGAAGTACTCGTACCCGCTCCCGACTATCCCCTCTGGACGGCCGCGGTGGTTCTCGCCGGAGGGACTCCGGTACATTATATATGCGATGAACAATCAGAATGGCAGCCTGATACACCGGATATCAGAAAGAAGATATCACCGCGGACCAAGGGAATAGTCGTGATAAACCCGAACAACCCGACGGGCGCGGTTTACGATCGAGACACGCTCGAAGCCATCGTCCGCATTGCCGCCGAGAACGAGCTGATCATCTTCAGCGACGAAATTTACGACCGCATACTTTATGATGGGGCAGTGCACACGCACATAGCATCCGTCGCCGGTGACCTCCCCTGCGTCACGCTCAACGGCCTCTCGAAGTCTCACCTGATAACAGGGTACAGGGTCGGCTGGATGGTATTCACCGGTGACCTCGCCTCCGTCCGTAATTACATGGAAGGGGTGAATATGCTCGCCTCGATGAGACTCTGTAGTAACGTCCCCGCGCAGTACGCCGTCGACCTCGCCCTCGCAGAGGATGGCGCGATCAGGAAACACACTTCGGCGGAGGGAAGATTGAAGCTTCAGCGCGACCTCGGTTACGATAGACTTAGCCGCATTCCCGGTCTCTCCTGCACCAAACCAAAAGGGGCGTTCTACTTCTTTCCGAAGATAGACACAAAGCTCTTTGAGATCAGAGATGACGAACGGTTCACACTCGACCTTCTCAAGAAAGAGAAAGTGCTCGTAGTCCAGGGGACGGGATTCAACTGGTTTAATCCGGATCATTTCAGGATAGTCTTCCTCCCCGAAATCTCCCAGCTCACCAGGGCATTTGACGCCATCGAACATTTTCTTAAGGATTACCGCCAGTCTTAATCCGCCCCAGTGCCACTTTGCCGAAGACTTGAAAACATGCGGCCGGCCAGGTAAAATAGATCCGTAAGCGCAGGGAGGCTCAAGATGATAGAGGCAAGACACTTCATCCTAATGGCCATGATGCTCCCTTTACTCGGCTGCCCTGGGAAAGGCAGCGGACACGAGAACACTAAAGCGGAGGCCACAATGTCAGAAGACAGTACCTACCGGATCGTCGTTACAAGCGGCGCGTTCAAGGAAGGCGAGATGATACCCAGCAAGTTTACCTGTGACGGCCCGGATATATCACCGCCGCTGTCCTGGGCGGCCCCGCCCGAGCTGACAAAGAGCCTTGCTATCATTGCTGACGACCCAGATGCTCCGATGGGAACATGGGTACACTGGGTGATATTCAATATACCGGCAAACAAGCGCGGACTGGAAGAAAGCGTACCCCCCAGCGATTCTCTCCCGGACGGTTCCCGGCAAGGGAAGAACGATTTCAGAAAATACGGCTATGGGGGACCATGCCCACCGGGAGGAACCCACAGATACTATTTCAAGCTTTACGCGCTCGACACTATGCTGGCGCTCAGGCCCGGCTGTTCAAGCTCCGAGCTACTCAAGGCAATGGACGGACACATTGTCGGGAGGGGCGTGTTAATGGGAAAGTATTCGCACTGAAGGGAGGCGAAAGCCGATGCATCGGTTCGTATCGGAGAGCGGATTGTTTCCGGACGCTTGCTTCCGATTCAGACGCAGGCTAAATTCGTTCCACGTTCTTTAGTAAAACTGAAGTCTTGGTGTTCCGGCGCCATTAGCGTCGGGACTGAAAAGGGAATCCCGATCTCGGGACAATCGAGAGATAAACGGGAGCTGCCCCGCAACTGTATGCGGCAATCAAACACCGGAGCCACTGTGGCGCGTCAAGCGCGATGGGAAGGCGACGGCAAGTCACGCCGTGAGCCAGGAGACCTGCCAGGACTTTTTAGAATCAACGACTCGCGGAGCTGTAATGCACACGGGTCCAACAACCTTCGAGGGAGAGGTTAAATTCAGTCCCGTCTCATGACGGGAATTGAGTTTTCTTTTCGCCCGCCCTCCCAGCGGGCTTTTTTTTTGTGAGGAGATCACATGCTTCTTCTGTTATTGTTCAATCTTGTCTTTTCGCCACAAGACACCCTCCGCTCCTATCGGGCACAGGACGTTGTCGTAACCGCGACACGCTCTCCCATCAGGAGCATCGACGCGCCTTCAACCGTGAGCCGCATCGACATCAGTCAACTTCGCGATTCAGGCATCGAAGACGCCAACGCGGTCCTTTCGTCCGTGAACGGAATATTCATTAAAGAGAACGGACCGGGCCAGCTCAACACGATCAGCCTCCGGGGAACTTCCGCGGAACAGACTCTATTCATGATGGACGGGGTCAGCCTCAACAACGTCCAGAACGGGCTCGTGGACCTATTTCTTATCCCAACTAACGATATCGCCTCGGTCGAAATCTCACAGGGAGGAGCATCGGCTCTTTACGGCGCTAACGCCGTGGGAGGCGTAGTCAACTTGGAAACGCGTTCCCCGAACGATAACTCCCTCCGCCTCGATCTTGGAGGGGGATCCTTCGGCAGGCAGAATTTCGGAGGAGAGCTCAGCGGAGTAGTAGGACCTGTGCGGGTCGACCTGACGGCCAACCGCAGCCGCGCCGTGAACAATTACGATTTCACATACGACAACGGAGGGGTAAGCACGGCAATGCAGCGAAGCGGCGCCGATTATCTCGCGGACAACCAGTCGCTCAAGCTTGTTCTTCCTTCAACCGGCGGGACGACCTCACTCTTCGTTCAGAACCTGTATGCCGATCGTGGCACTCCCGGAATGGTAACAGACCCCGCGTTCGTCGGAACGGCCCGAGAGACAGACAGGAACACGATCGCAATTCTAAGGAACACTGGGATTCTCGGCGGCCTCAACTATTCGGCGTCTGCCGGGGCAATCTACTCTTACCTCCATTACACTGACCCTGCCTACGCGAGCAATGACTACTACAAGATGCTGTCATTCCAGCCCTCTGTTCAGGCAACTTATGCGGACGGAAATTTCACATCAACTGGAGGAGTCGATGCGGAAATTGACAGAGGCGAGAGCAACGAGATGACCGGAATTAAGAACCGGGATCGTTGGGGAGCTTTTCTGACCGGGATGTATGAGTTCCTGAAAGGCTACAACCTCGAGACTCGTCTCTTCGGCGCGGTGAGATATGATGGCTACTCTGACTTCGGAGGGTCGTTCAATCCGAAGGCAGGCATCAACATCAAGCCACTTGCCTTCGCTCCCGTCCATCTCCGGGCGAGCGCGGGGACTTCATACAGGGTCCCCACCTTCAATGACCTCTATTACGCCGGGCTTGGAAACACATCGCTCAAACCGGAGATGTCGACCGAGTACGATGCCGGACTCGTCGGTGAAATCAATCGCGGAAATTCACCTATCGCCCTGACTTTCGATGTCAGCTATTACCACATCGACGTGAGAAACGGTATAGTCTGGCGCCCGGTAAGCGCCGTCGAATGGCTCCCGGAGAACTATGGTAGAATACTCTCGAAGGGGGTTGAGGTCGGCGCCGATCTGTACTACGGCTCGCTTTTGCGGCTGAAGGGTAATTACTCCTCGGGAGAATCAGTAGACCTTTCCGATCCATCCGATCCGACTACTTACGAGAAGCAGCAGCTCTACATTCCGAAGCATCAGAGCTACCTCATGATCCAGGTGACTCCCGGAATATTCAACGTCACTGCCGACGTTCGTTACGTTGGGACGCGTTATTACTCGACGGATAACAGCTCTTCAATATCTCCGTTTGCGGTGGCTTCGCTCTCCGCCTCTGCGCGAGTTGATGCTGGCGTGTTCGTGATCTACCCCAAGGCGATGGTGGACAACCTATTCAACCGCAACTACCAGGTGCTTCCATTGTACCCTGTTCCGATGAGAAACTACAGATTCGAGCTGACTTTTGAATTCAAGCAGGGAAAATGAACTCAAGAGGCATGTGTGACTTTTCGGCCGAGCCTGAATCCTTGATTGCGCGCTGCCCCGTTGTTAAGTTAGACATCAAATGAGTTTTGTCGCTGAAAGTTGTATGCGAGAGGAAAGACAGCGAATCTTGGCCTCTCGGCTGTTACACCGCACGGGTTTAAATATTGACAAACCGGTTAATTAACTGGAGGTTATAATGAACATCCTATTCACAATAGTCCTGATACTTTTCGCGGCGTTTTCCAGGCTTATACCTCACGCCCCGAACTTCACGCCTGTAATTTCGATAGCGCTCTTCGCCGGCGCGTACCTAAAGAAGAGATATGCCTTCCTCGTACCGACCGCGGCGTTGTTCCTGAGCGACATCGTCATCGGTTTTTACGACGCCGGTTCGATGGCCTTCGTTTACGGCACGCTTCTCTTGATCGTGGCCATGGGCCTGCTCCTCGAGAACAAGGTGTCCGCGGGAAAGATCGCCGGGCTTTCCGTCGCGGGCGCGGTGATATTCTTCATCACTACGAACTTCGCAGTCTGGCTTGTGCCAGGTTCGATATATTCCAGGACTATTGCCGGCCTCGTGCAATGCTACGTTCTCGCGATTCCCTTTTTCGGCAACACGATCCTCAGCACGCTGATATACAGCGCCGCCATGTTCGGCATATACGAGGCGGCCGAGAAATACCTCTTCAAGCCAAAACCAGTACGGGAATAAACAGAAAATCTGGGTGCCGGATATCCGGCACCCTTTCTTTTTCGCCGGAGGCCGAAGGGGTGTTCGGTCAATCAAACGGAGGGTGATCCAGATGGATGCACAGGCAAGGTACAGCCTCACCATGGAGTTTCAGCGGATTGAACAGAAGCCGATGATGAAGTGGGGCCCGGTCAGGGTTTTCTTCGTTGCCGGTATTCAATTCCTCGTTTCGGCTTCCGTAGCCGTCGACGCGATTCGGATCGTGAAAATGAGCAACTGGTTCGTAGTCCCGCTGGTACTTGTCGCCCTGGTTCTCGCGGCGACTGCCACCTACAACGTAGTGATGTACGGAATCGACAGGAAATTCCGCGCGGTCATCGGAGCAATGCTCGCCGACGGCCGAGGCAGCGAGGCCGTCTCCAAAGGCCTGTAAACGCAGGCCGGTTCAGCATGGAGGCATAAAAAAACGGGGGACCGAAGCCCCCCGCCGCACGCCCCAACTCTTCCCGGGACTTATTTCATCAGAAGCATTTTCTGCTTGAACACCCTGTCCCCGGCACGCATGACGTAGAAGTACACACCAGAGGCAAATCTGTTCGCGTTGAAAGTTACCCGCTGGTAGCCAGCCCTCATGACACCGTCGATGAGCACCGCCACTTCCTGTCCCAGGATGTCGTAGACAGCGATTCTAACATGCGACTCCCTCGGGAGCGCGAACCCTATCGTTGTCGCTGGATTGAACGGGTTCGGATAGTTCTGGAGGAGCGCGAACTCCCTCGGGAGTGCTCCCTCATCGTTGACCCCGTCCAGTCCAACCCCGGTGGTGAACGTGGCACTTTGAGAGTAGTCGCTGACCACGCCGTCTGTGTCTACAACAGCGACGCGCCAGTAGTGTGCCGTCTTCGCATCTAGCGGATTGCCCAGCCTGACGGTAGTGTCAGGAGCGTTCACAATCGTATCAAGCACAAGCGTCGAGAACGCGTTGTCCTTGGCCACCTGCACACGATAAGTCAGGGCACCCAGGCAAACCCGCCACCGGAGAGTCGCTCTCCGCGGCTCTCCGGTCGTGCCCTGAGGCGAAGAGAGACCCGGGGCAAGGAGTGCCGGAGCGAAATCGGTCTGATATCTCGGGAGTATCTCGTACGGGCCGATCGTCGCGCTTCCTGGGCTCGTGAACTGGACCGCGATAGCGGTCACCTTGATCGGGTAACCTGGCTCACCTGCCGCCGCCGCGTCGACTCCGGAATTGATGTACATTATCAAAGTGTCGGTCTGGCTCCCGCCGTACATTACGAGCGAAGTGTTCGCGCCCCATGCCTGCGTGTCGTATCTCTTCATCAGTCCGTTCAACCTGATTAGCCTCGACTCATACAGTTCAGGGTTAGCATTGAACTGTGACACCGTCAAATCAATCGGACGCACTTTCTTTCCAGAAGCGACTTTCTGAACGTCCGTAGACACCGTGTCAGGAGTTATTTCAGAGTTGCCGCGATATTGATCCAGCTTGCCAATGACGATAACAGAATCGCCGAAGGAGAATGCCTGCGCCGCTGCTCCGTACTTATACAAGTTCAGAGCTCCCACTGAGTCCTGAACATACTGACTGAGATTGGACGCCTGGTAGTTCGGACCGTTTATGACTCCCGCCACTCTGAAGTAATAACCCTTGTATAGATTCAGGAGATTAGCGTCGGTCTTCTTAATTCCATCCAACGACATCGGGCTGATTCCGGCAAAGTACGCGTTAGCGGCGACTTTCGCAGTGAGAGAGTCTCCGCCGTTCGTCGAGATGGCGCGTATCCGATATTCGATCCGGTAACCGTTCTGATTGACGTTCCCCGGTATCTTAGCCGTGAAGAGCGTATCCGTCAAAGCCATGTTCACCGAATCCGCGACATCGTTGACATAGTACAGAAGGCGCACGGCCGAGAGTCCGAAAAGATCCGTAACTTTCGCTGAGACGATCACCGAGTCTCCTGCGTTGGGGACGCGCGTCGACCGTGTGATACCCGAAATCGAAGGTGGGGGCGCGTTAATGCCAGCCCCTGTTACCTTAACTGTGTCAGGTGACGAAGAGGCGTTGTGAGTGAAGACTATGTTGCCCGACTGAGAACCGACGGCCGTCGGCGCGAACGTCACACGGAACCAGACACTGTCTCCCGTGTTGAGCGTTGCGGATGTGGGATCAACCGTGAAGAGAGAATTGTCGGACGCGACCGCGCTTATGTTCAACCCGGTCGTGCCGCTGTTCTTTACGTAGACGGAGTCCTTCTTATTCTGAGTAAGTATCACGTTTCCGAAGTTCATGCTGGCCGAAGAGAGTGTGAAGCCGGCCTGTATTCCTGTCCCGCTGACGCCTATGTTTTGGGAAGTCACTCCTGTGCTCGCGACCGAGATATTGTCCGAAGCAGCGCCGTAAGTGACGGGGTTAAAACGGACATATATCGTGGTCGTGTTGACCGCGCCGCCTGCCTGCGTGAGCGTGAGTGATGATCCGAAGCCGGAGCCAGACGTGGTTGATATTTCAAAATGGCTCGGCGCAGTTATGGTGATGTCGGCCGTGAGATTTCCGCCGCGCACAGTAAAGGTCTGCTCGGCCGAGGGGGTCCCCACAGCAACATTTCCAAATGCGAGCGGACCGCCGGTCGTCGCGATAAACGCTGCACCATTGCTCGGCGCGAAGTCGACCCCCCTGAACACCGTGTTTGCAGGAGACGCAGCGAGCGTGTCAGCAGTGCTCCCGGAGCCGGTGTCCGTGACTCTTATCAAAGCGTTTGGGGTCGACGACGTTGTCGCGTATATCACCGGGTTTGTCCCGCTCCAGTCGACCGTCAATCCCCTCGAGGGTATAGCGGTCGTTCCGTTGTTCAGGAGCGTGTACGCTTTGCTCCAAGTACCGGCGCTGAGAGTCCACTTCTGTATACCGCCACCGTTCGCAGCTGAGCCGTCGTCAGCAACGTAAAGCGTATTTCCGTCAGGACTAACCGAGAAGCCGTAAGGACTGTGCGTTCCGCTGGTCGGCATGCCTGGCAGAAGTGTAGTGGTCTGACCCGAAGTGGTAGGAGTTCCGCTCCCTATCGAGCATACTCCGAGAAACGCGCCGGAAGCGGTGCTGATGTACAGCTGATTGTTGTATACCCTTACGACGCGTGTGTTCGTGGGAGTAGATGACATCTGGATCGAGGTTCCGATGTTTCCGAATTGCTCATACCTTATGCCGCCTCCTGACGTGGCCATCCATGTGTTGGAGGTTCCATCCATCACGGCCGACCTGACGGCCGACGTGCCGCCGTCTGTGATACCCGTGGTCAGGTCTATGTTGCCTGACGCGTCAATCCTTGCTATCAGCCTCTTCGTGGCGGCTATGGCGAACGAGCTGACTCCGGCCACGGTGTCGTACCCCGCTATCGTGAGGTACTTTCCATCCGCAGAGCGTGCGAGATGGCCCTCGCTCCCGGAATTGCCGGTTACCGTGAACCTCGGCGATGAACCGCTTGAAGGAAGAGCTATCGTCTGAACAAGCGATCCTGTCTTAGTGTATTCTTTCAGAGAGACCGGCGCGGAAGAACTGCTGAGAGTAGCAACTCCGTCCCCCATTTGTAGAACGACGATATTGCCGTTCGTGAATTGTCCCCATGCGCTCATTGAAAAAAGCGCCACGAATAGAACCGTACTGACAACGCGCATTGTTACCTCCTGAATTAAGAGTGCCCTTCAATTAATTCAGATGGGCTACCAGCGAATGGACAGAATAACCCCGCGATGAACTCTTCGAATCTCAGAGTATTAATTCACAAATCGCCGATATGCCCGTCTTTTTTAGCACGACTGCTTAAGAACGAAACTAATTTGGAATGCCCGGAGCGAAATGTCAAGTACCGGCTCCGTTGACCCCGACAAATATTCCTATCCGGGCCAATAATCTTCATTTCACAAGCATCATTTTTCCCACCATCACATTTCCCCCGGCCCTGAGGATGTAGAAATAGGTTCCCGACGAAAACTTTCCCGCCTCGAACGTGAAGTTGTAGTAGCCGGCCGACTCTCTTTCGTCAACGAGCGTCGCAACTTCCCTTCCAAGCACGTCATAAACTTTCAGCGTCACATGGCTGATGACAGGGAGCCGGTAGCTGATGACGGTAGTCGGATTGAACGGGTTGGGATAGTTCTGTCCAAGCGCGTAGGAAGATGGGACATCCGTGCCCGATCTCCTCACGCCCAGGCCTATATTGTCGCTCCCGCCCGCTTCAATGTACCTTGCCTTGAACTCCTGAAGGTAGAGGTTCGAGATATGCGGATCATGGATCACGAGCGTGTTCTCGTTGTTCGACGTCTCCGCCGAGTTAGACCAGTTATGCGAGCCCGTGATAACCGACTCGTTGCCCTGAGCGGCATCGGCATCGATAAGAGCGTATTTGTGATGGAGAAGACCCGTGAGGGTGCTTCCCTTCAAAAGCACATCGACGCCCGATCCCTGAAGGAATGAGAATTGGTTTCCCGAATCAGTGTTGTTATCCAGCAGGACCCTTACCTTCCTCCCCGACGCCTTCTCCGTCGAGAGAAGCTGAGCGAGATCAGACCTCGTGAACGTCAGCATGCAAACGTTTATCGAGTGAGTGGCTGCGGAAAGGGTCCGGTAGATATTGGCGGTGGTCTGATCGGACGGACTGAAATAGAGTTCGATCGGAATACCTGCTACGTTGAATTTATGCGGAGTGTTATCCGTCTTTCTCAATCCGAATCTTGACTGGGTGGCATTCGGAGTATCGCTCTGGCTTCCCCACATCTCGTTGAACTCGATGGTGTACGCGCTGGCGATGGCTTTGTCCTGGATCTCAAGGGCGTTCTGCGCGTCATTGTTGTTGCCTGGGTCAGTGGCATTCCATGATCCTGACCAGACCCAGTCGTCCGTGAAGGAACTCGTGTCGCGGTAATCGAATACGGCGAACTTGTTATGCATGAGGCCGTTGCCGGCGTTCAGCGGATCAAATCTGTCTGTTATGAAGGGGATGCCGCTCGATTTCACCGCGTTCATCGGAGCCGTATTTGAGTTATCATACTCAGCTATCATGCGCACCTTCACCCCTCTGCCCTTCGCCGCGATGAGGGCGTTCGCGATGTTTGTCCCGACCGTGCCACTCATGCTGTATAAAGCAACGTCGATCGAGTAACGCGCAGCGTTAATCCTAGATATGAACTCGCTGGAGATGTCGACCGTTTGCGCCTTGCCGCCGCGAGCCACCGATGTGTCCACCGACTTGGAAAAGAACACGTCGATCGCCCCCGTCGATCCCGTGGGGGAAGCCGTGCTGAATAGCGCGTCCCCGGTCGTGTTCGATCCCGAGGAATCCTTCGCGACTACCTGGTAGTGGTAGACGGTCGCTGGCCATAATCCGCCGAGGACCATGTCATGGAGGGAGTCGGCCGAAGCGTCAACGAGCGAATCGGTGTAACTATCTGTTTTTCCGTATCTTACGGTTGCCGTCGACGCGTCGCCGGTCCTGAAGGTGATGGTTACCGAGTTCGGTTGAATGTCTGACTCCTCAGGCTTCTGGACGAACGAAGGGCCGGGCGAAACAATTATATCGTCCTGCGCCCGCGGCACGACCTCGTAGTCTGCCGTGTAGGGAGGTGTAAGCGTTGAAGTTGTTCCCGGTTTGTACTGCTTCAGAATTCCTATAAGATCAAATGTCCCCGCAGGGATGTTCCAGC
The DNA here is from genome assembly GCA_021812985.1 of Bacteroidota bacterium. Taxonomy (GTDB): domain Bacteria; phylum Bacteroidota; class Ignavibacteria; order Kryptoniales; family JAKASW01; genus JAKASW01. The sequence continues at coordinate 132,176 of JAKAMG010000002.1, forward strand.
TCCCCGAGATGTAGCCGCCGGTGGTTCCGGTCACGTCCGTCAATGTCTGATTGGCCGAATTATAAGTCACGCCGTTCATCCGAACGAGCCTTCCCTCGTTGGGCTCGGAGTAGTCATCGTTGAATGTCTGGTTCACATCAGCAGCGGTGAGCAGAAGAGGGGCGGGGAGTTTGCATCCGTGCGCTAGGATGAACGTCCTTGCCGAATCCGGGAGAACTTCCGTTGTACCACGATGCTGAAAGATTGATCCCGTCAGGGTAATACTGTCTCCAACCTGATAATCGTACGCCCGCGAGAAGCTGAACACATTTATGCCCGCCGTCGCATCCTGAACATAAAGATCAGTTCCGGTCGGATTCCCGTCTGATGTGATCACCCCGCTGATGGTTACCGTCGCCCCGATCTGATATGGGCTGGCCGGGACTCCCTGGGAGTCGTTGATGTGCAGGTCGATGATTCTCACAATCTTGGTGACTGACACAGCAAGCTGCGAAGCGACCTGAGAAGGGAGGGCGCCAGCGGCCGCGGTCTCCAGGACAAAATACACCGATACTCCGGAGTCCGGGAGAGTGACCGACCGAAATACGACACGCGCGGTATCGGTCTTGCCGACAGACAGACCTCCGATACGGACGGTGTCCCGGGTCGCCTGCAGACTCGCTCCCGCTGTGCCCGATCCTGAAACGGATACGTCCGACGGACTCCCGGACCAGTTGACAAGCGAAGGGATGACAATGACCGCGGTATCTATGATTTCGGTCTCATTGCTCACGAAGCTGATTGCTAAGTCATGCGTCGAGGCGGCGTCCACCGTTGACGGTACGATGGAGGCTGTTCCGATCCCGCTCCCGGGAGATGATGTGGATGGCTCGACGGGACTCTTCGAGTTCTGCGGCTGAGGCGTCGTCCGCTGTACAAAATCATCGAGATTGTTGTCGCTGTCGTAACCATTACCCTCGAACTCGTCCGCCCCGCCGGCGTTCATAGATGCAGCGTCAGATGTGCTCTTCGCCTTTCTCTCAAGCGACACTCCCTGAACCGGCCTGACCGCGGGCGCACCTTCGAAATTTGGCGATGAGGTCGTTCCCCAGCCTATGAGATCTATGACCGTTCCGGAAGAATTTCTTATGAATACGGCGCCGCCTGTATTGCCCAGACCAAGCGTGGAACTCGGCGCGGGATTATTATCACGCGTGACTACTCCGCCACCACCGAATAAATAATAGCCGTGAGCCTGCATGACAGTGCCCGACGGCATGACGTACTTGTTCGTATACGTTGTGGATGTTGCGGACTTGTAATCAATCGTCCACCCGCTGATGTCCACTGATGACGTGGTCGGATTGTAGATTTCAACAAACTCGTCATTGTTAGAGGCCTGCGATTCATATACTCCATCTATCAGTATCTCGCTTATGACCACGTGGTCTGAAGTCTGCCCGAACGTGTAAGTCCATGGGAACGCGGTTAAGAGAGTGAAAGACGCAAATAGAACAGCCCTGAATTGCATGTAGGTTCTCCGGTCCTGCGGCCAGAACAAATCCGCTTCTGAATTAGAATAAATGGTATATGGGCTCAGCCTGCCATGCCGGGCCACAAATTCATTAACACGACTCAGGACCAATATAAGGCAAATATTCTTCGAACAAAATGACGCGGGGTGCTCTGGTCACCTCGACAGTACCATCTTCCCCGCCGCGGAGAAAATCTGCCCGCCCTGGACCTCGACGCGCATGGAGTAGAAGTAGACGCCGCTCGGATGCATGCTCCCGTCAAATTTCACGGTGTGGAAACCAGCTCCCTCCCTGGATTCGACAAGGGTTTCCACCACCCTTCCTATCGCGTCGAACACCTTTAGCGACACATTGCCCGGTGCCGGAAGCTCATAGAAAATCGCCGTAACGGGGTTAAAAGGGTTCGGGAAATTCTGGTGTACCACAAACGAGGCCGGCGCGCCCACGGAGACCTCAAGCAAGTCTCCCGCCTGTGCCACTTTACCGGAGTTCGAAACGACCTGGATCTGATAGTAGTACGTCATCCCCGGTGACACTTTGACATCCGCAAAATAGTAAGATGCTCCTCCTGTCGCGCTCCCGGAAACCGCGAGTCCCGGGTTGGTAGCGTATCCTGATATGAGATCGAAAGGTCCGGTGCTCTCAAGTGCGCGCATTACATTGAAACCGGCGATACCGATCTCGCTGGCGGTAGCGAATCTGATAACCACCTTCCCGTCCTCCACTGTCGCCGAAGCGCCACGCATCGTGACGGGCAAAGACACATCGTAAGTGCCGGTGATTTGAATGTTGTCAACAGCGAAGCTCGGGCGATAACCCGATCCCGAAACTTCCCTCCGCACCCAGCGAAGCTGGACGATGTCCCTATTGCTGCAGGAATCGGGAAGCGTTATAGTCTTCGTTTCGGGATTTTGAGGAGTAGTGACTCCCGACCCTGTTTGAGTCACAGTGTTATTCCGGTATTCGATTCCGGCCAGCGTCGTGAATGACCCTGAAGTTCCCAACCTTAACTGCAAGGTGACCTCGTTGATCTTCGTGTTCGATGCGCTGTCGTAAGGGTTGCGTATCGTCATGACGTCGTAAGTAACCGACACTGACGTGTGCATCGTGGTTCGCACCGAAAGGGAGATTGAAGGATCGGTGCTCGAGCTTGCGAGCAACCCTATCTTGCCGTTGTAATTGTGGACGCCTCCCGCTGTCGTGCTTGCCGAGGAATTGCCCTGCAGTGACAGATCCGACAATGGAGAGACCGTCCTGAAAGTGGTGTTGGTTCCTGAAGTGCTTAACTGCCACCCCTGCCAGCCGTCAGGATAGGTGGTTGAAGCGGCGGGGAGTGAGCTGAAATCCTCTGAGTAAGGGAGTGAGCGCGCAACGGGGTTGCTCTGCCCCGTGACGTTCGATGAGAAGACTGATAGAAAGAATAGGAGAATAGCCCAACGCATTTTTCCCTCCGTATTTAAGAAGTGACAAAACCAGGAGGTATGTTTACGCAGGATGGAGCTGCTTACGACAAAGACATGTTGTCAGCGATTGTGCTGCGGATGGGAATCGCAAACATGCCGCCGCTACTCGATCTAAATTCTATCGGCTGAAAGTTTGTAACAGTTGCGAAGAAATGCAAGCTACACGGACGTCATCATGTAGCAGGAGCAGAGCCCCGTATGATTATCCGCCTTGGTCTCCTTCTCCGGTTATAGGGCTCCATAAAACCGTCTAAATTTGCGTGCTCAGAGCGGTTCGAGGGTCCAGACAAGACGGCCGGAGAATGCACGTGCTAAAACTCGTGGACAACGGGCTTGCGCTCGTAATAACAAAAGGACCGCCCGTCGCCTCAATGTTGCCTGGCGGGGGCGGTCGCTTCAATGCGTCGTTCTTACGGACGGTTACTCCACCGAGATAACCTTCCTGAGTTTTATGTCGCTCGACGAGGAGCCGATCTGGAGCTCATACTTCCCCGGCTCAACGACGTAGCCATTCGCGCCGTCGCTGTAGTACTTCAGCGATCTGACGGGAAGAGGAATTGCGACTGACCTCGTCTCCCCCTTCCTTATCGACACACGGTCGAATCCGCGGAGAGACTTGATCGGCTGGGGCTTTTTGGAATCAAGATCTCTGACATAAAGCTGTACCACCTCATCCCCATCTAGCGTACCGGTGTTTGTGACATCGACGGAAACCGTCAGCGTGTCGCCAGACCTGGCCGTACTCTTGCTGACCTTCATGTCTGAATACCTGAAGGTTGAATAGCTTAGACCATAACCGAAGGGATAGAGCGGGGTCCCCTTGAAGTAGCGGTAGGTTCTTCCCTTCATGCTGTAATCGGTGAACGGCGGAAGGTCCTTCGCGGATTTGTAGAAGGTGACGGGGAGTCTCCCTGCGGGATTGTAATCGCCGAAGAGCACGTCTGCCACGGCATTTCCTCCCTCTTCTCCCGGATACCACACATCAATAATGCCCGGAATATTCCTCTCCTCCCAATTCACCGCAAGCGCGCTGCCGCCCGTCAGCACGAGAACGATCGGCTTTCCCGTGGCATGAAGCGCCTTGATCAGCCTCTCCTGGTCCGCCGGTATTCTGAGACTGGTCCTGTCACCTCCCTTGAAGCCGGGAATGTTTATGCTGCTCTCTTCCCCCTCCAGGTCCGGAGAGATTCCCGCGACGACAATCGCCACATCAGACTGCTTCGTCAAAGCGACGGCGTCGTGTACCAGCTTAGCCTCCGATGGCTTTTCGTACATCCTGCGCCACGTGAATCTTATGCCGGCGTAGTCGACGCTGTCCGCGTAGTCAACTTCAAGCTTGTAGCTCCGCCCTCTTTCCAGGGTCACCACTCTAGATATGTAGTCGTTCAGCTTGTACGGGCGCCAGTTGTTGAGAAGGAGCTTGCCGTCGAGATAAACTCTGCCGCGGTCGTCGGTGACAAGCCCAAGCTCGTACTTCCCAGTCGCGGGGGGAGTCAGCGTTCCAGTCCACCGCACGGAGAAATGGTCCTTCGGCACTCCGGGGCCCGGCGAGCCCATTCCCCAATACTCTGAAGTTGAGCTGTCCAGCCTCGTCAGAATCGGCTTTCCGCTAAGGTTGAAGTTATCGTAATATTCGCCGAGAAGCCCGTGTCCATTCAGTCCGCCAGCAGGAGTCAGATATGCTTTATTGATCGGCTCAATCCTGTTCGTATCGACTAGGAGGTTGTAACCTCCCGCGTATTCAACGTCAACAGTCTTGCCAAGTTTCCGGCGTATTCCCTGAAGTATGGTCACTGGATTGGAGGGGGTGCCGTTGTAATTCCCGAGTAAAAGTTCGATGTCGTCTGCATAGACTCCAATGACGGCGACTGACTTAAGATTCTTTCTGAGGGGAAGTATGTGATGCGCATTCCTGAGGAGGACGATGCTTTCATCGGCGACTTTGCGCGCCAGATCCATGTGGGCGGGCGTGTTGTTATCGGCTATGGTGATGCCGCTGTATGGAACATCGGAGGGGGGATCAAACATGCCGAGCCTGAACCGCGCGAGCATGAGTGCGGTCACTGCTTTGTCGATATCCTTTTCAGAGACCAGCCCCTCCTTGACGGCCTGGTTGAGACTCTCGAACTCGTCTCCGCATGTCAGGTCGCAGCCGGCCTTAACCGCGTCCGCGGAAGCCTCGGCGAGAGTCTTGGCGTATTTGTGCCCGTATGAGATATCACCTATCGCCCCGCAGTCAGAAACGACGTACCCCTTGAATCCCCACTTGTCCCTGAGAATATCAGTTAGAAGAAACTTGCTGGCGCAGTCCGGCACTCCATCCAAAGCGCTGTAGGCTCCCATGATCGAGTATGCTCCGCCCTGTTCGACGCAAGCCTGGAACGCGGGGAGATAAGTCTCGAAGAGGTCCCGGTTGCTGACAACCGCGTTGAAGGTGTGGCGCAGAGGTTCGGGGCCGCTGTGGACCGCAAAATGTTTCGGGGTGGCGATCACCTTGAAATACTTTTTGTTGTCTCCCTGCATACCAGTGACAAAGGCGACTCCCATTCTGGAAGTGAGATACGGGTCCTCTCCGTAAGTCTCCTGGTTTCGTCCCCACCTCGGATCCCGGACGATGTTAATGTTAGGCGACCAGAAGGTGAGACCCTGATATATGCCATGTTCCCCCATGCTTATGGCGTAGTTGTACTTGGCGCGTGCCTCCGTCGAGATGACATCCGCCTCCTCATGAATCAGCTTCGGATCCCAAGTCGCCGCCATTCCGATTGCCTGCGGGAAAACGGTGGCGATACCGTTCCTTGCCACGCCGTGCAGCCCTTCGTTCCACCAGTTGTATTCCGGTATTCCGAGGCGCGGGATGGCAGGAGCGCTGTTCTGCATCTGAAGGATCTTTTCCTGAAGCGTCATACGGGAAACAAGATCCCTCGCACGCGCTTCGAAAGTCAGATTCGTATCAAGATAGGCCGGCTCCGATTTAGGAACCTTGGATTCGATACCCTTGGCATGGGAGTCCGACACGAATCCTCCAAACGAAAAGAGGAGAAGAAGTAGAAGAATGGCGGTGCTTTTCATTCTGAATTTCCTTTGGCGGTTGATCTGTTGGACAGTGGCACGCTGGCGGATAATGCTTCGGATAGCATTTTCGCTCTAAACATTGAAATTATAACTGAAAAGGAATGGAATTCCAACGTAGGCGTCGGATATAGGTGGGTTGGAGAGAAACCGCTAAATTACATGAAATGTCCAGGCGAACTCCATATGCCGTGTATCTCACCGAGCTTGCAGGCACCGCGCTCCTCCTCCTTTTCGGACTGTCGTTCGTCATACTCGATTTCGGGAAGGGGAGCCCAGTTGTGCGTTTCATTCCGGACCCCGGGGTGCGCCGGCTCATCACCGGTTTCTTATTCGGCTCGACAGGCGCGGCCATAGCTTACTCGGGAATCGGCAAGATAAGCGGGGCACACATCAACCCCGTGGTGACTCTCGCATTTCGTATCAAGGGTAAATTTTCGACTCGGAACACGCTTGGATATATCATGGCACAGTTCATCGGAGCAGCCGCAGGCTCTGCGCCGCTTCTCATTTGGGGACAGACAGGGAAGAGCGTCGGCTTTGGAAGCACGACGCCCGGCGCCGGCTATACCGGCTTTGACGCGTTCATAGGCGAGACCATCACAACTGTCGCCCTCATAGTGGGACTCTTCGTTTTCCTCGGACACAAGCGGCTGAGAAGATTCACTCCGCTCCTCTTCCCCTTCCTTTACGCCGTAATGGTTTACCTGGAAGCTCCGATTTCAGGAACGAGCACGAATCCGGCAAGGAGCTTCGGACCATCTCTCATCTCGGGAATCTGGAACGGCTGGTGGGTTTATCTTCTCGGACCGCTCGTCGGAATGTTTATCGGACTTGCCATCCTTCGGATTCATCCGCTCAAAAAACTCGAGGTCGAGGTGGCGAAGATATATCACTTCGAGCACGACCTGTATGGGACATTCCGAAGAGAATCGTAAACTCTCAATTTTGAATTGAATCTCAGATGGAGACGGGGAAAGCGTCGAAACAAATCGCGTCTTCCGCTGTTCCCGGCCTTTAAGCTTGCGAGCATTGCCCGGCGTTGGAGAATGCCGATCAGCCCCACCGCTTGATTATCACGAGGGATAGATCATCACTTCGCGGTGCCTCTCCGACAAACGAATCGACATCTTCGAGTATCTTCTCTCCGACTCTGTCCGGCGAGATCCCGGCCGATTTAGCGATGAGAGCTTTGAGACGCTGGTCGCCGAAAAATTCGTCACGCTCGTTCCGGGCCTCAGTGACGCCGTCAGAGTAAGTGACAAGCAGATCCCCCGGTCCAAGCTCGAGCTGCTGCTCTTCGAACCTGGATGACTTGATCAGGCCGAGCGCGGGGGCACCATGCGCGAGTTCCTCGACGTTTCCTCCCCGGAGCACAAGGGGCGGGAGATGGCCTGCGTTCAAGAGTCGAACCTTTCCTGAGTTCTCACACAGCTCCGCGTAGACAAGCGTCGCGAACTTATTGGGCAGACTGTCGCGGCAGAATATCATATTTATCCGCTCCCCCAGTTCGGAAAGCGATTTGTGGTCGGGCGCTATCGCGCGCAGCGTGGATTGAAGCTTGGACATCAGCAACGCGGCGCCGAGCCCTTTGCCGGCAACGTCACCAAGCGCGAGCCCCAGCCTGTGCTCGTCAAGGTTGATGTAATCAACCAGGTCCCCCCCGACGTCGTTCGCCGGACGCGTGAACAGCCATATCGACCATCCGCTGAGGGTCGGATTCTCCTCAGGAAGAAGAGCCTTCTGGACCGTCCGCCCCACCTGCAACTCGTCATGAGCGAGGAGCTTATCCTTCAACTCAAGCATCAGAACGAGAAGGAGGATGAGATAGCTTAACGGATTTGTCTCAACCCTCACGGTGAAGTTGCCCGCTGTCCATGTCGTGCTCCCCCAGAAGAAGAGAACTATGCTGACCAGAAGGAGAAAGCGTCGTGCGGAATTGAGTTTCAGTATCAGACTTTTGAGAAGATAGAACGATGCATGCACGAACCTCTTCACCCGGCTGTATTTCATCAGCCGTTCCTGCATTTCACCATCGATATAGAAGCGATACATCTCTTTGAAATCTTTCCTCAAAGAGTCAAAGATATCTCCGCTGCGGAAATCGTTGACGATGGTCCTTCGCAGGACGTGTTTTCTCTCTTTGGTTTGCCTGTCTTTCAATTCGGTAGCCGCCATAAGCCCGTTGCTTTCAATCTTTTGCTACTGAATCTAACGAAATGATTAAAAAGTTGTTTCGTCGAGAAACCCTTTTAAGATATAATGAGCCAATAAGCCTAAATCAGACGCACTGGGCAGACGTTACAGTACTAAGAATAGGAGGACCGCCGCGACCACACCCATTCCGCCCCCGAAGTAGAACGCCGCCGATGGTCCGAAATACTGCCACAGCCCACCGGCAACAAATGAGGCGGGGAATAGGCCGATGCCGAGAATAGTCGCGTGAAGGCCGATCGCCGTGGCTCGCACATCCGCAGGGGCGAGGTCGGAGACGAGAGCTTTCTCAATCCCGTCGGTGAATGCGCTGTACAGACCGTAAACTCCAAACAGAGACCAGACCACCCACGCGTGCTGCGGTCCGGTGATAAGCGCGAAGCCGAGATAGACGAGGCCGTAGAAAGCGTAGCCGGCCACGAGGAGGCGCTTGCGTCCGATTCTGTCAGAGAGTCTTCCTGCCGGGTAAGACACCGCTCCATAGACCACGTTGTAAACTAGATAAAGGAGTATGGCAGTCGCTGGCGTAAATCCGATATCTTTTGAGCGGAGGAGGAGGAATGTGTTGGAAGAATTGCCGAGCGTGAAGACGAACGCGACCACCAAAAAGAGCCGGAGCTTGCGGGGCAACACGCTCCACTTCAGCGATGGAGCGTTTCGGGGGACATGCTCTCCTTTCTTCTCCCTGGCAAGCGAGAGGAACAATACTCCCAACATGGCAGGAAGAAGCGACCAGAGGAAGACCCGGGAGAAATCGCCGGAGTATCGAGTAAGGAAATAGTAGGCAAGGACGACTCCTATAGCGGCCCCGGCAGTATCCATGGCTCTGTGAAGACCGAACGCCATCCCCCTGCGTCCCGAGTCGGCGCTCTCCGCTATGAGCGCGTCGCGCGGTGCGGTGCGGATTCCCTTTCCGAGCCGGTCGACAATGCGTCCCGCGAAGACGAACCCCCAGCTGTTCGCCACATAAAGGAGAACCTTGCCGAACATGGACGATGAGTATCCAGCTATGGCAAGGTGCTTCCTTCTCCTGAACCTGTCGGATATGTAACCGGAGAAGACTTTCAATATACTGGCGGTGCTCTCCGCCACGCCTTCTATCAGACCGAGGACGGCGGGGCTCGCACCTAGCGTGGTGGTGAGAAAGAAGGGGATAAGAGGGTACACCATCTCACTCGATATGTCGGTGAAGAACGATGTAAGCCCGAGAATTACGACGTTAAACATGAATGAAGTTAATAAGGAACAGCCATCTTACCGAACGGGGACACCACTGTCCGTGATTTCACGGAGGTGGATTAGATCCACTCCGCGTTCACTGTCCTCTCGTTCCTCACGTTTCCCGTATTGAGGGTCGTCTTGGGTTCGAGCAGGAGGGCGTGCACTTCCTCATCAGCTACCGGCATGTGCTCGACGCCTTTTGGCACGATGAACATTTCACCCTCATTCAGCACGACGTCCTTGTCTCGCAGTTTTATGACGAGCCTTCCCCTGATGACAAGAAAAAGCTCATCTTCGTTTTCGTGGGAATGCCAGACGAACTCGCCCTTGAGCTTCACCAGCTTAACGTACGAGTCGTTTATCTCGCCGACTATTTTCGGACTCCAGTACTCAGAGATCAGCGCAAGCTTCTCAGCCAAACTTGCCTTTTGCATGACAGATATTTCCTTGAGCTTATTTCGCCAATACTTTTTGCCTGAGCCGCTCCCCTTACCTGCGGAAGGGAACGATGCCTCTGATTATTGCCGGAGCGAGGGCCTGCATATCGCGAGCGGTACGTGCCGCTGTAGTTGCGGGAATCTGTCCAGCACTCCCCACGCCATTCTCAAAAGACGCGGCATATGGCATCGCGCCTCCCGGCGGCAAACCCCAGCGCTGTCCGTTAACGACGCCGTACGCCATCAGGACTGTGAATCCTGAGTAGTCCTGACGGACAATATCCGATGGACCCTTCGCAATCCAGTAAGTCATCGCATACTGGATATTCCCGTTAATAGCTCCAATCGACTGCATCACGAGACAATTCGGGAAAGTGCCGAACGGCATCGTCACGGTGGCAGTATCAAGGAGCGCCTCCTGATCGGTCAGCACATACTGCGCGCCCAGGTATGAGAATGTCGTCTGTGATACATAAGCGGTCCCCTCCGCTATCGAATCGGGGAGGGAAGCCAACGCAGAGTCAAACACTATGACCGCGCCGCTGTCCTGGCCGAAGCCGGAATAGCCGTTGGGCCCGTAAAGATTTTCGTTCCCCACATCGTCAAGTATGACTCGGTATGTCGTTCCGTTTATAGTCGTGTCCTTGTAGAACTTCTGCCAGGAGCTGTCGCTCCACACTTTGTAGTACGACGAGTCAAGGCTTTCGCCGTAGCCATTCGTGGAAACGACCATCCCGGGATTCCGGAACTGCGAAGACGTTGGGTTCGATGACTGGTTACAGGAAACAAACAGCGTTGAAACAAAAAACAACGCCGCGATATTGAATGTCTTCATGTTCGTAAATTAACACACTTCAGTTTTTTGTCGGTTGGCACATTCAGATGCATGAGAATCGCTGAAACATCGACAAGAAACAAGCCCTCCGATTTCACTGCACGCCAAAGCGGGGAGAATATCGAGGGAAGCCCTTAATAGGAGAGTGATGTCAGCGCCCTGACAAGAAATTAGAAAAGCTCAAATATGCGGAGGTCGCGACCGATTTCACCCTATCTCCTTTCAAGGACAAGGAGGGTCATATCGTCAAGCTGAGAGGCCCTTCCGGAGTGCGTGTTTACCGCAGACATGATTCTTCCGATCACGGACTCCGGCGTTTCACCTGACATATTCCGGAAAATCTCTACGAGCCTTTCGTCTCCGAACTGCTCTTTCCCCTCATTCATCGCCTCTGAGACGCCGTCCGAATAGACGAGCACTCGATCGCCGCATCCGATGCTTACGACTTCGTTCCGATAGGTTGACTCCTCCAATACCCCCAACACAAGTCCGTGGCTCATCAGTCTTCTAGGGATTCCGGAAGCAGGGAAGAGGACCGGCCAGTTTTGGCCGGCGTTCGCGTATGTCAGCGTGTGAGTGCGTGTATCGAGAATCCCGTAAAACAGCGAAACGAATGTTCTTGAGTCAGTGCTTCTGTACAGAAGAGCGTTTGCTCTTTCGAGGCACCTCGCCGGATCTGAATCGAACGAGGCCTGGCTTCTTATCGTGGCCTGGAGATTGGCCATTACGAGGGCAGAGGGAAGGCCATGACCGCTAACGTCGCCCAGACCGATGGCGATCCGCCAATCATCGAGGCGAATGAAATCATAATAGTCACCCCCCACATTCATGGCGGGGACACTCCTCCCGGCGATGCCATAGCCGGCAACGACCGGATCGGCATTGGGGAGGAAATTCATCTGAATGCTCCTCGCCATCCTCGCTTCAGTCTCCGCCCGCATCCGCGCCTCCTCTGCCCTTTTCTTTTCCGTAATGTCTCGGTAGATCGCGTAATCACCGACCTGTTTCCCGTTGTGGACTATCGGGGCACAGAGTATTGACACGTCCATGGCAGACCCGTCTTTCCTGTTCCGCCTGGATTCCCGTTCGATCCATTCGCCTTTTCGTATCCTCCGAGAAATCTCTGCCGCTTCTGCGCGGAGTTGCGGGGATGTAACGAGGTCGTTAATCTCCTTTCCGACAGCCTCTTCGCGCGAGTAGCCGAACATCCTTGTAAATTCGTCGTTCACGTTTACTATCCGATCGTCGTTATCGTGGAGCACAATCGCTTCCGGCGCGCTGTTAAACAGCCTCTCGAGGTAGGTCTTCTGCAGGAGTATTTCTTCCTCGGCTCGCTTCCGTTCCGTTATGTCCCTGTAAATGGCGTAGACTGCAATCTGCTTCCCCTCGTGGAATATCGGAGCGCCAAGTATGGAAACGTCGAAGACCGTGCCGTCCTTTCGCATTCGCCTCGAGTCAGCGGATACCCTGTCTCCATGGTTGACCATGTGCGAAAACATCGCCGCTTCGCTCCGCATTTCAGGAGGGGACACGAGGTCGTTTATCTTTCTCCCAATTGCCTCCTCGCGGCTGTAGCCGAACATCTGCGTGAACTCTTCGTTGACATTCACGATAACATCGTCGTTGTCGTGCCAGACTATTCCTTCAGGCGCGCTGTTGAAAAGTTTCTCGAGGTAAGTCTTCTGGACTAGTATTTCCTCCTCGGCCTTCTTTCGCTCTGTGATGTCGCGGTAGATTGCATAGTCTCCCATCTGCTTCCCGTCACGCGTTATTGGCGAGCCTATAACCCACACGTCTATCAGGCTCCCGTCCTTCCTCATCCTCCTGGTGTCTGCTTCTATTCTTTCCCCGCTTATTACCCTCGAAGAAAATCTTTCTCCCTCTTCCTTCATTTCTTCGGGGACGAGGAGATCGTTTATCGGTCTCCCTATCGCCTCCTCCCTCGTATAGCCGAACATCCTTGTGAACTCGTCGTTGACGTTCACGATCCGGTCTTCGTTGTCGTGCCAGACTATCGCCTCCGGCGCGCTATTGAACAGTCTCTCCAGGTAAGTCTTCTGAAGGAGAATCTCATCCTCGGCCTTCTTTCGCCCGGTTATGTCGCGGTAGATGGCGAACACACCCATCTGCTTCCCCTCGTGAATAATAGGCGCGCCGAGAATCGAGACGTCGAAGAGCGAACCGTCCTTCCGCTTCCTTTTCGAATCCCCCTCTATTCTCTTGCCGTGAAGCACCATGCTTGAATACATCTCAGCCTGGTCGATATAATCCTTGGGCGCGACGAGATCGTTGATCCGCCTCCCGATCGCTTCCTCCTTCGAGTAGCCGAACATCTTCACGAACTCGTCATTGACGTTTACAATTACGTCATCGTTGTCGTGCCATATTATCGCCTCGGGTGCGCTGTTGAATAGCCTCTCGAGATAGACAGCCTGCTCCCTTAGTCGGGAAGCCTCCTTCTCGAGCACATCGATCCGTTCCAGCAACTGTTCGTGGGTGAGCTTATCCATCTCATATCCTCCCTATCGCGTGGGTTTCCTGCGATGACGGAGCATGAACGTATGCCTGCCAGGTGAAAACCAAGTCGATCCTCATCCTTCAGCCTCTGACAAACAAAACTATCCTGGGTATGAAAGAAAATCAATCACACCCTTATTCTGCGGCGAGACTATGCAGAATACTCATTATCCGCGGAATATATCACGCAGAGATTCAGTAAGGATCGGTCGCGCTTGGGTTGACTTTTGCCTACCGGGCTTAATACTCCCCGATCGGATCACCAGGCGGAATCTCAACGGCAGGAGCAACCCTGTACTTCACCGGGTTCTGCTGGAACTCCCTTATCTGCGACAGGGCGTAGACGTAGCCAGCCCGCTGGTCCTGATTCCGTTCCGACTTCAGGCGAGTTTCGATCCAGCTCTTCAGTCCGTCGATTTTGTAATACGCGATGGCCCTCACCTGTTCGGACGCTTCGCTGCTTTCCGCTAGCCTCATTATATTGTCGAGGACGATATTGTCCACGGAGCGCTGGATGTCCGCGAGATATCCTCCCCGGGCATGGGCTTTCCATGTTGTGGAGAGGAGGGCATCCAGTACCTCGTCCAGCCCGGGAAGCGTGCTGTCTTCTCCGTGGTACTGTGCCAGCCTGTTGTCTCGTTGTGGATTCAGGATCAGACTTACAGTCAACTCGGCAGCGCTGCGGGCCGGGGCAAGAGCATCGAACGTCACGCCGGTTCTTCCCGCAAAATCTTCCCTAGTTCTCTCATAACCGTCCGGCTGAGGCGGTATGATCTTCAAAAGGCTTTTTGGGAGAGCCAACGTCTCAGGCTCGATCGTCGCAAGGAGGGCAGCCAAAGCTTTCCTCTGCTCATCCGCGGGGACAATCGTATCCAGAATTCTGCCGTCACCTCTCACAGCGTAATTGTACGACAAGCCTCCGAGGACTTTCGAAGCGGCCACGACCTGGTACCTGTGAAACATGTAGATTGGAACCAGGACATCTTCGAGATGCGCGAGCGGCCTTCCAGTCTGAATGTTGTTCTCGCCGAAGCTTCTGAGCGCTATCTCCCTGACTTTCATTACATGTTCGAGCTGGTTCACAGCGTCGCTTCCATTGTCCCAGAGGTGTGCGATCGGACTTGCGCTGCCGGCAGGGCGTGCCGCCTCGTCGGACAGGAAGGGAAGGCCGCTCTTAATTCCCTCCTCAACGATTTTGTTCAGCTCGGCCTTCTCGTCGGCCCCATTCGGAAATTCCTCATAGCCGTATTTGATTGCCTGAATGTCCCACTTACCGACGCCGACTGCGTAAGCGTCTGAGAGATCCAGCTTGCCGTCCTTGTCTATATTCACGACGGGATACGGATAATCCATGACGGATGCGCGGCCGTCACTGCTCGCCGCAAAATTGTGTGCGAGCCCAAGCGTGTGCCCGGTCTCATGCGCAGCGAGCTGGCGGATCCTCGACATAACGAACTCGTGAATAAGCTCCTTGAGTTTCTTCCCCTTTGCATATGGGGCGAGGAGCCCTTCTGCTATCATATAATCCTGCCTCACCCTCAGCGCACCGAGCGTCACCTGTCCCTTGATGATCTCGCCGGAGCGCGGATCTACAATCGAGGCGCCATAGGACCATCCCCGAGTGTACCGGTCGACCCACTGTACCACATTGTACCTTATGTCCATAGGGTCGACGCTGTCCGGAAGAACCTTCACTTCGAAGGCGTTCCTGAACCCGGCTTCTTCGAAAGCCTTATTCCACCAGCTGGCCCCTTCGATCAGCGCGTCACGCACGTCCTTCGGCGCGCCGTTATCAACGTAGTACACTATCGGCTTCACGGGATCGCTCAGAGGGGAGGCGGGATCCTTCTTCTGAAGCCAATGGCGTATGATGAATCTCTTATGAAGCGTCGAGCCAAGGGGCGCGGAGAAATCCATGTATTCAATGTCAAAATAACCGGCGCGGGGGTCGAAACGCCTCGGCTTGTAGCCGTCATCGGGGAGCTTGACGAACGAATAGTGCTCATGGACGGTCATGTTCTCAGGACTCGGTACGACTTCCGTCACGTACGGCCCGGGATTACTTCCGGTATAGGTAAGGATGGATTCGAATTCCGAGTTATCCGGAAAATTCTTCGTCCGCGGCAAATAGATGGCGGACCGGTTAACATCGAGTGAGTAATCGCCCTGCTTCTCGTCGCGGAGTGTCTCCACGACATGATGCCAGTCGTGGAGGAAGAGACCGGTGGCGTCGACGAGGATGGTATCTCCGCTCTCAGCCGCCACGTGGAATCCGAACAAGACAGACTGTGCGAAAGCCTCTCGGACGGCAGCTTGAGCCGCGTCGTCCCCCTTAGTCGCCCTGAAATTGTAATTCGGTTCCAGCAGAAGTATTTTCGGTCCGCTCCTTACGAATTCCACTATCCGCTCGTTCCCGATCTGTCCGCGATCGAGCCCCAAATCGTTCGATCCAACTCCGTGTGCAAGTTCGTTTACAAAGAGGAACTCGCTGTCCAGCCTGTCTATCCTGAGCCAGATTTTTCCCTCTCTCGCGTCCCAATAAAATGTGAAGAAGCCTGGGTACTCTTTCATGCCGGCCGTCTTTTCACGGACGGTGGGGAGGTTACGCACGCCTCCCTCAGCGCCGAGCAGCATCGCGGGGAAGAAGAAGAGTAACAACGGGATGATGAGCCTTCGCATAGTACTTACCTCTCTAAATTTGTCCTTGTGAATCACGCGTCCCAACTCCCGGCCGCTGTCATTGTCTTGTAATGTCGCCGCCGGTCCATTTCAGTATCTGTCCGCCCCCTCCGACTACCCAGCCGATCCGTTTGGAAATGAAAGAGGCAGACCTGATTCTTTCGGTCCCGGGAGGAAGAGGGACCGGCTTCCAACTGTGACCAGGCCTGCGGACGAGCACGTATCCGGAATCCGGCTCGCCCCCCGCCACGATGAGGGCTCCGCTTCCGGGGATAATCCTTATGTCTCTCAGCCAGAGCAATCGTCGCATATCATGCACCCTCCACGTCGTGCCACCGTCGCCAGTCTCTGCCCACCTCCCGCCAAGGTTATCGACTATAACCCCATGAAGCCTGTCACTGAAATCGAGGGAGACTGCGATCCCCGAGAGGCCCTTTATAGGTTGGCTTGCCGTCCAGCTTTTTCCCCGGTCAGTCGAGCGAAATACTCTCGGGCTGAAGTCGCCGGACTGTGAGGCTGTGGAGAACCATGCGTCTTTCCCGATGAGACGAAGGCAGGCCGTAACTCCGAACTCCCCCGTCACGCTGTCGGCAGGGGGTATCATGTCAGGTGCCACCCTGTGCCACGACGTTCCACCGTCCGAAGTCGTGTACACGTTGAAGTAGCCTGCCGGGTATGGGTCGCCGAGCGCAATGCCGTGCTCGCTGTCGAAGAACCTGACCGCGTCCCCGAATGTGTTGGCCGTCCTGAAAGCTTGGCCCCATTTCTTCCCGCCATCAAAAGTTTTAAATATCCTGAAGTCGGTTCCTGAGGCATCGATGGAAACGACCCAGGCAATCATCGCGTTGAGTGGCTCGACGCAAACATTAACGAAGTGAGGAAGAGGCGTGCCGCACCTGTCCCAAACCTTGCCGCCGTCGGTCGTGCGGACAACGCAGCCTCCGGAACCGACTCCCCACACGACCATATCGTTCAAGGCCTTCACGTTCATCAGGGAGTCTGCGACGCCGCTGTACTGAGCCGTCCATGAGGTCTGGGCGCTGAGGGCACCGGCTATGGTGAGTGAAAACACAAGAAAGATCAGACGACTTCGGATGAGAGACATCGACGCTCCTTGCAGAGGGTTGTTTGATCAAACCTAAAAGAGAAACCGTTCAAAATCAAACACACCGCGACGAATAACCGTTCTCAATGAACCCGGCGCTTGACCCTGGAGCTGGTGCCGGAAGAAGAATTTAAACACAGAGGCACTGAGACACAGAGTATCAAATCAACCCCGCTGTGCCTCAATGTCTCGCGTGGTTCAATAATTCTAGAGTACCTGGTTGATGAAGGACTCGAAGAGTTCCTGCTTTCCGCTAGTCTTCTTCGGCTCGCCGTTCTTCGTCGCGTAGGCATGGAGGTCTTCGAGTTTCAAATTGCCCTTCTCGAATTCCGCGCCCTTGCCGGAATCGAACGACGCGTATCTCTCCCTGCGGAGCCTGAGGTAATCAGTCTCCTTAAGGACTTTCTCCGCCGTGATGAGCGCCCTGGCGAAGTTGTCCATGCCAGTTATGTGCGCGATGAACATGTCCTCGAGATCCGTCGAGTTTCTCCTGACCTTCGCGTCGAAGTTGACTCCGCCGGTCTTGAAGCCCCCCGCGTCCAGGATGACGAGGAGCGCTTCGGTAAGCTCATATATATTTGTCGGAAACTGGTCGGTGTCCCAACCATTCTGGTAGTCGCCGCGATTGGCATCGATGCTGCCGAGGAACCCGGAGTTCGCTGCGAACTGCAGCTCATGCTGAAACGTGTGTGATGCCAGCGTCGCATGGTTGACTTCGATATTCAGCTTGAAGTCTTTCGTCAGATCGTACTGGCGCAGGAAGCCGATGACCGTAGCCGCGTCGAAGTCATACTGGTGCTTCATCGGCTCCATCGGCTTCGGCTCGATGAGGTAGGTCCCCTTGAAACCCTGCCTCCGCCCGTAATCGGCGGCCATGTGAAGGAACTGGGCCATGTGGTCGAGTTCCCGCTTCATGTCCGTGTTGAGGAGGGACATATACCCTTCGCGTCCTCCCCAAAAGACATAGTTCGAGCCGCCAAGCTCGATTGTCGCGTCTATGGCGTTCTTGAGCTGGGCGCCCGCGCAGGCAACGACGGAGAAATCAGGATTAGTCCCGGCGCCGTTCATATACCTTATGTTTGAAAACAGATTGGCAGTCCCCCAGAGAAGCTGAACGCCCGAGGCCTTCTGCTTCTCCTTCGCGTAATCCACGGTCGCGGCAAGCCTCTTCTCCGACTCGGCCACGGTCTCCCCCTCCTGGACGAGGTCGAAGTCGTGAAAGCAGTAGAACGGCGCGCCGAGCTTCGTTATGAACTCGAACGCGGCGTCGAGCTTCTCCTTCGCCCGACCGACCGGATCGCTATGCCTAAGCCAGGGAAGATCGCGGGTGCTGGGACCGAAGGGGTCCGCTCCGCTCTCGCCGAAGGAGTGCCAGTAGGCTATCGCGAACCTGAAGTGATCCTGCATCTTCCTGCCAGCCACGATCCTTTCGGGATCGTAGTACTTGAACGCCAGGGGATTCTTCGATTCCTTCCCTTCGAAATTTATCTTCCCAATTCCCGGGAAAAACTCCTTTGCTCCGATAGTTATCTTGAGTGCCATTTCATTCAACCTTCTCGTTTTAGTTTTGAACTAAGTAGACTCAGCCAGTCCGAATAAGCCGAGAGATAAGCGTCGGAATTATTCTTGTCAGGTTCGACGGTCATGATCTTTCTCAGATTTATAAAAGCCTCTTTGAAGCTCCCGTAGATTCCCGCGCCGAACGCGGCTCCCCTCGCCGCCCCCACGGAACCGTCCGTGTCGTACATGTTGATCGTAGCTCCGGAGAGCGTTGCCAGCGTCTTCGTGAACACCGGGCTCAGGAACATGTTCGTGTGCCCCGCGTTGATCTCCTCCGCATCCATCCCCAGCTGTGCCATGATGTCGATGCCGTACTTAAAAGAGAATGCCACTCCTTCCACGATGGCGCGGACCGTCTCCGCCCGGCCATGTAAGTTGAAGTTGAGCCTCTCCAGCGACGCGCCAGGATCCCGGTTGACCAGCATCCTCTCGGCGCCGTTCCCGAAGTTTATGAACCGGAGCCCTTTCGACCCCACAGGAGCATCCTCTGCCAGCGTGTTCAGCTCCTCGTAGGAAAGCGAATTCCCCGTGAGCCTTCTGATCCAGCTGTAGGAGATCCCCGTCCCATTGATGCAGAGGAGAATACCGAAGCGGTTCACCTCCCCGGAATGGTTGACGTGGGCGAATGTGTTCACGCGGGTTTCCGGATCGTACTTCATCGCGTCGCTGATTCCGTAAACGACCCCCGATGTGCCGGCCGTTGAAGCGACCTGTCCGGGCTCGAGCACGTTTAGAGAGAAGGCATTGTTCGGCTGGTCGCCCGCGCGGTATGTCACCCTTGTACCTGGCCTCAGCCCGAGTTCAGCCGCTGCAGACGAGGTAAGCCCCCCCTGGTCCCCGAACGTTGGAACGAGGTCTGGGACGAGACTCCTGTCTATCGCGTACTCCGCGAGGACCGCGTCGGAGACTGAGCCGGCCACAAAATCCCAGAGGATTCCTTCGGAGAGGCCGGACATCGTGGTACGAGGCTCCCCCGTCATCTTCATCGCGATGAAGTCGCCAGGGAGCATGAACTTGTCGATCTTCGCGAAGAGCCCCGGCTCATTGTCCCTCACCCATCTCAGCTTGGATGCGGTGAAGTTGCCGGGTGAATTGAGCATTCGCGAGAGACACCGGCTCCGGCCGATGGAGTCGAACGCTTTCTCACCGATGGCCACCGCGCGACTGTCGCACCAGATGATTGACTCCCTGAGAGGTCTCCGCTCCTTATCCACAACGACGAGGCCGTGCATCTGGTAGGAAATCCCGATGGCCCTGATGTCCGCCGGATCCACCGCGGATTTCGAGAGAACCTCTCGTGTCGCGTTCCTCAGAGCGTCCCACCACATTTCGGGATCCTGCTCCGCCCATCCTGCCTTCGCGGCGGTCATAGGCATCTCGTTCTGCGGATAAGTACTCTGCGCGACAGTAGTGCCTCTCTCTACGTCATACAACGCTGCCTTGACGGACGAACTTCCTACGTCGAAACCGAGACTAAACATGCAAACAGCCTTCCATATCAGACTTTGAATAAAGTTAACATAAAGATACAAAGAATTGCGGGATAAGATTGAAACCCGGGGGCGCATGACCCATCAGATGTTCGATGTTCTCGGAAGAGAAGTGAAAATACTGGTCAACGATGAGAAGTCGGCAGGCTACAATACCCTCTCATTCGATGCGGACGCGTTTCCTAACTGTACCCGCTTCACTGGATCAATGCCGGCTGAAGCTCTTCCATTAAGAGATTCCTTCTGGTCAGGTGTCCCAGGCCCTTTGTTTAGCCGGGGACTATTTCGATCCCTTAGTGGCTCCACCTTCAGCCACCGGGAAAACTGTTATCCTCAGCCTTGCGCATCCCATCGGGACTAGAGTCAGCTTTTCGACGGGCTCGTGTGACACGATGGGGCTCTCCTGAAGCGCGCCCACCATCCCGTTTTTCTCCATCTTCCACTGAGGTATGAGCTTCCCTTCGGCCACCATCTCCACGGGTGCGGCGTCGATGTCAAACGGCTGTTTCGCAACCGTGCCCTCCTTCTCAACCACCCTGAACGAACGCGCCAGATCTCCGTCGTCCAGGACGAGTCCGTAATTCCATTTGGTCGTCGGGAAGACTTCGTATGCCGGCCACTTTTCGGTCCCGCCGTACTTCACCCATTTCTCACCGATCTTCAGCGAGTAAGCAAGAGGCCCGCGCATCACGGATACGGAATTCATATCCTTGGTCCAGACCTTCACGGATAATTCCATCGGAAGAATCAGCGTGACGATATCGCCATTCTTCCACTCACGCTGGAGGGAAATCCAGCTGTCCGGATAAGTGCCGGCGTCGACCTGCTCGCCGTTTATTCTTACAACCGCGTGCCTGGACCATCCGGGGATTCGAAGCATCATCGGAAAACTTGCCGGAGAAGACGTGGACAATTTGAATTCGATCTTACCTTTGAACGGATAATCGGTCTTCTCTTCGATCCTCACAGGTGTACCATGTCCCACTTTCAGGTTCACTACGCTTGGCGCGTAGAGGACCGCGGCCACCCCGTTTCCAGCCGTCGCCATCCAGAGATTCTCCGCGAAGTATGGCCATCCAAAGGCGACGTTGTGCTGACAGCATCTGTAATCCCACGGATCGTATGAAAACATGTCGCCATCGTTCTCGATCATCGGCGCCTTGTTGGCGGTGTCGAGCTGTACCTGGTTCGGTGCCGTGAGATAATGAAGCCCCTTCAGATCTGGCGTCATGGATGCCGGAAGGGAGTTGAAGGCTACCGTCTCGCAGCGATCGGCCCACAGAGGATTGCCCGTGACACGAGTGAGCATTTCGGTGCTGTGCATCATCTCGACCATGGTACATGTCTCCGTTGCCTGCCTTGCCCCGGTGTAGCCGGGCCGGCAATTCTCGTCCGCGCCGTATAAGCCGCCTGGCACCTGACCGTACGTATCTATGACTGAATCATAATCATCGATTGTAGACTGGAGGTAACGGCGGTCGTCCGTTATCTGATAATATTCTGCCGGCTCACGAAATCCTTCTGCGAGATTTACACCGTGCCACGTCGGGATGCCTCCCTCCCAGTCAGAAGTCCTCTCGTGATTCACTCTCGCCACGTCGAGAAGCCACTTCTCGCCGGTCTCATTGTACAGCCAGATAATATGTTCCAGGTTATCTCCGCCGCGCCACTTCTGCCAGCTTCCAGGGAGAATATTCTGAAGCGGCTGCCTGCTCATCCACCTGTAATATCGCAGCATGAACGGGATGACCCGCTTGTCGCCGGTCGACTCATAGTAGCTCCTCATCACGAAAAGCATCAGCATGTTCGGCCAGATGTCGTGATTCGTCAAATTGACCCTCGGCCCGAACCAACCGCTCGAATCCTGGCTCGCGAGCGTCGAGTCGATCCACCTTTTCGATTCGTCGATTATCCTCCTGTTGCGGAGAATGTAACCGAGGTCTGTGTATCCACGAAGCCAGTAAGGAAGTTCTTCCCAGCCGTAGTCTCCCTCGCCTTCGCTGTTCGCCCACGCGCTCCCCCTTATGTTGCACCATTTGCTGATCTCGTCGAGATGTCCGGTAAACCCTTCAGCCATGTATTCGAGCTGTGTCTTCAGCCAACCCTCAGGCTGAATGGCGCCGATTGGGAGTTTATAGAGTGGACTTGCGATAAGGGGAGATCGGTTCCCTTGATAGAAGCTGTTCGCATTCGCAGTCGGTGGAGTTTTGAGAACCCTGACCTCCGCATCGCCGCTCGCCCTCCGACCTCCCGCGGCATACAAACAAGACGTCAATAAGAGAAGTCCTAGCTGTGCGACGAGTAGATTCCGCTTTTTCATGAGAACGCTCCTTGTTGGGGGTGTCGCGGTCTTGATCGCGCGCGCCTGGCGGCGCCGGCGTGTCGTTTCAGATTTTAGGGCGAAAGTATCTTGAGCGAGTCCGGACGGATGCCGTCCGCCCGGACTCCTCATCGGATAACGGAGATTATTTCTCCGACATGAAAGGATAACGGTAGTTCTTCGGTGGAACAAGATTTTCTTTCGTGCTCCTCGGAGACATCCAGCGCACCATATTGAGGAAGCTTCCTGCCTTGTCGTTCGTGCCGCTGGCGCGAGCTCCTCCGAAGGGCTGCTGGCCGACCACTGCGCCCGTCGGCTTGTCATTGATATAGAAATTCCCGGAAGAGTTGACGAGTATCTTGTTGGCCGTGGCGACTGCGTACCTGTCACGCGCGAAGATCGCTCCGGTGAGTGCGTAGGGCGAGGTCTCATCGCATAGGTGGAGTGTCTCCTCAAATTTGTCGTCGTCATAGACATATATCGTCATGACCGGCCCGAATATTTCCTCTTCCATCGTGCGGAAGTGAGGTTTCTTGGCGAGAATGACCGTCGGCTCAATGAAGTATCCCTTAGAGTCGTCAAAGTTTCCGCCGGATATTATTTCCGCGTCGCTCGACTTCCTCGCGAATTCTATGTATTCGGTAATCGTAGAGAACGCGCCCTTGTCTATCACGGCGTTCATGAAGTTGCTGAAGTCACGCGGATCGCCCATCTTCACCGTCTTCAGTTCCTTGACGATGTAATCTTTGAGGTCGGCCCAGAGCGACTTCGGTACGTACGCGCGGGACGCGGCGGAACATTTCTGCCCCTGGTACTCGAAGGCCCCCCGGATTATCGCCACGCCGAGTTCTTCAATGTCCGCGCTCCTGTGCGCGAAAATGAAATCCTTTCCGCCTGTCTCCCCAACGATTCTCGGATATGACTTGTAGTTGGCGATGTTTGTTCCGACTGTCTTCCACATATCCTGGAACACCACGGTGCTGCCGGTGAAATGGATTCCGGCGAGGTGCGGGGAAAGCATTGCCGGACGGCCGACCGCGCCCCCCGGACCGGGAACGAAGTTGATGACTCCAGGCGGTACACCCGCCTCCTTCAGTAATTGCATGATGTAGTACCCCGAATAGACCGCGCTGGACGCCGGCTTGGAGAGTACCACGTTGCCAACCATCGCAGGCGCGGTGGGAAGGTTCCCCGCAATTGACGTGAAGTTGAACGGCGACACAGAAAAGACAAATCCTTCAAGCGGCCTGTACTCCATCTTGTTCCGGACGTCCATGGGTGAATGCGGCGGCTGCTCTTCGTAAAGCTGCATCGCGTAGTAGGCGTTGAAACGGAAGAAGTCCGTGAGTTCCGCCGCCGAATCTATCTCCGCCTGGAAAACATTCTTGCTCTGACCGAGCATCGTGGCCGCGTTCATGGTGTCGCGCCACGGCCCGGAGAGGAGCGCGGCAGCCTTCATGAATATCGAGAGCCTTTCTTCCCAGTCGAGCGCCGCCCATGCCGTACGCGCGGCCAGCGCCGCTTGTATCGCCATGTTCACTTCCTTCTCACCCGCCTGGTGGTACGTCGCGATCACTGTCCTATGGTCGTGCGGCAGGACGCAGTTCGCCACCTTTCCTGTCTTGATCTCCTCACCGCCGATTATCAGCGGGATCTCGATCTGCCTTTTCTGCATCTCCTCGAGTTTTGCCTTCAGAGACACCCGTTCCGGTGAGCCGGGAAGGTATGTCTTCGTCGGCTCGTTCGGCGGCATCGGGATTTCAAATTTTGCGTTTGGCATTTCTGACTATCTCCTCGTTTGGATTATATGATCAAACGTGACTCAAATACTAAATCCGAAATCAAAAAAACGAAAGAACGGGCTCCAAGGAATTCGTGTTTTGAATTTAGATTTTGGAACTTAGTTTAGGATTTCGATTTTTGAACTCGGTGTTTTCCAAGCCGTTTCGCACTCTCAATTCCTTCGAAGTGCGTCTTCGAGAGCATTCAGACACAATTTAACGTTCTTTTCGTTAGAGGTATATCCCATCAGGCCTATCCGCCAGATTTTTCCGGCCAGCTGTCCAAGACCGGAACCGATTTCAATGTTGAACTTCTTGAGCATGCGGTCCCTGACGGCGGCCTCGTCAATCCCGACGGGAACCCTGACTATCGCAAGCTCAGGCAGGCTCACCTTGCCCGACACAAATGTTTCCAAACCTATCTTATCGAGCCCTTCCTTGAAGAGCTCCACGTTCCTTTGATGACGCGCCCATGCATTCTCCAGTCCCTCCTCCTGAACCATGAGGAGCGCCTCGTGCAAACCGTACAGCGCATTTATCGGTGCCGTATGATGGTACGTCCGTTTCGCGCCACTCCAGTAGCTGACCACAAGGCTGACATCCAGGAACCAGCTCTGCACCCTGGTCTTTCTTGTCCTGACGGTGTTCAACGCCCGCTCGCTGAATGTTATCGGCGAGAGTCCAGGCGGCGAGGATAGACACTTCTGGCTCCCCGAGTAAACGACGTCCAGATCCCATTCATCTACCTTTACTGGTATCCCGCCGAGCGAGGTTACAGTGTCAGCGATCGTGAGACAGCCGTGCTTTCTGGCTACCCTCGCCAGCGCTTCGACGTCTGACCTCACTCCCGTCGAGGTCTCGGCGTGCACGAACGCCACAACCTTCACATCCTTGTTGTCAGACAGCGTCTCATCAAGACTTGACGGATCGATCGGCTGTCCCCACGGTGCATCGACCACCAGCGGGACGCCGCCGTAACGCTCCACCATCTCGCGGATCCGCCCTCCGAACGCGCCGTTAACACAGACCGCCACCTTCATCCCTGGCTCCACCATGTTTGCGACGGCCGCCTCCATGCCGAGCGAACCGGGACCCGAGACCGGGAAGGTCAACTCGTTCTTCGTCATGAATGTATCTCTGAGCAGCGCCTTGAGCTCATCCATCATCGTTATGAATTCCGGATCGAGATGGCCGATCGTGGGCCTCGCCATCGCTTCGAGCACGCGCGGATGGACGTTCGACGGTCCCGGCCCCATAAGAATCCTCTCCGGCGGATGAAATGGTTTAATACTCACGTGAATCTCCTTGTGTATCTAAGCGCCCTCGGTTCCCGGACCCCACTCACCGGCTTTCAATCTCCGGTTGGGCGACGATTGCGTTAGTGCGATTCAGGAAGCATGGACGATCGTTCCTCCCGAAGAGCATGTCAGTCCAAAAATCCGGCGGTCTTAAGAATCGTCTTCAAATCTTGCCGCTCCTTGTCACCGAGCGGCGCAAGCGGACTCCGCGGCTCACCACCGAAATAGCCTAACATATCTAGTGCGGCCTTCAGGCCGGGCACTCCGTACCTCGATGTGACGGCCCTGTTGACGGGTATGAGTTTCTTCTGCAGCGCCGAGGCCTCGTCGTGCTTTCCGAGTGAGACGAGTTCCTGAAGCCTTACGCATTCATCCGGAGCGATATTGGCCAGAGCGAGTATCCCGCCTTTCGCCCCCGCCGCAAGACCCGGATATAGAACCGAAGCCGTCCCGACCAGGACTGAAAAGTCAGCCGGCACCGATGCCACCGTCTCGGCAGTCTGTGCCGTGTTCTCCGAACTGTTCTTCAGGCCGACGATGTTTTCGTGTCCGGCAAGCTGTGAAACGGAAGATGCCTGAATGTCTACGCCTGTGAACTTAGGGACGTTATATATAATGACGGGTATCTTTGTGCGGTCCGCCACTTCGGTGAAATACCTGACGAAGGCCGGGCCGTTCATCTCGCTCTTGTAAAAAGACGGAGTAAGCACAAGCGCGTAGTCCGCTCCCATATCTGCCGCATCGTTGGACAGCGAAACAGTTTCCTTGATCGAATCGGAACCAGTCCCCGCGATAAGGATTCTACCCGCGCCGAGACTCTTTTTCACGGTTGCGACGATCCTGAGTTTTTCGTCCCGCGTCAGGAACGCGCTCTCGCCGTTGGAACCCATTACTACGTATCCGCTGAGTCCGGTCCGATTCCAGGCGCTTATGTTTTCAGCGAGTTTATCGTAAGCCACTTCTCCGCCGACGATTGGCGTCGTGACAGGCGGCATTATCCCTTTTATCATACTAATTGACCTCGCCCCAATGGAGCATTACACGAGAGCGTTTCGTTGTCGCTGCTCCCGCTTTGTTAGAAAACAGAACACACTAATTGAACCTGCGCAACCACTTTCCTCCGACGTCATGCTGGAGTGAAAGAGACGGCACTCCGGATTCACCTTGTTGGCCTAAAGATGTGTAAAATCTAACAGTTCAAGTCCAATTTTTCGATATAGGAAGGTGGCGTGCGTGATTCGGGGAAGGACCCCGGAGGGGGGAGCATCGAAGCCGCAAGCCTCTTGCGGCGCCGCGACTTTTCGTTGACAAATGGAAGCGTGACCATCACCCCAAAGATATCCGGGGATGATGGCCACGCCGAAAACATTTTACTTCGTGAGTACCAGCTTCTTTGTTTCAAGCTGGTTCCCTGCGGCCAGTCTGTAGAAGTAGACTCCGCTCGGAAGCCCCTTGGCGTCGAACTGTACCTGATATCTCCCTGGTTCCTTCACCTCGTTCACGAGCGTCCTCACTTCCCTGCCGAGCATGTCATAGACCTTCAATGTGACATTGGAAGTTCTCTGTATTCCGTATGTGATCATCGTGGAGGGGTTGAACGGGTTCGGGTAGTTCTGCTCAAGGGCGAAAGTCTCCGGCCGCGAGTGTGAATCCCTTACAGCGGTGGGTGTATTCACAACGTAAGTCAGGCTGATCGCAGTCGCGTCGACGAACTGCCCGTCTTTTTGGACTCCATCCACCTCAGCCCTGTGGCCCTCGCGCGTCATCCACTGGTAGTAATAACTCGTGTCCACATACGACAGCGTCGAGCCGTAGTAATAATAGTCCAGGTCGGTGGATTTCATCCTCAACGCCTGGAATGATCCTATCGGCAGGTTCAGCGTGCCGAAAGCGTCGCAGACCGTCGTGATCTTTTCGATCTTGGTATATCCGCCAGCCTCTTGAGTTGTATCGAGCGACGAAACTCTGTTGTAACCTAGATGCCATGGCAGCACATCGAGTATTTTCGTGACGTGCTGGACAAGCGTAGTGTCCACCTGATGACCATTCACGGTACCGAACATGTGCTGGGCGCCGCCCAACGCGTAGATCGTATCGTTTGAAAAACCGATGAACTGGTACATTTCCACGGCCACGCTGTCCACGCTCTGCCTTATTCTCTGCGCATAGCCGGCCGAAGGAAAGTCGGGCAAGTAAGGGGAATTTGCCGGCGATATGTTGTCCGCCCTCCCGGAATCGGTGAAAGCCATCGCAGGAATGGTCCAGGTCTGTGCGACCGAACTTGAAGCGGTTCCTATGCCTATTCCCTGGGCCCCATCATTTTTCTGATAGCTCATCCAGGAAGTGCCCACCCCGAGATAATTAGTGAGGTTCGTGGCATCGATAGTTATCTGGGAGAACGCCATTTGCTGATGAGACGCAATAAGGGCAACTGACAAAGCCAGGATTGTCCGCAATTTTTTCATTTTCATTTTTCTTAGTCCTTTACAATTTCCGCATTCTTGGTTTCGCGGCGCCCGCATCATAAATACACCCGACGGGCGCCGCGGCAAAACTCACTTATATGATGACGCCTACTCCGACGCTCGCCGTGCTGTATTTCGCGAATGAGTAGTCAGCGCTGATGTCGATGAAGACAAGCTTCAACGAGAGACCTGCCGTCAGCCTTGTCGAATTCTCCCCTTTGAGATCGAACGAGACCGGGGTCGTGATTGTCTCTCCGGCGGGACCGGTCGTCTCGAAATTGTAGGTTACGGTCATTTGGGATGTCTCAACCGAGAGTCCCAGGTAAGGAGTTATGTTCAACGCGCCAGGGCCGAATCTCTTGCTGGCAAATATGCCGTAAGTGTTCGCCGTGCTCTTAAATATAGATCCGACTTTGAGCGTCTGGGTGAAGAAAGACAATGACAGGTCGACAGGAAGCTCGCTGCCAAACCAGACCGCCGGATTATGCTGTAGCCCGAACCCGAAGTAATTGAGGCTCCCCAGTTTGCTGTCAAGCGTCACGCTCGGCAGAAACCTGAACGCAACAGACGTCCCGTACACGGTCCCAAGTGTTATCTGTGGAGCTCCCATCGGAAGCGCCGGAAGGTTCTGGAGAAAACCAGTAACCCCCGTATTTATGTCTATCGGATTGACGGTAACGCTCTGCTGGTGTCCCTGATAATTCACCGTGGCCGTGCCGCCGGAGAAACTCACCCTCACGGAGTCACTGTTGGACCCGACGATCGTCGGCCCGGATATGCTGACTGTGAAAGGTATGTTCATGATTTGTTGTATAACGGAATCGCGGAACGCCCCCGTATAAGTCGTCGGGAGAATCTTCTCCGCGGAATTGTAGTCGAAATTATACGGCGCACTGACGGCGAAGCTCTTGTTAGGACTCGAGAAGAAAGCTCCCGACCCGACGACGCCGATTTCAAGGTCGAACGAAAATGGCACGGCCCCCGGCGCCCGATGGACCCATCCGGAATTGAGATCGGCTCCAAAACCGGAAACTACCGGCGCTACGTATCCCTGCGCCGCGGACGTCGCCAGTTTTCCAAGCGTCGACTGCAGATCGTTGCTCTGAGCATGGAGACTATTGACAACCGAAGCCATCAAAATTGTTAACACGACAAATGCAGCACTTCTAAACTTGCCCATTTCACCCTCTCGATTATTTTTGTTTTTCCAGGACTGAATCGATCGATTTCATCTTCACCATGACAACATGGTGACTATCATCTCGTGCACCATCCGGCGTCAGGCTCGACTCGTCCAACGGAAGAAACTGCTCCTTGGAGGTGAACGCATCAATAGCATTTTTGTGTGATTTAAGGAAATGGCCGGTGTCGGAAGTGTCCGCGGCCGATGGTATCCGAAATACGGGGTCGAGACGGGACACCGACCATGGTACGGCAAAATTGCGGAAGGCACGCCCTTACCCCAATCACCGGCTTCTTAATCCACGCAAGCCGGAGGGAATCTCCCGCTCGCCTATTTCTTGAGAAACTTCACGACGGCTTCCGTCCTCGAACGGACGTGAAGCTTCTCGTAAATGCTTCTGACGTGGCTCCTAACAGTGTCCAGGCTGATGAAAAGAGCCTCCGCCGCTTCCTTGTATCTGTACCCCTTCGAAAGCAAGTCGAGAATTTCGCCTTCCCGCTTTGACAGTCCGAAGTCCTCGTTTTGGGAAGAGGCCGGACTCTTGAACGACTCCACGACCATCCTGGCGACCTGGCTTGTCATCGGAGAGCCCCCTCCGTGAACATCGTTTATCGCGTCGAGGAGTTTGGACGGGGCTGTCCGTTTCAGGAGATAGCCGCTCGCGCCGGCCTTCAGCGACTCGAATATCTTCTCGCTGTCTTCATAGACAGTGAGCATAAGGATCTGCACTCCCGGATTGGCCAGCTTGATCTTCCTCGTGCATTCTATGCCGTCTAGATCGGCTGAACTGAGATTGATGTCCATGATGATAACGTCCGCACCTCCCCTGGATAGGTCGGCGACTGCCCTCCTCGGGTTGGAATATGCCGCCAGGAACTCGAACCCGTCCGCCTGATCTATCATTTGCGAAAGGCTCTCTCTTATCCCCTCGTTGTCTTCAACTATGGCTACTTTAATCGGCATTCAATGAAAGTGTCCTCGGGTTTTCGCTTTGTCAATAACATGAAGATGTTAAACTCTTCGTGGACCAGCGGCGTTGAACTCGACCGAGACCCTTGTCCCTGTTTCGCCCGCCCGGCTGATTGTAAGAATCCCGCCGATCCTTTCGGCGCGCTCGCGCATGTTCCGCAGGCCGTTGCCGAGCGAATCTTCTCCGGTCGCCTGTATTCCTGTCCCATCATCCGCTACAATAATCCTGATCCGGTCGTCCACCGCTTCGAGTCCTATGTTGACCGTGGTTGCCCGCGAGTGCTTCAGGACGTTTGAAAGACTCTCCTTGACCACGAGAAATATCTCATGCCGCAATTCGGAATCGAGTTCGATCTCCGGAATCGCTGGCGGAAAATCGAATCGCGCGGCTATCGAGCTTGCGTCGAAAAGCTCCTGTGCGTACTCGGTGATGTATGCCCAGAGATTCCTCAGGTTGTCGTTCCGAGGATTCACAGCCCAAACTATCTCATCCATCTTACGGACGGCCTCTTCGGCGGTCCTGGATATGCGCCGGATCGGTTCCGACATCCCTTCGGAAATTCCGCCTGTGCCGGAGCTGAGGAACAGAATCTTAGTAAGAATTGAGCCGACATCGTCGTGCAAGTCCCTTGATATCCTGCTCCGCTCCCGTTCCAGCGCCTGCTCGCGATGTACCCGCTCCAGCTGCTTCCTTATTTTTCTGAGGCTGACGTACCTTATGCTCCCCACGAGCGCGACAACCGACAAGACCGATGCCATCTCCCTGAATTCCCAAGTCATCCAGAAAGGAGGTACAATCTCAACCGGGACGGCGATCCCTGATTCGTTCCACACACCATCGCTGTTCGAAGCCTTCACGCGAAGGACATATTTCCCCGGTGGAAGATTCGTATATCGGGCAAACCTGACCGTCCCCGAATAATTCCATCCGGTATCGAATCCGTCGAGCCTGTACGCGTACTGATTCTTCGAGGGATTGGTGTATTCCAGCGCTGCCATCTCGAATGAGATAGTGTTCTTGTTGTATGGGGCTCTTACTGATGAAAGAACGCTTATATGGTTTTCCTGCAATGTGAATTCGGTTATCACTACTCGTGGGGTGATGGGATTATCTGTGATGTCCGCCGGCTTAAAGCTGTTGAGCCCGTTGACACCACCGAAGTACATCGTGCCATCATCGCTCTTGAAATACGCCCCCGTGTTGAACTCGTTCGACTGCAAACCGTCGTCCACGTCATAGTTGCGTGACTTTCCGGTTGATGGGGAGAACCTGCAAAGCCCCCTGTTTGTGCTGAGCCACAGGTTGCCGGCAGCATCCGATAGCACGCCGTAGATGAAGTTGCTCGGCAAACCGTCTTCCGCGGTGATAGCCGCCCTCCTGCCACTCTTCTCATCAAGCCGCACCAGGCCGTTTTCAGTCGCGAGCCAGAGGACTCCTTTCGGCTCCTCGCAAATCGATCTGACGATATTGTTCGAGCGAGAGAAAGTGCCCTGGGCGCCGTCGCTGTAGTCGGATATCACCGAACCGCGTGCGTCAAGGTGCTTGACGAAGCCGAGATACGACCCGATCCACATGGTCCCGTCACTTCCCTCAAGGATCGAAAAGACATCAATGTTGACGCTCAGCACTCGCGACAGTGTCACGCGCCCCGCGTCGACTGCGGCCCGGAAAAGTCCCGAGTTGGTGCCGAGCCACATCGTACCATGAGAGTCCATGCATATTGTGTTTATCGTTTTTCCTCTGAGCAGCGTCATGTTCGGTATGTCTCCCGGCTCGTCCAGGATCTTTACGCCATTCTGGGTTCCGACCCAGATATTGCCGCCGGGGTCATCTCTCATACAGAAGACTTTTTCGTTTGATTCGATGTCGCCGGAGCTCGTTCTGACTCTCTTCCATGTCCCGCTGCCGGGATCCAGTTTACTCAGTCCGCCAGGAATTGTGGCTATCCACAAATCTTTCCGCGCATCCTGAAAAATAGCCTTCACGAAATTGCCGGCGGTGCCGCTGTTGTTGCCCCCCGCCAGGAGCGCGCGTGGAAACTTGTCGCGATACGGACTCCACCACATTATCCCGCCGCCGTCTGTGCCGATCCAGACGCAACCGGAACGGTCTCTAAAAAGCGCCCTGATATCGCTCAATGGCACATCTGTAAATTCAAATCCGGATGCCTCGAATTTTCTGATCAATCCGGAATGGACATCGAGGACACGCAATCCTTCGTAACCTGCGCCTATCAGAATCTCACCGTCGCTCAACTCGCACGCCGCTCCGACCGGGTTCCTCGTGCGGGGTTCCCTTCCGGCCGACACGACATACTTAATCAATCCTCCGCGGGATGGATCGTAAACCCCAATAACACCTTCGCTCTCCTCGAAGACCAATCGCCCATCGGGAAGAAGCTTAAGGAATCTATCGTGGGGTGGGAGCAGCCGGTTCATTCTGCCAAAAGGGGTTTCAAGTTTACGAGTCGCCGGATCATAGCGGTTGATCCCGTCTTCATCGGCGTACCACACCATTCCAGCTTTGTCTACCTGGACGAACGCGGAGGGTTTGCCCAGGTGCGCATGTTTCAAACCCACAGGGTCGTCAAGCCTGCCGGTTTTCACATCGAGATTGCGGAGACCGAAATTTGTAGCCAGCCAGATATTCCCCCGGGAGTCGAAGGCGATCCCCCACACTGAAACCGCCTCTGTCTGGAATGGTTCCTTTACAAACCACTGGTAGTTCCTGAATTCAGTGCCGGCCAGGTTCAGTCGGCTCAGCCCCCTGTCGGTTCCGACCCAGACGTTGCCGTCCACGTCCTGGCTGATCGCGCGAATGGAACCTCCGAGCAGAGACGTGTTCGAGTCGGGATAGTCTCTGTAGGTGGTGAACTCGTATCCGTCGAACTTGTTGAGCCCGTCCGCCGTCCCGAACCACATGAAGCCCTGACGATCCTGATAGATTGCATAGACAGAATTTTGAGAAAGCCCTTCGTTGACGGTGAGTGATTCGATATGATGGTTCGGGGTGATTCCGAAGACACCAGCAAACGGAACGACACTTAGGAGAAGCAGTGCGACGCACTTCGCCAAACGCACCGAGAACGATGTACCACTATCTAGCTGAATCGCCCGGTTCAACGTCGCGTGATGAACGCGGCCCCATATACCCCTCGCACCTGACATGCCCTAAGATAGAGAGCGCTAAAGTGTATTCCAAGAATCTGATGAGGCGCGGAGCATTTGAAAGCAAGCTTCGTTATTGACTAACTTATCTGAGAATGAAAACAATCTTTCACAATGATTGGTGCATGTTTTATGTACGTACCGAAGTTCTTCTCTATAGATGACTGGCCTGAGATTTCCCGTTTCATCAGGGAGAATCCGCTGGCGACAATCATAAGCGGGGGTGACGAATATCCGGTGGCAACGCACGTCGCTTTGGAACTGGAGGAATCCCCCAATGGTCCGGCGGTTCTGACCGGACACGTCGCAAAGGCAAACCCCCACTGGAGATCGTTCGCGTCTAATCCGCGGGTGCTGTCAGTGTTCCTCTCTCCCATCCAGCACTACGTGTCCTCTTCATGGTACAACCATCCCAACGTTCCGACATGGAATTACATGAGTGTCCACGTCTATGGAATCCTGCGCATCGTGGATGGGGATAGGCTGAAGAAATCTCTGGTAGAAATGACGAACCTTCACGAGCGCGTCTCGTCCCATCCGCTGTCAGCCGAAGTTCTGAAGAGCGAGATTGAGAAGCAGATCAGCGGGATAGTCGGATTTGAGATCGAAATAGAAAAAGTCGAAGCCGCGTACAAGATGAGCCAGAATCGGAGCGATGAGGACTTCGCCAGCATCATCAAAGAACTGGAGAGACTCGAAGACTACAACGCGAGGATGGTCGCGGCGAAGATGGCTGAGATGAGGAAGACGTAGAGCAATTCCAACCCGGAGATTCGCCGGATACGGCCGACGAAGCGGCTCATGTGCCTACGCCCCTCCTTTCAAGCGCGTCGAATATCAAGCGCCATGCAAGGAAAATGGAGTCTTAGGGAAGATTGCCCCCTTGTCCGGAATAGCTTACAACAAATGGAACACGATTTAGCCGAAAAACTCGATGCAAAACAATGAAATGCGCGAAGAGCGCGAAACATCTCTTGATCCTTCCAACTGGAACGACCTGCGCGAGCTAGGCCACAAGATGATCGACGACATGATGGACCATCTCCAGAACATTCGGGACGAGCCTTCGTGGCGGAAGATTCCGGCCGAGACTAAGGAATTCCTGGATCGGCCGGCGCCGATGACACCGCAGGACCCACTTGAGATATATGAAGAATTCAAAAGACACATTCTTCCCTACCCCAGCGGGAACATACATCCGCGCTTCTGGGCGTGGGTGCAGGGAACCGGGACGCCTCTCGGGGCGCTCGCCGAATTCCTCGCGGCCTCGATGAACCCCAACACCGCCATCGGCGAACACGCTGCTATGTACGTCGAGCAGCAGGTCCTGAACTGGTGCAAAGAAATGATGGGATACCCGAAGAGCTCATCAGGAATCTTAGTGAGCGGCGGTTCGATGGCCAACATCACGGCCCTTACCGCGGCGAGAAATCAGCAGACCGGAACGGACATTCGCAGGAAAGGGGTGTCTGCAGCCAACGGAAGTATGACGCTCTACTGTTCGACCGAAACACACAGCTGCGTCGTCAAGGCCGCTGAGGTGATAGGCATAGGATCCGATTCCGTTAGAAGCATAGCGGTGGACGACAATTATCAGATTGATACCGCTAAGCTGGTCTCGGCAATTGAATCGGACCTGGCTGCTGGCAACACGCCTTTCTGCGTCGTCGGCAACGCGGGGACGGTCAACACCGGAGCCATCGACCCGCTCGACCAGCTCCTTTCAATTGCACGAAGATACAATCTGTGGTTTCATGTTGATGGCGCATTCGGCGCCCTGGCTAAACTGGCTCCGGAATATTCCGAGACGCTGAGGGCAATTGAATCGGCGGACAGCGTCGCTTTCGATCTTCACAAGTGGATGTACATGCCGTTCGAGGTGGGGTGCGTCCTAATCCGAAACGCCGAGGCTCACAGGAATGCCTTTGCGATAGAGACCGACTATCTCATGAATCATGAGCGTGGGCTCGCCGCCGGGCCCGACCCCATGGGGAACTACGGACTCGAGCTGTCGCGCGGGTTCAAGGCGTTGAAAGTCTGGATGTCCCTCAAGGAACATGGTATTGAGAAATACACCGCTGCGATAAGGCAGAACATTTTGCAGGCATTCCACCTCGCCGAGCTCATCTCGAACGACAAGCACCTGGAACTCTTGGCTCCTGTCAGATTGAACGTGGTGTGCTTCCGATACAGACGTGACGGAGTGACAGAAGGTCAACTCGATCAGCTGAACAAGGAAATCGTCATGACTTTGCAGGAGTCGGGAACGGCCTCTCCATCATCGACGATACTCCATGGCCGTTACGCGATACGAGTAGCAAACACAAACCACAGAAGCCGAAAGAAAGACTTCGATGTTCTCGTCAGTGAGGTCGTGAGAATCGGCAATGGTCTGTCGCCCGCGTGACTTACGGCGACACTGGAGTAAATCGGATCTGCGGCCGGAGCAGAAATCGTCCGCCTTCTGTACCCGCAATTCAATACCGAATCCTGATCAAGACTACGACGGAGTCTTGTCCAACGTAGAATTTCGCGGCTTCAAAATCCGGAGCCCCCATGAAACCTCGGGCATTGTTCGAGAAGCCGTAACCTTCCTTCGGTATGCCGAAGAGTCCTTTGTCCATCCTTCCGTTCCTGTTCTCGTCGTGGAGCACCGCAATTGCATACAAACCGTAGGGAACGTGTCTGAAGGCCACAAATGATTCCGAGGCTTCTATATCACCGATCCCAGACATAAAAACTTTTGTGGAATCATCGGGGAAGCCGTCGGCAGAATTGTAGAGAGCCACCGCGGCGTCGCCGTTGTTGTTTCTCAGATTTGTCAGATGGACGACAATATTCGTGTGCCCTGATGATACCTGACCAGCCACGGGCCACGCTGAAAGAATCATTACCATCACGACGATTATCGATCTTAAAGAATCGGACATACTTCTCGTTCGGCTTTGAATTGGTCAATGGAAGGCCGCGCAAAAAAATCCGCAGAACGCTATGACGCCTTCAGCAGGTGACTCAGCGCCGCGCCGATGTAATAAGGCCATATCACTATCGCGAGCACCCCCTGCCAGAACATAAGCTTCAGAAAGCCGATGGTGAAGAGCCAACCAATCACCCAGATTATTCCGAAGCTTGAGTTTTCCACTTTGATTTTTTCCATCGCATGCCCTCCCGAGATCTGTGGAACAACACGTTATCCGGAGCGACCGCCTGAACGCGGCCTGTCGGTCATCCCGCCGACTTGGGTAAATTACCCGCGTCTGGAGTGAAAAGCAATTTGATGGCCCGGCCAACGCAGTCGGACCGCACATCTAACTCTTTGCTACCCCACGACCTACGCTCCAGCCCACCGTTACAGGCACATGATCTGGGCACCGTGTTAGGCCCTCAAATTCCCGTCGCAAGGTGGGACATGACAAAGATAATTCCGATCTGCATCGCCCCCTGTATCGCCACTGTCTTAAAATAACTCTTCATCAGCCGCTGAATCTTCTCTCCGTCCGGTCTCTCCTTTCTCATTTCGAAATAGACTCTGAGGTTTGTCGGCAGCAAAATCCCAAGCCCCTGAAGCGTCAGAACGGAAAGTATAAAGTAAACCGCGATCATCCACCAATACTGAGGGTAGCCGGCATTGAGATATCCCATCATGGACGCGAGGTAAAATCCTGCCGTCGGAGTTATGATGGCAAGCGTCGGCATATAAAAGACCATCTTCGGCATCAATCTCAGAATTATATTTCGTCTCGAATGCAGATCGAGCCGTCGCATAATTGGCCCCATCACGAATCCCATGAACAAATCTGTACCGGTCCAGAGAAGGCCGGCAAGCACGTGGATGAAATTTATCAGCCTGAAATCACGAGCGACGATGACAACGATTGTCAACACAATCGCCAGGAGCGACCATATTAAATTTCGCAACCTGATGCTCGGCAAATCGGCTGCCACAGCTGAGACCGGTATCGCTTCATTCATGCTTTCCTCCTTCTGTTTCGTTCACTATATACCTTTCGAAGTACCATGATATGTGGGTTCAATTTTCCCGGCCGCGGAAGATGGGCGTAATTGGTCACCCGCCAAACCTGCGGCCAAGTATCATCTTGACGACAATTCCGTCGGTGGAACGCGTGAGCCCCCATCCCGTTCCGAAGTTGAACTCCCATTCTGGCGAAACATTTAAGTCTACTGCCGCGAATATGGAGTGCGATTGATCCTGAATCGGGTCGGGGCTGAACGCGGGTCCGGTCGTGCCGTAATATTCCGCACCGAGATCGATTTGATTTGTAAGGTGAAAGGCTACTTTGAGATTCGGTTCAAAATCAAAACCCTTTTTCTGATTCTCCCCCTTGAAAGAAAGTCCAAATGTCGGGTTGATGGCCAGATAAACCCAACTGAAGTCCCTGTCGATTATGGGCCTGAGTTCAAGCGTCCACGTGTCTGCCGAGTATTCAGGTCGCTGGTATCCGACCTCAGCAGAGAGGCTGACGCCGACAGGCCAGTCCCACGATTCCGGAACGCGAACCCGCGGACGAATGTGATCCCCGACCCATTCCCAGCCGTAGCCCGAATGAACATTGGTGAACATGTAGAATCCCAATTCAAACCATGGATTGAAGCCGTGTGTAACCTCGAGAGTCTCGTGAAGAGCATCCTGGGATGGCCGAACGCCATCTCCGAAAGTCATCCCCCTGGGCGTATAGTTGCTATGGAGTTCCACCATGGTGATGCCAGGGCTAACTGTCTCTGACGGATATACCTGTATCTCATAGTTGTCCTGTCCAAATGCGTTGACCGAGATCAGCATAATAAGAGTCGGTAAGATTATGTTTAGCTTCATCTCCTCCTGAGAATTTCAAATACCAACATAGCACAGATGGCTTTTGTTCCGGGCGGACATTCCTCTCCATATCAGGGACGGCCAAAAAATAGAAAGGCGGCCAGATAAGCCGCCTCAGACAGAAACGATCGTACGCTCCTCAAGGAGCCTGCACGATAGCAATCTCAAACGGCTGAAGTACAAGTGATGCGTTTGTAAACACAGGCCCGCGAAAGTCTTGGAAGCGCGCGAGGCTCGAATCAACGTTTACGTCCACCCTTTCGCCGCGAACAAGTTCCGCCCAACCTTCCGCTGATAAAGCCTCCCCGAACTTCAAAGATACATCAGCGCTCTTGTCGCTCATGTTGTACAGCACATACTGTTTAGCCCCGAACAAATACATGCCGACGTGTCCCGGCCCGGCGAGCTGGACGCCGAGCTCGCGGGCGAAGGGCATCCTAATGGCGTTGAGGACATCCGGTGGAAGTTCGAGTAGATCGTAGCTGTTGCTCGGCATGTTGAGTACGTAAACCGTACCATTAAGATATGGTATTCTCATCAGTACCGAGAAGTCGTAGTCTTCTCGTGAGAGAGTTACATCGCGAGTCTCGGGCCAAGTCGTCGCCTCCACACCAGGAAACGTGAACGACCTGTCCGCCTTAATTGTTGTCTCCCTATAACCCTGGAGAAGGCCAAACGTTGATCCGGTTACCTCCCCGCTGTATGGAAGGAGACTCAGTATATTCCTAAACTCAGAGCCTTCATCGGCAAGTTTCCTCCAGAGCCGGTAAGTGATGAAGATGTCTTTCCCGTCTCTCAGCCTTCCGAGAAGTTCATTTGCAAGTTCCGGATCTTTCATGGAGTTTAGGCAGAATATGGCGTTCTGGCCTTCCTTTGGAAATGTCGCCACGGGCTCGAGCGGAATTCCGGCCATGCCGAGGTATCCGAATATGTTGTACTCTCCTGTCGACCCGAACGGGAGATAAATCGGCACTCCGCGCGATTCCCCTTTCAGCAAGCCGGAGACACGGTCGAATTGCGGGAGCTGTTCCACGAAATCAGGATACACATCGCCCGATGGATTGGTCGGCCAGAGTTGACCCGCGCACCAAAGGATGATCTCGGGCGACCGCGCGAGGACAGCCTGCCACACTTGGGCTCGGTAGTCGTTTGACTGGCCCGGCATTCCATAGTTGTCCAACCAGGAACCGACCCATTTGGCAGGATCGACGCTCGACTCCCACTTCTGGAGAACGTACCCGCTGTAAATAGGAATGTGCTGGTGCTGTGTCTCCGGCACTCTGGTCTCTATCCCGACCGCCATCCTGTCGAACTGACGAACCTCGTTGTAGACATCGTACCCATTTTCGGCGAACCCTTCGTACCAGTTCGGGAATTTTATGATTACCTGAACCTTGGGGTTTACCTCCTTTGCCGCATCGATTATATATTTCTTCGATTGTTCAAGGAGGAGCTTCGTCCGGTACTCTCCCCATGTCATGCCTCCGCGGTCGTTCACACTCTTCGGGTCGGTCCCGTTCGTGAAAAGCCAATCGTCTATGATTATCTGATCGAAAACCTGAGCGAGACCCTGCATGCGTCTTTTGAGCTGATCGAGATCGTCCTGATTGTTGTAGACCGATGGTCCTCCGCGAAGCGTGGTCGGGACCATACCTCCTTCAGCATCGATGCCCATCGCCCTAAACCTGGCGGATATCTCTCTGAGAAGAGGGACATCCACGCTCCCATCGCGTCTGACACCATCGATGTAGACCTTCGACGGTTTCACGGGCGCGAAATATTCCATCGTCTTCTTAAAAGCGTCGGGCGTCGCAAGAAGGTGTTGAACGTCGTAAGAGGTGAAGAAGATAGCGTACCTGATGTGCCTCCAACCGGAGCTCCCTTCCTTAATCCCCTGACCAGAAACAGATTGCGATGTCAGGAGGGGCGAAGTCACGACGATAAGGAGAAAAGTCTTGAGAAATCGAGAAAGCGATTTTCGCATTTCGTCCTCCCATTAGTTTTGTTGGGTGTCTATGAGTATGAAGAGTCACAATATCCCAAACCATCGAAGCGAATCGTGCGAGCCGGTGCGCGCGCAATAACAGGCCTCACCACAGATCCTGCGTATTGGGATGTTCTCGCCGTGCCGGTCAGGAAACCCAGGTCAGGCACTTCCCCTTCACTTTCCACTCGCCGTTCTCCCTGATCAGAAAATACAATGTCCCCGAACCAGCCTCCGGTCCTGGGATAGCCCCAAGTTCCACCGCCGCCTGACTCTTCAGTTGATCGTAGCCGACTCTGGAGACACTGATCCAGACAGCATTGTCGCCGGATGCGCCAACATAATCTCCCCTAAGAACCAGAGCCGGAATCTGGCGGATATAATACAGCCGCTCTCTTACTCTGTTTGCGGAAATAAGATCACTCAGGGTCTCATCCAGGATTCCGGGTAGGTGTGCTTTGAATCGCGCGATTCGAATGGTGTCGATTCCCTCACCCGTCACGGTAGTCGAAGTGGAGTCAGCGAGCAAAAGTGGAACAGTGGATGAATCGAAGTGCGCTTCCACAAATATCGCATGATACACATCGTAGTCGTCTCCGCCTCCGAACTTGACGGGTGCGACTGGGTTGTCGCCGCACGAAGAGAGAATGAGTGTCGAAATGATCAGAGCTGAGAAGACGTGTTTCAAGATTGTCCTCCTTTTGACGTTCATCGCTCAATCGATGCACGCACACCGGATATGATTGACCGCGGTCCGGAATTTCCCGATCTAAACTTGAAGGCAGCCCGCCTTGCTCGGGCAATGTAAAAAACGCGGAGTCCATATTCAAACACCTCACCCATCTTGAACGTCATGCCTGCACGAATTAGTTTTACCGACACCCGCGAATATTTCAGCGCAATCAGACAAAGTCCGACAGGAGAAAACTGCGGACGTTGGGACCAAAAAACTGGAGAATCTATGACAAAAGTCCAATCACGCATTTTCACCGTCTCTATCTTCATGCTTTTCCTGGCCGGTGCGGGCCTGCACGGCGAGCCTCGGCAGTCGGGAGCAAGCGCAAATAGTTTCACGAACTCCAATCCATTTGCGACGCCGAGTCGCCTTCTGTACCAGGCTCCACCGTTCGACAGGATTCACGATTCAGACTATCAACCCGCGCTTGAGGAAGGGATGCGCCAGCAGCTCGCCGAGATAAACTCGATCGCCGATAACACTGCCCCGCCGACGTTTGAAAACACCATAATCGCGATGGAACGGTCAGGCGAACTCCTCACGCGCGTGTCGAAGGTTTTTTTCGCCATCGTACAGGCAAACACAGACGACACGCTTCAGAGCGTCCTCACAGCGGAGGCGCCAAGGCTTGCAGCGCACTCCGACGCGATCTACCTCAACAGCCAACTCTTCAAGCGGGTCAAAACGATCTATGACCACCTCGACAAACTAAAGCTCAACAGCGTCCAGAAATTTCTGGTTAAGAGATATTACATCGACTTCGTAAGGGCGGGAGCGCTTCTGACGGATCCCGACAAGGAGAAGCTACGCGCGCTCAACCAGGAAGAATCGAAGCTCGAAACTGATTTTCAGAACAGGCTCCTCGCCGCAACGAAGGCTGGGGCCCTGGTGATAGACAACAGGGACGAACTCGCGGGGCTGAGCGATGCAGAAGTTGCTGCCGCCGCTCAGGCTGCCCGTGAACGCGGACTGACGGGAAAATGGGTTCTGCCACTCCAGAACACCACGCAACAACCAGCCCAGGTTTCCCTGGCGAACAGGTCGGTAAGGGAAAAACTATTCAACGCTTCAATCCTCCGGGCGGAGCACGGCGACAGCAACGACACGCGCCAAGTGATCAGCCAACTCGCCGAGGTCCGTGCTGAGAAGGCCAGACTTCTTGGTTTCCAGAACTACGCCGACTACTCGCTAGAAGACCAGATGGCCAAGACTCCCGCTGCCGCAATAAAGCTTCTGACAGACATGGTACCGGCGGTCATGGCAAAGGCTCACAACGAGGCTGCCAAGATGCAGTCTCTGGTAGACAAGGAAAAGGGCGGATTCAGACTGGAGCCCTGGGACTGGCAATACTACGCCGAGAAAGTACGGAAGGCAGAGTACGACCTCGATGAATCGCAGACCAGGCCGTACTTCGAGCTGAACCGGGTCCTCGAGGATGGGG
The DNA here is from genome assembly GCA_021812985.1 of Bacteroidota bacterium. GTDB lineage: Bacteria > Bacteroidota > Ignavibacteria > Kryptoniales > JAKASW01 > JAKASW01. The sequence goes on from JAKAMG010000002.1 coordinate 174,462, forward strand.
TCTTCTTTGCGGCGAACAAACTATACGGCCTGACATTCAAGGAGCGGAAGGACATACCCGTTTACCAGCCTGATGTCCGCGTGTTCGAGGTATTAGACGCCAACGGAAAGTCGCTCGCGCTCTGGTACTGCGATTACTTCAAGCGTGACAACAAGGCTGGCGGAGCCTGGGAAGACACGTTCGTAGACGGCTCCGGGCTGATGCACAGCCACCCCGTAGTTTACAACGTCGCCAACTTCACGAAGCCAGCCCCAGGCGAGCCGGCTTTGCTCTCGTACGACGATGTAACCACCATGTTCCACGAATTCGGCCACGCCCTTCACTCCATGCTTACAACGGTCGAATATCCGAGACTGGCTGGGACGAATGTGCCGAGAGATTTCGTGGAGTTTCCATCACAGTTCAATGAGCACTGGGCGTTATACCCGGAGGTCCTCGCACACTACGCGTTGAATTACAGGACAGGCAAACCGATGCCCCGCGAACTCGTCGAGAAAATAAAGAAGGCGCAGACGTTCAATCAGGGTTATGCCACTCTCGAGTACATCGAAGCTTCCCTCCTCGACATGGCGTGGCACACACTTCCCGCCGGCAAGACGGTGGCAAATGTCGACTCTTTTGAAACGGCCGCGCTAAAGCATTACCACGTTTACATGAACCTCATTCCGCCGCGATACCGCTCCACCTATTTCGCCCACATCTGGGACGGCGGATACTCCGCGGGTTACTACTCCTATATGTGGGCCGAGGTTCTGGACGACGACGCGTTCGAGTGGTTCACCGAACATGGCGGGCTGACCCGCGCAAACGGGGAACGCTTCGAGAAGATGATTCTTTCGCGCGGGGGTTCGGAAGATGTCGGCGCAATGTACCGCGCGTTCAGGGGGAGAAACCCTGACGTGAAGGCTCTCCTTAAGGACCGCGGACTTACTGAGAAGTGATAGGGAAAATTACTGGCTTGGAAACAGGGTGGGCTACCAGCCCATCCTGCTTCTGAGAGAAGTGATTTGCGCGACATGGTGCCTCCCGTGCCACGCATAAAGCTGAAGGACGTTAGCGAGTGACTGTACCCCAGATTCAGGATGCCTGTAAGTTTTCATGAAGTCATCCGGCTTCATGCTTTTCAGAAGTGTCGCCCACCTGCCATGTAATCCCTCGAGGAGTGTGAGAGAAACACTCACAGGAGCGGCCTTCGCATCCGGGAGTTCAGCGAACAAAGCCTGACTGTACGGCTTTATCGTAGGTTCCTCTTCGGTCAGCGCCAGTTTGAAGCGCATGAAAGCGTTCATGTGGCTGTCGCAAAGGTGATGTGCAACCTGCCTAACAGTCCAGCCGCCTGGCCGGTACGGTGTATCGAGCTGTGAATCCGATAGGCCATCCACTCCCCTCGCCAACGCGGCCGGAGCGCCCTCGATGTCGCGTATGCACTCGTCTATCTTCTCCTGAGTCAGCGGAACCTCGGGCTTGAACCGCCCAATCGGGTAACTTAGATCTTCCATCTCAACACCATCGCGTTATCGTCCAGGTTTTCTGTCAACAGACCTTCAGCTATTAACTCCTTCTCATCGACCTGTTCCCCATCACGGGTCTAGAAGGTCTCTGCGGCTTCTGTGACTTTTTCTTATCTGTAGCCTTGACGAGCATTTCCTCCATTGGCTTCTTGTTCAGGAAATACTGCTGCCCAATCGAAAGAAGATTGAAGACAAAGTAGTACAGGTTGAGACCGGCCGGGAAATTATTGAAGAGGACCCAGAACATGACAGGCATGAAGTATATCATGAACTGCTGGCGCGGGTCTTTGACACTCATCTTCTGCTGGATGAACATGGTGATAGCCATCAGAAGAGCCAAACCGCTCACCTGGTTCATCCCTACGATGGGAATTGTGAACGGGAGACGCAGTATCGTGTCGGGGATCGACAGGTCCTTTATCCACCAGATGAAATCTGATTGTCGAAGCACGATATTGCTCCTGAATATCGCCCAAAGCGCATACAGTATCGGGAGTTGAAGGAACATCGGAAGGCAGCCGCCCATAGGGTTTATCTTGTATTCCTTGTACAAGTTCATGATGGCTTGATTCATCTTCTGCTGATCTTCCTTGTACTTCTCCTTTATCTCCTCCATCATCGGCTGCAGAGCCTGCATCTTCCTCATCGACTTCATACTTGATACGGTGAGTGGGTTCAGGAGGAGCTTCAGAATGATCGAGAAGATGACGATAACGAGCCCGTAGTTAGGAATGAAGGAGTGTATGAACTCGAATGCCGGAAGCATGACATATTCCGCGATTGGCCTGATAACCCACTTCCAGCCGAGTCCAACGATATCCTCCAGACCTATGTGGTACGATTTGAGGATGTTATAATCCATCGGGCCAACGTATACCATGAATGAGTCGATCTGTGTGGGCTGCCCCTCATATCGCATCTCAAGGGCGGTATAGTATTCCCTTTCCTGACCGTTGTTCGGAAGGGGCTTATCGATTCCGTGAAGATAGGCGCCGTCCGCCGGCTTTCCGAGTGGAACGATCGCCGCCGTGAAATACTTCGTGGTCTGCGCCACCCAGTTCGTGTTGCCGCTCACCTGCTGCTTGACCGACTCGCCGCTCTTCGATGCCTCGAGCGATATTGTTTCGCCTCCACTGTAGGCGTAGGCGGTCGAGGAACTTGATTCGTCAACGCTGTTCTCTTCAGTGTAGTTAAGGCCGTGTTCCCACGTCACTTGGTACTCATAGTTCGCGATGTAGCCCTGCATGTTTCTCATCACGACACGGGAATCGAAATCGTATCTTCCTCCTTTGAACGTGAACTCGCGCGCTATGTATGATGAGTCTTTGGGATCAACGTTCAATGCGAACGAAAGAGTATAAGTCTGGCCGTTCTTCAGATCGATTACGCTTCCGCCTGGAACGGAGGTGGTGAAGAACAGATTCTTTGTGTCGATCAGCTTTCCGTCCATTGACTGGAAGAGAAGGCTGTAGTCCCCTTTGTGTTTGTAGTTGACAAGTTCTACCGGCTGCCCGCGCCACGTGGTATACTTCGTCAGCGTCCAGTCTTTAATCATGCCCCCTTCTGTCGTGAGGACCGCCTTGTAGAGACTGGTCTTAATTGTGATGGTCTTCTCGGTTCCACTGGCGAGCGGCGCGAAGACTTTACCGTAAATCCTGAGTGCGGAAGTATCAACCGAGGAAGCGGCTTCTTCCCTTCCCATCAACTTTGGCTCAGTGACACCGCCCTTTGATGCGGACGGGGCTGCTGTGCTATCGATCGAATGCTCCGTCGCCGACTTCGGATGCGGCGGCTGAGGAGGATGTTTGGGTGTGTTGAAATACATCCACACGAACAGCACGAGCGTAATGAGAATTATTCCTATTGTTTCTTTCTTCCCCATCTATTTTCCTCTGCTTCTCCGGAAGGGATGCGTATCCTGAACCGGATCATATCCGCCAGCGCTGAACGGGTTGCATCGAACGATTCTCCAAACGCTGAGAGCCAGCCCTTTGAAGAAGCCATGAAGATGGAACGCGTCCATCGAATACGTCGAGCAACTCGGATAGTATCTGCACGATGGCGGAAAAAGTGGCGAGATAAATTTCTTGTACGTTTTTATCAGTGCGACGGCGGCTTCAGCCGGCAACATCGCTACCGATTCGACGTAAAAACTGTTCGAAATCTTTTTCAATGTCTTTCAGGGATATGGTTGTCGCGGGGGTCCCGTGACTGCAGCTGAAAACGATACTCGATGAGGTCTCCTTCCCGCCTAGCGCCGAAAGGAGTCTCTCTCTGTTCAACCTGAAGGCTTCCCTCATAAGCCTCTTGAGCCTGTTGCGGTCCACCGCTCTTCTGATCCTCCTCGAGACGGTGAACGCTACACTCAGCTCTGTCTGTGTTGCAGACGGCGGGTGCGAGAAGTAGAAAACGGAAACGTGATTTCCGGTGTAACGCTTTCCCTTGCGGAGGAGCTCGCCGATCTCCCTAGACGACCTGATGATGTCGGACTTTGGGAGTGTGCGCTTACCAGGATCTCCCCTACGGGACAAGCCGCACTCAAACCTTACTTCTCGTCGCTGACAGTAAGGCGCCAGCGCCCTTTCGCGCGTCTCCGGGCTAAAACCTTTCGCCCTGTCTTGCTCTTCATCTTTGAACGAAAGCCGTGTGTTCTGCGCCTTCTCGTGTTGTGAGGCTGAAATGTCCTCTTCATCAGAAACTCCTGTAGATTTAAATTTTGCCTGACAAGATAGCTTGAAGCCTAACAAAATTCAAGGTTGTATCCCCTTAAAACCGACTGAAAATCATTCGTCTGTCCGCGGATTGACGGCACGTCAAACAAACCTACGCGGGGATATCTGTTTTCCACAAAATTGTTCAACTTTTCCACAAAGTGCGAATAACAACCTTAAAATGAGCGTTTTTCGCGGTTTTCACCCCAAACAGCACTTTTCCACACAGACCACACGTTTTCCACGTAAAACTCAAGAAATCAACCACTTAGGGGGTTTTCAACAGGTGGCGGCCATCTTGTTTTTCCACATTTGCTTTGTTATTATTCGTCGTTGATGGTTTTGATGATCTGGTGTGGATAACTTGTGGAAAACCCCAAAAATTAACCTGTTTTCGCATAGGGCATATTTACTTTACGCTTTTGAGTTTTCCACAGTAATGTTAATTATTCGTTACGCTGGTTGATAAGTAAAGGTATAGTGTGAGATAATGGGCATGTTCTTAATGTTGATAAGTAGAACAACCGTGTGGAGAATTATTTGATATCTCAAATGGAGTCTGCTGATGGAAACAGCTACCGAAGCTAAAGGGGTCTGGCAGGAATGCATGAAGATTATTCACGGGCGGGTAAACAATCTGAGTTACAAAACATGGTTTGAACCGGTCGTGCCAGTAAGCCTGGAAAATGAGAGCCTTATACTGCGAGTACCCAGCCAGTTCTTTCACGATTGGCTGGAAGAGCACTATTCGACCGTGGTGACAGAGTCGGTTCGTGCAATAATCGGCGAAAATGCCCGCGTTGACTACACGATTTCTGACGACGACGTCAGTGAGAGCGAATCCCAATTTTACAGGCCTGTACAGCCCGGACAGCTGAACCCGCAGTCTCATCAGACGCAACAGCAGCGGTTCAACGTCAAGCCTGCGTTCGAGAGCAACCTCAACCCAAGGTACACATTCGAAAATTTCATAAAGGGGGACAGCAACCAGTTCGCCCGCGCAGCCGCCTACGCCGTGGCTAACAATCCGGCCGGGACATCGTTCAACCCTCTAGTGGTTTACGGAGGGGTCGGTCTTGGAAAGACACACCTCATACAGGCCATAGGGAACTACGCCCGCCAGATAGGGAAAGCAGACAGAGTACTTTACGTCTCAAGCGAGCGCTTCACTGTGGACTTCGTCGATGCGATTCAGAAGGACAGGGCAAACGAGTTCTCGAACTTCTACCGCAGCATGGATATACTCATCGTCGACGACATACAGTTCTTTGCCGGTAAGGAGAAGACGCAGGATAATTTCTTCCATACCTTCAACGCGCTCCACCAGTCAGGCAAACAGATAATCCTATCGTCGGATCGTCCCCCAAAGGAGCTGAAGGGGGTGGACGACAGGTTGGTTAGCCGATTTACATGGGGACTCACGGTGGATGTTCAACCACCAGACCTCGAGACTCGCATTGCAATCCTGAGAAAGAAGAGCGAGGACGACGGTATACACATGCCTGACGATGTAATCGAATACGTGGCCGCTAACGTGACTTCAAACATCCGCGAACTGGAGGGAAGCCTGATAAGCATACTGGCAAAGGCGTCCCTGAACAACAGAGACATATCTGTCGACCTCGCGAAGGAGGTCGTGCGAAGCCTGGCCGTGAGCAGGAAGACCGCTGTAACTGTCGAGGATATCCAGAAGATCGTTGCCGATATTTTCGACGTCACGGAGGAACAGCTCCGCGGCAAGACCAGGAAACAGGAAATCGTCATAGCACGCCAGACCGCGATGTACCTGACGAAGGAGCTTACTCAACTCCCTCTGAAGACTATCGGGAGCCACTTCGGAGGGAGAGACCATTCCACTGTCATATACGCATGTCAAATAATCGCGGAGCAGCTCGCTAACGATACGAGGTTCAGGGAGAAGTACGAAAGGATAAGGAAGAAAATTGAAATGATCGGCATGTGAGTAACTTGTTTAGATCAAGGTGGAAAACCTGTCCGTTCGTGTTGAGAACTAATTTATTATCCACACAAAACGTAGATCAAGTGGTTGAATGTTGACATATACGTTCTTCTCAACAGGAGAGCGAGTACCCGGCGTTGAGAAGTCGAGGCCAGCCGTCACATGTAATCGACCGCAAACAATTCACTTAGAAAAACCTTTTCAGTTTACCAACATATCCACACTCTTTATTGCTCTTATTATTTTTTAAATATATATCTCTATTATTATAGTAATAGGAAGTTTTGAACACAGGGGCTTCATCGGGAGCATCTTCTAATAAATTGAAAGTTAGCCCCAGAAATGCTAATTTTTAATTAAAATCACGCAACTCGAACAAGAAATGTTCTGCAAACTATGGAGGCGGAAATGAGGTTTAAAGCAAATAGCAGGGAACTCCGGGATGTAATCAGCCGCGTAATCGGAGTCGTGCCTGTTAGAACCACAATTCCAGCAATAGAGAATCTTTTACTGGAGACCAGCAAGAAGAGAATTACCATTTCCGCGACCGACCTGGAAATATCTATGTCGACGCAAGCCGATGTCACTGATGCGACCGATGGAAAAGTCACAGTGAACGCGAAGGAGTTTTTCGACATTGTCAGGAACCTCGACGATTCGGAAATCGAAATAAACGTCGACGAAAGCCTGAAGCTTACGCTCAAGACAAAGTCCGGCTCATACAAGTTCGCATGTTCTCCTGCAGAAGAGTACCCGACACTTCCGACTATCGGTGATACAGCGGAAACATCGACGATAGCCGCTGACATGCTGAGGACCGTGATAGAGCGCACCATCTTTGCGGTGTCAAAGGATGAGCATCGCAGATCGATGAACGGGGTCCTCTTTCTCTTCTCCGGAAAGGGAGCAAGGATATACTCGACAGACGGCCACAGGCTCGTCCGCATAGAGGACAAGTCGCTTGTCGAAAAGCCTCTCAAGAAGGAAGCAAACATTCAGGAGAAGGCACTCTCTCTCGCCGCAAAGAGTTTCAAGGGGGGGACAGTCGAAATAACCATAACGGAAGATCACATCAGGCTGAAGAACGCAGACACTGAGCTGATATCGAGGCTGATCAAGGACCCGCATCCTGACTATGAGGCTGTAATTCCGAGCGACATAGATAACAACAAGATGATGACCGTCGGTAGGGGAGAGCTTCTCGAGAAAGTGAGGCGGGTTGCCATACTGTCAGATTCAGTGAATCATCTCGTGAAGTTCACCGTCGACAAGGATGTTCTGACGATATCTGCTGAGGACACCGACAGAGGTGAGATGGGTGAAGAGAAGCTGCAGGTTCAATGGAACGGCGGGGAGGCGATGAATATCGGATTCAACTCCACATACATAACGGAGGCGATGGGAAGCATTGATGCTTCGAAGGTCAGGTTCGCACTTTCTTCCGCGACAAGGGCGGCAACGATAAAGCCGATAGCTGAAGAGGCAAAAGGTGCACCCCCATCACAGGACATCCTCATACTCGTGATGCCATTGAGATTAAACTAGAGAATGCGAGTCAGAAAAGTTCAGCTTACAAGTTTCAGAAACCACGCCGAGTCCTCGCTGGAGTTTACAGGCGGAATCAACTTCATAACCGGCGCTAACGCACAGGGAAAGACAAGCATACTCGAAGCCCTTTCTTACGTTTGTCTAACAAAGAGCTTTCTTCAACAGGCCGACGCAACGGTTCCAAAGTTCGGCGGAGAACGATTTGCGGTAGACGCAATCCTCGAAACCGATAAAAACATCGTGAACCACGTGCGCGTTGCCTTCGACGGAGCCGCCGGAAAGAGGTACTTTCTGGACTCGAACGAAGTGAGAAGAAGCGCCGACGTCATCGGAATGTTTCCCATCGTTGTGCTCTCTCCCGGCGACTTCGCACTGACGGGTGGATCCCCGGCTGAACGACGAAAGTTCGCAGACCTTGTATTGTCGCAGGTCTCACGATCATACCTGGAAGAGGTTACTGAGTACAGACGGGCTCTGAAGCAGAGGAACAAGATACTCCTGGACGGAAAGCTGAGCAACGCGTTTGACGGCGATCTCCTGTCGGCGTGGACCGATGCGCTTATCGCTCACGGCTCGAAGGTGATGGCCCGCAGGGAAAAGTTCGTCAACGAGTTTCAGGATGCATTCTCAGCTTCGTACAGAAGCCTCGTGGATTCCGGTGAAGTCCCCGGTCTTCGATATGAGCCGTCCTTCCGCGTCGAGACGGACATAGAGTCTGATTTCAGGAAGGCGATCCGGGAACTGGGAAGGGCGGAACGGGCGAGGGGCGCGACACTTGCCGGCCCGCACCGTGACGACATAAGTTTTACGCTGAATGGAATGCCGTTGAAAGAGTTTGCATCGCAGGGACAGCACAAGACGTTCCTGGTGGCCATGAAGATGGCTGAGTTCGGTTACATCAGGGGCATGCTCGGCGAGACACCGGCTATGCTACTCGACGATGTAATGACGGAGCTAGACTATTCGAGGGCGACAAGGGTCATACAAGCCGTCGGTACGCTCGGGCAGGCCTTCGTGACGGCAACGGACATGCTGAGCTTCGACGACAAGATGCTAGACGCGCGAGAGACGAAGTTTCATTTCGTCAGGGAAGGTAGCGTTGTTTATGAAAACGCATGACGCGAAGAGTCTTGGCGACATAATTAAGGAGTTCTCGAAGAAGGATAGCGTTTCTGACAAGCTCAGATCCTACGAAGTCGTTGGAGAGTGGGAGAAGATAGTAGGCGAGCCAATCGCCAGAAACACGGAGATATCGCGGGTCGAGAACGGGATACTTTACGTCAGGTCCGCTTCGAGTGCCTGGCGAAACGAACTGGTTTTCATGAAGCCGGCGATACTGAAGAAGATTGCGGATGAGTACCCGGATTCAGGGGTGCACGATATATTTTTCATTTAAATGAGGTAAGAGATGGCAAAGAAACAGGCGGCGACAAAAGGAGTTCAAAAGAGCATTCAAAGCAAGGGAAAGTCGCCAAAGGATAAGTCCGCCGTCAGGGAAGAAAAATCTGCGAGGAAGGAAACGGCAGTTCTGGAAGAGAAGATAGAGAAGGTGAAAGCGGACAGCGGCAAAGGATACAACGCCGAGAGCATTACAGTCCTGAAGGGGCTGGAGGCGGTGCGGAAGCGGCCGGCCATGTACATCGGAGACGTCGGACCGCGGGGTCTTCACCACCTCGTCTACGAAATAGTGGACAACTCCATAGACGAAGCACTTGCAGGATACTGCAAGAACATACTCGTTTCCATAAACAAGGACGGGAGTATAACAGTCGAGGACGACGGCCGCGGTATCCCAACCGACATGCACCCCGTCGAGAAAAAGTCGGCCCTTGAAGTTGTCATGACAATACTTCACGCCGGAGGCAAGTTCGACAAGTCGACATACAAAGTATCGGGAGGACTGCACGGCGTGGGTGTATCGGTGGTCAATGCGCTGTCTGAAGTCCTTGAGGTCACCGTCTACAGGGAAGGAAAGGTGTTCTACCAGAAGTACAAGCGCGGCGAACCTCTCGAAGCGGTGAAGGTAATCGGTAAGGACAAGAAGACCGGTACAACGACCACATTCACACCGGACAAGGAGATATTCAAGAACAGGAATTACAAGTTCGAGACACTCGCCGAAAGAATGCGTGAGCTGGCGTTCCTCAATCCCGAGATCACCATAAAGCTCATGGACAAACGGGATGGAAACGAAGAAGAGTTTCATTACAAGGGAGGCATCGTCGAGTTTGTAAGGTACATCGACGGCACCCGAAAGACCCTCGCTAAAGATCCAATCTTCATAACCGGCGACCGCGAAAACGTAGCTGTTGAAGTCGCGTTCGAGTACTGTGACGATTACCGCGAAAATCTCTTTTCCTACGTGAACGACATAAACACGGTTGAAGGTGGAACCCACGTTAGCGGTTTCAGGAGCGCGCTCACTAGGACCTTGAAATCGTATGCTGACAAGAACAATCTGGTCAAGTCCGATAAGATCAACCTTACAGGAGATGATTTCAGAGAAGGGTTGACTGTTGTCATCAGTACGAAGGTCCCTGAACCCCAGTTCGAAGGGCAAACAAAGACGAAGCTTGGCAACAGCGAGGTGGAGAGCATAGTTCAGACTATTGTCAACGACAAACTCTCCCAGTACCTCGAAGAGAACCCCGGAATAGCGAGAAGGATAATAGAGAGGGCGGTAAACTCGGCGGAGGCGCGCGAGGCGGCGAGGAAGGCGAGAGAAATCGTAAGGCGCAAGAACGCCCTCGAGTCGTCAAATCTTCCCGGAAAACTCGCCGACTGCTCCATCAACGACCCGGAACACTGCGAGATCTTCATAGTCGAGGGAGACTCAGCGGGTGGGTCTGCGAAGCAGGGGCGCGACAGACAGTTCCAGGCCATCCTCCCTCTGAAGGGAAAAATCCTCAACGTCGAGAAGGCAAGGATGAACAAGATTCTTGAGAACGACGAGATACGCGCGATCGTTCAGGCGATAGGAGCCGGATTGGGGGACGGCGACGACTTCGATGCCAGTAAAGCCAGGTATGGAAAAGTCATTCTGATGGCGGATGCCGACGTTGACGGAAGTCATATAAGGACTCTTCTTCTCACGTTCTTCTTCAGGTATATGAAGGAGCTTGTCGAGCTCGGGAAGGTTTACATTGCACAGCCGCCGCTCTTCAAGGTGAAGAAGGGGAAGATGGAACAGTATGCCTACAGCGATGAGGAGCGTGAGGAACTCGTGAAGGAACTGAGGAAGGGAACCGAAAGCGAAGTCCTTGTTTCAAGGTTCAAAGGTCTTGGCGAAATGAACCCTGAACAGCTGTGGGAAACCACCATGGATCCGAACAAGCGCACGCTCCTTCAGGTTACCATCGACAACGCCGCGGAGGCTGACAGGACTTTCTCAATCCTCATGGGAGAGGAAGTGGACCCGAGAAAGAAATTTATCGAGAAGAACGCCAAGTACGTCAGGAACCTTGATGTATAAACACCTCCTGTTCGCGCTGGCGGTGATTGCCTTGACGTCGATGGCGCGCGGACAATCAAACAGATACCCCATCGAAGAGAATGGGAAGTACGGTTACATCGACTCCTCAGGAAAGGTAGTTGTCCCGTTGTCCGAAACACAGGCCCCAAATTTCTCCGAGGGCCTCGCGAGAAGAGGCCATTGGCAGATTTTCCTGGGAACTAGGTGGGGGTACGTCGACACGCTTGGCCGGGAGGTTATTCCGGATCAGTATTCCGAAGAAGGGAATTTTCACGGCGGCAGAGCGTGGGTGCTCGACAGGCCCGTCCTGTTCCCGTTCCTTTCCAAGGACAAGTACGGCTACATCGACAGGACCGGAAAGCTGGTAATCCCGGATCAGTACGAAATTGCCGGCGATTTCTCAGATGGCCTTGCCGAGGTTTCATCGAACGGGAAAATCGGCTACATCGATACGCTCGGAAATGTCGCGATCCCCTTCAAGTATGAGCGAGGCGGTATGTTCTCGTGTGGTCTCGCCCCGGTCTGTGTCGGCGGCAAATGGGGATACGTCAACAGGAGCGGAGAAACCGAGATACAGCCCGGGTTCGACGACGCGAGAAGCTTCTTCGACGGGTTTGCCCTGGTAAGAGAGGGGGCGGCGTGGAAGTTCATAAACAGGACTGGTGCGACCGCATTCACGCTGAAATTCTCTGACGCCAGGCGGTTCAGCGAGGGCGTTGCCCCCGTTGAAGTGGATGGTCTCTGGGGCTACGTAGACACACTTGGCACATTCTCTATCAAGCCGAGATTCACCGACGCCAGCCCATTCCTTGATGGACTCGCTCACGTCAGGACCCAGTCGGGATCTGCATACATCGATCACACCGGCAGGGTAGTCTGGTCATCCGGAAATTGAAATATTTTGAAGTCCTATAAACGACAGGAAACGAAATGTCATTGAATGAAAAGCTTGTACCGGTAGACATAGAAGACGAGATAAAAGGCTCGTACATAGATTACGCGATGTCGGTAATCGTGGCGCGCGCCCTGCCGGACGTGCGCGACGGCCTGAAGCCGGTGCATCGAAGAGTTCTTTTCGGCATGTTCGAGCTGGGTCTCGATTACAACAAGCCGTACAAGAAGAGCGCGAGGATCGTTGGAGAGGTGCTTGGAAAGTACCATCCTCACGGCGACTCAGCGGTCTACGATACACTCGTCAGGATGGCACAGGATTTCTCTATGCGGTACACGCTTGTGGACGGGCAGGGTAACTTCGGGTCTATAGACGGCGACTCTCCTGCCGCCATGCGTTATACCGAGGCGAGGCTCTCCAGAATAGCCGGCGAAATGCTCCGCGACCTGGAAAAGAACACCGTCGACTTCGCCCCAAACTTCGACGAATCTCTCAAAGAGCCACTCGTACTTCCGGGACTTGTGCCAAATCTTCTCGTAAACGGGGCGAGCGGAATCGCCGTCGGCATGGCGACAAATATACCCCCTCACAATCTCAGCGACACAGTAGACGCTATAGCGAACCTGATCAGAAATCCGGAGATGCCTATCGAGAAGCTGATCAAGATCATCAAGGCGCCAGATTTTCCGACGGGCGGGATCATATTTGGTTACGAGGGAGTCAAGGAAGCGTACATGACGGGGCGCGGGCGCATCGTGTTGAGGGCCAAGGCAAACATCGAGACTCTGAAGAACGGCCGCGTAAACATCGTAATAACCGAGGTCCCTTACCAGGTCAACAAGGCGAATCTGATCGAGAAGATTGCCGAGCTCGTCAGGGAAAAGAAGATCGAGGATATATCTGATATTCGCGACGAGTCGGACAGAGACGGAATTCGCGTTGTAGTTGAACTCAAGCGGGACGCCGAGCCGCAGGTTGTGCTCAACAATCTCTACAAGCATACGCAGATGCAGACAACGTTCGGGGTCATCATGCTGGCACTTGTGGACGGAGTGCCCAAGGTCCTCAACCTGAAAGAGGTGATGGAACATTACATAAACCATCGCCACGAAGTGGTAGTGAGGCGCACCAAGTTCGATCTGGACGCGGCTGAGAAGAGGGCGCACATACTGGAAGGTTACAAGATAGCTCTCGACAACATCGACGAGGTCGTCCAGATAATCAAGAAGTCGAAGGATCCTGAGACGGCGAAGACCGCGTTGATGAAGCGGTTCAAGTTGAGCGAGATACAGGCTAAGGCGATACTCGCGCTGACACTGCAGAGACTGACCGGTCTCGAAAGGAAGAAGATAGAAGACGAATACCGCGAGACGATAAAGCTCATCGAGAAGCTCCGCGCGATACTCGCGAGCAAAGCGATGAGGATGGATATCATACGCGATGAGCTTCTCGAGTTGAAGAAGACGTTCGGAGACGAGAGGCGGACGGAGATAGTCGAGAAGGCGTCGGAGTTCAGCATTGAGGACATGATCGCGGAAGAGGACGTCGTCATAACAATAACCCACAACGGTTTCATCAAGCGTTATCCCGTAAGCGGTTACAGGCGTCAGAGCAGAGGTGGAAAGGGAATCACGGCCCAGTCCACGCGCGAAGACGATTTCGTGGAACACATGTTCGTCGCGTCCACGCACCAGTACATACTGTTCTTCTCTGACAAGGGCCGCGCTTACTGGCTCAAGGTCCACGAGGTTCCTGAGGGCGGTAGAGTGTCTCGCGGGAGATCGATTGTTAACCTTATAGGAAAGACTCCTGACGAAGAGATCACGGCGTTCCTGCCTGTCAAGGATTTCACAGAGAACCTCAACGTCACAATGGTGACGAAACGCGGCAACGTAAAGAAGGTGGCTCTGAACGAGTTCTCGAACCCGAGGAAAGTTGGCATCATCGCAATAGGACTCGACAAGGGAGACAGGCTCATCGACGCGTGGATCACCAACGGCAAACAGGATATCATCATCGGAAGCAAGAACGGAATGTCCCTCCGCTTCAACGAGAAGGATGTCCGCCCGATGGGAAGGAACGCACGAGGCGTTAAGGGAATGAACCTCGCCAAGGGTGACGAGGTAATCGGAATGATCACCATAAGCAGGCCGGGCGCCAGCGTTCTCGTCGTGACGGACAAAGGCTTCGGCAAACGGAGCGAGGTCGGAGAGTACTCCCTCAGGCGCCGCGGAGGCAAGGGACTTATCACGGTAAAGACCGGCGACAAGAACGGAAAGCTCCTCTCGATAAAAGAGGTCATCGACAACGACGACATCATGATCGTGACGACTAAGGGTTTCCTGATAAGACAGCACGTCAAGGATATAAGGCTTGCCGGCAGGAACACACAGGGGGTCAGGTTGATCCGGCTCCAAGACAGCGACGTGATTGCCGCCGTAGCGCGAGTACTTGCCGAAGACGACGGAGAATCCGGAGGCGAGAGTGCCGCGAACGGTGACCAGGGTGACCTGTTCGTGGAGGGTGAAGAATAGCCGGGTCAACACGGCTCGTGTGAGCCCCAGGTAATTATCGTCAAGTGAGTGAAGGAAGCGGCGTGGGGACACGCCGCTTTTTTTGCGACCCCGCTAGGTTGAGGAGCATCCGCGTCTGAAACCTCCCGATGTGTTGCCTCGAAGGGAAAGGTCAGAGACGTTCATATCTTTATTCAAGATATGTTGTTATGGCTGGGAGCGGTTAAGTTCCAGCTCGATGACGTGACCGGGGAAGACATGCGTCGACGTTGCGTCTGTGGCATAATTACGGAACGATGCGGGGACCCAAGGACTTTTTTTCAGCGTCGCAAATGGCGGACTTGCACATTACAACTGTACGGATATCCAATTGATATATCCGACAAAATCAATGATCTCTGACGTCGCGGTTTTCTAAAGGGATGTCTTTATCATAACACGGAGCACAAGTAATGACATTACCATAGTAGTCCGTGTAGTTCTCAGCTACTAATGGAAATTGTTCCGGCCCAGGATTATCATGCTTAAGCGGGTGGCGGTTTGACTCTAAAAATGGGAGAGGGTAGATTTATGCGCGGGTGAAGCCAGTCGCACAGATAGCAGTGGTGCGGACAAATTCCGAATAAGTCAGGATGGGCCGATGTCATGAAAGCAGGGAGCTTGTTTTGTCTATCTTATCTTCTTCTCGCACTTTCTGCCGCGCACGCTCAGGAGTTCGGCGCGTTCACTTCATTTCAGCCGAACGAGATAACGCCCGGTATGTATGTGCGTTTTTCGGCGGAGAGGATATCATATCAGTGGAGCATGACAGTCCCTGTCGTTCTTCATGACAGGTATAACGGAGAGAGGTCGAACGTCTCCTATTGGTCACCGGCCATGGTCGCTCTGGGAGCAGTTGAGTATCTGGCGGGGGTGGAGCTTTCATCGGACTCTTTGCCAGGATTCCTAGGGAATCTATTCCTGCTGGCGCTTCCCGTCATTTCGAACGGCCAGCTCAATGTGAACCTGGTACCAAAGTCTTCGCTCGACGCTGTCGGAGTGCAGGCGTCAGCGTTCATCGGATGGGACACGGCGCTGTTCGGGATGCGGGACATCAAATGGTTCCGGCTTACTCCCAAGGCGGGGTTCGCATTCTACAAGCTCATGGGTTCGCCGGGGGACGAGACAAGACTCAGCCTCGGACTCGATGTTGGCGTGAAGCAGAACCTTGATTCTCCGGAAGGAAGACGGAATCCTCCCGTCGGGTTCATAGCAGTCGAAGTTGGACTCAACTGATGCCCCGCCAAGACGTTTTCCACCGTTTCAAAAGAGAACATGTTAATAAAATCGCGTCCACGAGGAGGCTTCTCATGAGAACTCTCGGAGCAATCTGGATCCTGTTCATTCTGCTCCCCGTCGTGCATGGGGGGCAGGCGCGACAGCTTCGTTACTCCATCAGGGCGAATCCCGCGAAAGGGGATATAGTCATTACGCGTGACGGCAAGCCGATAATCGAAGTGGACAGCATACAGTTCAACTTCAACACACCTTCTCGGATGACGGTAGTGGAGCGGAGCGAACAGCGCATAGTGCTTGATCTTCTTTACAGGGACGTATGGGATCCGGAAAAGGTCAACACGAAAACGGATTACACGGTGGAGGTTAAGATAGACAGGATCGACAGAGGGTGGCATATCCATGCTCATCCTGAGTGGGCGCGGGACGTATCGATTTATTTGAAGGACCTCGGCGGGCGCTATTTCGGGATTCAGGAAAACCTCGTCCCGGACAACCGGAAGAGTCCCGACATCACGGGTTCTGTTCAGAGCTTTGATGTGAAAGGAGAAGACTCCCGTTATCACGAGAACTACGCCTCAGCCTGGTCGGCGCTTTTCATGAACACGCTCGGTTACGCCTCCTTCTTCGATACTTTCGCCGAGGGAGAGTACCAGTTTGGCATGAACGGTAACACGGAAATCTATCATCGGACCGGAGTTCTCGATTGGTACATCTTCACCGGGAGAAATGGCGACGAGATAATGAGGTCATACTACGGCGTTGTCGGGACTCCAAAGTACGTCCCGGCGTGGGCATGCGGCCCAACTATTTGGCGCGACCAGGACTGGAACGGGAAAGAAGATATACTGAACGACGCGAGAGAAATGGCGAAGCTGAAAATACCATTCACTTCGATGATGGTCGACAGGCCGTACAGCGACGGGGTCAACGGGTGGTCCAAGATGAATTTCGGAAAAGGATTTGAGCAGCCGGGGGAATGGATACACGAGCTGAACTCGGACTACAACGTAAAGTTTATGTCGTGGGTCGCGCCGTGCACGTTTGGAGACACGGGCACAGTGAAGCCGATGCCAGGAGACCACGGTTACATCGATCTCAGCAATCCCGCAAGAGTTACGGCATTCGACGATGCGCTAACCCGCAACATTTATTATTTCGGCGTGCAAGGCAACAAGATGGACCGCGCGGACGAGGCGTTCCCTGTCGAACAGGCGTGGCATGACAGGACCCCGCCATGGGAAAGAAGGAACAGATATATTTATCTCTACGCGAAGGTGATCGACTCGGTCCTTACGGCTAAATGGGGAAAGGATAATTTCAATTACTCGAGGAGCGGCATACAGGGGAGCCAAAAATATCTGAGCGCCCTGTGGGGCGGCGACTCTCGCGCGAGCTGGGACGGACTGGCGTGCAGCGTTGCGAACGCCGTACGGGTTGGGTTTATAGGTTTCCCAGACTGGGGGAGCGATGTCGGCGGTTATCTTGGCAATGCAGGTATGGAGCCGGAAGAGCTCTACAGCAGATGGCTGCAGTTCGGAACCTGGTCTGGACTCATGGAGGTGAAGCTAGATGGCGCGGGGGGACGGGGAGAAGACCGCGCGCCATGGCACTATGGGAAGAGTCTTCAGGATAAATTCAGGCTCGCCTGCAAGGAGAGGATGACGCTCGCGCCTTACGTCTACTCCCAGCTCAATACCTCCGCCGTGAATGGCGTTCTCATGAAGCCACTTGCCTATTCATTTCCAGATGACCGTTCGACTTATCATATCTGGAACGAGTATCTCTTCGGCAACTCGTTCCTAGTTGCGCCGGTCACTGAGCCGGGGAAAACAGCTGTGAGAATCTACCTTCCGGAAGGGGGTTGGTACGACTGGCACAATCCGACAAAACGTTATACGGGCGGGCGGGAAATAGAGTATAGACTTTCAGAAGATGACATTCCCGTCTTCGTCAAGGAGAACGCGATATTCGTCACCGGTGAAGACTGGCTGAAAGGCAATTCCATTAAATGGAAAAGTGAGACAAATCCCGGGATCATTGTAAACGTCTTTCCGGGAAAGAAAGATTTCTCCAACCAATTCACATACGTAGACAGGTTTTCGGGAGACAGCCTGAAGGAGATCACGGTATCACAGAAGAAGGGACGGATCTCAATCTATGTTCCGGGTCTGGGATGTGACGTGAAAGTGCTGGTCTACAACGTGACTCCAAGTGGGAGGGTAAAAGTAAACGGCGGGAGTGGAGAATACAAGACGGATGGCGACAAGCGGACTATTGAAATCGCGATTTCGAAGTACGAGCGGGGCGAGGTGGTTATAGAAAGGTGAGTGCGACCTCCGGACAGCGAGCTCGCCGGGCAGTCGGTGCGGAACGTCTCTCCAGTACTCTTGGTTACTGGGATTGATAATGTACCGGCTCTGAACTGAAGAGGAGAGATGCATGCCACCCATAACAGACGAGTTCATGCGCCTGCGGATTTCTCAGGCAAGAAGTTATGCGCTCGTAATTCTTAAGAAGACAGATAAAAGGAGTGAACCTGGCGCGGATGCCGTCGTGTGGGAGCATGCGCGACGAAACATGTCTCTTAACGCGGAAGGTGTGCTTCCCGTCGTATGCCCGGTAACCGACGGGACGGATGTGGCGGGAATCGGGATATTCAATGCGGATGTGGAGGAGACAAAGAAAATTCTTGAGGGCGATCCGGGAGTTAAGGCGGGACTCTTTACCTACGAAGTACACCCATGCCGTGGATTTCCGGGAAGCGCCCTACCATGACGGTCTCCACCTCGGAAAACATCCTTGACTCAGTAAAGCGGCAGCCCAATCGAAGTAGTCAGCATGAAACCACTATCGGCGACGTTCCAGTAAACCTGGCTGTTAGGAGTCGCCGGGTCCGCCGGGACTGTCTCCAAAGAGTAGGCGGACTGACCAATGAAGACGCCTCGATAGCCCAACTCCACTGAAAGTTGAAGAGGGCCGACGGGAATCCAGGCACCGACGGTCATTTCCAGGTAAGGCCCGCCGGTGCTTGTCGACCTCGACCGGCTGTAGATGGTTCCCGCTGAACTCGGTATTTGGAGATTCTCGGTGATTACGGCGGAAAAGCTGGAGTAACCGGGCTTAACGAATGCACGGATCGGGCAGCCGGCCACTCTGGCGAGCGTATAGCCTCCCATGAAAACCAACTGAGTGGATCTTACAGAGCCGTTTATCCTGAGGGTGCCCGCAAAATCCCGATAGTCCGAGAACGCGGGCGAATACGAATAAGTTACCGACACTCCAAGCCACATGCTCTGGATCGGGCTGTACATGGCGCCGCCGCCGAGCTCTACCGTGCGTCCGAAGTCGGTCTGGATTTGGACCGGCACCCCCTCGTCGCGGTAAGTCTGGAGAATATGATGGTACATCGTGCCGACATCGCCGAAGTTCATCGAACCGTACTGGACGGATATGAAGGGCTGCCAAAAATTGCGGCCGATATAAGTCTGAGAACTGGCATTATGGAAAGTGAGGGCCGAAAGAATCATGACTAGAGAAAGACGTTTCATTGAGCAGCCCCCCCTATATCCACTATCCACTGATCGGATCCGTCGCAGAGAAATAAATAGCTCCCATTAGCGGATAGACCCAAGCCAGGCGTGTTCTCTCCGGTGAAAAGCCAGATCCTTTTCTGTTGCATAGAGGCCTGGTCGTATTCGACTAAAAGTGTACCATTATATTGGTAGGGATTCTCCACCAGATATGCCACATATACGTTGTTAGCATTTACTGCCAGGTCACCGATTCCGTCATACTGAGGCGGTGGGCTGGTGTTGTACGGGGTAGGCGGCTCGGGGGTTGATAGGTTCGATATGAACTTAAGGGTCTTGGCATCCAAGACGGCGACGTTCTTTGCACCATCAAGGGCGGCATATATCCGGGAAGAATTCCAATCGACGGAAATGAAGTTGGGCGTCCACCACGCGGCCGCTGTTGTCCAGCTGTAGGAGGCAGTGAGGTTGACCGAGTCCCCGGCGACCGAAAAGAGTTTAATGCCGCTGAAGTCTACGGCTATCAACGCGTCACCTGCCGGAGATAGGTTCAAAGACACGGCCTGCGTACTGAAAAGAGTATAGGTCTTCATAATGCTGTCTGTTGCGGCGTTATAGACGGTGAGCGTGCTGTTCGACGCAAAGTATATGAGGTTGTTTGGACCAACGGCAAAGACATCATAGGGCGAAAACGAGCGGATGGACGAAACCGTCTGAAGGGTCTTTGTGTCGACGACAGATATCCCGTAGTCGGATTTGTCCTTTACGTAAAGTTCTGATTTATCAGGATTCAAAACCCCTTTTCCCGAAGCAGCAGTCGTTCCAAGGTAACCTGACACGGCTTGTGCTGTTGGTGCCGTCGTCGAAACTGATATCAAATGGGAGCCGCCGATGTTAAATATCACTTGACCGTTAACATCCTGCGCGAGCACGGAAGCTGTACCAAGACTCAGTGACGTCCCCACCTCTGTCGCAAGATCGGGGGCGTACGCTGTCGTGACGTTATTTGAGGCCCCGACCTGGTACTCCGCGCTGTCCGGCAATGAGATGCTCTCGGTAGTATCGAGGAACGTTCCGGGAGTTCTCTGGTACACCTTGAACTCCGCCTGCCTCTTAATATGTTCGGAGTCATAGTACCGTTTTATAATATCGTAATAGGCGAAATTGCCATCGCTGACAGGAGTCCAGGAGACCCTGAAGTGTTCGTTTTCATAACTCACGCCGACGTTCGTCGGAGCCGTCGGTGGAGTCCTTTCAAAATCGAGTACGATTGAGTACACGACTGTCGCGGGCGCCTCAGGAAGCTGAAGGAGGCCGAGTGTATCTCCTTTCTCTTGCACGCCAAACACGAACAGATGTTTGCCATCAGGCAAGCCATTTGTATTGAACGCAAATGTATATGGAGGACGCGTGACAGCTTCGACAAACTGGCTGTCCACAGTCAGCGTTACCTTGGTCACTGATGTATCATTGACGGCGGGAACAAAAGTGGGGTTGATTATACCGTCCACCTGCTGATTGTTTACGTAGTTGCTTACGTATCCCGCAACAGTACCGCTGGCCGGCGGATGAGCGGAACTATTCACGGCCGGATTCGGCTCTATGAAACCGCACGAGGCGGAAAAGATTGTGACCGCAATTAAGCCCAGCGCGATGGCTAACCTGGCCTTGATTCCTTCTGTTAGTATCATGGTTCGTCCTGAATCGTGACTTCTGAAAATCTCATTAAATCTTTGAATCGCTCACGGGCAGCAAACGCATGTCGTGATCCGCAAGGTCCGTACCTGAATCCATTTCTTGATCACGGTTCCCTGACTACTCTGAACCCGCCCCATTCCCCCTTCATGTCCGGATACTGTTCATAACGGCCGGTGACACCGCAATACTGGGGTTGCCACAACCAAAGGCCTCCCCGCAGAACCCTCTCCTGTCCGCTGGACGGTCCTCTGGGATTTGTTTCTGGTTGATTCGGATAGTCGGCATACCAGTCGCCGCACCACTCGGCGACATTTCCCGTCATGTCGAATATACCGAGTTCGTTCGGCTGCCTGGCCGCGATCCGCTCAGGCCCGCTGTTTGGGTCAGTTGAACCCACCCAGGCGACATCTGACGCATTGTTGCTCCCGCTGTAAAAATAGCCGTGCGTCTCGTTTCCTCCCATGGCCGCGAACTGCCATTCGGCCTCCGTCGGTAACCTGTATTTTGTTGTCCCTTCCTTCTCGTTCAGATATGTAATCCACGCGTTGACGTCTTGCCAGCTTACGTTCTCGACTGGGAGACTGTCACCTGTGAAGATGCTTGGATTAGCATCGAGAAAAGATCCGCCGTGCTGGTCTTTCCAGAGGACGACGTCCCGCCATTGTTTCTCAGTAATTTCACACTTCGAGATGTAGAACGTGCTCAGTGTGACATTATAGTTTGGGCTCTGCATGAGAAATGTGCCGCCGTCAACTCTCGCGAACTCCATCCCTGTAAATGTGTTGCCCGCCAGATTCTGCCCTACGGTATTTGAGAGGGGCGATGTGTTGTGCGGGCTCGTGGCAAATACTCTGAAGTAGTACATGGAATCAGATGAGTAAACACCGGCAACATCTGCGGAAGTCACGTTCGCAGCCACCGCGGCGACGGAATCGAATGTGATGTCGTCTCGGCTTAACTCAATTGTGAATCCTGTCTGGAACGTGCTGTTGCAGGTCCAGTGGAGTGTGACCGTCGTCGATGTCATCGCATCTATGGTCAGATCAGTTGGGCTGTAGAATGGAACCGTCCCGGCCACAGATTCTGAGGGAGGACTTTCCTCCGCATCTATCATGGCGATGAGCCGGAAGTAGTATGGCTTGTTGGTCGTAAAAACCGTTGCTACAGTGCCGGACGAGCCAAAGGCATTTAGAGTGTCGAGGTCTTTAAAGCTGCCGCCGTCCGTGCTCACTTGAACAACCATCTGGACGGCCTTTGCCTGGTCGGAATTCGTATAGTTGATGTTATCCTTCCATTCTAGAGTAATTCCTGTCTCGGTCATGGAGACAATCCGGAGTAGGGCGGGGGACGGCACTGACTTGTTGATCGGATCGAGTGGATTGTTGAACGTTACATTCCTGGAGCAGGAGATGGAGATAAACCCAAGTACCAGAGTGAGTGTGGCTGTGAGCGTTTGGACGACTGTCTCCCGAGAATGTCTCCTTGGCGCCGTCAGACGATGGCGCGAGGCACACACGCCTGCGGGAAGACTCTTTTCAGTTCGCATAAGTTGACTCGATGATCCAGGATACAAGAAATCCACCCAGGCCGGAGAACGAGATCGCCGACGAAGCCGTGTATAAGGTTTGGCTTAACGCGACGCTCTGCCTGGCATCGACCGCCGCGGATGGCGTCAACGCATTTTGGTATCTGTGCGAGAAGTAGGTTATCCTGCTCTGGAAAAGGATGGCGGCCAGGCCGGCACCAGCGGCTATACCGGCGCTTATCCACTTGTACTTCCTCCATTGTCTTCGTTTCATCCGGAGATATCTGAGCGAGAGCAGATTGATGGAAATGTTGTGAGGGACGGTATCGTCAATTCTGGCTGACTGAATCGCGCCCCTGAAGCCGGGAGCTGTCGCCAAGATGTCATAATCACCATGGAACAGCATCAGGGACAAAGGAGCGTTCCATGTCCCGAGTGTATCGGGCGGAAGTTCCGTCTCTGTGGAAGCGTGCGGCGCGAGCAATATGCTGCTCTTCTTCACTATCGTGATAGCTCCGTTTCTCGCGGCGGCAGGAGTCAATACAATTCTTACTCTAATTGGCAGGTTTAATGAGAGCGAATCGAGTGGACGCTGTGATGCTATGTTCGACGAGGTATCTGAGAAGAAAATACCGGCAGGGGGAATCGTGGACGGAGCATGACGAGGAGAGTGGAAACCAGACGGTTTTCCGAACGCGTTGGAGGACAGAAATCCAACAATGAACAGCGCGGCTATTGACAATCGACTGAGGCGCACCCCCATCATTCAACCGCCTCCGGGATCTGACGATCCATTCGTTCGTTCTCCGGTAACTGTAAAGGACGCCCCAAGTTAGCGGAGGGGGCCAGAATATACAAACACGCCGCTGGCACCGGCCGGGCGCCGCGGCTTCAAGCACGGCTACTTCACTGCGGCAAAAGCGATCGCGTCTTCAGACCAGTCGGGGGAACTCTCTATCGCATTCATTATATCGTCAGGGTTAGATACGACCGTCCACATCTTCCGGTGTGATTCGGACATGAATCTTTCCCTGATACTCTTTTCCAGCATCTCGATGAGGGGATCGTAATAATTTTCTATATTCATGATTATGATTGGCTTCGTGTAGAGTCCGAGCCGTTTGAGAGATATGGCCTCGAGAAGTTCCTCAAACGTTCCGCTTCCGCCCGGAAGCGCTATAACCGCGTCTGTCCCTTCGAGCAGCTTTTTCTTCCTCTCATGCATATCGGCGACGACATGTATCTCCTTGAGTTCCTTATGCTGCCATTCGACTTCCGTCATGAATTTCGGAATGATGCCCACGACCTTACCCCCGCGCTTAAGCGCCGTATCAGCGATGCGCCCCATCAGTCCTACCGCGCCACCCCCGTATACAATTGTAACGTCGTGCGACACGAGCTGCGCCGCAATCTTTTCGGCGGCTTGAAAATAAGATTCATCAACCCTGGTGCTGGATGCACAGTAAACACATATTCGCTTCATCTCATTGGTTCTTTCACTAAATGTTTCCTTAATGATCCATCTTCTCAAAAGTGTCACTGGTTAGAATAATATCTTCCGATGATGAATGAAAGCGGAAGTCCGATGCACAAAACGAGGAATGAGGCCGCGATCAATTCACGGCCGAAGTAAAATGGAGCGTGGTTGACGCGGCTCAAGGGGAGGACGATGAGATTCATCACGAACCAGACGAGTATTCCATATGTGACCGCGACAGCGAAGACGTTTCTGAGCCGGGCAAGGATGCGGGGATAAATGAGGAAGAAGACAATCGTCCAGACGAGTGCGATGGCAAAATGGAATGCAAGGCCGAGAGCCGCCGTCATGGCCCCGCCCGAAAACGCCTTATCGCCGAGGACCCCGCTCGCGATGTTCTGGTACAGCAGTATGAGCCTGAACCTGAAAGCAAGAGGGTAATAGAGGGACGCAGCTGTAATGTCCAGCGTCCCGGCAACAAGCCATGCGAATACGATCGTGACAAATGCCCGCCGCTTATTGGTCGGTACGGGTGGAGTAGTGTTTTCATGCATGGAATGGGGCTCCTTGGCTAGGTGTTGAGACTGCCGTCGACGTCAGTTCAACCGGCGAGCATCCTCTCGATGCGGCGGTCAGGCACCAGCCACATCACCGTGACGAGCACATAGAGCGAGAACGCAAGCCACTGACTGAAGGCGCACAGCGCTATGGCGATCGCGAAAGTGACTACCGAAACTTTCCCCTTGAAATCCTTCCCAAGCGCGGTCGCTATGACCGAATCTTTGCCGTGCAGCGCCATTAGTGTCTGAGTGAGTATGAAATAAGCTATCGCCGCGCAGAGGAGTATGACTCCGTATATCGCGACAGGCCACGAGGCGAAGTTGTTCTCACCCATCCACGTGGTCCCGAAAGGGAATAGTGACAGCCAGAAGAGAAGATGCAGGTTGGCCCAGAGGACTCGTCCGTCCACTCGGTTGGCGGCCTGCAGGAGATGATGGTGGTTGCTCCAGTAAATCCCGATGTTGACGAAGCTGAGCAGGTAACTCAGTATGACGGGAATCAGCGGGATGAGCGACTCCGGCTGCGCGCTGTGCGGAGCCGACAGGCCGAGTACCATGATGGTGATTATGATTGCGAGTA
Organism: Bacteroidota bacterium; assembly: GCA_021812985.1. Lineage (GTDB taxonomy): Bacteria > Bacteroidota > Ignavibacteria > Kryptoniales > JAKASW01 > JAKASW01. The sequence continues at coordinate 199,717 of JAKAMG010000002.1, forward strand.
CCCCGTCGCTGAAAGCTTCCATCCTTCCTTTGCTCATTCGTGCTCCAGGTCGTTATATGTCAAGCTCGCCGTTCGCGGAGAGCGGGAGGACGGGATTGTACGCGACCTCGATGAGGTTGTCGTCCGGGTCGCAGAAGTATGAACTGTATACTCCCCAGGTCGCCTTTTGCGGCTTCTTTGTCTGTTTTCCTCCGAGCTTCTCGACAGATGAAGTGATCTCGTCCACCTCTGCTTCGGAGCTGGCGTAGTAAGTCATTGAGAATCTCTTGAATCCCGAACCCACCGATTCCACGTTTGCGTCTTTCGCGAGCGCCTTGTGGCTGAAGAGCGCAAGCACTATACCGGTAAGCCGTATGAAAACAATTCCGTCGTTGCTGTATTTCGACCTCCGCTGTGAAAACACGGACTCGTAGAAGGATGCGGACCTCTCGATATCTGACACGCCGAGAGTTATCATGTTTAACATTGGTCTCACTTAGGGTGCTCTCCTTTGAATGAACCTCTCACAATAAAACCGCGCAAGTGCTCCCTATCGTTCCCGATTTCGGGCCGTGGATTCACCCCGCCACGCGGAATGCGTAATTCAGATGAGACCTGATTATTTGTGAGTGTAGTATGACCGACTACTCGATCCGGCGCCTGACGTGTCAGGAAGAGGGGATGGGAAATTCCGCCTGAGTCTTGAGGTGCGATTCGCCGAAGAGGCGGATCTGATCCTGAATCAGGAAGAGTGAACGATGCTCATCTTGTCAGCCTCGAGTTTATCGGGGAAGCTTGAGTTGGCGCCTGCTTTTTCAATCTCTGCGGTGATCCATTCCTGATCGATGCGGTTTCTCGCGGCAACGGCACGAATCCATTTCTCTTCCTTCCGGTCTATTCTGCCGTCGCAAAAGGCCAGGGCAAGTCCGTCCCGAATGAACATCACGGCGACTTCCTGCGAGGAAAATTCAGGAGGAGCGTCTTCGATGTACTTGTTCCGGAGTATTTCCTTTATCGCCGACTCGCAGAACTCCTTCTCGAATCCCAGACTTTTCCCGATCCGCATTAGGAGAGAGTTTTCCTGTTCGGTCACCCTGTGGTCTTTCCTGATTAAGAGGAGAAGCCCCTTGAAATAACTGCTTGCGTCTTTGATCCCGATTTGCATATCGCACCTCCCTACAACAGATAAGGCAAAACAAAACTGCCGGCTAAGTTTAAACAGGCGGCGCGTCAATATCAACATTGTCAGTCGGGTCGCGCGAAGAGGTAATTCTGGGAATCGTATATTGACATTTGTTTGAATGCTGCATACGTTTGCGTGAGATAAGAAAAGCAGTAAAAGGAGGGTACGACGATGAAGATGTCGTGCATATCGTTCCTGGCCCTTCTGACGGGGCTTTTTGTCGGCTTCGGGTATGCCCAGCAGAATTCACAGTTCAGCGTAGAGGCCTACCAGGCCTTCCTGAGTTCCAACAAGAACATGACGGCGGACGGGCTCATGTCTCTCCATCCGGCAGGTGTGTTCAGAACCGGCTTCCCGACAGATGTGTCGGCCGCCGCCTACTTTGACAGCGTTTCGATCAAGTACAAACTGACGGATCACGAAAAGACACTTCTGGCGAAGAACGGGTTCGTGGTTACCGAGAGGCTTGGCAACGGCAGATTCGGCGCCGCGTTCGGGGATGTCTTCGGCAACGATCTTCCCGTCTTCATCTCGACTGACGCCATACTTCATTCGATTCACAAGTCCTATGACAACATCCTCAGGACCATAGAGGAGCGGATGCTTATCCGGAAACTCGATTCTCTCCTCGCGTTAATGCACAACAGCCTGCCTCTCCTCGCCGCAAAGTATGAGTCGCGTTCGGAGATGAAGGAGATGCTGAACGATGTCGATGTTTATCTAACCGTGCCGCGCGTCTTATTGGGGACTCCGGCAAGGCCCAAGTTCATCTGGAATTCGGAAACAGTGAACGCCTTGTTGAATCTAATTTCGGCGGAGAAGCCTGCTTCATATCCTCTCTTCTCTTCCTCCGCAAGGGATATCGACTTCAGCCAATTCACGGTTCGCGGACACTACACCGAATCTCCCGAACTCGGCAGATACTTCAGATCGATGATGTGGCTTGGGAGGACGGAGATTTATCTCATCGCACCGGAAGGATTAAATTCCTCCGTCTCAAAGGCGGACGTTCAGAGGCAGACAATTGATGCAGTGCTCATAAAAGAGCTTGCCGATACGAGTGGAAGCGCGGGCATCGTCGGGGAGATAGACCGCATCCTCAAATTTCTCATCGGTGAATCAGACAACGTCACGCTTGCCAACGTGGAGTCAATCGGAAATGAGATAGGGCTGAAGGATGCAGGTGAGCTGCTGGACACGCTTCGCTGGCAGGAGTTCCAGGACGCGCTTACGGCCACTCCGTTCGCGTTTCAGAGAATCATGTCGCAGATACTTTACTCAGATCCCCTCAATCCCAAGAAGGTGAAGTCTGCCTCCGCATTTCTCCTCTTCGGCCAGAGGTTCATAATCGATTCATACGTCACGTCAAACGTGGTATATGACAGGGTCGCATCGAGAAGGATGCTCCCTTCGTCGCTTGACGTCCTCTTTGCGACTGGGAATGACGCCGCCGCTCAGCTTCTGAAGGAGGAACTGGACAAGTACGGATATTCGCAGAATCTCGCCGCGCTGAGATACCTCATTGATTCATACGAAGAGGATTTCTGGACGGTGTCGATTTACAATTCGTGGCTGTCGGCGATAAGGGCGCTAAACCCACCGGCCGACAGAAGCGGTCTTCCGGCTTTCATGCAGACCGCGGCGTGGTGGCAGGAAAAGATGAATACCCAGCTCGCGTCATGGGCGCAGCTCCGTCATGACAACCTCCTCTACGCCAAGCAGTCTTATTCCGCCGGTATTATCTGTTCATATCCCGCGGGCTACGTCGAGCCGTACCCGGAGTTCTATGACGCAGTCAGATCTTATGCGGAGGTTGCCGCGGCCCAGTTCGGGGACCTGCCTCTCGGCGGCATTGATCTCGGTTCTTACTTCGCACACTTGAAGAATGTTGCGGATACCCTCGGGACCATAGCGAGGAAGGAGCTCTCGGATGTCAAGCTCTCGGATGCTGAGAAGCTTTTCATTCAGGGGGTTCTGTATGCGACTCAGATGTGTGGACCCTCGTATGACGGGTGGTATCCTCGACTCTTCTACGGGGGGGAAGGCCTTACGGAGTCCGACATGGTGGTTGCGGATATTCACACCGCTCCTACGGATGAGCACGGTACACCTGTCGGCTGGGTGCTCCACGTTGGGACGGGGCCTGTCAACATGGCCATAGTTGTAACTTCGCTTCCCGGCGAGAAGCTAACCGCGTTCGTTGGGCCGGTCCTCAGCTACTACGAGCATCTTAGCACCGGATTCAAGCGTCTGACAGACGAGGAATGGAAGACGGAGTACGCACTGGCACCGTCGCTCAGGCCTTCGTTCGTTAACCTCTATTTAGCGAATACTCTTGGGAACTCGAGAGGGGAAGGGGCTTCACTTCTGACGTCGGCAAATGGTGAGACGAGCTCCCCTTCAGAGCGGCTCCTATTATCGCAGAACTATCCCAACCCATTCAACTCAACTACTACTATTGCCTTCACAATACCGCGAGGGCTTTCACAATCATTCGCTGATATATCGGTGTATGACATCAGCGGCCGGCTGGTCAAACGGATCTTCTCCGGGCGGCTTACGGCCGGTAACTATACCGTGAGATGGGATGGGAAGGACGACCGCGGGGCATACGTGGCGAGCGGAGTTTACATTTATAAGCTGACTTCGGAAGGGAGAATGGCCTCAGGCAAAGTTGTCCTCATCAAGTGACTTTGCGGCCGATCCCCTTTTCGCGAGGGCGTCTCTTCTGATTGTCGCCGCGGCCTAACCAGACTGCGGCGACTCTTGTTTTCACCTCCCAAACGGTATCCCGGGCGGGGCTTCCGTCGAAGATCGCGCACAATTTGCGTAACAAAGCGCAGATGCTTCGCAGTTCATTAATTCTCCGCTGAAATTCCGCCTCTCACTCGCTATTTCCCTGGCATGAGCGTTGAACTATCCGCTTAGAACGTAAACAAAAGAGGAGGAGTAAGAGATTGAAGAAGAGCGTTCTCACAATCGCACTAATGACACTGGCCGTCCTTGCGGCCGGATGCAGCAAATCGTCACCGACATCATCATCCGGGAGCGGAACCTTTCAGGTAAACATGGTCGACAGCCCGGGCGCTTTTGACGCAGTCAACATTGTTGTAGACAGCGTTCAGGCTCACGTCGCATCGTCCGACTCCACTTCAGGTTGGGTGACTCTCAACAGCACGGCGGGCACCTATGACCTTCTGCAGCTGGTGAACGGAGTAAACGCAGTGATAGGAAAGGCCGTGGTCCCCGCTGGCCATTATTCACAGATAAGGCTCTTCATCGGAAGCGGATCCAACGTAGTGATTGCAGGGACAACCTACCCGCTTACCATACCAAGCGGCGTGCAGAGCGGTCTTAAGCTCAACGTGGACGCGACAATTCAGTCGGACATAACATATGTTCTTACACTCGACTTCAATGTGAACGAGTCGATCGTCACCACGGGCGGGGTAGTCAACACGCAGTTCATGCTCAAGCCTGTCATCCGCGTGATCACTACGCCGTCGAACGGAGCAATCTCAGGAACGGTTCTTCCGTCGAGCTCCCGGCCGAGCATAACCGCGTTTAACTCGTCGGACACGGTCTCGACTGTGGCGGACACCACCGGTAAGTTCATGATCGGTTATCTCCCCGGCGGAACATATACGCTGGATATCGAGCCGTCAGACACGACCGTCAACGACACTACGATCAGCAATGTCAGCGTCACGGCCGGACAGACGACAAACATCGGAACCATAACGTTGTCAGCAAAGTAGAAGCCAATACGCTCCAAATCAAAAGGGACGGTTCATTCTTGGGCCGCCCCTTTTTTGTTCCTAATGAGAGCGCGCGGATCCGGACCGCGCTTCATCTCTTTTTCATCATTCACATGTATTTTGGACCACTAATACTGGCAATGGAGAGCTCTTGAGTAAGACATGTTTTGTCGCGTTGCTTTTTCTTTTCCTGGGAGGGATCGCAGACGCGCAGACGCTGACATCGGTCATCGTGGACAGCTCGAGCGGCGAGCCCATCATAGGAGCAAATGTACTTGTTAAAGGTACCGCCATAGGTGGCTCAACCGGGACCGACGGCAGGGTTGCGGTGTCGGGAATCCCTGACGGACGGCAGACAGTCATTTTTTCGGCGGTGGGATACGATAGGAAGATGGTTCTCCTTCATTTCCCGCTCCCCCCAAGATCCCCGCGTCTGCTGGTTAAGCTGAGACAATCAGATCTGCATATGGAAGGTGTCACTGTGACGACTGCAAGGACGAGCTATCATCTTAATGATGCGCCAGTCCGAATCGAGGTGAAAGGGGAGGACGACATTCAGGAAACGATGATAGATCACCCGTCGAGCATATCCGAGCTGTTCCTTGAATCGACGGGGATACAAGTCCTTCAGACGTCTGCGGTATCGGGTTATGTCAGCGTCAAGCTGCAGGGGCTGGACGGAAGTTTCACACAGATACTGAAGGACGGTTTCCCTCTTTATGGCGGACTATCATCTGGACTGAGCATGACCCAGATACCGCCTCTCGATCTCAAGCGCGTGGAGATTATCAAGGGACCGTCGTCATCTCTATACGGCGGCGGCGCGATTGCCGGACTGATTAACCTGATCTCGAAGAAACCCGATCCAAAGGGAAAGACCACGATCCTCCTGAACGGGGAAAGCAGCCGTGGGATCGATGCGGGCCTGTACTATTCTAAGGAGTATAATGACAGACTTGGCGTGACTCTTCTTGTGAACGGAAACAGCCATTCGGCTTACGATGCGGACAACAGCGGATTCTCGGACGTCCCCGGGAAGAATATGTACACGATCTCTCCGAACATATTTTATTCACCGGATGACAACACGACAGTAAGATTCGGCGTGACGACGAGCTATGAAAACCTCTTGGGCGGAGACATGTCCGCGATTTCATCCGGTTCGAGCGCGCAGCATCCCTATCTCGAGAAGAGCAAATCGGACAGGACTTACACTCAGCTCGAGATGGACTCGAAATTCGGGGATGTCGCCCTAACGTTGAAGAACAGCTTCGGCTATTTTTCACTCGATAACTCCCTTGAGGCAATGACCTTCACGGGTTCGCAGAGGACGAGCTATACAGAACTCACACTTCAGTCTCGCCTTGGAGACAACACGGTTACAGGAGGGCTCAACTTGACCACCGATGGCTTCCGTGATGAGCGGGCCAGTCTCGGTATGGACAGGAGTTACAACAGGTGGACGGCGGGAGCGTTCGCGCAGGACGACTGGCAGATCACCGCACCGCTTACGGTTGAAGCCGGCCTCAGGCTTGACAAGCCGAGCGGATACTCCCTTCAGGTCCTGCCGCGGATAGGGGTGATCTACAGAGTCAGCGACGCGGTGGGGCTGAGGGCGAGCGCAGGTATGGGGTATAAGACTCCGACGATTTTTTCCGAGCAATCTGATCCGTACGCGATCTATTCTATCCTTCCCGTTGGAAGCGGTGTGGCCCCGGAGAAATCCGTCGGAGGGGAGTTCGACATAACTTATAACGGCATCGCCTTCGGAGATGTCTCTCTGAATATTGACCAGGCCTTCTTCTACACGCGCGTGAATGACCCGTTTTTATTGACGGCGGAGAGCTGGCTGGGCCGCCCTTTTCCCGGCCAGCCTTTCTACTCGCTTCTGAACGGTGACGGCTTTCTCTTCAGCAGGGGAATAGAAACCGACGTGAACGCGACATGGGGTGATGTGCAGGCGTACATGGGTTACACATACACCGATTCCCGCAAAGCCTTTGCAAACGCTTCGGGCGGGCTGTTTCTGACGCCAAGGAACAGGTTTATTACAGACATTGCGTATGACATGGGGGGGTACGGCGAAGTCGGGGTTGAACTGCGCTACACAGGCTCACAGCTCCTCCACGATGGAACAAGTTCTCCCGCATACTGGATCATGGACCTTCTCCTCGAGAAGTCGATCGGAAGATTCACGCTTTTTCTCGCGGCGGAAAACTTTTTCAATTTCAAGCAGGCCGACTACTCCCCAATTTATTCAGGCCCGGTGACAAACCCGCAATTCAACGACATATGGGCGCCACTCGAAGGGAGGGTCATAAACGGAGGAATGAAAATTCAGTTCTAGCGCCACTGTCATCTGCCGGCCGAGGAGTCTTCCCAATTCCATCTCAATTGGTATAGGTATTTTTGCGGTCCGTCTTCTCTATCGAAGGTTCATTTGAAGCCGCGCGGCAACCCGCGGCGCGATCCCGCATCTAATTTCTTGTATGGACAAAATCACAAAAGACATAACCATTGAGGATCTCGTGAGCACGATTCCCCCGTCAGTAACCTACCTTATGGAGAAGGGGATAAAATGCATCGCGTGTGGAGAGCCGATTTGGGGAACGCTCGAATCTGCGGCAAAGGAAAAAGGCTTCGGGGAAACCGACATCGAAGGCTTCGTCGATGATCTGAACAAGTTCGCTGACGTGTCGGATCGCTGAGCAGCGCCGCGTCCAGGGTTGGGTTTCATAAGAGGCCGCGGCTTTTCATGGAACACCATGCCGCGGCCTGATAGATGAACCAGGTTTTCGGACCTACTGTGTGCCGACTATTTTCCGCGCGATTTCGATCTGGTTGGGAAACAAATCACCCGGAACACCCGGCTTACCGAGTGCCTTAAACACAATATGTCTTGCGCATGATTCAAATTGGCCCCTGCAGAATTGTTTTTTGTAGAGAGTGGCAAGGGCTGGCGCTCCCCCCATCTTGTCGTTGAAGAATGGGCAACCGGCTAGACAATCACAGTCTGCCATGACCAACCTCCTGATTTTTACTGTGGGAAGTGACTAAGCGGAAAGGGTGTAGGTGAGAGTCGAATCAACATGCCGTACTTCAAGCGTCCGGAATGACTCAGCACGACTCCGGGACGGCTTCGACATAGCGCCCTGACTTAGAATCCCACAGTTTTATGTCGGAACTCCGTCGCCGGAACTTTAGCCCAGGGCAGGCGCGGAATGCCTGCGGCGGTCAGGCCCGGTGCTGCTTTACGAATGTACCTCTCTCGAGCTCGTCGAAGGCCGCGCGAAGTTCTCCTTCGTGATTCATGACTATCGGGCCGTACCATGCTATTGGCTCTCCGATTGGCTTCCCGGAAAAGAGGAGAAACCTCACAGGCTTATCGGCAGTGGTCACCTCGACGGCCTCCCCATCATCAAACAGGATGAGGCTCTCGTTGTCGATTATCTGCGTGCTCTCCGATAGGTTTCCATTCGCCCCTTCGACTTCGTATGAGAACAGGTCCTTCTCCTTCGTGAAATATCCCTTCCCTTCGAAGACGTAGGCAATTACCTTATGTCCTTTAGTGGTAGGAAAAGCGAAGTTGGAATTGGCCGGAAGAGAGACGTCCAGGTACTGCGGGGTTATTACGATGTCCGTCACGGGACCCTTGACTCCCTCGATCTCGCCGGCAACTATTTTTATCTTTGTCCCATTCTCTCTCGTCACAACGGGGAAATTCGCGCTCTTCACTTCCTGATAGCGGGGGTCCATCATCTTGTGTGACTTCGGGAGATTGGCCCAAAGTTGAAACCCATACATTCCCCCTTTGACATCTCCCTTCGGCATCTCCTGATGGATTATCCCGCTCCCAGCGGTCATCCATTGTACATCGCCTGTCGAAATGATCCCTTTGTTTCCCATGCTGTCGCCGTGCTCCACGTCCCCTTCGAGGACGTATGTGATTGTCTCAATTCCGCGATGTGGGTGCCAGGGGAAGCCTTTTATGTATTGAGCCGGGTTGTTGGATCCGAAGTGGTCGAGCAAAAGGAACGGGTCGAACATCTTGATTTCATGGAAGCCAAATGCGCGCTTGAGGTGCACGCCAGCTCCCTCAAGCGTCGGCTTGCTCTTGAAGACCTTCTTTATCTTTCTGTACTCAGTCATTTCATTCTCCTCTATGCGCAGGATTAATGTCGCGCGGTGTGATTCGTTTCACCTGAATAACAGAAAGTTACTGAATGACAGTTCCCGGCGGCTAAAGAGACCGCCGGGATTCACGTCGGAGGAGCTTGTTTTGGGCCTTACCTATCTTTCGTCAGCGGTAGGTCCGAATGTGGGGGGAACGGGGACATCAAGAAGTCTGAGATAGACCGTGAGCTGTCCGCGGTGATGAATTATATGGTCGAGTGTGCGCCTTACAACATCGGCGCGCGGCATTTCATAAACCAGCTGATCTCCTCTCCTCGCCTTCCATACCACCCCCATGTCCTTGTCGGTGGTTTTGCCGAGTGCTTCAACGGCGGCCGCCAGCGACTTATCGAAAGTCTCCAGGATTTCCGCGACCGTGTTTGGAAAGACGGGCTTGTAAGCCGCGGCGGCGAAATCGAACTCAGCTGTTTGAAGAGCCCTTATTGCCGAGCTGGGGAGCTCAGCAATGTGCATCCCGAGCCGTCCGATCGGCATCGACTTCTCATGCGGCTTCCATGTGAGTTTTGACTCAGGTATCCTTTCGATGACCTTCCTGCTGTTCTCGGCCTGGCGCTTTAGCTCCGCGCTTAGTTGTTCTGCAATGCTCATTATAAGTATTCCTTTCTATTCTCTTCTCATGTCGTCTTTTCTATTTCGATGTCCCGACGTGGTCGTCCTGACGACACGTGCGGGGTGATGAAAGAATCAACCGAAACTAAGGCAGCGGTTCGGGAAAATCAATTACTCGGAGCCGAGACACTCCGGGATGACCAACCGGCTATCGTCGATCGAAAACACCCAAAGGGGTACGATGTGACTCCGGCATTTGTTTTTTTATTTTACCCAGAATAAATTCGACCAGACGTTGTTCAGGAAGTGATGCACTTGATCCACCTGAAGCACGCCACAGAACGTATGATTCCTCCACGATAGCCAGTGTAGCGTGGGAAATCTGGCAAAATGCCGCGGTCGTGCCGCCGGCATGGAAATGAAGGGAGGGGGCGTTGGTGGGCAGGTTCTCATGCCGAATAGATATCGTCCGAAAGCGGAGGGCGCCGTTATGTCCGGACGGTTGAAGATTAGGCATCCTGAGGTCGATATACCGATTAGGGAGGGCGATCGGAAGGGGCATGTTCGTATCGTGCTGCGGACCTGACTCCTTCAAAACGCCTTGTCCGGGCAAATTTTTGGCAGTAGTCTGGGAGCTGTGTATGCTGAACTCTGACCTTCTCAGGGCGGTCAGGCGTTCATTTCGGATAGACCCCCCTCGGGCGGGGGAGAGCTTTCCGTCGCGTCGATTTTTCTCAACCAAGGACTCTGCCTGGTTATGTATTGACCCAGCCGGGCTAAAAGCCGGGCTGTGCAGGGGGCGGGACGTCCCCTTCAAAAGGAGAATCTAATCATGAAGAGATCCTTGAACGAGAAGATTGCGAGATACTCTGCCGCTTTAGCTCCATTCATTATGCCGGGCGAGTTTCGGGATCAGGGGGAGAAGGTTACGGCGCGTCTGCTGATACAATTTCTCGTGCCTATGATGCTCTTTTCGCCGCTGTTTGCGGCAGTGTCTATCATTTCTGTGCCATCATGTGCGTGGCGGTGGCTCTCGCTCCTGTCGTTCAGTACCGCCGTCATTGTCACAACGTTTATGATCTTGCGGACGGGGAGGGCCAGACTGGCATCGGGTGTGATGCTCTCCGGATACTGGGTGATCATCACCATCTACGCGCTTACGGCAGGCGGGGTAACGGCGCCGATCATTGCCGGATACCTTCTCCTCGTGCTGAGTGGCGGCTTTCTGCTGGGCGCGAAGACGGGGTACGTCGTAGCTTTTGTGTCTATCCTTACCGAGTCCTCTTTTCTGATCGCGGGCAGGTTTATCGACATGAACTCTAGCACTTTCAAGAACGACGATCTCCTCGTATTGATTGTCAATGTGTTCTTCGCCCTGATCGTCGCGATACTCCAGCACGTTGCTTCGCACAACTTCAGGCTCGCGCTGTCAAGAGCCGACAATGAACTGGCAGAGAGGACGCTCACGGAAGCGTCGCTGAGGCAGAGCGAAGAACGCTACTCGAGGCTCTCGCAGGCGACCTTCGAAGGAATAATCGTAAGTGAGAATGACCTGATAGCGGATGCAAACAACCAGGCCCTTTCGATGTTCGGATGTGCCTCCGAAGAAATGATCGGGAGGAAACTCGGGGAGTTTCTGGAAATCGACACGCGCCCATTGTCCTCGGGACTGTATGGTCAATTCGAATCGATCGCAGTCAGAAGGGATGGCACCACTTTTCCGGTAGAGACGAGGTACCGATCTCTAAACTTCGATGGGCACGACATGCGGCTGACAACTGTCCGCGACGTCTCAGAGCGCTGGCAGGCTGATTTGCTCCAGAACGCAGTGTACATGATTTCGCAGGCTCCTGACAAGTCAGCCAGCCTCGATGAGCTGTACGAGAGAGTCCACGAGATAGTAAAGACTGTAATGCCCGCGAACGATTTCTACATTGCGCTGAACGACGAGGCAAACGGAGGCGTGACATTCCCCTATCTCGTCGAAGAGATGGGGGAGATGGCCCGTCAAAAGGTTCATGGTACAGGGCCGGCGGCGTATGTCATCAGGACAGGAAAGCCGCTGATGTGCGATAAAGCCGCGTGGAACGCGCTTGTCGCGAGCGGAGAGATCCCGGCGCTGATCGAGAGACCCGCAATATGGATAGGCGTCCCGCTCAAGGCGGATGACAGGACTTTCGGGGTCATGGCTGTGCAGCATGGGAGTGACCGGAACGCATTCGGAGAACGGGAATTCAAGATGCTTGAGTATGTCTCCGAGCAGGTGGCAAGGGCGATCGACCGCAAACGCGCCGAAGACGCTTCGCAGAGGGAGCGAATTCTCCTTAGGACATTGGTCGACAACCTTCCCACGCCAATATGCGTAAAGGACAGGGAGCATCGCAGAACCCTCGTCAATCCGGCATACGTCAGACATCTGTGCGCGGGCGTAGACAGGGAGGATCTCCGGTCGGAAGAAGCTCTTCTGGGAAAGACTGATTTCGATATATTCCCAAGCACGATGGCAGAGGTTCATTTCAGAGAAGACGATCGGATTATTCGCGACGGCACACAGATACTCGACAGAGAGGAATATCGCGTCGGTCCGGACGGGACGCCGCATTGGAACCTCCTCTCCAAGATTCCGATGCGTGATGAGAACGGCGAGATTACCGGGCTCGTCGGCATCGCCTCAGACATCACCCATCAAAAAATGGCCGAAGAGGATCTACGTCAGGCTCACGCTTTCAACGAGATGCTCATTAAGACATTTCCATTCGGTATAGAGATCGACGGCGATGATGGCACGATACTCTTCATGAGCGAATGGATGAAGACGCTTGTCGGCTACGACGCCGTCGGGAAGAAATGTTGTGACGTGTACATGAAAGAGAATCAGAAATCCAACATGTGTCCGTTGATCGGGGACATCACGGTAGGCGAGTCGAAGAGCATCGAGGTGTCGGGTGCGCTGAACGGAAGGACATTTCTCATAAATCATACGGGACTCCTCTACAAGGGAAGGAAGGCGCTCCTCAAGGTCATCCAGGACATAACCGAAAACAAAAGGCTCCAGGCGCAGTTCCTGCAGGCCCAGAAACTTGAGGGACTAGGGACACTGGCGGCGGGAATAGCACACGACTTCAACAATATACTTGGGGTGATACTCGGGCATGCGGAGCTGCTCAGAGGCGCGGCTTCCACTCCGGCCAAGGAGCGGCCCGGTATCAATGCGATCGTGGCCTCTGCCCTTCGTGGAAAGTCGCTTGTGGGCCAGCTCCTCATGTTCGCGCGGAAGACGGAGTCTACTTTTCAACCCGTGAATCTGGGCCATATCGTGATGGAAGTGGAATCACTGCTGAAGGAGACCTTCCCGAAGACGATCCAGTTTACAGAAAATTTCACCGATGACCTTCCTCCGATAAAAGCTGACCCGAACCAGCTTCACCAGGTGCTTCTGAACATCTGCGTCAATGCGAGAGACGCCATGCCGCTCGGCGGGACGCTTTCGATTTCCCTGGATACCGTTTCACGGGAATATCTCGCCGCCAAGCACAACGCCAATGGTGTCTCGAAGTACATCAGACTGGAAATAAGAGACACTGGGATGGGAATGGATGATGAGACAAGGGCGAGGATTTTTGAGCCGTTCTTCTCGACCAAGGGTATCGGGAAAGGGACGGGGCTGGGACTCGCGGTCGTTTACGGCATTATCGAAAGTCACCATGGCTTCGTGGAAGTGAAGAGTGAAAAGGGGAAAGGTACAGCCTTCAGTATTTTCTTCCCGGCTGACGAAGAGTGCGCGATCGGTCACCTCTCCCTAAAAGAATCCGCTCCCGTGCCAAAGGGAGGCACAGAGACTATCCTTGTCATCGAAGATGAAGAGATGCTGCGGGAATTGGCTGAGACGATGCTGACCTCAAGTGGGTACAAGGTTATCCTCGCTGCCGACGGCCATGAAGGCGTAGAGACTTTCCGTGCCAACAAGGAAAGGATAGGTGCGGTCCTCTCGGACATAGGTCTGCCCAGGCTGAGCGGAGAAGATGTCGTCAGGAAGATAAAAGAGATCGACCCCGGAGCGAAGGTCGTGATCGCGAGCGGCTTCATTTCACCGGACATGAAGAACGGGTTTGAAAAACTCGGCGTGAAGTCATTCGTCCAGAAGCCGTATACGATCAGAGATGTGCTCGGAGCTGTCAGATGGACTATCGACGCCGCATGATGGCGAACTCATTTGCCGCGTGATTTGTTGTGAAATGCGAGACAGGCCGGTAAGCCCGATCGACGGTTGCCGCCTGCCGGCCATTGCAACTTGACACCGAAAAAGGGAGCAAATGATGATAGAGAAGGACTACATTTCGCGGCTAATGGAGAAAGAGTTCGCTACTACTTTGAGAGTGATCCGCGCCTATCCTGCGGATAAACTCACGTTTGCACCTCACGAGAGGTCCTCGACCGCGCGAAACCTGATCAGGACTTTTGTCTTTGAGATGTACCTTATAAAGTCGTATGCCCTCGGGGCGAACCTCGACAGATCCTTCTTTCAGAGTTATGCTCCTGAGGAGATCCGGACGCTTATGTTGGATTTCGGGAAGGAATCGGCCGAGGTTTTGTCAGCCGTCCGAAAAATGGGCGAAGAAGAGCTTAACAGTCAGGTGGAGTTCGCCGGCAAAAAGATGAGTGCCGCCGACTTCATCATGCTAATGGTTCTGGATCAAATCCATCACAGAGGGCAGCTAACCGTTTACGTCAGGTTGGCGGGAGGCAAAGTCCCGTCAGTATACGGTCCGAGCGCAGACGATCCGTCGGTTAATCTCTGATCGGCGCTCTCCCCTGCAATCGGTTTCAGCTGAATAAGTGAGCGATCTTCCATATTTTATCTCCATTAAACAACATCATACCACGGTGAACCGGTGACCCGAACAGTCATATTTATCCTTGTCGTCTCCCTTATATTTTCGATATACGGCCTGGCCAACTATTATGTTTTCATTCGAGGCCTGCACGCGCTTCGGCTCGTTGGAGGCTTTCGTATCGCATACATCTCATCGTTCGTCTTCCTGGCCGCTTCTTTCATAGCGGCGATGTTTCTCGAACGGGCTGACGTCATCTCGATAGGAATGCCGCTGAATTGGATAGGGTCGTTCTGGCTCGCGGCGTTCGTTTACTTCCTCCTGATAGTTGCAGCTGTCGATCTCATTCGATTGTTGAACCACTTTTTACATTTCTTTCCGCAATTCATTACCTCTGACCCGGCACGCGCGGCAAGGGTAACGGCGGTCATTGTCATCTCGATTGTCGTAATGGTCGTGGTCTATGGCTTTGTGAACGCCCACATTATACGAGTCCGCACCTTTGACGTCGATATAGCCAAGCATGCGGGAGGCAGAAAGTCGCTGAACATAGCGATGGCATCCGATATCCATCTCAGTTCGATAATCAACAACGGCCGGATAGCGGCAATCGTTGACAAACTGAATTCGCTTTCTCCGGACATCGTTCTCCTTCCTGGTGATATACTCGATGGGGACCTTAACCCGGTCGTGCGGCAGAACCTCGGTGAGGCTCTCAGGCAAATAAAGGCACCGCTTGGAGTCTACGCCATCACCGGCAACCATGAATTCATTGGCGGCGTAGATAAGGCGTGTAAGTATATCTCCGACCACGGCGTGACGCTCCTTCGTGACACGACGGTATTTATCGACAAAAGCTTTTACGTCGTTGGGAGAGAGGATATGTCGGCAAGGAAGAGAAAGACGCTCGCCGAGCTAATGTATGGGATCGACAGGAGTTATCCGGTGATATTGATGGACCATCAGCCTTTTCATCTGGAGCAGGCACGAGAGAACGGCGTGGATCTCCAGCTCTCGGGTCACACACACTATGGCCAGATGTGGCCATTCAATTACATAACCGACATGATTTACGAGCTGGCTTACGGCTATATGGTGAAGGGCTCGACGCACATATATGTATCTTCCGGAGTTGGAACGTGGGGTCCGCCGGTGAGAATCGTCGCGAATCCGGAAGTGGCCTACTTCAGACTGCATTTCGCGGACAATGCGAATGAGTAAACGGAGTTATTCAGCAGAACCATTTTATAATGTGGATAGGTCAGTAATCGGATGAGCGGTCGGCGAACGTGGCCCAGGCCCTGGGCTTTTGGGTTACTCATACTTCCTGTTGCCGTCTACGTCGGCTTCACTGCAACGCCTCTCCCTTTCTTACTCAGTAAAGCAGGGATCTCCGTTCTTGAAATCGGAACGATCGGATCTCTTCTGCAGCTTCCCAACATACTTGTATTCCTTTGGGCGCCGCTCGTCGACGTGAAGCTGCGTCGGCGGGCATGGCTCGTCTTATCCGCGGCTGCCACTGGTCTGTTCCTCTGGGGGGCGCTTCCCCTGGTCAGCGGCACGAGTATTTATCCGCTCACTGCTCTCCTTCTGGCGGGGGGCGTATCCGCTTCGCTCGTGCTCGCATCGTCCGGCGGGCTGATGGTCACCACTCTCGCGGAGGATGCTCAGCCGAAAGCGGCAGCCTGGAACCAGGCGGGATACCTCGCCGGCGGTGCGCTCGGCGGCGCGTTCGTGCTGTGGCTCGTCGCGCGTCTCCCGGTACTCCTGACGGGCCTCCTACTGGCCCTCGTTCTCTTCCTGCCGGCACTGGTTTCGTTCTCCATACCGGAAAAGGAGCCGCGACTGACGCACTGGTTCAAAGGACGTCTCCCCGCAATCGGGCGGGAAGTCCGCGGACTCCTCGCGTCGCCCGTCCGGAAATGGAGCGCGCTTCTTCTGATGGCGCCAGCGGGGACTGGAGCCGCACAGATGTTACTTCCTGCGATAGCATCCCACTATGGGGTCGGAGCTTCGGGAGTCATCTGGATAAACGGACTCGGGGGAGGAATCGCGCTCGCGCTCGGTTCGCTCCTCGGCGCACTCGTACCATCAGACTGGGACGGCCGGATCGTCTACGCAGGCGCGGGGTTCCTCAACGGCGTCGCAGCGCTATTTCTCATGTCAGTCGCAGGGCCGACCGGATATCTTGCTGGAACGATTCTCTATCTAGTGACGGTGGGGTTATGCTGGGCGAGGTTCACCGGGCTCATAGTCGAGATCGTCGGCCAGGAAGTCAGCGATGCCAGCACTCTCTACAGCGCACTCTCTGCGGCGGGGAGCATACCACTCGCCTACATGACCTGGCTCGATGGCTTCGGTTACTCGAGACTCGGGACACATGGCATGCTTGTGACAGATGCTGCGGGCAACCTGATTGTATTCTTCGTTGTGGTCTCCGTGTTTCTCTATAACGGGCTGACATTCCGGCATTCTCCCGGCGCGTTGTTGCACGCCGACGACACGAGTGCAGACGACTGAAGCCGCGGCTTGTCTCCTAACCGGGCACCGAACTCTCCGACGATCTTCCAGAAACAATGTTGTCGATTTTCCGGTTGCGGCCGATGGGATGGCTGAGCTACATTGAATCATGAAAGCAGACAGTAATGCCTCCATCTGGTCCGACGAAGTTATGTATGACGCCTTTCTAAGGCGTGATATATCATATGAAGGGATATTCTTCGCCGCAGTCAAGACCACCGGTGTATTCTGCCGTCCGACATGTACCGCCCGCCGGCCGAAGAGGGAAAACGTCGAGTTCTACAAGTCGACAAAGGAGGCTTTGTCCAGCGGCTACCGCCCGTGCAAGTTGTGCAAGCCGCTGGAGTATCTCGGAACAGCCCCAGATTTCATACGACGGCTTGTCGATTTGATCGCCGATAACCCAGCGAAGAAGGTCACCGATTCTGACATCATGAAGATGAACCTCGAACCGAGCAGGGTAAGAAGATGGTTCAAGGCGAATCACGGGATGACCTTTCAATCATACCAGCGCATGCTTCGCATCAACGGGGCGCTACGAAGGCTTCGTGAAGGGGCCACGGTCACAGATGCCGCCTTCGAGACAGGCTACGATTCCATGAGCGGGTTCTCTGAATCATTCAAGAAGATTGTCGGGTCAAATCCTGGCGACGGCAAATACGCCAATGTTATCAACATAAGAAGACTTGCCACGCCGCTCGGGCCTATGATCGTCGGGGGAGTAGATGAAGGAGTTTGTCTGCTCGAGTTCGCAGACAGAACTGCCCTGGAATCCGAGATCAAAGACCTGAGAAGACTCCTGAAAGCGAACATCATATACGGAGACAACCGGCACACTTCTGAATTAGAGAAGCAGCTCATGGAATACTTTGAAGGGAAACGAAAAACGTTCGACGTCGGACTCGTGACGCCGGGTACCGGTTTCAGACAGTCAGTCTGGCGGGAGCTGATGACAATCGGTTATGGTACGACGAAATCGTACGAGGAAGAGGCGTTGGCGATTGGGAACCTGAAGGGGATAAGGGCGGTGGCGAGCGCGAACGGCGCAAATCGAATCGCGATTGTTATTCCATGCCACCGAGTTATAGGTAAAGACGGAAGCCTGACCGGTTACGGCGGAGGTCTCTGGCGAAAGAAATGGCTACTCGATTTCGAAAAAAGGAACGCGGGGCAGGCAGTGCTTGATGAGGGGGAGAAAGGGAAATGATCTAATGCAATATCGCGTGCTGGGGCGCACCGGATGGACCGTTTCAACTGTAAGCTTCGGCGCATGGGCTATTGGAGGAACCTGGGGTAAGGTAGACGACCGGGAGTCTATGGCTGCCCTGCATCGGGCTCTTGATCTCGGCGTTAATTTCTTTGATACTGCAGACGTCTACGGCGACGGGAGGAGCGAACGCCTGCTGGCACGCCTGCGGAAAGAGAGGGGTCATGAGTTTCACGTTGCTACAAAGGCAGGCCGTCGTCTCGATCCGCATGTTGCATCAGGGTACAGCAGAAAGAACATCACTTCCTTCGTCGAGCGAAGCCTGAAGAATCTATCTGCGGAGAGCATAGAGCTCCTCCAGCTCCACTGTCCACCGACGGAGGTCTACTACATGCCAGAGGTCTTTGGCGTACTGGACGACTTAGTCACGGCGGGGAAGCTGAGATTCTACGGCGTCAGTGTCGAGAAAGTCGAAGAGGGACTGAAAGCCATCGAGTATCCGAACGTTCAGTCCGTCCAAATAATCTTCAACATATTCAGGCAGAGGCCTGCCGAGCTCTTCTTCAAGGAAGCGGCCCGAAGAGGGGTTGGGATAATAGCTCGGGTACCGCTGTCCTCCGGCCTGCTGACCGGCAAACTCAGTGCGGCGACAACTTACGCGGCAGATGACCACAGGAGTTTCAACCGGCACGGGGAAGCCTTCGATAGGGGCGAGACGTTTTCAGGTGTCGATTACGAAACCGGCCTGAGTGCCGTTGAATCGTTGCGGCGGCTTGTTCCGCCGGGCATCACGATGGCCCAGCTCGCGCTGAGGTGGATACTGATGTATGAAGAGGTGACATGTGCGATCCCGGGCGCGAAGCATGCCGCTCAAGTGGAGGAGAACACGCTCACGGCCGATCTTCCCCCACTGACTGAGGACTCGATGGCGGAGATTCGGGAGATCTATGACTCTCGCATCAGGCAACACGTCCACCAATGCTGGTGACTGACGCGATGTAACTGGGGCTACTTAAGTATTTCGCTGAGTTCCGCGGTCCAAGTGCAGCCCGGATAGTTTGAGCATCCGGCAAAGAACCCGCGCCTGCCCCTCTTGACCCGTATCTTTCCAGCGCAGATTGGGCAACTCTCTCCGTTTTCCTCTAATACTGCCTCGATAATCTTGCCGTCCGCCGGAGTCGTGACGCACTGGTTATCAGCGCATTGAGCGACTATCATCCCCTTCATTTGCTTGAGTTCCATCTTCCCGCCGCAGACAGCGCAGTGGGCGTCCACCTCGCGGCTCCCGGTTCCGCTCACCTTCGAGCTCTTCCTGGGGAGTATGTAGTTGAACGCCTTTGCCACTTCCGCCACGCCGATTCTAACGCTGAACGGCTTGTCCCTGCCGAGTATGTCGAAGGCGTGGAGAATCTTGTTGTCGATGAGCCAGAAAAAAACATCCGATTTGTCGGACGTTATCAGGTTTGTGTTCTTCAGTTTCTGCTGAAGTAGGCTCATGTCAAGCGACGCAAAGTCCTTAGAGGATTCCACTTCCTTGTTGAGCACATACTTGAAGAACTGGAGCTTTGCCTTAACGGGTTGTATCAGTTTCAGATCGTCAGACGACTCCTGAATGTCTTTGAGGAGCGGGACCGTGCTTTCCGGGAAACCGGTGCGGATGGATAGACCGGGAAAATTCTTTCCGACGTATCCCTTCTCCTTAGCGTTCTCGATCTGGAGCGGCAGGACAAGCTTCTCTCTTTTCAGCTTTCCGAGAACGAATCTGAGAAGCGAGTCTTCGCTTGACTTGGTGGAGAGGTATTCAAAGTTGCCAACGAGCAGGAGTCTTTTCCTGGCCCTCGTCATTGCCACGTTGAGCAGCCGCTCGCCTTCAGGGACGTCGTCGCCGTCGCGTTCGTAAGTCGACAGCAGAACGCCGAGCGGAAGCGGGTTGTCGTCCACGAAATCAAACACTATCACGTCCCGCTCATTTCCCTGGAATGTGTGCACGGTGGCCGCCGTTATTGCCATGCTGTCGAGATTCATGCCGTTCAGGACGGCTCTGAGGAACCTGGACTGTGCTCGATACGGCGTGATGATTCCGACCGTCTTCGCTCCGTGCTTCAGGGCATCCACTGCCAGATCGATGGATGCGATACCGGAGAGTATGTTGACGCGGCTGTTTGTCGTCGCTTCCCTGAACGCGCGCGAGCTGAGACGAGAAGTATCATGGAACGCTACGGGTTCTTGTTTCGGTTCGGCCGCCTTGATTTCTGGGCCGGCCTTCAGCTTCCCCGCGTAAATCCTGTCGTTGACGAGCTCCATTATTGGGAGCTGCATGCGGTACTGGATTTCCAGAACATTCATTCGAGGGTGGGGACGGGTCATGTAGCGGTTCATGTTCGTCTCGCGGAAGATGTCCTTCGCCAGCACGCTCAGTACTTTCGTGGAAGACTGCGTTATCGGCGGGATCTGCATGAAATCGCCGAATATCGCCACGTGTTTCTTCGCCAGCGACGCGGCGTAGGCGACATAAGGCACATACAGCATGCTGGCCTCATCCACCAGGACAGCATCGAACTTCCGTGAGAATATCTGCGATGATATTGCGGCCTTTGCAGCGGTGCAGCCGACGAGGTTTGCCTGTTGTACGATGCGGCTTTCCTTCGAGTAGGCTTCCTCGCGCAGAGTGGAGAGCTGGTCCCTGAGGTTGGCAAGCTTCCCTTGGTTTGTCGCTCTCTTGGATCTCGGGTTCCTCATCCTCGCCATAACGCCGCGCATGTCGTCCTCCACCTTGTCGATAGTCGCGTAGAGGCCGGGGTTCTTGTCACGCGCGACGTACTGCGGAAGCGACCAAGGGAAATCCTCCAACTCCGCGAGGCGAGGTATGCCGAACCGTACGAACTTTCCCTCGAAGTACTCGTTTTCCTCCTGAAGATACTCGAGCGTCTTGTGGAGAGCGATGTCCACGGCAATGTTTGTGTTGGATATGATCAGCACTTTCTCGCCGAGTGCTATGAGGTTGGCGGCCGCGAAGGCGAGCGTCTGAGTCTTTCCTGTACCGGGCGGACCCCACACGAAAGAGACGGGCTTCCTCACAACCGATCGGGCGGCGGAGATCTGAAATTCATTCAGGCGCTTCGATTCCAGCGCCAGCTCACCGTCGTATTCTGTGCCGTCCTCCTCGCCAAAGAGCGACTCCATCGTGTCGGCATCTTTATCCTCAAGGCCATCCAGCCTCTCGATCAGCTGTTCAAGTAGAAAGAAAGGCGCGGTGCGCAGGATGGCCTGTTCCACGGCGTCTCCAATGTGGTTCTGAAGAAGAAGTACCAGCCGGTCGCCATCGACGGCGATGATCGTGCCGTGCGTTATGTCTCCGGATACTTCTATCTCAACCGGCATATCCTCGACTATTCTCGTTTCGTCCTGGAGCCTGAACTCGTAAAGGAATTCGGTCTCGGCGTTTCCGAGAAACCTGCCTGCGTTAAGGGAGTAATTGCGTGACGAGTAGTTCCGCAGTGCCTCTATCTCGTTCTGCAGCGCAGTGATATAGAGGGAGATCCGCTTTTGGAGGGCCAAATGGTTTTCTGAAAAGTTCATGCTAAGTGTTTACTCTCTTGTGAATCCTGTTGGTCGCTTCGGTTTTTCTGGCGGTGGTGTCATAAGTTCCGCGGTTGCCCCGAATATTGCCTGTATCTCTTCGTCTTGTTTCTCCGACTTCATTTCCAGCTCTTTCGCTTCTGAGCACGCCCGCCCCGACCGTTCTTCTCTGAGGTTTCAATTTGAAACCTCAAACCCGCCTGCACTTGTTTGGTCTCATCCTGAGTCAACCGTATCGTGAATATCCTGCCTTCTAGTTAGTCCGCAGACACTATGTTATGGCCCGATTTCATCTCAGGATCCTCCCATTGAATCGACGCTCAACCAGATCGCATTTCTGCAGCAGGGAGAGTCGGGAGAAAAGCATCCGTCACCGCATCCTCTTTGCCACGACAAGTGGCGCCTTGTATGTCGCTATCGAGTTACCGTCGGGACCCGTCACTTCAACGAACAAAATATACAATCCGAACCTAACAATCTTGCCAGACGCATCTCTTCCGTCCCAGACAAGGCGTCCTTTCGATGGGACGACTATGTTGTCGGCAGGTGTCGCGATAAGACGCCCGAGCGAATCGTACACTCTGGTTCTTATCTTCACCGAAGTGACAGGGAACGAATACTCGATAAAGGTGAAATCATCGTGTCCGTCTCCGTCCGGCGAAAATGGGTTTGGGGTGACGCCTATCGAACCAGCGGTCTGGCCGGCACTCAGGTACAGGCTGTTTTTTGACCCTGGTGTCCCTCCGACGGACGACACGCACGTCGACCAGCTCGATCTATCGTTTGACGGGAGCGAAGGGTTGATCTTCTCCAACGATCTACCTGCTGTCGATGCGATGTCTTTGTTGTGCCATGATGGATAATATGAGACGCTGTCTACCGTGGTTCCGCCTGGATCTCTGATCACAAGGCAGTCCCCGTCGTCTCGCAGACTGAACGCCCGGCATACGTTTACGGCGTTGGTGTCGGACAGAAAGCCGAGTATTGCCGAATCAGCCCCGACCACGAAGTATTGTCCCGCGCCCAAGACATGCCCTCCGCTGCAAACAGGTCTCGCGTCGGGAGAATGAGTCTGGAATGTCCAGCCTGAAAGATCTATTTCGGAGGGCGAGCCGTTTAACAGCTCGAAGTATTCACCTGATTTGCCGGATGAGTACATAATCTCGTTGATGGCAAGCGCCTGTTGTTCGAATGACACTTCCAGTATCCCTGAGCATGTGTCGTTCCACATACGCGTATCACGTGGCATTGATGTCTCCGCCTTTACCCGATAATGGCCAGGTCTGTCAGGCGAAAAGATGAATCGTACGGCGAGACTGTCTTTCGCGGCGAGAGAGGGGAGGTCAGCCTGTATTTCCGAAAAGACCTCTGAGGAGTCGATTGTTCTGACGATTGATGTACGCGCGGAAAAGCCGGCGGCTGTGTTTCTTCCTGCGTTCAGGATGATGAATGACATATCGCACGCATCTCCAACATTCGTGACACCTTGCGGCAAATCAAGTCGCTTGACGGCTATGTCGCATGGCAGAACGGCGACGCTGTTTTCCGTTCCCGGCGTAGCTCCTGTCGAATCCACGCTCTCGCGCCAGTTGGCGGGACCGCTCCCTTCGAGGTAGTCGATCCTTTCGAGTGAACGGCCGTTCGCGCCGCCGAGGGAAGGATCGTACACCGCCGTGTCCAGAACGTTCCCGAAATTGTCTTGGAGTTGGACCCGGTCACCTCCATTGCCGAGAGACGGGCAGGGCCTGGTTATAAGGTGTCTTATGGGATGGTGCGATGTGGAGGCCGAGGAGTCCCGGCAAATAACAGCATAGTCATGAGCTGTAAGGAAGGGACCGTTTGGGATGGTCGCGGAGCCGCCGTGCGTAGTAACCTTGAAGCCTGAAAGATCGACATCCGAATAGCCGGCATTGTACAGCTCCAACCATTCCTGCTCTGTTCCTTTCGGAGCATACATTATCTCATTTATTACTACCGATGCGGGAGGGAGTCCGACGCCTACATCCGCGAAGCCCGAGTTATCCTGCGGACGCTCCTCGTCAGCAAGGTCAACCATAATGCCGATCCTCTGGACCCCCGCTCCGAGACCTCCGACCAGAAAAGTAATTGCCGCCGAGTCGCCGGGTGCCAGCTCCTGAATCCCCTCTGAACCCAGGTATTCATCGCGGCCCATCTTGCCGTCAAGGTTTGCGTCCCTGAAGAAGTATGCGGTGGAGGACCCCGATCTTTTCAGCCCGTTGTTCACCACGTGTAGCATTATCCTCAAGACGTCTCCGACCCTGGGGTGCGGCGGGTAGGAGGAGATTGAGGAGACTGCGAGGTCATGATCGCGCGGCGACACGCTGTTTATTTTTCCCGGCGTCGAGCCGGAGCTGTCCGTGGATGACTCGTAATTCTGCGCCTCGTTTGAATTACCAGCAGCGAGTATCCTCTCAAGTGATTTCCCGCCTGTGTTACCGCCCCATGACGGAGAATAACCGACGCTGTCAATAACGTTTCCTGAGGCATCACGTATGACGACGGCATCTCCCGTGTTGTTGAGAGACGGAATTGAAACCACGCTCACGTTTGCTCCGGTCGCATCGTGAAATCTGAAGAAAGATGAATCGTCGGCTATGACAAAATAACCACCCGCGGGAAGGAATATATTTATTCCGGGGACGGGAGC
>JAKAMG010000022.1:0-4734 GCA_021812985.1 Bacteroidota bacterium
TCGGCGCTGACCGCTGGGCTAATCCTGACGGATCGTTCAACTTACTGGACCGAGAAGAAATGGTATGAAAATTCGAGGACGTTCAGGGAGGCGTCCGATTTGCTGACATTCACCGGAGACGGGCGCTTCCAGTTCGGCATCGTCGGGATGTTTGCCGCATACGGGATCGCGACGGGGGATTCAAGGGCACTCCGTACAGCAAGTCAAATTACCGAAGCCATCCTCGCGTGCGGCGGGGTGGTACAGCTGCTGAAGCACATAACGGGTCGCGAGAGCCCTTACGTCGCGACGGAGCCTACGGGTGCTTGGAGGTTTTTTCCAAATCAGATTGATTACGCGAAACACGTGCCTCATTACGATGCATTTCCTTCGGGTCACATCGCCACAGCCATGACCACGCTCATCGTCATATCGGAAAACTATCCGGAGGTGACATGGCTCAGGCCGGCGGGCTATGTCGCTTTGGGTGCAATATCTTCGAGCCTTGTGGCTACAGGGATACATTGGTGGAGCGACATCCCACTCGGTCTCGCGCTGGGTTACGCATTCGGGGAAATCGCGTCACATCCCCGTGAAATAAAATTGGGGAACGAAGGACCTGGTATAGGGGTCAAGATAACTCTTAGTCCGGCTCCATTGCCGAAAGGAGGAGGGCTCGCGTTGTATCTCCGTTTCTGAGTCGGTACAGACAGGAGATGATGGAAGATTGTCGCGAGTGCTGAGG
Source organism: Bacteroidota bacterium (assembly GCA_021812985.1). Taxonomy (GTDB): domain Bacteria; phylum Bacteroidota; class Ignavibacteria; order Kryptoniales; family JAKASW01; genus JAKASW01. Next base: position 725 of record JAKAMG010000022.1, read on the forward strand.
CGACACGGATGAAGAAAGCGGAACCGGGTCGACGGGACGGATCTAGAGCTTGTACCTGAACCCTAAGGCGGCGTCGATGTCTATGTCGAAGTTGCGGCTTGCTGGAAACATGGGGCCGGTTTCCAGGAAGAGGTCCAGGGGGGAACCTGCGGGTCTGAAGTCCATGCCGAAGATGGCCCTCGCTCCAATGCCGAACCCGTTGTCTTCTTCGGAAGCGAAACTTTCCCTGTGAAACTCTCTCGTATAGAACGCGTTCATCCCCTTCGCAAAGGCGATTGCCAGCCCAGGTCCCGCATATTCGTCGAAGCTCGTCGAATTGAACACTCGGAATTCATAAACGTAGTCCAGTTGCAGCCGCGGTGACCCGAAGTAGTCAGGTCCGAATCCGGCGTCAAGTGCCCGGCCTTGTTTGACGGGCCAGCGCATCGTAAGCCCGAGCGGATTCCCAACCATCCCGCCCACGCTGACGGTCTGAGCGTGAAGAACCTTGCACGAAAGAAGAATGGTTATGGTCAGAAAAAGAGAAAACGTCTTTTCGTCTCGAATCATTGAGGAGGTCATAATGTCTTATAACCGCAGCGCGGCTGGAAAGTTCCAGCTTTTCTGAACGGGAAGTTGAACTGATCCGCCGCACTTGGAAAAGACCACCGTACCATGGTCCATTTGGCATTCGCCTGTATTGACCAGAGGGCCGGGAGACATTGAGGTCACTTCGTTGACTTTGATGAACAAAGTGGCTATGTTTTTCGAGATCTTTACGGTGACACTCTAAAGGGGCTCAAATTGTCGCCGTTCCGCCGGGCGCATAGACAGATCCATTTGGGAAGTTTCACTGCTGATGCTGTAACCTGTAGAGGACAGCAATTCAGGAAATTTCGTGAAAGAGGGATTCTGATGGAAGACGGCGACATCCCCGGTGGTTTGAAATCGCACGCGGCGGACCCCGCAATGAGCGCGCGAAACCGGGGTCTGCAACCGCCGCTGGTATGCAGGTCAGTACGGCGGAACCACTCCTACCACGGCCAACCCCAAAAACACAGCGGTGGCTTCAGCTCCGGAGTGGCGTCAGGCGGACCTGCCGGAAACATTACCCCCCAAAAAGTATCGTTAACTCAGAAGGCAATGCGGGAGCCAAATTCCGGCGACAAACTGCTGGCTGCAACACGCTGTGTCCCGGCGAAGGTGGACGCCTCGCGCGGCGATCCCTTCCTCCCTGTTTCGTGTTCGCAGATTTTAAGATCAGATATCGAGGTCTTCTCATGATCGCACAGGATATTATCAGCCGCAGAAGTGAAACCCCTGGTTGGACTTACATGAAAGGCATGGAACGGCTGGTCGCAGTCGTCCAGGAGCTCTCAATGGCACGTGACATCGAAAAGGTGATGAGGATTGTCAGAAGGGCCGCGCGGGAGATCTCCGGCGCTGACGGTGCCACGTTCGTCCTGAGGGACCATGATATGTCCTACTATGCCGATGAAGACGCGATCGCCCCGCTTTGGAAGGGGATGAAGTTTCCGATTGACAGCTGCATAAGCGGCTGGGCTATGTTGAACCGCGCTCCCGCCGTCATCGAAGATATATACGTCGATGACCGTATACCCCTCGATCTGTACAGGCCCACGTTTGTTAAGAGTCTCGTCATGGTCCCGATAAGAACCGCCGACCCGATTGGGGCGATAGGCAATTACTGGGCGGTGAAGAGAAAGCCGGCTGAGGAAGAGGTCAGGCTCCTCCAGGCTCTTGCCGATACAACCGCAGTCGCTATCGAGAACGTGCGCGTGTATAATGAGTTGGAACAGAGAGTGAGGCAACGGACTCAACAGCTCGAAGAGGCAAATCAGGAGCTTGAGGCCTTTTCTTATTCGGTCTCGCACGACCTGAGGGCCCCTTTGAGACACGTAGACGGCTTCGTCGATCTTCTCAGGAAGAACTCGGAGTCAGCGCTCGATGAGAACGGAAGGAGATACCTGGACAGGATCTCCGGCGCAGCTAAGACGATGGGAACGTTGATAGATGAGCTTCTGGTATTTTCACGGATGGGGAGGAGTGAAATGCGGAGTACGGTCGTCCCTGTAGGCAGGATGGTGGACGAGGTGATCTCCAGCCTCGTGCCGGAGACATCAGGCCGACAGATCGTATGGCTGGTAGATGAACTCCCTGAAGCGGAAGCTGACCCATCGATGCTTAGGCTCGTATTTATGAACCTTCTCTCTAATGCGGTCAAGTATACTTCGAAAGTGGAAAGGGCCGAAATACACGTCGGGTGTACGAAAGGGGAAGGCGATCTCATATTCATTGTTTCTGACAACGGTGCAGGCTTCGACATGAAATACGCTGACAAACTCTTCGGAGTCTTTCAGCGCCTCCACAGGCAGGAGGATTTTGAAGGGGTTGGAATCGGGCTTGCGAACGTCAGAAGAATTGTCCACCGGCATGGCGGAAGGACATGGGCCGAAGGGACAGTGAACGGCGGGGCCACTTTCTATTTCTCATTGCCATCGAAAGGAGAGGCGTAAGCACATGGGCGGACTGAAGAGAATATTGCTGGCGGAAGACAATGCAAACGACCTCGAACTGACGCTTACTGCACTTGATGAACATAACCTTGCCAACGAAGTGGTGGTCGTCCGGGATGGTGCGGAGGCGCTTGATTATCTTTTTCGCCGCGGGGACTATGCCAATCGTCAGCCGGAGAATCCTGCGGTGGTGCTCCTTGACCTGAAGATGCCAAAGGTGGACGGCCTGGAGGTCCTTCGGGAGATAAAATCGGATGCGACGCTCAAGACTGTTCCAGTCGTTGTGCTCACGTCATCGCGCGAGGAGAAGGATCTGGTCACAAGTTATAACCTCGGCGTCAACGCGTTTGTAGTCAAACCAGTCGACTTCCGTGAATTCGTGGAGGCGGTGAAGAACCTCGGTATCTTCTGGGCCGTGATGAATGAAGCACCTCCCGGCTCGGTACGAAAGGCGAATTGATTACGGCATCCGATTCGAAGGGAAAGAAAATGGACAGACCATTAAGGATACTTCATCTGGAGGACAGCGCAGTCGACGCTGAAATCGTGAAGGCAGACCTCGAAAGCGCTGGCCTCAAGTGCGACATCGTCAGGGTAGAAAACGAGAAGGATTTCATCGGGGCGCTGGGGCTCAAGCAGTTTGATCTCATTATTTCCGATTTTTCGATGCCAGAATACAACGGCAGAGATGCGATGCTTTACGCGCATCGCAACTACCCTGCTACCCCCTTCATTTTTGTATCGGGTACGGTCGGTGAGGACTATGCTATAGAAAGCCTCCTCAACGGGGCGACCGATTACGTGCTTAAGACGAAGATGTCCAGGCTCGTTCCGGCCGTAAAACGCGCCGTTGAGGAAAATCAGGAAAGACTGAAGAACATCGAGGCAGAGAAGACTCTACGTGAAAGGGATGAACGTTTTCGCGCCCTCCTCGAAAACAGCATGGATGGTTTGGTCGTATTCAATCAGCAGGGCGATGTGACGTCAAGAAGCCCGGCGAACGTCAGGATCCTCGGCCAGGATCAGTACAGAACCGAAGGGGGGAATATCTTTGACAATATTCACCCCGACGATGTTCAGATGGTCAGGTCGAAACTCGCGGCTGTTGGCTCGACAGAGGGGGCGCAGGGGAGACTTATTTTCCGCAACAGACACGGCGACGGTACATGGAGATTGCTGGAGGCGACTTTTTCAAACATGATTTCTGATCCGAGGGTGAACGGGATCGTTTCGAACTTCCGCGACGTGACCGAGCGCGTGGAGGCTGAGTCTGTCTTACGTCAAGCTCAGAAGATGGAGAGCCTGGGGACACTGGCCAGCGGGATTGCCCACGATTTCAACAATATACTCGGCATAATTATCGGCTATTCCTCTTTCATATCGAGACACCCGGGAGATTCCGAGAAACTTCCGCAGGGCATAGCGATAATTCAGAAAGCTGCGGAGAGAGGAGTCGGGTTGGTACGACAACTCCTGACTTTCGCTCGAAAGGAG
>JAKAMG010000022.1:4834-62514 GCA_021812985.1 Bacteroidota bacterium
CTTCTCAGAGACACGCTCACCGATAGTGGATATAAGGTCTTGACGGCAAGAGACGGGAACGAAGCGCTCCTTCTCGTTTCTCAGAATCACGACATCTCGCTTGTCCTTTCGGATGTCGGGCTCCCGGTCCTCGACGGCATCGAGGTCCTCTCGAGAATAAAACTTACTCGCCCAGACTTGCGTGTAATTCTCGCGAGTGGGTTCGTCGAGCCGGAAACCAGGGACAAAATGGAGCGCTCGCATGCCGACGGTTTCATTCAGAAGCCTTACCGGATAGTTGATGTGCTTGAGAAGGTACGCAGGGCGCTCGACCACAACCCGAGAACAGACGCATAGATCGCCTCTGCCAGCCGTTTTTTGCCAAGACTCTTTTCTTCCGAACAGTGTTAGCATCCTTTGTTTTGAACACTCATACCCTTTAAATTTTTCAATCCTTTTCAAGGCTGAAGCCAAAGGTAACTACATACTCCCGCCATGGAAAAACCAAAGGGGGGTATAGACGATGTACCTGGAAGCCCAAACACACGAGTGGTGTCGAACCGTGTCGTTTCCACTCTATGCCCTTTCCTGTGCGATGCCGGGAATCAAATTTTCTAATACTGGAGAACCTGATGCGCAGACTCGTTAACAGTTTAGCATTCATACTTACAACTCTGTTTCTCTCTTCGTGCTCCACGCTCCTCTTCTGGCAGCACCCCGAATATGTCAAGGTCAGCGGAACTCAGCTGGTGTACAATGGAAAGCCGTACTATTTCACGGGAACAAACCTCTGGTACGGTTGTTACATAGGATCTGACGGAAGCACGGGCGACAGGGCAAGACTTGTGAGGGAGCTTGACAATCTGAAGGCGAACGGTATCACAAACCTGCGCATACTCGGCGCTTCCAACCTCTCGTACATTACCAACTCGCTCAAACCTGCGATACAAATCAAGCCGGGTGTCTACGACGAGCATCTCCTTGACGGCCTGGATTTTCTCCTGAGTGAGATGCGCAAGCGCGACATGCACGCGGTTATTTTCCTGACGAATTACTGGGAATGGTCCGGCGGCATGGCGCAATACAACGACTGGGCAAACGGCGGCGGCGGCGTGAACCCTGGTGGACCCGCAGGCTATGGAGCGTTCATGGATTACTCGGCCACATTCTACAAGAATCCCAAAGCGCAAACCCTCTTCTATAATTATGTTTATTCGCTGATCAACAGGAAGAACAAATATGACGGCCTCTACTATTATGAAGACCCGGCGATCATGGCATGGGAACTCGCCAACGAGCCGCGTCCCGGAAGGGACTCGTCGCTGGTCCCGGAATGGATACACTGGGTGGATTCAACGGCGCATTACATCCATCTCATCGATCCCAATCACCTCGTGACAACAGGCAGCGAGGGGACAATCGGCACGCTTCAGGACACGACGTTCTTCCTCAGAGGCTTCAAGTCAAGATATGTGGACTTTCTGACGTTCCATCTCTGGCCGAAAAACTGGAGCTGGTTCGATGCGAAGAACATCCCCGGGACGTACGGGCCTACAGTGGAGAAAGCCGTGAACTACATCGACCTCCAGATCCATCTCGCGCGAGAGATGAACAAGCCGATAACCATGGAGGAGTTCGGACTCCCACGCGATGGCGAAGCTTATGAGCCAGGCACACCAACGACGGCGAGAGACTCCTACTTCAGGAAGATTCTCGGACTCGTTTACGACAGCTCCGCCGCAGGCGCGCCGATTGCAGGAACAAACTTCTGGGGGTGGGGAGGCGAAGGGCGCCCGCAGCATCCCGATCACGTATGGAGGACGGGTGACCCGTTCGTCGGCGACCCTCCGCAGGAGCCGCAGGGGCTCAACTCTGTGTTCAATACAGACAGTTCGACCATAGCCATCATCAGGCAAAATGCGGAGCGAATGAGGAGCCTTCGAAACACGGAGCGGCTTATCTCCGGGAAAGCGCTTGCTGAAGCGGGGAGGTGACACCCGCTGACTTGAGCCTTCCAGCCATCTTTGCTGGCGGGGGAGTATCGTATTATTCCCCCGCGCCTCCCGTTGCACAAACCGATCTGCGCCAATGCCCGCACAACGGGTGGTGATCCTGCGTCGCCGCCGATTGGATTTATCAGCCTTGGTATCGTAGTTTGTTTCGGTGCTCCGGGACTAGCCCTGGCTTCGTGCGCCGGGCGTCTTCGGGCAGCTTCTTTCTAATTGAATTCTGATCTCTCAGGGGGGGCAGGATGAAACTTCTCAATTACTTCATTGGTGCAGTATTGCTTGCGATGACTTCACTCGCGAGTGCGGGAATTGGAGGCGATTCAGTGACGAAGGAAAGAATCACAGGTCGTTGGGAGTTTTCCGAAGAAGATGGGAGCAAATGGTTCCCAGCTTCGGTCCCCGGATGCGTCCATACCGATCTCATGAACAACCATCTGATACCTGATCCCTTCGTCGGCACAAACGAAGCCGACCTCCAGTGGATTAGCCGGAAGAATTGGACCTACAGGACCACATTTGACGTTGCGCCGGTCTTCATAAGGAGGAACAACCTCGATATCGTATTCAAGGGACTCGATACTTACGCCGATGTTTACCTCAATGGCTCGCTGATACTCTCGACAAACAACATGTTTCGTGAATGGCGCGTGCCCGTTAAACGACTCCTCATGGAGAAAGGGAACAGGCTTGTGATCAATTTCAGGAACGTCTTTGAAGTTGACATGCCTAAACTTGAGACGGCTCCTTTTCAGCTCATCGATCAGCCGAACAACGACCAATCAGACACCATGCTCGCGATGTATTCGCGCAAGGCTCAGTATGAGTTCGGCTGGGACTGGGGACCGCGTCTGATAACCAGCGGGATTTGGAAGGATGTTTACATTGAAGGGTGGGATGACTTCAAACTCGACAACGTTCAGATAGTTCAGCAGAATGTCACCAGCAAACATGCTGACGTAAAAGCGGTCTTCAATATTACGGCGGACAAAAGCTTGAACGCGGACTTGAAGGTGAAAGTCGACGGGAAAGAGTTTGCCTGGAGGGAGGTGAGCCTGGCGGCAGGCGCGAACAGCGTGGAATTGGCGTTCGTCATGGAGAACCCCAACCTCTGGTGGACAAACGGGCTTGGCACACATCATCTCTACAATTTCGAGTGTGAAATATCCGACAAGAACGGGCTGAAGGATTCGAAGGATTACAGGATAGGGATCAGGTCTCTTGAGGTAGTGAGAGAGAAAGACAAGCACGGCACAACCTTTTTCGTCAGGCTGAACGGCGTCCCCGTGTTCATGAAGGGGGCAAACTACATCCCTCAGGACAATTTCCTGAACCGGGTCACGCCGGAGAGATATGAGTGGATGATAAAGTCGGCAGCAGATGCGCACATGAACATGCTCCGAGTCTGGGGCGGCGGTATTTACGAGAAGAAAGAGTTCTATGACCTGTGCGACAGCAACGGCATATTGGTTTGGCAGGAGTTCATGTTTGCCTGCGCCATGTACCCGTCCGATCCCGCCTTTCTCCAAAACGTGAGAGAGGAAGCAATCTATAACGTCGTTCGCCTTAGGAACCATTCATGCATCGCGCTCTTCTGCGGGAACAACGAGGACGTTGTCGGCTGGTACCAGTGGGGACAGAAAGAGAAATACCCTGTCGAGGTGCAGAATAAGTTCGAAGCTGACATGAGGCAACTGTACCAGGAATTATTGCCCGAAGTGGTGAGCGAATACGACTCGGGAACCTATTATCACTATACGAGTCCGAGCGCCGGATTCAACAACGTCCCAGCCGCGGACGGCGATATCCACTACTGGGGTGTCTGGCACGGCCATGAGCCTTTCTCCAGCTTTAACACCAATATAGCGCGCTTCGTCAGCGAGTACGGATTCCAGTCTTATCCTGAAATGAGCACTATAGAGAAGTTCGCGGCGCCTCAGGATATGCACTTGCATTCGTCCGTAATGCTCTCACACCAGAGATGCATGTCCGATTCCAGAAGAGACAAGGAATATGGAAACAGGCTCATACAGGCCTATATGGAAAGTCATTACCGCCAGCCAAAGGACTTCCCATCTTATGTCTACGTCAGTCAGGTGCTCCAGGCGGAAGGGGACAAGATTGCCATGGAAGCGCACCGTAGGAACATGCCATTCTGCATGGGGAGTATGTACTGGCAGATCAATGACTGCTGGCCCGTCGCCTCATGGTCTAGCATCGACTACTACGGTAACTGGAAGGCCCTTCACTACTACGCGCGGAGAGAGTACCGCACTTTTCTGATCTCTCAGGTCTCCTCAGATGACTCACTTCAGTTCTACATTATCTCCGACAGCCTCCGAGCTGTGGATGCAAGCCTCGAGATCAAAGTGATCGACTTTTCGGGCAAGACCGTTTCATCTTTCTCTTTCCCCGTCAGGGTGGATCCAAACTGCAGCAGGGAATTCGTGTCCATGTCGAAGTCTGATCTCGTCAGAGGAGGAGACGAGTCTGATGTCGTGCTTCTAACTTGTCTCGTCGCTGATGGCCATGTTCTCTCGGACAACAGATTTCTCTTAGGGCAGCCTAAGGACCTCAATCTGCCGAAGCCAGAGATCGGGATTCAGGCCTCAAGAAATATCGACGGCTACTCGGTAACACTCTTGTCTGACAAGTATGCCATGGATGTCTGTCTCAGCCTTCCCGGTCACGACGGCTTTTTCTCCGACAACTACTTTGACCTTCTTCCGGGTGAATCACAGACCATCGAATTCAAGACGAACGATCAAATTGATGATTTCGTGAAGGGCCTGAAAATCCTCAGCCTCGTGGATTCATACTGATGAACTGTTTGCGCTCACAAAATGTTAAAAAGACAAAGTGAAATGGAGTGCAAATGGACGGGAAGATAAAGAAGACGGAGAGCGACTGGAAGAAAGAGTTGACTCCCGAAGAGTATCACGTAACGCGCGAGAAAGGGACGGAGCGCGCGTTCACCGGGAAGTACTGGGATTTTCACGGGAAGGGGATGTACAAGTGCACCTGCTGTGGAGCTGATCTGTTTGAATCCGATACGAAGTTCGAATCGGGATCCGGATGGCCAAGCTTTTTCAGGCCTGCGTCGGAGGAGAACATAGAGGAAGAAAGGGACACGTCATTCGGGATGATAAGGACCGAGGTCAAGTGCAGGAAATGCGGTGCACACCTCGGCCATCTGTTTGAAGACGGTCCCAAGCCCACCGGACTCCGTTATTGCATTAACTCCGCGTCGCTGAAGTTTGAGGAAAAGAAATCAAAGGGGTGATTCGCCAGGCGTGGCGTCCAGCTGCATGGCTGCCGCCGAGCGGCAGCCTGCATATCATCCCTCAGTAGGAATATACAAAGGAACGGGGCGGCTCAGTGAATTTGGCGCCGATTAAATTTTATCGCTCCACCTGTGAGCCGCCGCCTGTGCGGGCCATAAACACCTGTCCCCCTTCAAACCCTTTTCCTCTGTACTTTGCGGCGATCTCGTTTGCAAGTTCGCTCTCCTTCGCGGAGTCGACGAGGCATATCGCGCTCCCGCCGAACCCGGCACCGGTCATGCGCGCACCATATACTCCGTCAAGCTGTTCGGCGATTTCCACATACGCGTCAAGCTCAGGCGAGCTGACTTCGTAATTGGTGCGAAGACTCAGGTGGGATTCCAGCATGAGCTTTCCGACGAGACTCAGGTCGTCTTCGCCCAGCGCATCGAATGTTCTCAATGCCCGTTGATTTTCAGTCACCACATGGAGCGCTCGCATGTAGAGCACCTGGTCCATTTTGCCATGGAGGGGGGTAAGCTCGCTCTCATCGACGTCGCGCAGCGATTGCAGGGGTCGGCCTAGCTTTTCTGAAATTGCGGCAACTGCGTCCTGGCATTGCTGCCTTCTCTTGTTGTACTCCGTGGTGGCGATCGCGCGCTTGACTCCGGTGACGCAAACGAGGAGTGAGCATTCGCGGGGCATCTCGACGTACTTGAAATCAAGCGACCGCGCATCGATAAGAATGGCATTGTCAGCCCGGGCAAACTTCGCCACGAACGGGTCCATAATGCCCGACTGGACGCCCACGAATTCGTTTTCAATTCGCTGCGCAAGGATCGGCACATCAGTGTCCTTGAGCCCGATGCCATAGAGACGCGTGACGGCTTCGATTATCGAGACAACGTATGCGGCTGATGAACTGAGACCGCTTCCCCTCGGCACCGTGCTCGCGATTGCGAAGTTCAGACCTTTGACCTGCTTCATTTCGTTGAGAAGTGTGCAGGCCCCCTTTATGTAATTGACCCAGAAATTCGAGTGCTCGAACTTCCCGGGCTGGATCTCGAATGAAGTCTTCTTCCCGAGCTCCTTTGAAAACGCGATGAACAGATCCCCCATCCGACGTCCAGCAGCGGTGTAGGTCCGCCGGTCTATCGCAACGGGTAGGACGTAGCCTCCATTATAGTCTGTGTGCTCACCGATCAGATTAATTCTGCCGGGCGCGCTCGTGACAATTTCCGGCATCTTGCCAAACTCTTCCCGGTAAAGTCTGACAAGTTCTCTCCTTGTATCTTCTTCCACGGAATGCTCCGCCTCAACCCTTTCCCTGACGCGTCGTGAAAACTTCGTCGTCGGCTTAGAATAAAAACTCATTTTTCGGAATCACTCTATTCTTAGCGTCAGACGTGGATGCGTGAACTGCAAAACAACCCGGTTACATCTGTAATCTGAGCTTGCTGTTAAATATGGCAGTGAAATGGTACTTCTCCGTTCCTCTGAATAGCGCAACAATGAAAGCCTGCGGTCCTCCGTGCATATCTGTCCCGTTGACATGCCGGAGATTCCTGTCCGTTCCGTCGTCTGAAGAATTCAGACTCGTCAAACGGAGTTCAGGTGTTCTGCCATGTTTGGCCAAAGCGGTTAAGCTTCGGTCTCTGCGGCCTCTTCTGTTGGAACGAAGTCTCCTCGCTTAAATTTAATCAGCGCGGCGATATATTCCAGAGATCCGATCAGATTTTCCCCGCGTATATGCCGGACCGTCGCGCCTTGTCGCACCGCTTCCTCGACAAGATCGTAAACAACATCAGGTACCTGCACGAGCTGCTCCCCGCAGCACACGCAAGTCGACTCTTCGAGATGCGGCATCCCGCATTGCGGACAAACCATTCCCGGTTTCGAAAAATCCTGGGCGACGGTGAGTGTCTGAAGGTTGTAATCATGCGCCGCCTTCATAACATCCGCGATGCCTTTCACGGCATATCCGTCCTTCTCGATTTCACTTGCCACTTTCCGCAGGAGCTTCCTCTCTTCCTCGAGCTCATATGCTCTCTCAGCTTGTATCACCCTGGCGAGCACCTCATTATCCTTCTCGTGGAGTTCCATTTCGACAACGGCGATGAGGTTCTCCTGCAGCTTCCTGTGAAGGAGGCGGGCCAGGTGATCGCCGATCGGCTTCCTTGCCCCGATTATTATTTTGTCGAAGTGTTTGAGTGATGCGTGGAGTCTCAGCGCTTCCGCGGTGGACGAGAGATGGAACCGTGTCTCCTCCTCCTTCCGCTGCATCAGCCGCTTTTCCCTCTTCATGAATGTCTCCATCAGAGGCTTCCGATGAAGTTTTGACTTTGTTGCGAAGTCGTGATGCTCCACTATTTCGCTCATGTAGACTTCCCAGAGCCTCGCTTGTCTTGAATCGGTTGCGACCACCCCTATCCTGCTGTGTTCCTCGAGCATCGCGAGGAGCGGACGCACGTAAAAGTTCGTGTCCACGATAAGGTTGGACTTGAGCGGGATCGGTAGGTGGTATATCTGGTAAAAATTCTCGAGGGAATTGGCGAATATCGCGACCGACTTGTACCTCGGGGCGAAGTTCTCAGCCGATATGAAGTTCTGTATGCTTTTCAGGGTATTGTCGGCGGCCTCGATGTATTTCCGGTTCACCGTGAGGGAATCCAGTTCCTTGCGTGCGTTCTTGACGAGGTCCTTCGTCTCGATCGTCCACACGCCCTTGTTGCGTTCGGTGCCGTCAGTATTCAGATAGAACGATATGGCAACCCCCTCGCGCGCAGTGTAGTTCACGAGCAAATTGACTTCCTGGTGGGTTATCATTTGACGCCTCTCTGTTGACTACTCCTAATCTAAATTCACACTTAGCGAAAGTCAATCTCGGCAACGCGCGGCTGTGGCGGAGTTTTCTTCTAAGCCGGGGGCTGGTGCTTCAGTCTTGCAAACCATGGTTCCGTCTTGCATAATGCAAACTGTCGCGGACGTTGTGCCGAGCAAAGAGGGGGTGAAAACGCCAGTTTTTGTCGGAAATCGTCGATTCTTTGGTCCGGGGAGGCTGGCATGCCAATTGGTTATAGGAATGCGTGCGCGTAACAGAAAAGGCTACAAACGTCGTGATAGCGGCGCAGGATTTCAGGGTGGCCGGTCTTATAGAGGAGTACCTCCAGCGGATCGGCTATGAGGTTCACTGCGAATACAACCTTGACGCGGCTCTTGAGCAGCTTTTGAAGTCACGCACGGATCTTCTCATAGTCGATGGCGAAATGCCTGAGAAGGTGCTTGGAAACTTCGTGGAGGCCGTGGCGAGCGTGAGGCCTGGCGTGCCGATGATTGCGGTTGGAATATCTGAACATGAGACGGTGAGCAAAGAGCTCTCTTCCCATATTTCTGCGTTTGTTGAAAAACCGTTTAGTATTTCCGATATTTCAGACTCAATCAAGGCTACACTCCGCGCATGTACGCCGAAGTAAGCGCGTGAATAACCGGCACGCCAGCGTGAGACTTTGCGTGTAGCAAAGGAACATTAAACCAAAGAGAGGAGAATATGGCGTTAAAAGTATCGAAGCTTGCCGACGGCGAAATCGCCGTGCTCGAGCCGAAAGGAGAGTTGATCGGCGGAGAAGAAACCGACGAGCTCCGTTCTGAAGTCACCAAATTATCCGCCGATGGTAACAAGAAGCTGGTGGTCGATCTTGGCAAGACCACTTACTTGAACAGTACCGCCATCGGAGTGCTGATATGGGCGCACACGCATTACGCGAAGAACGGGGGCGAGGTAAAACTGGCGAACCTGAACAAGAACATCAAGAACATCTTTGTCGTCACGAAGCTCACGATGGTGTTCGATGTTCGAGACACTCAGCTTGACGCGGTCGCCAGTTTTTCAAAAGAGAAATAACAGTTTTTGCACAACTTAACAATAACAAAATCCTTCAAAAGGAGGCTTGACTGAAATGAAACAAGGCTTGTTCGCGACGATCCTAATCATCGTTGCTTTTGCCATTGCTTACGTCGTTTATTCCTACTTTCTACCCGACTTCATCACAAAGGGCGGACCCCTCGTTATCCTTCTCATAATGCTGTCCATCATGGTCTTCACATACGTGTTCGAGCGCATCTTCTCTCTCCGCAAGGCGCAGGGAAAAGGCTCCCTCACAAAGTTCCTCAAGGACGTTGAAGATCAGTTGAACAATGGCGACATCAATGCCGCCATCGAAGTTTGCAACAAGCAGAGAGGCTCGATGGCCAACGTTATTCGCAATGGCCTCGAGAGGTATCAGGAAGTCCTGAAAGACAGCCATGTCGAGGCTGAGAAGTATATGTCTGAAGTACAGCGCGCCATCGAAGAAGCCACGATGCTTGAGACCCCGCTTCTCGAGAAGAACCTTATCGTTCTCTCGACGATCTCTTCCATCGCCACCATGGTCGGACTGCTCGGAACGGTTATCGGTATGATTCGCGCGTTCCAGGCTCTCGCACACGCGGGCGCTCCGGACGCCATCCAGCTTTCGGTCGGTATCTCCGAAGCCCTTATCAATACGGCCGGTGGACTTATCGCTGCAATCACCGGTATCGTCGCTTACAACTTCTTCGTCAACAAGGTTGATACATTCACATACATGATCGACGAAGCGACTTCCAGCATCATCGCGATTTTGAACGCACGCAAATTTGACAAGTAAGCAACCGCTTTAAAGGAGCATAGCAAATGCCAAAAATCAAGAAAAGACGCCAGGCCGTCAGGATTGACATGACGCCCATGGTGGACGTTGCCATGCTGCTTCTGACATTCTTCATGATGACGACCCAATTCAAGCCGCCGCAGACAGTTGATATAACGCTTCCTACGTCGGACAAAGGGCCGAAACTGCCTGAAAGCGGTGTGCTTACAATCAGCATCGACAAGGCTGGACAAATATTCATGGGAGTGGATCAGCAGCAAATAATGAGAGCGGTCTTCGAGCCGATGTTCCCGAACGGCGTGCCGGACAAGAGCGGAAAGCTGGTTCCGGTATGGCTGATGCCGGCAGTGCCGGTTCAGGAGAAAGATCTCGCACAACTTGTGGTGTCAGCACGTATCCAGAATATCCGTCTTATAACTGTTATCAAGGCCGATAAGGATGCGGAATATGGCCCGGTCATGGATGTCATGAACGATCTCCAAAAGGCCCAAGTCTCGAGATTTAACCTTCAAACAGAACTCCGCGGCAGCGGTGGTAAGGAGGGCTGAAGATGGCTGACGTACAAACTGCCGAACCCCGCGGACACAAAAAAGGCGGGCGCAAAAAGAAGAGAAGGATTGCCGTACGCATCGACATGACGCCGATGGTGGACGTTGCATTCCTCCTCCTTACGTTCTTCATGCTCACGACGGCTTTCAGTCGTCCGCAGGCCATGGAAATCAACCTTCCTCCCTCGGACACGAAAGTCGAGATCGCGGCGTCTAACCTTATGACCCTCAGGGTCGCCGCCGACGGCTCGATTTACTGGAACGTCGGCACGGAGGCCCCAAAGAAGGTCGAGTGGAGCGATTTCCGAAATCTGATCATCAATCAGAATAAGGCCAACTCTAGACTCGTTACTCTGATAAAGGTTGACCGCAAGGCGAAGTACCAGGACATGATTAACATCATTGATGAACTGAACCTCGATAACGTGACGCGCTTTAGTCTGGCGCCTATGACGCCTGAAGATCAGCAAGCGCTTGCAAAGGTGGGCGCGCAATGAAAAGGAGGTTGATCTAACATGGCTAAGAAAAAAGCGGCTGAAAACCCGGCTATGCCCGGGCAGTACGGTGCCCCCGTTCTGAAGCGTCTCGCACACAAGTACACCGGCGTCGGGATGGCGATAGCAATTGGAGTCCATCTCATCGGTGTCGGCTCTTATTGGGGTGCGCAGTACCTTAACCGCGAGGACGACAACGCCCCCGTCGTACGGGTATTGAAGTACAGCGAACTCGGACCGCCTCCTAGTATTACCAACCAGCAGGCTCTCCCGCAGGTCGCCGTGTCTGCTCCAATGGCCAAGCCGAACGTCGGCGTGCCCGTCCCGGTGCCTGACGCTGAGGTGTCGCCTGAGCAGACGATCGCCACTCAGCAGGAGTTGAGCAAGATCGCCGGCCCGATGACTCAGGGTTCAGGCGGCGACTCCGTAGGTGTTGCGATGGGCAACTTCAAGGTCCCCGAAGACGACGGACCACCCCCCGATTTCGTTCCGGTGGAGAAGGAACCCCAGATCGTTAAGCAGGTGATGCCGAAGTATCCTGAACTCGCTCAGAGAGCAGGCATAGAAGGCAGAGTTATCGTGAAGATTTGGGTCGATAAGGACGGAAAGCCCCACAAGGCTATCGTTCTTAAGAGCGATGCAGAGATATTCAACCAGCCTGCGATTGACGCGGCGATGCAGTACAGGTTCACGCCCGCGATCATGAACAAGGGCCCGGTTGCTGTCTGGGTCGTGATTCCATTCACGTTCAAATTGAAACAGAACTAATTTCGGATTCGCTGCAGTAAGCGCGGCCGACAGTCTACGAAGTGACGCGTCTCAAGAAGGCGCGTCACTTCTATTGTTTAAATCGCGCTTCCATCGGGTTCGGGTGGGAGTGAGTCCCCCCAAATTACCTATTTGACTCCGTCCACGAAGGGTTTAATTTGTAGCATGATCGTCGCGACGGATGCTTGAAATCCCGCCCGTATCAAAAGACGACATTTAGTACGCTCTGAATAGGAGGCTTTCGACGAACAATCTGTCAAAGTATATAGGATACTTTATGTCCGCCGTCTTTTTTTTCGGCGGACTTTTTGTTATTTTTGGAACGTATTTCCAGAGAAGTCTGCCGGAGCAATTCAGGATCACTCTCGGAATAGTTCTACTGCTCTGGGGAATTTATCGGTACGTTATCACGCGGACCAAAGCAAGGCAAAATGGCGATCAGTAAGAGGCTTTTCATATTTGGAGCCCTCCTGGCTCTGCTCGTTTCTTCGTGCAATCTGAAGAAGCGGGCGCCGGAAGCTTCCCCCACGGAAGGGAAGCTCGACGTGTATTGCGCCGAGTCTGTGTGGCCGGCCGTCACGAAGGCTGCAAACAAGTTTATGGAGCTCTATAACAAGGCCCACATAACGGTCCACGCAGTACCCACGAGGGTCGCTATAGCCAAACTCCTCAACAATGAAGCCACAGTCGTGGTCACTTCCAGGTACTTCAACCGGGAAGAGCTTGATGTGATGAAGAAATACAACATTGAAGCTGATTCCCTGAGAGTTGCGCTGGACGGTGTGGCGGTAATCGTTAATGCAAAGAATCACATCCCCCGGATGAGTATTGATCAGTTGAGGGATGTGTTTTCCGGTAAGACGAGGCTTTGGGGAAAGCTCTACCCTCCTTTCCAGGGAAGAATAATCCCTGCCCTGGAGAGCCCCAACTCCGGAACTCTTGAGTATTTTAAAGACAGGGTCCTTGGCCCTGAGAATTTTTCGGAAGCATACCCTTGCTCGACGATGTCGAACGTTTACACATTTGTCGGCAAGAATCGCGACGCAATAGGGCTGGTCAGTCTAAACTGGCTTAATTCAGGTCCGAACATCCTCCCCGCGAAGGAGTCTGCGCCGAGGGCAATCGAAATAGCAGAAGTTGACTCCACCAACATGAAGTACGTCGATCCTAATTCATTCGGAAGTTATTACTATCCTTATCAGGCGCATGTATATAGACATTATTATCCGCTGACACGTCCGATATATTTCCTCACCAGGAATCTTGATGACGGCTTGGGAGCCGGATTCTTGACGTTTGCCGCGAGCGCATCGGGTCAGCAAATTTTCCTTAACGACGGGCTTGTTCCGGCCACCATGCCTGTGAGACTTGTTCAATTAAACGACCAACCACTATGAAGAAATTTGCCTTTCTAATATTTGTCATTGCCATCTCAGCCTTCAGCATGAGGGCCTATGCTCAAGACCCGCTCGACCAAGGGACTGCTCTTCTGCAGAAGAACGACTGTTCCGGCGCGCTCCCCTATCTAAAGAGAGCCGTCAGCGACAAGCCGAACTCGGAGAAGGCTAACCTCAACCTCGGCAGGGCATATCTTTGCCTGCAGAATCTTGACAGCGCCGAAATCTTTCTGAAGAAGGCCGTCTCAATAGATAATGAGCTTGCCCCGGCTTATTACGGGCTTGGCGAAATCTATCTCGCTAAGAAGAGCTATGCCGACGCCCTCACGAACTTCAATCAGGCGATTGCCAACGATTCGAAGAATGAAGAGTACGTGATCTCGCTCGGCAAGGCCTACATGGCGGCGGATTCACTTGACATGGCTATGCAGGCCTTTTACAAGGCCCGCGATATGAACGACAAGGACGCCCGAGCGCTCGAAGGAATAGCCGACGTTTACAGAGCGCAGAATATCTATGATCCCGCGATCGAAAATTACAAGGACGCCCTCAAGATAGATTCCACGAATATCAACGTGAGGCTGAAGCTCGCCAACACTTACCTCAAGAACAGCGACGGCGCGAACGCGTACGAGCAGTTCCTGAAGGTCTCCGAACTGGCCCCCAACAACCCCCAGGGGCAATATCAGGCCGGCGATCTCCTTTACGTCAACAAGAGGTATCGCGAAGCCTTCCCGTTCCTAAAGAAGTACCACGAGCTCGTGCCGAACGATATGAAGGTCCTTCTGGAGCTCGCGGACTGCGCGTCCAACGCCCATCTCTTCTCTGACGCGGTGAAGTATTATCAGGAATACCTGACGAAGAATCCGAACTCGATGGATGCAAAGAAAGCACTGGCCGCCTCGTACTATTTCGAGAAGCAGGCGACTGATTCCTACAACTTGTACAAGTCGATACCCATCGATTCCATGAACGTGAGGGAGCTTGTCAGGTACGGCCTCGCAGCGAACGCCGTCCACGACACAAACACGACTATTGAGGCCTGGTCGAGAGCGGTAAAGATAGATACTTCGCTCTCCGAAATAGAATATTTCCTGGCGAACACGCTGTTCGCGGCAAAGCGGTACAACGAAGCAATTGCGCACTTCCAGCGCCGTCTCGCCCTCGATTCGACTGATGTGGCCGCAAGACTTAACATGGGACTCTGCTATTTCATCATACAGAATTTTCCGAGCGCGGTCTCGGCCTTGAGAACGGTGACCATTCTGAAGCCAGACAGCTACCAGGGAACTCTCTGGCTTGCCCGCGCGCTGGTCTTTGATGATTCTCTCGAGAGCGCCAGCGACATTTACCAGGGATTCATAAAGATTGCACTCAGCGATACGACCGCCGATCATTCCGCGGATCTTAACGAGGGCTACAGGCAGATCGCCCTCGCCCAGATCATAAACGGAAGCAAGATGTCGAAGGAACATCCGGACGACGCAAAGAAACAATACGAAGACGCGTTCAAGAATCTTCAAATCGCGCTCAAGTATGATTCCAAAGACTCTAAGACGCATGCTTTGCTGGCACAGGACTATGCGTTGATGGGGAAGATAGACGATGCCTGCAAGGAAATTAAGATAGTCCTGAGGACTGATCCCGGCAACGACCAGATGGTCAAGCTCAAAAAATCCCTGGGCTGCGAATAGTACAGCAATGAGAAGCGGCGTGCCCCTCGTATGCACGCCTCTTCTTTATTCCATGGTTCAAAAACCCAAAAGCGAAAAGGAGGAAGGACGATAGTGGAATTAGCACTCATTCTATCGATCAGCGTGATTTCACTTTTGTTTGCGATTTATCTCGCGCTTCAGATCATGAAGCAGGATCGTGGAACGCCCGAGATGCAGAAAATCGGTGATGCTATAAGGAAGGGAGCGGAGGCCTTTCTCAAGAGGCAGTATTCAACTATAGCGATGCTCAGTGTAATCCTTGCAGCCATCATATTTGTGTTGTATGCGTTTGTCAGAACCCCGATGCCGAACGACCCCGTCGATCCTACTCGGCTCGCCTCTTACACCGCGCTTTCGTTTTTGTTCGGTGCGTTCTGTTCCGGCGTCGCGGGGTACATCGGAATGTTCGTCTCCATAAGGGCCAATTCGAGGACTGCCAGCGCCGCGCTGACTTCGCTCAATCGCGCCCTGCAGATATCGATGCGCGGGGGCGCCGTATCCGGACTCTTCGTCGTCGCGATGAGCCTCCTCGGAGTCGGCGGCCTCTTCGGCGTTCTGCAGCTGCTCGGCACGCCGGTAGACAAGATTCCCTTCATGATCGTAGGATTCGGCTTCGGTGCTTCCTTCGTCGCGCTGTTCGCTCAGCTTGGCGGAGGAATCTATACGAAGGCCGCGGACGTCGGAGCCGACCTCGTTGGTAAGGTCGAGGCGGGAATTCCCGAAGACGATCCGCGAAACCCGGCAGTCATAGCTGACCTCGTCGGCGACAACGTCGGCGACTGCGCGGGACGTGGCGCCGATCTCTTCGAATCGACGGCAGCTGAAAACATAGGTGCCATGATACTCGGTGTCGCCCTTTTCCCGTTCTTTGGGCTCAAGGGCATCATGTTTCCTCTCGTGGTCCGCGCATTCGGGCTCATCGCCTCTATCGTCGGTGTGATGTTCGTCCGCACGCGCGAAGACGCTGATCCGATGGCCGCGCTCAACAAAGGCTACTACGTGACCGCCTTCCTCGCGGCGATAGGATTCTTCATCGGAACCAAATGGCTTCTCGACACGCCTTCAGCCCCCGACGCGTGGCTGCATTTCTTTGCCGCTGGCGTGATTGGAATAGTAACAAGCATTGCTTTCGTCTACATAACACAGTATTTCACGGAGTACCGTTACAGGCCCGTCAAATCGATAGCGGAGTCGTCCCAAACCGGACCGGCCACGAACATCATAACCGGTTTCGCCGTCGCTCTTGAGTCGACTTACCTTCCCGTCATCACTATATCGATAGCCATCGTTGCCTCATATTACCTCGGTCTGACGAGTGGCCTCCCCAATGCTGGGCTATACGGTACGGCGGTAGCTACGATGGGTATGCTGGCGACGGCGGCATATATCCTCGCGATGGACACGTTCGGTCCGATCACAGACAACGCGGGCGGTATCGTCGAGATGAGCCATCAGCCTGACAACGTCAGGGTAAAGACAGACCGCCTGGACGCAATCGGAAACACTACGAAGGCACTGACGAAGGGATACGCGATCGGCTCCGCCGCGCTCGCAGCGTTCCTTCTCTTCTCGGCATACATCGACGACGTCAACGCAATCCTGAAAGAGAAGGGGATGCCGGCAATGACATCTGTAAACATAGCGAAGCCTGAAGTCTTCGTCGGAGCCCTTCTCGGAGCGGCACTTGTGTTTCTCTTCAGCGCGCTTGCCATCAAGGCAGTCGGCAAGGCGGCATACTTCGTTATTAACGACGTGCGTGCGCAGTTCAAAGAGAAGCCCGGAATCCTTCAGGGAACCGAAGAGCCAGATTACGGGCGCACAGTCGACATAGTTACCAGGGGCGCGCTCAAGAGCATGGTAGGCCCGGGCCTCCTTGCGATCGGCGTCCCCATCGGGGTCGGCATTATCTTCAAATGGTTCAACGTCGGCGCGGAGGCAGTCGCGGCCCTTTTGATGGTCGGCACGATCGCCGGCATCCTGATGGCGAATGTCCTCAACAACGGCGGCGGCGCGTGGGACAACGCGAAGAAATTCATTGAGACCGGAATGTACGGGGGCAAGAGAAGCGAGCCTCACAAGGCTGCGGTCGTCGGAGACACGGTCGGTGATCCTTTCAAAGACACAGCCGGTCCTTCGCTGCACGTTCTTATAAAACTCCTCGCCACCATAACCCTGGTGCTCGCCCCCCTGTTCATCTGATCAAGGCGCTTGATACTTTCGTATTAATGGGCAGAAGTCTCTTCTGCCCATTTTTTTTGCCAGCTTCCGAATCTCCGGATCGGTGAAACCTTGTGACGGCCAGCGACGTATGAAGAGGTGTACACTCAATTTGCCAGAATGCATCAGAGGAGGTAAGAATGAAAAGGCTGCTTATTCATGCGCTGTTCGGGCTGTTTCTCCTGGTTTCCACGGCCGCCGCAGAAAAGTTCACGCGCACCGAAACAAAGGTGTTTACAATCTCTCCGCAGGGGAGGGTGTCTGTCGAGAATGTGAACGGGGCGATCATCGTAGAGGCCTGGAACAAGGACCAGGTTTCGCTTGAAATTACGAAAACTGTCAGGGCAGGAGATAGCGAGGAAGCCGAGAAATACTTCTCTGACCTGCGCGTCGAAATTAATTCCGGCGACGACTTTTTAGAGGTAAAGACCCGATATCCGCATGAGTGGGGCGGCGGGCTCTTCGACCTGCTGTTCCATGGTGGTTCGAGGTACGCTGGTGTCGAGTATGTCCTCAAGGTTCCCGCAAATGTTAAGCTTGAAGTTGGATCCACCAACGGAGGGCTGAAGGTGATGGGGGTGCTCGGCAATGTGAAGGCCCATTCGACAAATGGACGCGTAGACCTCGAGGATGTAGGGGGGGTGATCGACGGCTCGACGACAAACGGCGGAATCAGCGTCAGGCTGAGCAAGTCTGTTGGATTCAAGGAGCTGAAACTGGGGACTACAAATGGCGGCATAACGGTCTATTGCCCCGATGGGACCAATGCCGACGTCTACGCGCACACCACAAACGGTGGGATTCATTCAGACTTCCCAATCACGATGCAGGGGGAGTTCAGCAACAAGAGACTCGAGGGAAAGTTGAACAATGGGGGAGGAGAGATGAATCTCCACACGACTAACGGCGGGATAAGCATATACAAGGAATGATTGTCTGATATAGTTCGTTCCACCCAGCAAACCGGCAGCGTTCGAAAGAGCACTGCCGGTTGTTTTTTGATGTGTGGCAGGTTGAGAATACGAGCTTAATTCAGCTCATCCCACGATGACGCAGCGTCGACGTCTAAGGGATGATTCTTACAGTGACCTGTCCGAACGTGCCGTCTCTGCCGAGTTCGCGGAGGCCGTCACGCGACGTGTCGCCCTGCTCACCGTTGTCTCCGTCCTGTCCGTTCGAACCTGAGCCAATTGAGTATTCTGAATTTGGACCTGCGCTGCCTCCGTTTCCGCCCAGGCCGGATGTGCCATGGTATCCACGTCGGCCTGCATGTCCTCCGTGCACATCGTATGTGTTTGTGGAGTCGGAATTGTCCTCCTTGCAGGTGATGTCAATGGTCCCTCCGTTCCCGCCTGAACCGCCCCAACCGGGCGCGCCGGCTGTCCCCCCTGTTCCGCCAGTGCCACCGTTGCCGCCGTGAAGTATTCCGTAACCTCCTCCACCATCACCGGCGTCGCCACCGTCTCCGCCCGGGCCACCATTCCCGCCGTTGCCGCCGTCTCCCCCGGGGCAGCGGTACGTCAAGTCGGTCCCGAGTGCTTCCACTGTCACAAGTAACGTTGCGCCGACCGGCCCGATCTCACCGTCTCCTCCTCTCGTGCCTCCCTTGCCTCCTTCACCGTTGCCGCCGTCCCCGGCATAGAAAAGATGGCTCAAGTCGCTCCAGGCGTTTGCGCCATTCCCCTGCCTGGGTGGTTTATCAGGCTTGGGGTCGTTCCCATGATCCTCCCCGATTCTTCCGGGGGATACGATGAGTTCGATGACTCCGCTCCCGCCGACTATTTCCTTGCACTCGATGGAGAGATGGCCATTCGAGACAAGCGTCCCGCCGATTTTTACTTTTCTTGCCGTTATCCTGTTAACCGGATCGTTCAACGTCATCGTCGCGCCGTGCGGAATGATGAGGTCCAGGCAGTTCAGCACCGATTCCTTGACCTTCCCCGGGATGAGCGTGTCTAACTTGCGTTCCGGTCTGCGGCCGACACCCGGAAAGACAAAATCTTCGATCTGCTTGAGCGTTTTGATTTGGACCGTCCGGTGAAACGCTGCATACTTGCTCCCCGGTTCCGGGGGGAACTCGACCCTTTCTCCTCCTCTGAGAGTCAGAGACTCCGGGCCGTTCGCATCTTGTTTGTTGGCGGTTTTCGTCATGTTGTCTTTCTCCTCCATTGTTTTTTCATTGCATGGTTGGACCAAGATTGGAGCAGCCGATGATTTTACAACGAGGGTGAAGTGTCGAGCCGGGATGCTTGATTCATTGATCGAGAACCAGATCCGGATCGAAGCATTGGTCAATCGCAATGGCTGCTGCTTCGAGTTGGATCCAAACGAGGGCTTCTCGCCTCGTAGGTCAGAGAAAACAAGGAGGGGGCACCACTACCGGAGATTAGAAGGGTCCGAAGGACTGACGGGGAGAGGTCGCTCGTGAAATCTCCGGCCCACAATCTTCTGCCCTTCGGAGACATCTGTTTTGCCTCCGACCAGAAACTTTAACCTACGGGCGTGTCAAAGTCAAGCTTCCGGAGTCTGTGTGTCAGGGCAAGGTTACGGGGCGGGAAGGGAATGAGGCGAAGGCGCCTTTGCCCCGGGGCATAGGCTGATACTTGGTCCGTTCAGAAGGGAGGCGACTAACCCCTGCTACGCTTTTGAATCCCCCTTATATTCGATGTGGCCTTCCCAACCCGGGTGGGGTTTGAAAGAGAGGAACGTGCTTTCTGAGCTTAGGATGTCATTGAATGTATCGTCATTGCTGATGGTCGAGATGTCCGAAGGGTTGGGGATGAAGAAATTGAAATTGTTATTTCGGAGAAGATCCATGACCCAGGCCAGATTTTTCCAGTCGAAGCCCATGAGCCTTATCGAGGCAATGTCTACAGCAAGATGGTTGAATCCTGAAATGATAACTCCTGTCCTCTTCTCATCGGGGAAGAGAGGGCCGTTTCCTTCTCCACCAATGATTCCGTCTATCACCGAGAACACCTTTCGTTGCGGAGTATCCCTGAGGACTCCGTTCTTGTCCGCGTAGACCGAGACCTTCATCAGATCTGACACCATTCGCCAGGCGCTGTCGTTTCCGTGCCAGTTTCCGCCGTCGAAAGTCACAATCTTCTCAGTGGTCTTCTTGAGAATCGGCTTGAGCAATCTTCTGTAGGGTTCATAAGCTAATCTGAAAAGCTTAGCCGCAAATTTGTTTTGCCTGGCTAAGAGCAGGTCATACAGGAACCTCTGCGTCCTGACTATTATTTTGGTTTTGCCCTTGAGGAATGCCGGTGGAAACTGGTCTCCCCCTTTTTCCGGGGCGCCGAGAGTATAGTGGATCAGGTAATTCTTGTTTGTGATCGTCCCGACGAGTCCCTTCGCGTTAAGTGTCACTCCGACTTTCTTGTGGACTTTCAGCTTGGGAATGGAAATCAGGACGTCGGCGCTGAGTATGGTGCCGGAGACCATGTACTCATGCCTTCCCCCAGTATGATGGGCGATGGTCTCATCTCTGTTGTAGTCGGCTCCGTAGAAGTTAGTGTTGGAGACTGAACGAAAAGCGCTTTTGTCGCCGAGGTCGACGAGGGCACTTCCCTCCGGGTCGCCCGGAAGTCTCTTCCTGTTCTCCTGGCTCGCGACGTAGTTTTCGTCTTTGTACTTGAACCAGAAATTCCGAAGGTCCCTGATACCCAACTCGAATCCGAACTTGTCCCTGTACAGATCGGCGATGGAGTCCAGTCTGGAGCGTTGGAGTAGCTCCCCGAAATCGCAGTCCATCTGAGGAGTGTCAGCGATGACGATCGCGCCTTTGCCTCCCAGCGCGAGATAAGCGTAGTCGATCACGGCCCGGATAACTGAAGGGTGAGTGATTATTGAAAAGAGGTTTCCTCCCTTGTAGTGGTCGCTAAGCACGAAATTCGGTTTTATGACCACCTTGTCACCCGGCTTTATCACCTCGCTCAAAGGGTTCCACTTCTCGGTTCCGTAATTGGCCCTGTCGAGTCCGAGGAGTCTTAAAGCGCCGCGGACGCCCTCGTAGGCCGGGTTGGGAACATCGCTGACACCGAGCGCGCCGCTGTATTCCGGGTATCTCTCAGAAGGATTGTACGGAGGCTTCTCTGAATACTCAGTACCGGTCCTGAAGATAGAAACCGAAAGATTTGAGAAATATTTATCTAGGTCTATCATGGTCGCCGTATGAAATCGGAAGCTCCTGTATAAGGAAGCGGAACTTCCCGCTCTTTGGAATCTGTATGGACTCGACAAATGTAATTTCAAGTTCCATGTCGTCGCCGAGTTTCTTCATCAACTCTGTCCTGATCTTCCGGGTGTCTTCTTCGCCGTATTGGTCTTTGCGTACTATGCAGAAAGTCACCTTACCGGACTCTTTCTGTCTGAACTGAAACTGCCTGACATTGTCGAAGACGTCAGAGTGCATGTTGATCGCGGTCATGGAAATATACCGTCCGCTCTTGGTGACGATCAATTCCTGCAGCCGGCCTTCGATGCTGTCGAGGAGCTGATATGGCCTACCGCAGTCCGGGCATTTCATCTCCCCGCGACGGCCAATGTCCATTGTCCGATAACGTATGAAGGGTGTGACCGTGTTCCAGAACGATGTCCCGACGAGTTCGCCCGATTCGCCGATAGCGCACTCCCTGCCGTCGTCAGACAGGATTTCTCCGTAACCGTAAAACGGGTCCATGTGCAGCGCCCTGTTCTTTTCGCACATCGGAGCGAACAGTACCTGCTCTGCGTGACCATACCAGGAGAATATTCTCGATGATGGGAAGGCTTCTGAAATCTTGGCGGTCTGCCAGCTGTATAGGTTCTCAGACCCGAGGAGGAGGACGGAGAAGTGAATTTGCCGCGAGTCCCCGTTCTTTACAATGAGTTCGGCGAGGAGATTGGCCGCGGAGGGATATGCCTGAAGATGCGTCGGGCGTGACGTGAGAAGTTTTGCCCTGTAGCTTGAGTAAGTCTTTTCGTTGAGGTAATAAGTGGAGAGCCTCAGGTCTTTCAGGAAGGGATCGTAGTCCCAGAACTTCTCCTCACTTCCGACGAACGCTCCGCGTAATACCGCCGAACTATCGCCCGGTTTCCACCCCGCCCGCTTCCAGGCCGAATGGAGGAAGGCGAATTCACGTTCAATGTTCTCCTGCAGAAGATAAAATCCAAACGGTATCCCTGTTGAGCCTCCCGTGGTCCGGTAAAGGTGTTTCCACGCCGGGATATTTCTTGCCGTGAAGTCAGCCAGATTATCTCTGATTATCTCTTTCGTGACGAACGGGAAATGCTTCAGATCGTCGGCGGACTTTAGGTCGGCCGGTGAAACATGTGCCTCATCGTAAAGCTGTCTGTATCCTGGCACATTGTCATAAGCGTGGCTGATTACTTTCCGCAACCGTTCCAGCTGCCATTTCTCTATCTCTTCGAGCCCGTATCCTTCTTTCGAGCGGAGGAACTTCACGGTCTCCCTGTAAGTCCGTCCCATCCTGATTCCAAATGGGAGTGACGAGTAGGTGAGCCTAACCAGGCTCCTGATGGGTTCAGGCAGGCTGCGATAAAGTGTGATCTTCATTCGATGAAGGAAGTTGTAAAAATTGTCCCGGGCATTCTCAACGACAAATTCGTGGGATGAAGTCGTAGAAGTCGGGACTCATCATGTCCCCTGGAGTGTCTGGAAATATTCGGATTACCTCCACGCTTTCATTGTCCTCTCCCCCCGGTATGCCGATTCGCGCGGTCATTTCCAAGCCATGCATCGATGTTTGCCGAAAATCCGTGTGAATCATACGAAAATATAACAACTTGCCCCCCTTCTTCATACATCCGTTGATCAAAGCCGGCGGCCGTTCTCTTTCTTTCGCGATTGCAGCTTTGACAGCTGTTTGATTACATTTCCATTGGCACAAATGCCGGTTCTCACGAGATTCAATTCACCCTGAACGTTTTAAACCTTTGTCTTTATTATGACTGATGAGATAATAGATATAGTGAAGCGGGCTCTCGCCGAAGACATCGGGACTGGAGACATCACCACCGATCTGACAGTTCCGAAGGAGGCCGAGCTTACAGGCCGCTTCATAGCAAAATCCGCAGGTGTCGTGGCCGGCTGGGATGTAGTGAAGGCGACATTCCGGCTCCTGGACACAAAGGTAAATGTTTTCCAGTCCGTGTCAGATGGTGCCGACGTCAAGGCCGGAGATTCAATCGGGACAATCACCGGTCCGGGCCGCGCGATACTAACGGGCGAGCGCGTCGCCCTTAATTTCTTTCAGCGCATGTCGGGGATAGCGACGGTTACCCGACAGTTTGTCGAGGCTGCGGCGGGAACGCGTACCATGATACTCGACACCAGAAAGACGGTGCCGGGATTGAGGTCTCTCGACAAGATGGCGGTGAGGATTGGCGGTGGGTCAAATCACCGGGCAGGACTTTACGATATGGTCCTGATAAAAGACAACCATATCGCGCAGGCCGGAGGAATCACGGAAGCTGTAAGAAGGGTGAGGAGCAATGCCACTGCCTCACTCAAGATCGAAGTGGAAGTCAGGACACTCGAGGAACTCGAAGAGGCGTTGGGACTCGGGTTGGATCGTATCCTTCTCGACAATATGGAGACTTACATGATAAGAAGGGCTGTCAAGCTCGTGGCGGGAAGAGTGCCCCTCGAAGCATCGGGGAACATGAATCTGCGGAGGGTCGCTGCAGTTGCGGCGAGCGGAGTAGATTTCATTTCCGTCGGCGCGTTGACACACTCGGTCTGCGCAATGGACATAAGCCTCATGATAGATAAGAAATAATGGATCGGATCAGATGACCGTTCAGGATACATACAATACTCTCAAGGAAAGGCTGAGAGACGTCGTTCCAGATGCGGAACTCAGAATCAAGGCCGAGCTGGCATACGAAATAAACAGGCTCAAGACCGAACGAAATGCCGTCATACTGGGGCATAACTATATGGAACCCGCGCTTTACTATTCCATACCCGACTTTGTGGGAGATTCGCTTGAGCTTTCGAGGAAGGCGGCCCAGACCGACAAGGATATCATAATTTTCTGTGGGGTCAGATTCATGGCGGAAACCGCGAAGATCTTGAATCCAGGCAAGACTGTGCTCCTCCCCGCTGAAAAGGCGGGCTGTTCACTCGCGGCAAGTATAACCGCCGAAGATGTCCGCATTCTTAAGTCCAGATTTCCCGGAGTACCGGTGGTTACGTACGTGAACACCTACGCGGATGTCAAGGCGGAATCGGATATCTGCTGCACTTCCGGAAATGCCGCATCGGTCGTCAGATCGCTTGAAAGCGATTTGGTCATATTTCTCCCTGATGAATATCTCGCCAGAAACGTTGCGGCCGAGACGGGGAAGAGGATCGTGTTCCCCGCCAAGGGGGATACAGAGGAGGATTTTCAGATGATCGGATGGGAGGGGCGCTGCGAGGTTCACGAAAGATTTACAGTAGAGGACATTGTCAATGTCAGGAAGCAGTTCCCAGACGTCGTCGTGCTTGCCCATCCGGAATGCAGCCCCGAGGTCGTTGAGGCGTCCGATTTTTCCGGAAGCACGACGGCAATGGAACGCTTCGTCAGGGAATCGAAAGCGCCGAGGTACCTCCTTTTGACGGAGTGTTCGATGGGGGACAACGTCGCGGCGGCGAACCCGGAAAAGGAGATGCTCAGGCTATGCAATATCCGCTGCCCGCACATGAACCAGATTACGCTCGAAGACACTCTTGAGGCGCTGCGAAAGACTCAATACGTTATCGAGGTCGAAGAGAGCGTAAGGATCAGGGCGGCCCGCGCCGTAGAACGGATGATAGCGATAGGGTGATGACTGTTTATTCTCATCTTCGACGCGAGAGCGGAAACCACCGGCGTAAATTATGACGGCATACCAGCAGGAGCACTCAGGGATTCAGACTGACGTCCTTGTGATAGGAAGTGGAATAGCCGGCGCGGTCACGGCTCTCCGCCTCGCCGACTCGGGAATCAAAGTGACCATCGCGACGAGGGCGAACAGGCCTGAAGAGTCGAACACCTACTATGCTCAGGGCGGAATCGTCTATACGGCACAGGAAGACTCGAGGGAGCTTCTGGCAGACGACATCATCCGGGCCGGCGCCGGCTATTCAAATCCACGTGCCGTCGGGATACTTGCGGAAGAGGGGCCAAGACTTGCCCGTGAGATACTGATGGATAAGGTTAAGGTCCCTTTTGACCGTGCCGAGAACGACGAGCTATCCCTCGTCCGAGAAGGCGGTCATTCCATAAACAGAATTGCGCACGCAACGGATGCGACGGGCCGCGCTATTGAAATATCCCTCATGAATTACCTCGGTCATCATCCGAACGTGACATTTCTCACGGGGCATACGGCGGTTGATCTTCTCACCCCCGCCCATCATTCGACGAATCGCCTGAATGTTTACGCCCCAATCTCCTGCGCCGGGGCGTACCTCCTTGACCAGGAGAGTGGAAAGGTTGTCCGCTGTCTCGCGAGAAAGACGGTCCTTGCGACCGGTGGGTTGGGGCAGATTTATCTGAGAACTACAAACCCGGTAGGTTCGAGAGGGGACGGACTCTCAATGGCATACCGCGCGGGGGCAAGGGTGGTTAACTGTGAGTTCGTACAGTTCCATCCAACCACTTTTTATCAGCCCAACGCGCCGAGCTTCCTGATATCTGAAGCGGTGCGCGGCGCCGGTGCGAGACTCGTCGACGCCGAAGGGAGGCCTTTCATGGACAAGTACGCGCCCCAATGGAAGGACCTCGCCCCTCGCGACGTCGTTTCCCGAAGCATACATCAGGAAATGCTCTCCAAAGACGTCACGAATGTCTATCTCGATCTTCGGTCGTACTTAAGTAGGGAAAAGATTGGTGAACTCTTCCCGTCCATAAGAGAGCAGTGCCTTCTCTACGGAGTGGACATAGCC
Source organism: Bacteroidota bacterium (assembly GCA_021812985.1). Lineage (GTDB taxonomy): Bacteria > Bacteroidota > Ignavibacteria > Kryptoniales > JAKASW01 > JAKASW01. Next base: position 30,827 of record JAKAMG010000022.1, read on the forward strand.
ACGGATCTGGTGCCGGTGGTTCCCGCGGCGCATTACTTTTGCGGTGGAGTGTGGGTGGACGAGTGGGGAAGAAGTTCTGTTAGTTCGCTCTATGCCGTCGGCGAGGTGGCTTGTACCGGCTTGCACGGAGCGAACAGGCTGGCGAGCACATCACTCCTCGAAGGGCTCGTCTGGGGTGTGCGTGCGGCCGAGGATGTCGAAAGGTCTATCGGCGATGCAGCCGATCCCGGCACGTACGACATACCACTCTGGGAGGACACGGGCACAATCAACGCGGACCCTGCCCTGATTAGTCAGGACATGAGCGTGCTCAAGCATATAATGTGGAATTACGTTGGCCTTGTCCGTACGACGCGGCGTCTGGGAAGGGCCATCAGGGAGCTCCGCCATCTGGAGTCCGAAATCGAGAGTTTCTACCGCGCTGTTCGATTGACCGATGATCTCATCGGATTGAGGAATGCCGTCAGGGCCGGTCTAATTGTTGCCCTCTCCGCTTGGGAAAATAAGAACAGCGTCGGCTGTCACTACAGGGTATAGAGCTTAGGGCTGAAGTTCGTGCAATAAATTTGGAGTGAAGTCTACTCGTCGGAAAGTCGCTCTGGCGGGATTCATTTAAGAGGTCGGCTTTCCGGCGACAGCTTCTGCAGAGTATCGATGTCGGTTCGGGCTGAACATTTGCCGGCACTCAAGGCTGCAGTCGCCGCCGCTGCCGGCATAGTGATCGGTAGATCCTTCCCGCAGGGCCCTGCGATATTTTTCCTGGCGGGTCTGGTCTCAATCATGTCGTCGTTTGCGATACTCAGGGGCATTGGGGGCCGAAGCCGCGCTCTTCTTTCCTTAGGCGCGTATTCCTCCATCGCGCTCGTCTTTGCTTTCCACATGAGTTTGAATTTGTCAGCTCTCAAAGATGTGAAGCTCAGTGACTTTCATTTCTTCACCGGTACGGTCAATGAAACTCAGCGCGATGCATCAAAGCTTTCGATGACTCTTGCCGATTGCTACGGTTATAATGGCGGTTGGAGAAAGATCGATGGTGAAGTGATTGTGACGCCGAGATCGCGTCTCGGGCTGCAAGTGGGGGACAGAGTGATTTTCAAGGGGCATGCCGGCTCCGTCTCGGGAGCGAGGAACCCGGGCGAATTCGACATGAAGACTTACTATCAACTTCTCGGTGTCGCAGGAAGGGTCTTTCTCGATAGTGCGGAAGATATCCTGCTCGTCAGGCATACGAGCGGATTCGATTTCTCTAGAGATGTGGTTGACCGTGCGAGGAATCTTGTCAGGGCCGGTATCTCTTCGTCTCTGCATGGAGATGTCGCCGGGCTGGCGAAAGCGATGGTGCTGGGAGAGAGAGGAGGCATAAACAGAGAGATCAACGAACAGTTCATCAACTCAGGGACAATTCACATCCTTTCCGTTTCCGGTCTTCACATAGGTTTTCTTGCGGGAATATTAGTAACGCTCGCGTCTGTCTTCAGCATCTCCAGGCGCTGGCGATTTTTCTTCGTAGCTCCCGTTCTCGTTTTTTACGGCCTGATTGTCGGGATGGGGCCGAGCGTTTTCCGAGCCGTCATAATGGGAATTGTAATTCTCTTCGGCGCCTTTTTGCAGCGGAGGAGCACGATACTCAACTCGCTCGGGTTTGCCGCCCTTGTCATCCTCGTCGTCACACCCGCGCAGCTCTTCATGGCGAGCTTCCAGCTCTCTTTTGCTGCGGTCCTCTCGATCGCATTCTTCTATGAGAGGCTTCTGGCGATGGTCAGGTCGGCCTTCCCACGACTGGCCGATAGACCGTGGCTGAACCCCGCGGTATCTATTACCGTGTTGACGGTTTCAGCCACACTTGGAACGATTCCGCTGACTGCGTTCTATTTCGGGAGGGTCTCGCTTGTTTCCGTCGTCGCTAATTTCTTCATAGTCCCGCTCTCGGGGGTGTTCCTATCGCTTTGCTTCACATTCCTTCTCGCCGGGATTGTGTCGGGATTTGTTGCCTCTCTCTTCGGCGCTGCCGCACAAATCGTCGGCTTCCTTATACTCGAAACAAACTCGGTGATCGGTTCCGCCAGTTTCAGCACGGTACGGATCGGTGAGGAGGGATTACTCTTCGCCGCGCTCTACTTTGCATGGATGATTGCCTCCATTTGGTTCGGAGGGAGATCGCTCATGAAGAAAGCTGTTTTTGCCTCTCTTCTTGGCGCAAACCTCATCCTCTTTTCGGGGATCTTTACTTATCGGACAGAGGCGAGATGCTATGCGCTGGACGTCGGACAGGGAGACGCGATCTTTCTTGAGTTGCCCGGCGGGAGCACTATGCTGATCGACGCCGGCATGAAGTTCGGCAGGAACGACGCCGGCACACGAGTAATCGTGCCTTTTCTGAAAAGAATGGGAATCAACAAAGTCGACTATTTTGTTGTGACACATCTCCACAGTGACCACATAGGAGGTGCGGTAGGAGTCCTTCGGAACCTGAAGGTTAAGAACTTCATATACCCTGAACAGGTTTCCCATTCAAGAACCTGGGATGAGACCATGACTGCCGTCCGCCTTCTGGGAATCCCATCAGGAAGGGGAGCGGCTGGAATGGTCCTCGATTCGGGACCGGCATACAGGGTATACATCCTCCATCCGAACCGTTTCTACGTCGGGAAGGGGGCAAACTCATACAGGACGAGGTACAACAACGGCTCCATCGTATTGAAGGTGAGCGTCGGGCCGAATTCTCTTCTCTTGGTCGGCGATGCCGAGCGTGAAGTCGAGCATGACCTTTGCAGAGCTTATGGCCCCTTCCTTTCGGCGGCCGTGCTTAAGGTCGGTCACCACGGAAGCTCGACGAGCTCCTCGGAGGAGTTCATCGATGAGGTACGTCCGAAGTACACCATCGTCTCCGTCGGAGCGGGGAACAGCTTTGGCCATCCCTCGCCTGAAGTCATAAGTTCGCTGCGTGATCGGGGGGTGGGAGTGTGGCGGACGGACATACAGGGGGCTGCCTACGTCAAGGTTGGCATGGAGAATGCGCGCTTAATCGAGTGGAGGTGAAAGCGACCGGACGATTGGCGTAACTTACGGAAATTTTGAGCGTTATCGCATTCCTAAGGCTTTCAAATCCTTGATTTTTACTGCATGCGGGTTTAAATTGCACAGCAAAAAATGAGGCGAGAAGTTTGATAAGACTCAGCTCGGATGATAGGAGTCTGCAGGAAGAGTTAAAGGCCGGCGGCAGTATACCCGAACATATTGCCATCATCATGGACGGCAACGGCAGGTGGGCGAAACAACGCGCTCTGCCGCGCGTGGCCGGACACCGCGAAGGGGTCAATTCCGTGCGCGATATCGTCGAGGCTTGCGGCCAGCTCGGAGTCAAATGCCTCACGCTGTACACCTTCTCGACGGAGAACTGGAAGCGCCCGATGCAGGAGGTCTCGACTTTGATGAGGCTTCTCGTGAAGGCGCTCAGGGATGAGACTGACAGGCTCTACAAAAACAACGTTCGCCTGACGGCAATCGGAGATCTTAAGCAGCTTCCCGCTGAAGTGCAGCGCGAACTCCGGGACGCTTTTGAAAGAACGAGAACCAACACGGGGCTGAATCTCAACCTTGCCCTGAGCTATTCAGGACGGCGGGAGATCGTGGAGGCTTCCAAACGGATTGCGGCCGATGTGGCGGACGGAAAGTTGTCCCCCGACGACGTGAACGAGAGCTTGTTCTCGAAGTATCTGAGCACCGCGGACATGCCCGACCCTGACCTGCTCGTAAGAACCAGCGGTGAGTACCGCATCAGTAATTTCCTGCTGTACCAGTCCGCTTACACTGAGATATACTTCTCGAGGGTCTTCTGGCCTGATTTCAGGCGAAACCAGCTCTACGAGGCAATAGGCGATTTTCAGAAGCGGGAGAGACGTTTCGGACTCGTAAGCGAGCAAGTGAAACGCCTCCAGACTATTTGAGAGTTTATTATTCCACAGATATTCGTCCTCGTGCCGGTAGCAACCATCGCGTCCGATTCTCGTCTAAGAGAGGAAGCTGATCCGAGTCGGGAGGCTGACCGGACAGGAATTTTGTCCGTAAACGTTTAATGTTTTTCCGGAAAGAGTCTTAATAGAATGAAGTATCTTCTTTTGTTGCTTGCGTTCTGTTCGGTTGTTTCTGTCGTCCAAGCGCAGGTTGAAGAAAAAGCGGCGCCGCTGAAAATTCTTGGGGTGTCTGTCGAGGGAAACAAACAGACAGACGCGGCCGCAATCATAAGGTACTCCGGCCTCCAGCCGGGTGAGGAGTTCACTCCGGGCGGAGACAAGTTGAGGCAGGCCATCAAGCAGTTATGGTCGCTCGGGATCTTTTCCGATATCGAAGTCCTCCTCGACAACCGTGTCGGGGACGGAGTGTTTCTCCTCATAAAGGTGAAGGAATATCCACGGCTTAACGACATAGTGATAAAGGGGAACGATGAGCTGAGCGAGAAAGATATCAAGGAGCAGATTAACCTTGTCAAGGGGCAGATAGTTAATCCGCAGGATCTCAGCACGCTGGTTTACAACGTAAAGAAGAAATACGAAGAGAAGGGATACCTTCTCGCCAATATAGAGCCGAAGCTCGAGCCGGTATCTGATTCTTCCGACGCTCCCGTCGATCTTGTGGTCAACATCGACGAGGGGAAGGAAGTAAAGATCGAGTCCATAACTTTCAGCGGTAACCACGACTTTTCTGCCGGCGACCTACGTGGCGCCATGGACGACACAAAGGAGAAGGTCTGGTGGATGTTCTGGCGAAGCGCCAAGTTCGACAAGAAGAAGTATGAGGACGACAAGCAGAAAGTAGTCGATTTCTACAGGAAACACGGTTATATCGACGCCTCGATAGTGTCTGATTCGATATGGTACAGCGCAGACAAAGAAAATATGTTCATACACATAACCGTGTATGAGGGAAAAAAGTATTACATACGTCACATCACCTGGGAAGGTAATACGCGGTTTCCGACGACCGTGTTGAACGAACGGCTCGGCCTTAAACCCGGTGAAGTCTACGACAAGCAGAAGTTCGACGAGAATCTGCATGGCAACAAGGACCAGACGGACGTCGCCTCGCTTTACCTCGACACGGGGTACCTGACTTTCAACGTCGATCCGACGGAGACCCGCGTGCCGCCTGATTCAGTTGACCTGCACATTACGGTTTACGAACGCAATCAGTTCAGAATTGGCGAGGTCCTGATAAATGGCAACACGAAGACTCAGGACAAGGTGATACGCCGTGAGCTCTTTACCGTTCCCGGTGATTATTTCTCCCGCTCTCTCATCATCAGGAGCGTAAGGCAGCTCTCGCAGATGAACTATTTCGACCCCGAGAAGATTAAGCCTGACTATTACATCGTGAACGACTCGACGGTGGACGTGACTTACAGCGTGAAGGAAAAGTCGAGCGACACTTTCAACATGTCGGTCGGTTACAGCCAGCTCTTCGGATTCACTGGTTCGATAGGAGTGAGCTTCAACAACTTCGACATCAGGCATCCGCTGCAGGGCGGGGCGGGGCAGTCTTTGAATTTCAACTGGCTCTTCGGCGTGACGAGCTACTACAGGACTTTCTCGCTCGGCTTCAGCGAGCCATGGTTCATGGACACTCCGACGTCGCTTGGCGTCAACATTTTCGACACGCGACAGATATACGGCTACGATTACAGGATGACTGGCGGTTCTGTCAGCGTTGGGCGGCGGTTGAGGTGGCCGGACGATTATTTCCAGGGTAACTGGATACTTACGATCCAACGGAACGACTTTATCAGCGGTGCCACTTATCTCTATCCTCTCGGCGTGAGCAGCGAGGTCAGCCTCACACAGGTTATATCGAGAAACAGCACCGACAGCCCGATATTCCCAACCGTCGGTTCGAACGTCTCCCTCTCCGACGAGATTGCGGGTCCGCCCGTGCTCCCGGGGGGAACCAGTTTCCACAAGCATGTCCTGAGTGCGGAGTTTTATTCTTCGGCTTTCGGTACAAACAGGGTCGTGCTGTATAGCGGGACTACGTTTGGAGTAATTGGGTTAATGAATACGAAGCTTCTCGGGGCGCCCCCGCTCGAAAAGTTTTTCATGGGAGGCACTGGACTCGGTTATATTTCCACAACGCCCCTTAGAGGCTATTCCGACCAGAGCGTCGGACCAAAAGACGCGAGCGGCAATCCGCTCGGTGGTACGGTGATGTTCAAGCAGACTGTGGAACTCCGCGTCTCGATTCTTCAAGACCCCATGCCGCTCTACGTCCTCCTCTTCGCGGAGGCAGGCAACGTGTACTCGGATCTTGCTCACACCGACATCTTCCAGCTTGACAGATCTGCCGGCGTCGGTGCCAGAATTCTGATAAACCCGATAGGATTGGTCGGATTTGACTACGGTTACGGATTCGACCCGACCGGTCCAAACATGCCCGTGTCCGGCTGGCATTTCCACTTCCAGTTCGGAAAGAGCTTTTAATTCACAGGACTATTAATTTTATGTCAAACCAAAAAAGAGGTTAGAAGTGAAAGAGAAATTTGTTGTATTGCTTTCGTCAGCGGTTATCCTGTCGGCGTTGGGTTTCATGTTCGCCGCGTCACCGAAGAACGAGCCGCTTAAGGTCGGCTATGTCAATTCCACGACGATCCTCAACCAGCTTCCCGAGGCGCAGGCCGCGCAAAGGAAGCTCGATGCTTTGATGAAGGCCTGGAGCGATACCGTGGACCAGATGTCGAAGGAATATCAGGCGAAGGTGGATTCCTACACCAAGCAGTCAGCTATGATGACGGACCAGTCTAAGCAGCAGGCCCAGCAGGACATCAACGCGCTGCAGCAGCAGATACTCGCCTATCGTCAAGAGAAGGTTGGGCAGGGGGGCGAGTTGGATCAGACCCGCGAGCAGCTCCTGAAGCCGATCCGGGATAAGGTTTACGGGGTGATCGCCAAGGTTGCCAAAGAAAACAAGATGCAGTTTGTCCTCGACAAGAATGACCAGGTTGGTGTGATCCTTTATGCGGATCCGGATTACGACCTGACGTATAAGGTGCTCGATATCCTAACAAGGCAAGGAACGAAGTAAAATCATGACCACGAAGGTTTTTAGAACTTGGTCGCTCCTTTCGGCTGCCTTACTCCTCTTCTCGGCTCAGGGCTTTGCCCAGCAGAAAGTTGGTTGGGTGGACACGCAGGAAATCATGAAGAAGCTTCCGGATGCCGTCGAGGCCCAGAACAAGCTTGACGGTCTGGTTGCCCAGTGGCAGGCTGAACTGAACAAGCTCGAAGGTGATTTCAGGCAGGAAGCCGACGATTACCAGAGGCGGAGACTCATACTTCCTGAACAGGCCCGTATCCAGGAGGAGCAGAAGCTCAGCGACATGCAGAAGAAAATCATCGACCTCAGAAATCAGAGGTTCGGACAGAACGGCGACCTCACCCAGCAGCAGAATGCAATTATGAGGCCCGTTCAGGAAAAAGTCATGAAGGCCATCGACGCTGTTGCGAAGAAAGACAGCTACGATTACATCTTTGACAAAAGCGGCCAGGTCCTTCTGATGTATTCCAATCCGAAATACGATGTGACCCAGGAAGTGCTTGACGAGTTGAAGATACCGTCGACTACGACTCCAGGCATGTCCCCCGGCAGTATGCAGAACCCGGGCATTCATTGACGAAGCTTTCTGAAATAGCCGGGATAATTGGGGCGAAACTCGAAGGCGATGCCGACATTGATATTGCCGGCATCGCAAAAATCGAGGAGGCGAAGAAGGGGGAGATCACCTTTCTTTCAAATCCGAAGTATGCGAAATATTTCGAATCCACTGAAGCCTCTGCCGTAATTGTCCCGGAAGATTTCAAATCCGCACGTGCTGATGTTGCCCTCCTGAGGGCGAAGGACCCCTACACCGCGTTTGTCTTTGCGCTAAAAAGAATAACCCCTCCACCCGAACCGCTCGAACCTACCATTAACCGAAATGCGTACGTCTCCCCTAAAGCCGTAGTTGGAGAGAATGTCGGCCTGGGCGCCTTCGCCTGCGTGCTCGACGGGGTAAGGATCGGCAGAGGAGCGCGAATATCACACGGCTCAGTGATCGGGGAAGAAGTTGAGATAGGCGAGAACACGCTTATCTACCCGAACGTTACCGTTTACCGCGGCTGCAAGATCGGGAAGAACGTTATAATACACTCAGGGACCGTCATCGGAAGCGATGGCTTTGGCTTCGCGCCGAAGGATGATGGTACCTACGAAAAAATCCCGCAGCTCGGGATAGTCGTCGTGGAGGATGATGTTGAGATCGGTTCGAACTGCTCGATCGACAGGGCGACTCTCGGCGAGACGAGGATTTGCCGTGGCGTCAAACTGGACAACCTGATACAGGTGGCGCACAACGTTGTCATCGGCGATAATACCGTGATAGCCGCTCAGACGGGAATTGCCGGGAGTACCAGGATAGGAAAACACTGCGTCGTTGCGGGCCAGGTTGGCTTCGCGGGCCATCTCGATATCGCCGACAGGACCACTATCGGTGCTCAGTCTGGAGTGGCCAAGTCGGTTAAGGAACAGGGGAAGATATTGTTCGGTTATCCGGCCAAGGAGATGCGAGAAGCGAAGCGGATGGAAGGTGCCGCACGTATGCTCCCGGAACTGCTTCAGGAGGTCGCGGAACTGCGCGCTAAAGTTGAGAAATTGACCAATAAGGAGTAGCGACACAGATGCTTGTCCAGCAGCGTACCATTTCAAATAGAGTTTCAGTCTCCGGAGTGGGACTCCACACAGGATGTGAATCGACGATAACATTTGTCCCCGCCCCAGAGAATCACGGGATAGTGTTCCGCAGGACTGATGTCGGCGGCAATCCCGAGATACCGGCCCTCGCCGACTACGTTGTCGACGTGTCTCGCGGCACGACTCTCGGAATAGGCGACGTTAAGGTGCATACTGTCGAACACGTTCTAGCCGCCATCGTCGGGCTCGAAATTGACAACGTGATAGTGGAGCTCGACGCCCCGGAACCTCCGGTTGGCGACGGAAGCTCGAAGCCGTTCGTCGACGTGCTTATGAAGGCGGGGTTCACGGTACAGGACGCACCGAAGGATTATCTCATAATTGATCAGAGTGTCGAGTACCTCAACGAGAAAAAAGACGTGCAGATGGTGGCTCTCCCGCTCGATGACTTCCGGGTGACCATCATGATCGATTACAAGAATCCCGCGCTTGGGAGCCAGCACACGGGGATGTTTTCCGTTGAGAAGGAGTTTGTCGACGAGTTTTCTTCCGCCCGGACGTTCTGTTTCCTCAAAGAAGTCGAGATGCTGCGGGAGAACGGGCTCATAAAGGGAGGCAATTTAGACAACGCGATAGTCATCGTTGACGACGAGATGGAACCCGCAGAGCTGAAGAGCCTTGCGGGAAAGCTCGGCATCAACGGCTCAGTCATTCTCGGCTCCACCGGGATACTCAACGACAAGACCCTCAGATACAAGAACGAGCCGGCGCGGCACAAACTTTTGGATCTGGTTGGCGACCTTGCCCTCGTCGGAGCTCCGATGAAGGCGCAGATACTTGCGGCCCGACCGGGGCACCCCCATAATGTGGAGTTTGCCAAAAAGATCAGAAAGCTCTACCAGCAAAAGAAAATCGTGAAGAAGTACCAGTTCACGAAAACTGCGGGGGTAATATTCGACATAGAGGCTGTCAAGCGTATCCTCCCGCACAGGTACCCCTTCCTCCTCGTGGACAAGATCGTGGATTTCAAGATGGACGAGAAAGTCGTCGGCGTGAAGAACGTGACGGCGAACGAGCCTTTCTTCCAGGGGCACTTCCCGGGAAAGCCGGTTATGCCAGGAGTGCTCATCGTCGAAGCGATGGCGCAGACAGGCGGCGTCCTTCTCCTCAACGGCATGGAGAACCCGGACGGCAAATTGGTTTACTTCATGTCGATGAACAACGTGAAGTTCAGAAAGACGGTCGTCCCTGGAGATCAACTTATAATGCAGGTCGAGATGTCGTCGAGAAGGAATAAGATAGCCACCATGGTGGGCAAGGCATTCGTTGATGGTACGCTCGTCGCGGAAGCCGAGATGACGGCCGCCATCGTCGACACGAACAACAATTCTACAGATCAGAAGTAATTCACGCTATGGCCACTTCAATTGACCCGAGATCCGTCGTCAGCCCCAAAGCGCGGCTCGGCGAAAACGTCACGGTTGGTCCTTTTGCGGTTATAGAAGACGACGTGGAAATAGGTGACGGCACAAAGATACATTCCTCGGCGTTCATCGGTAACGGCGCCCGGATCGGCAGGAACTGCACGATCCACCACGGCGCGGTCGTGTCAAATGTCCCGCAGGATCTCAAGTTTGGGAACGAACCGACTACTCTGGAGATTGGCGAAAACACGGTCGTCAGGGAGTTCGCGACGCTCCACAGGGGGACGGCAGAGACTGGCAAGACGGTCATCGGCAGTGACTGTCTCCTTATGGCCAATGTTCACATCGCCCACGATTGCAGGGTGGGGAACCACTGCATATTCGCGAACGTCGTCGCCCTTGCAGGACATGTGACAGTCGAGGATTGGGTGACAATAGGCGGTCTATCGGCAGTTCATCAGTTTACAACAATAGGTGCGCACACCATGATAGGCGGTGGCTTTCGCGTCACGAAGGATGTGCCACCTTACGTCCTCGCGGGGCGTGAGCCACTCCGTTACGAGGGGGTCAACGTCATCGGTCTGCGGCGTCGGGGATTCTCAAGAGAGCAGATAGAATCGATCGAGAATGCCTACCGGACGCTCTATTCGTCAGGCCTGATGTACGGTGAAGCCACGAGGAAAATAGAGAGCGACTTCCCCCGAACCACAGAAATCTCCGCCATCATCACCTTCCTTAAAAATTCTTCCCGCGGCATAATCAGGATTTGAACGTGAACGCCTCCGAGCGCTTCACCCACTCGCCCGCATCTAGAGAGTGGTTCTCCGTCGACACAGGCGATCAGCCGGGCGATTTCAACATGAAGTATGACGTCGGGCTTGTTGAAGAGTTCCGAATTACCGGAGTCCCCGTCCTTCGATTCTACGGCTGGAAGCCGCACTGCATTTCGCTCGGAAGAAACCAGGATCTGTCTGATATTGACCTAAAGCTTGCGCGCGCAGATGGTATAGACGTGGTCAAGAGGCCAACCGGCGGGAAAGCGGTCCTTCACGCGGACGAACTTACCTACTCGGTTGTGATGGAGGTGAACGGCCTCTCCGTCAACGACAGCTACAACATGATTAGCACCGCGCTTGTTGAAGGGGTAAGGACCATCGGGGCAAGGCTCGGACTTTCTCAAAGCTCAGCCGATTTCAGGAAGCTTTTCCGTGACCCGACGACAATTCCATGCTTTTCCACCTCCGCAGTGTACGAGGTAGAATACCTCGGCAGGAAAGTTGTCGGGAGTGCACAACACAGATTTGGAGACGTCCTTCTTCAGCATGGCTCCATCCTGATCGGGGAGGCCCATAAGAATATTATTAGATATCTCGCCGTGGAAGATACCGTAAGGGCTAAATCGCGTGAGGATCTGGATGCGCATACCGCGACGCTTACGGAAGTCCTCGGCCGCAGGGCTGACCGGAATGAAACGATGGAAGCTGTCAGGAGAGGTTTTGAAAGTGTGTTTGGAGCGGACTTCTCCACTTCAACCGGAGTGAGGAATACTGGCATGTTTGAGACACAGTCACGAAAGAGTAAGAGAACCTCCGGTATTTAAGGATTGAAAGGATCTTAAGATGAAGGAGCAGGCAAAGCCGAAAACTGTCACGACGCGCACTATTCTGGAGTCAAAGAAGAGCGGCGAAAAGGTTGCGGCGCTGACCGCCTACGACGCCATAACTGCGCGAATACTCGATGAAGCAGGTATTGACATCATCCTTGTCGGCGATTCGCTTTCGAACGTGTTTCAGGGGAACGATACGACAATTCCCGTGACGCTTGACGAGATGATATATCACGCGAAGATAGTCACGCGTGCGGTCAAGAGGGCCCTCGTCGTGGTTGACATGCCTTTCATGAGTTACCAGGTAGACGCCCAGGAAACGCTGCGGAATGCGGGACGAATTCTCAAGGAGACGGGCGCTAGCGCCGTTAAGGTCGAAGGAGGGAAGGCCATCGCGGAGTCTGTAGGGAGAATGACGGAGATAGGGATCCCTGTCATGGGACATCTTGGATTGACACCGCAGTCAATTAACAAGTTTGGCGGATACAAACCCCGTGGTGAAGACAAAGAAGAGGCCGCAGGGATAATTTCCGACGCGAAGCTTTTGGAAGCGTCCGGCGTCTTCTCAATCGTCCTCGAGAAGATTCCTGCCCGGCTCGCAGCAAGGGTGACTAAGGGCGTCGGCGTTCCCACGATAGGGATCGGCGCGGGCCCCCAGTGCGATGGGCAGATACTTGTTTATGCGGACATGCTCGGCTTGACGCGGGAATTCAAACCGCGTTTCGTTAGGCATTACGCGAACATTGCGGACGAAATGCAGAAGGCCTTTTCGGCTTATGTCAGCGATGTCAAGAAGGGAAGTTTCCCCGCGGACGAAGAGAGTTACTGAACTATTATATTATAAATCGTCGGCTGCTCCCTCGCCGCTAAGATGCGGCGGCAGAGTCGACGGCTTACCCGTGGGAGAGTCTCGATATGTTTTAACTAAGGAGCGATGGTGGAACATTGTGTGAATCATCCCGACAGAAGAGCGCTCTCAATATGTCATGGTTGTGGCAGAAATTTCTGCTCAGCATGCCTCGTGGAAGGGCGCGAATATTATTACTGCGCTGCCCCTGCGTGTCAGACGCTTTACCATGAGGAAACTATGGGGGCACCCTCCGGAAGAAGCGTGACTTGCCCGAGCTGCGCATTTCATTTCAAGATTTCTCCCGAAGAAGTGGCGTCAAAGAGATACCGTTGCCCACATTGTGGGTCGGGTGTGGATTTGGGCACCGAGCCGCCCACCGTCGAGAGGCCTGAGAACTTCGTGGAGGTCTTCTCAACGAGAAACCAGGGGGACATCGCCCTGTTGAAGTCTCTCCTCGACGACGCTCAAATAGATTATTACGTCCTCGGTGAGGAATTTCTCTCGATATATCCGCTTATTCAGCCGGCGAGGTTCTTTGTTTCGACGGGCCATGCGGAGAAGGCAAAGCTTATACTCAAGAGCATTGATACAAATTCTTTTGGAGTCTCGAGAAGCTAGAATTAGGAAGGGAAGATTGGTGACAAGGGGGAACAATGGGACCAGGCCCCCCGTATGAGCTTGAGCAAACGTGGGGGATGGAAAACTTGACATTCACTTCATGCCGGACTAAATTACTTCAAAATTTGAGCGAAGGACACACGGACATATCGCTTCCAGGCGCAGTTTGCCTGTCACCTGACTCTCGTCACGTAGCTGTTTCCAGATCCCATAACGATACCAAAGCTGAATTTACCAGACCTTTTAATCATTCCACGATCAAAACCAATAAACGGGCAGGCCACTTGTGGCAAAGCGGCCGGCAGATAATTTATTCGTGTGGCTTGCCTGCATGTCGGCCGAAAGAGCTGCTGACTTATTTGGAGGAGGTATCAAATGCCAAACGGCAAGGTGAAGTGGTTCGACGGAAAGAAGGGATTCGGTTTCATAGAGCAGGATAATGGCGAAGACGTCTTCGTCCATTACAGCGATATAAAGACCGACAAACAGTACAAAACCCTCGACAAGGGGGCGGAAGTTGAATTTGAAATTGTCGAAGGCGCAAGAGGTCTCAAGGCAGTAAATGTTACCCCAAAATAGACTTGTTTGACAGGTCGTTCGAAAAACCCAATGTCGGAGGATTTCACGGCATTGGGTTTTATATTATACTATTAAGGAAACAGAATGAGTTTTGAATTTAAAACAAAAGACATCGAAAGCATCGGGTCCGTACTGAGAGCCAAGCCCGTGAAGAAAGGTAATTTCTACAGGCTCGAGCTATCCGACGAGAAGTCCAAACGCAAACTTGCTATAGAAATCTATCCATCCCTAAAGACAGGCAAAAGCAAAGGGAATCTCATTTCGGTTTACACGATCAATTCGCATCTTCAGCTTCACCAGTGCACCGGCTACCTTGCGTCCGATTTGCTCGGCGAGGTAACTTTTTACTCTGAGGCGGATGGAAAAATCAGCGGTTTGATCGTTGAACGCGAGGCAGGCTGTTCACTTTACGCCAACGTCGACAAGAGTTCCTTGTCGGGTGATTTCACCCGCATGGGACCGGAAGTCATGCTGAGCAGTATAGCGCTCTCTCTCGCGGAGACCAGCATTAAGTGAAAGTAAGTCTTTTCGTAAACCACCCTCACGCCCCGAAGATTGATCGCCGCAAGCTGTCCGCAGTCGTGAAAGAGGTCATTCGCGAAGAGGGGAAAAGTGTCGACAATATTAATGTGGTGCTGGTCGAGGATGATTATCTCCTCGAAGTGAACAGAAAATTCCTGAAACACGATTACAGGACGGACGTCATATCGTTCAGCCTTGAGACGGAAGGTCCGATTGACGGCGAAGTTTACGTCAGCGTCGACCGCGCCAGGGTGCAGGCGAGGCGATACAAAATCCCGGCCGTCAGGGAAATCGTGAGGCTTATCGTGCATGGCGTCCTTCACCTGGCGGGATGGGAAGACGGCACCCGCGCGGAGAAGTTGCGGATGAGAAAGCGTGAAAATGTCTTCATTGAGAGGTTTTTTGAAGCACACGAAGTGCGATAGCTTGACTTTGGAATTTTTCAACCTATATTTGTCTTGAGGACAGTTAAAAGATGCAAGAAAAAATCATCGAACTCATAGTTGTGTTGATGAGGGAAATAAGGCAGACTAAAGATATATCCAAGGTCGATGTGTCGAAGTTGACTGAGCGAGGATACAGCCAGACCGAGATTTCAACGGCGCTGAGCTGGATTTACGATAAAATGAATCTGCGAGAGCCACTCAAGCGCGTGAAGGGAGCTCGCGCGAGGTCGTACAGAATTTTCCACGAGGCCGAAAGGCAGGTCATGACTAGGGAGGCCAGAGGCTTCCTCGTCGAGATGTACGAGCTCGGATTGATTGACAAGCTTGATATGGAGAACATAATCGAACGCTCACTTATGCTCGGCTCAAACGTGGTTGACATGAATGAGGTGAAGTCCATAGTGGCGAGCGTCTTCTTCGAGTATAATGCACCTGGCAAACCCGGGAGCAGAATAATGCTCAACAGTTCGGACACCATCAACTGAAAGATTGAGCAGCACGATCAGAGGAATATTCTTTAATAAGATTGGCAGAACCACAAAATGGCTAAGAAGTTAGTAATAGTAGAGTCGCCGGCAAAGGCGAAGACCATAAATAGATATCTTGGAAACGACTATGTGGTGGAGGCGTCCGTCGGCCATATAAAGGATTTGCCCAAGAGCAAGCTCGGCGTCGACGTAGAGCAGGGCTTCGAGCCTGAATACAAGACGATACGTGGCAAGAGCGACGTCATCAAGAAGCTTAAAGACCTTTCCGAAAAATCTCAGCAAGTGTACATCGCGACTGACCCTGACCGTGAAGGGGAGGCAATCGCCCAGCACATCGCGGAGGAGTTGAAGCAGTCTGCCGACAAGGTTTATAGAGTTTTGTTCACTGAGATCACTCAGACCGGCATATCCAGGGCGATGGACAAACCGCTTAAGATCGATTCCCACCTTGTTTACGCGCAGCAGGCGCGCCGCGTGATGGACAGGCTTGTCGGATACAAGGTTAGTCCGCTCATCTGGAAGGCCGTCTATCCGGGCCTTTCGGCGGGAAGAGTCCAGTCTGTCGCTCTTAAACTCGTCTGTGAGCGTGAGAACGAAATAAACGGCTTCATACCCATCGAGTACTGGTCTGTACTTGGTCGGTTCAAGACCGAGCGCGGCGAAGAGTTCGAGGCGAAGCTTTATTCCATCTCCGGCAAGGATCTCAAGGATCCTCAGGGGAGCGCTAACGGGAATGGCACGACAGGCAAGGATTTCTTCATATCTAACAAGGAAGACGCGGACAGATTTGTCGCAGGCATCAAAGAGGCTGCCTACGCCATCTCCCAGATTCAGCGGAAGGAGCAGAAAAGGAATCCGGCTCCTCCTTTCATCACAAGCACACTGCAGCAAGCCGCCTCCACTCGTCTCGGCTTTTCGCCAAAGCGGACGATGATGCTCGCTCAGCAGCTCTACGAAGGCGTCGAGCTGGGACCGGAGGGGCGCGTCGGTCTTATAACTTACATGAGGACCGACTCCACCAGGATAAGTGGTGAGGCCGTCGAAGCCGCGAGAAATTACATAAGATCTGAATTCGGTCAGGAGTTTCTCCCCAAAGAGGCGAGACAGTTCAAGAAGTCCAAGTCGTCTCAAGACGCTCACGAAGCCATACGCCCGACACACATGGAGTACCGGCCTGAAGAGGTCAAGAAGCACCTCCCGAGAGAGATGTTCCTCCTGTATGACCTGATATGGAAGAGGTTCATAGCTTCACAGATGAACCCTGCGGTTTACGACCAAATTACAGTTTCAATCGACGGTGTCCCCGCCAAGGCGAAGAACGGCGAGAGCTACATCTTCAGGGCGTCAGACTCGCACGTCAAGTTCCCCGGTTTCCTTCAGGTATATGACATCACGGCTGAGGATGCCGACATGTCGAAACCCGACGAGGACAGCGAGGAGATGCAGAAATTCAAGCTCCCGTCGACGCTGAAGGAAGGCGAGGACGTTGGAATGGAAGATGTCCTCACGCGGCAGCACTTCACGAAACCGCCGGCGCGCTATTCCGAGAGCAGTCTCGTTAAGGAGCTCGAGTCGCTCGGCATCGGAAGGCCAAGCACGTATTCGTCCATTGTGTCGACCATCGAAGACAGAGGATACGTGGAGCTCAGAGAGCGGAGACTTTTTGCCACCGATCTCGGCATGAACGTGAACAAGATTCTGTCTGCGAATCTCCCCGAGTTCTTTGACGTGAAGTTCACGGCTGAGATGGAGTCGGAACTCGACGAGATCGCCAGCGGAAACAAGAAGTATCTCGACGTGATGAACGAGTTCTACAGCCCCTTCGACACGGCCGTAAAGAAGGTCGAAGGGAGAATAGAGGAAATTAAGTCGACCGTGGATGGGCAGCAGGTCGCCTGCGACGTATGCGGTTCACCGATGGTTATAAAGTGGAGCCGGAGAGGAAGATTCCTCGCGTGCAGCAAATATCCGGAGTGCAAGAACACGAAGCCGATCGACGCGCATGACGACAACAATCGCCCCACGGGGGACAAATGTCCTGAATGCGGCAATGATCTCATTTACAAGAACAGCAGGTTTGGCAAGTTCATAGGGTGCTCGAACTATCCGACCTGCAAGTTCACCAAGAGCATAACAACCGGCGTGAAATGCCCTGAGTGTGGCAAGGGCGAGCTGGCGCAGAGGTTTACCCGGAAAAAGAGGATCTTTTACGGCTGCACAAACTATCCGAAGTGCCATTTTGCGACCTGGGACAAACCAGTTGATGTCCCATGTCCTCTCGGCGACTCGCCGTTCCTTCTCAGCAAGTACACCAAGACCAAGGGAAGCTACTACAAGTGCCCCAAGTGTGAGAGCGAGTTCAATCCCGAGGAGGCGCAGGCTGAGAACAAACAGGCCGCCGCTGAAAACGCGAATGGGAAGGTCGAAGTTGCGGCAAAGTGAATTTAACCGTCCGTGAGCTCACAGATTCGTTCCTCGATTATCTGAGGAAGGAAAAGAACGCATCGGAGAAAACACTCGTGACCTACGAACAGTCACTGAGAGAGTTCAACAACTTCTTGTTCGAATATTCGGGGGGAAAGGAGCTGTCTGCGGATAGCTTATCCGAGGGCGACAGTGTGCATGCCTTCCTTGTGGAGCTCGACAAGCGGGGAAACGACAGGAGGACGGTTCGCAAGAAGCTTTCCAGCATCCGTTCGTTCGCAAAGTACCTGACGAAGTTTGAGTACGTGCCGAGGGATTTTACCGGATATATCAGCACCCCTAAGGCGAGAAAGCCAATTCCGGTCTTCGTGGAGGAAGACGGCATCGACAAGATGCTGAACATGCCAGTTGAGTCACCTCTTGATCGTAGGGACAAGGCTATACTTGAGCTTCTGTACGGCACCGGAATGCGCGTGAGCGAGCTTTGCGGTTTGAATTTCGGAGATGTAGACTTCGACGGAAGGGTCGTCACGGTTCTCGGCAAGAGGAGGAAACAGAGAATTATCCCGGTGATCGGACGCGCCGTCGAAGCCGTTCGCGATTATCTCAAAATCAGAGAGAGCCTTTCAGACAGAGCTCCTGACGACAAGGCCCTGTTCATTTCTTCGAACGGGAAGAGGATAATCCCAGCCTCAGTATATAAGGTTGTCGCAAAGAGAATAAGTGAAGTCTCTAGCGTAGAGAGGAAGGGGCCCCACACGCTAAGGCATTCGTTTGCGACGCATCTCTTGAATCACGGTGCAGATCTCGAGGCAGTCAGACAGCTTTTGGGACATGAGAGCCTCTCGACGACACAGGTTTATACTCATTTGTCAGTTGAACAGCTTAAGAAGGTATACAAAAATGCTCATCCAAGGGCAGGTACGCCGAAGCCGGGCATTTGACGGCTTTGGGAAGCGCTCCGGACGTGATAGTCTCGCCTGGGTCCTTAGGAAAGATCCCGAGGAAGTCGGCCGGTACGCTGCCGCGTGTCTCCAAACTGGTATCGCGCTCGTGTCTCACAGCCCGCGGATAAAAACGATTGGCTCCGGTTCGCACGGACCAAAAACAATAACAACATGGAGGAATCTTATGAACATCAGCATCACTTCGAGGCATTTTAAAGCTGAACCGGCATTGAAGACTTACGCGGAAGACAAAGTCTCCAAGCTGAACAGATTCTTCGATGGGGTCGTCCATTGTGACGTGATCTTCCTCAATGAGCACTCCAAACCAAATGGCACGGATAAAATGGTAGAGATAAAACTTTCGGTCCACGACAGGATACTAAAGGCTGCCGAAACGACAGACGATTACTTCAAGGCGGTGGACAAGGCGATAGACAAATTGGAGGCACAGCTCGTGAAATTCAAACAAAAAATCAGACACGAGTGACTGTATAATTAGCCAACGGAAGGATCTACAGAGGCCCCGCCGATACCGACGGGGCTTTTGATTTTTGCCGGGACCCGCCGGGGCACGAAGGGAGCGGGACGCTTAAGCAGACTTGCCGGACATCATTAGGGTCGCGATTTTAGGCGAGTTTTCTGTCTGATCAGCCGACACTGTTTTAGGATGCATTTGCCCACTTTTGTTCATATATTTTTAGCGTTATGGCATCACGTGTCTGGGATACCAAGGAAATAAGGCGAAAGGACGTCAGCGTCGGCGAGCTTTACAGCACGATGCGCGAGAAGACGAAACTCCAGGCCATTAATGGCGATATAGGTTTCGGCAAGCTCATCACCGATAAGAACGTCCACCGGCCGGGCCTCGCCCTTGCAGGATATGTCGAGCTCTTCACATACAACCGGGTGCAGATATTCGGGAATACTGAAGTCCGATACCTAAGCTCACTCAAGCTCGAAGACCGCCGGAGAGCCCTCCAGACGATTCTCCAGTTCGAAATCCCCTGTGTGATCATCGCGGACAGCAATGAGGTTGAGCAGGAGCTCGTTGACCTCATTACCGAGCACGGCGTCTCGGTTTTTAGGAGCGCGTTGGAAACGACTCGGCTTGTCTATTTCCTCGGTGAATTCCTCGATGAGGTCTTTGCGCCGAGTACAGTTATCCACGGCTCACTCGTGGACGTGTACGGCATCGGTCTCCTTTTCATAGGCAAGAGCGGGATTGGTAAGAGTGAAATTGCCCTCGATTTGGTCGAGCGAGGACACCGGCTCGTGGCAGATGATGCTGTCGGAGTATACCGTCAGGGCGAAGACATATTGATAGGTAAGAGCTCCAGGATAGCCCAACATTTCATGGAGGTAAGGGGGCTTGGAGTCATAGACGTGCGGAGCGTCTTTGGCATTCGCGCCGTCAGGAAGCGCAAAAGGGTGGAGGTCGTCGTGGAACTGGAGGAGTGGGATTCCAGCCAGGAGTACACTAGAACCGGCCTGGACCACGAGTACATTTCCATTCTTGGAGTCGAGATTCCCTCTATAAAACTCCCCATACTTCCGGGAAAGAATATCACGGTCATAGCGGAAGTCATAGCGCTGAATCATCTCCTCCGTTCTTATGACTACGATGCGGCCGAAGTGTTCAATCAGAAACTGCAGGAAGCCATAAAAAAGAAAAAGAAGGAAAGCACCGGTGCGAGCCGGTACTTTGAGAGGGATTTTGAGTAACATGGCAAAAGCGGGTTTTTCAAAAAAGTCCTCGGAACCGAAACAAACTGGGAGCCTCTCCGGCAAAGTCGCTGTCGTTACCGGCGGATCGCGAGGGATAGGTAAATTCATCGCCAAGCGTCTCGCGGATGAGGGGGCCTCAGTCGTAATCGCGGGAAGGACTCTGGCCGATCTGAAGAGCGCCGTCGAAGAAATTAGCACCGCCGGGGGGCGCGTGATAGCAGTGCAAACCGATGTATCCAGCGAGAAGAGTGTTCACAGGCTCTTGTCAAAGACGCTGACCGAATTTGGCACGATAGATATTCTCATAAATAACGCCGGCCAGTATATGGAGAAATCACTGACGGAGATGTCGCTTGAGGAATGGAACGGAGTCATTGGCACAAACCTGACAGGACCGTTTCTCCTAACGCGTGCAGTGTTGCCGGAGATGATGGAGAAGCTGGACGGGACGATTGTCATGATTTCCTCCACGTCGGGGAAACGGGCGAAGGCGAATTCTGCGGCCTATTCCGCGTCGAAGTTCGGAGTGGAAGGATTCTCAGAGGCGCTCCTTCGGGAGGTGAGGGACTACAACATACGCGTTATCGTGGTTACCCCGAGCGCGGTCGACTCGAGCGAACGCGAGAGCAGACAAATCCTCAAGGGGGGAAAGGGCGCGAGGCTCCGTGCCGAGGATGTGGCTGAGACCGTCGTTGCGGCCATCAAGCTTCCCCCGCGTGCCCTCGTGCGCGAAGTTGAACTCTGGGCCACGAATCCATAAAAGGAACTCGATGTCGGAAAAGGACAGCCATCCTTTTCACCTAAATAGTTGTTATGTCTTAAGTGCGTTTACGTTTACAAATAGATTCCAGCCATGCCAACAATTGAACCCTCATATATAAAGCTCTATGAGACTGGTGAACTTCACCGGCGCGTAGAACTGCTCGATGAGATGCTCGCGTCTTGCGACATCTGTCCGCTCGATTGCAAAGTAGACAGGAAGAATGGCGAGATCGCGCGATGTTACTCCCGGTATCTTCCGATTGTAAGTTCCTTCTGCCCTCACTTTGGCGAGGAGCCCCCTCTGGCGGGCACAAAGGGAGCGGGCAATATCTTCTTCGGTAACTGCAACCTCCGCTGTGTCTACTGCCAGAACTACCAGATAAGCCAGAACTACAAGGCAGAGATCAGGAACGAAGTGAGCTTCGAGAGGCTCGCAGACATCATGCTGGATCTTCAGGGAAGGGGGTGCCATAACATCGGACTCGTATCGCCGACGCATTTCGTCCCACAAATAGTCCGGGCCCTTGCGATCGCTGTAGAGAAAGGGCTGAGGATTCCTCTCATCTACAACACGAACGCGTACGACTCAGTCGATGTGCTGAGGCTTCTCGAGGGCTTAGTTGATATTTACCTCCCCGACTTGAAATACGCGGAGGAAGCAGATGGTTATTCCTATTCGAAGGTGAAGGAGTATCCTGAGTATGCAAGGCTTGCCGTAAAGGAGATGCACAGGCAGGTTGGGAGCCGGCTCGTGTTCAACGAAGAAGGGCTTCTGAAGCGCGGCCTTGTAATCAGGCATCTTGTCCTTCCGAACGACCTTGCCGGGAGCAGGGAAACATTCAGATGGATCGCTGAGGAGTTGGGGAACGATGTGGCTCTCTCCGTTATGTCGCAATACTATCCGACTAACAAGGCCGAGTCGATCACGCTCTTGAGCAGACACATACGCGAATCCGAATACGACAAGGTGCTCGCCCTTCTCGATAAATTCGGGTTTGAGAACGGCTGGATGCAGAATTTTGAGAGCCGTGACTATTACAAGCCTGATTTTACGAACCGAGTCGAGCCGTTTCCCCGGCACAATCCCGCTGAGGGCCGCACTGCTGACCTTGATGGAAAGATCCGTGAGCCCCGCTCTTCCTGAAACTCAATTGCAGCCTTAATCAGGGAGTTCCATTCTTCGATTGAACGCTCGTTACTCCGGCAAATGCCCGGTAGCCTTATCTTCCTCGTCTTCAAATGGAAAGAAGATTTCTCTGGCTTCCGGGTCGTCCTTCTCCTTGATTGAGATCCCCCTCGGGTAAATCTCGAGTTCGACTTTATCTTTGAGGTAGCCCGCAATGATCGCGGAATAAAGCTCCTCTTCCTCCCTCCTCGTGAGGCGACGTGAGGGTACACCTCCTGTGCTGTCTTCCATGACATGCTCTCTTTCTGTTAGATTTTGCTTTATTTGCACTCTTCCTGAGTGTCTTTGTAATTATTATCGGAATGACGCGTGTAAACTTGACCGACCAGCCCCCAGGGTAATACCCACCTCTTGATCCAATTGGACAGATCAGCTGCCAATAAGGCGGAGTCTATTCAGATAGCAGCCCTGCGGCCTTTTCAAAGACCGTGTCGAACATATCTCTGGTCAGCTTTCCGGTAAAAGTGTTTTGCTGGCTTGGGTGGTACGAGGCGATAAGCGTCAGGCTGTCTCCCAGATTACAGGTTGCACCGTGAGAAAACTTCGGCCTCGCTGAAATATTCGTGATACCTGCCTCGTTGAGCGAAGTCAAAGTGTCCTCGAATGCGATCCTGCCAAGTGCCATGACCACACGAAGCTTCGTTAGCATTGAGAGTTCTTTGAGGAGGAAAGGGCGACACTTTTCTATTTCATCAGGGAGTGGCTTGTTGGCTGGAGGAGCACATCGTACCACAGCGGTGATGTAGCAATTTTTGAGCGTCATACCATCTTCCCTGGAAGTCGAGTCCGGGCTGCTGGAGAACCCGAATTTATGGAGTGTGTGGTAAAGCCAATCGCCGCTCCTATCCCCGGTGAACATACGTCCTGTGCGGTTGGCCCCGTGCGCCGCCGGAGCAAGTCCGACTATGAGCAGTCGTGCCTCCGGATCCCCGAACCCAGTCACCGGTCTCCCCCAGTACTTCTGATCGGCGAAGCGTCTTACCTTTTCTTCCGCTACCTGCTCCCGCCACTCGACGAGACGGGGGCACTTGCGGCACGATACAATCTTTTTGTTCAGACTGCTCAGGCTGCCGACATGGCGGCCGGGCGCTCTGCCTGTCAGTTGCACCCAAGCCTCATGACTTGCTTCATTTTCGTGAGGAGAGGGAGTATTTCCATATTCCAGAAATTCCAGTTGTGGACACCAGGGACTTCATGGTATTCATACTCCTTTCCATATTCCCGGAGCATGTCCGTAAAGCGTCTGGTCGCGGGGAGGAAAGTCCGATACCCATCCTGGATCCCTACGGCAAAGAAGAAGTACGGGAGCTTGCCATCGTGCTCCCTACGAAGTAGGTGGAATACGTTGTGGGCGTCCCTGAACTCCCTGTTCTTTTCTCCGAACGCTTTGAGGATGCTGGGCATTATCGAGGCCTGCTGGTCGGGCACCGGTTCGCCCGGGTGAGCAAGAACAGAATCCACGACGGCGGGCACGACGATGGCGCCGCTGAGATCGCCGGCGAACTGAAATTTGCCCGGGTGGCGGAGCGCGAGTTCGAGTGCACCATAGCCTCCCATCGACAGACCCGCGATCGCTTCTCTTGTCGTGTCTATCGGGTAAATCGAATTCACGAACTGCGGCAGGTCATGCATGATGTAATCCTCATATCGGGCCTGCGGATTTGCTTCAGAGTTGACATACCACGAATTCCTTGCCTCCGGCATGACTATTATCATGTCGAGCGTGGCGGTATAGCTGACGAGATCCGTCCTCTGAGTCCAGTCTGTCTGATCACCGCCGTAGCCGTGTAAGAGATAGAGGACGGGGTAGGCACGGTTGCGGTCATAGCCGGTGGGGAGCAATATCACCGCATGCATCGTATCATGGACGCTGGGGGCGTAGAAGCTTGCCTCGTGAATCCTCGACTGGGCATTTGCAGTGATGACGAACAGCAGCAGAGCGGCTAAAGTACTTCTCATCGATATCTCCTTTGAACTTGGATAAGTGGTACGCGGCTCAGCCGGACTGGTTGCTACCTCTACTAACTTGAGTGTCAGACGCTGAACCTGACGACGACGATGTCACCGTCCCTGACAAGGTAATCTTTCCCCTCAACGTGGAGAAGCCCGGCGTCCTTCACGGCCTGTTCAGATCCGAGCTTCATGAGGTCATCGTATTTTATGACTTCCATTCTAATGAAACCTTTCTCGAAGTCTGAATGGATCCTGGCTGACGCGCGGGGGGCGGGGGTGTCTGCCTCGACTGTCCACGCGTGTACCTCTTTGGGGCCTGCTGTGAAAAAGGTGACGAGATTCAGGAGCGAGTAACCTTCTCTGATGACCCGCTCGAGACCTGATTCGGCAAGCCCGAGGTCTGAAAGGAAAGCGGTCCTCTCATCGCTGGCAAGCTGTGAAAGTTCGGCTTCGATCTTGCCTGATACCATTACGACTCTCGCACCTTCTCGGGCCGCGATCTCCTTTACCTCTTCGACGTACTTGTTGCCAGTCTTGACACTAGCCTCATCGACATTGGCGATGTACATTATCGGTTTGTCCGTCAGGAGATGGAGCGACCTGACATATTCACGATGCAGCTCATCTTCGTACGTCATGTACTTGGCGAGCCTGCCGGAATTCAGATGGTCGTTTAGGCGCACGTACACGTCGTACTCTTCTTTGATCTTCTTATCTCCGGACCTCGCGCGCCCCTCGGTCTCCTTTATCTTTCGCTGAAGTGTATCGAGGTCCTTTATTATCAGCTCTGTCTCCACTACCTCGATATCGCCCTTCGGGTTCACGTTTCCGTCGACGTGGACTACGTTGGGGTCGTCGAAGCACCTGACGACGTGCGCGACTGCGTCCACTTCCCGAATGTGGCCGAGGAATTGGTTGCCCAAACCTTCGCCTTTACTTGCCCCTTTGACGAGGCCTGCGATATCGACAAACTCGATTGTAGTGGGGATGATCTTCTGTGTCTCGTACAGCGCCGCGAGCCTGTCAAGCCGATTATCCGGCACAGGGACGATTCCCACGTTCGGCTCTATCGTGCAGAACGGATAATTTTCCGCGGCTATTCCGGCAGCAGTCAATGCGTTGAATATCGTTGATTTACCTACATTTGGTAACCCTATGATGCCACAATTAAAACCCATTATCTAATTTTCTCTCATATTTTCGGTTATCGTGTATTTGAACCTGAAGTGACTTTGTTGAATTTTGCTTGAGTCTCTCGATGACCTCCGACTTATCACGAGAGTTCCGCTTGCCATCACGCATTAGAAACGATTCTGCCCCCCTCCGGACGGGCGTTGTCTCTCCTCTTTCGCTTCCTGGCTGTTTGCGCTCGTGAACCCGGTGACCTTTTGCGCCGGCGGAAGGCAGTCGTGTCGGGATGAAACGCCGTGATCTAATAACGGGTGCGGAAAGAATCGAGATCCAGGTCTTCGTCGTCGTCGAAACCGAGATCGTCGATGTTATCTATGTCTTCCAGCCTGATCGTCTCGCCGTCGACGTCTGTGTCCGTCAGGAATTCTGATTTGAACCCCATCTCCTTGAGCCTCTTGGCGAGGGGATCAAGATAGGCCCTAGGTGATTTAGGTGAAGCTGATTTCCTGACCTGAGTGAGCACATGCCTGACCATTTCGATCAGCTCGTTATCGTTTACCGGTATCTCGAGCTCCTCAGCGGCGGTGTTGATTCGGTTGACGATGTTTATATGCATCATGTCTGATTCGTCGTCCGAACCTTCTTTCAGCATGTCGGCATAAACGGAAAAGGTGTTCTCCTTGATCACCTTCATGAAGCTCGTGAGGGAATCAATGACGTAGGAGTCCTTCAGCTTGTCTCCCTGACCTTCGAAGATTTTATCGACCTCGTAGATGCCGACCTCTATCTCAAACTTGAGCTGGCTTGAGTCGACTTCTTTGTGACTCACCCTTGCGCGCAAGTGCTTGCGGGCTTCACCCTGCGAGACTTTCCCCTTGGCCTGCTTGCCCGAACGCTTCTTGTTCTGCTTCATACGCCTAAAAATTCAAAAAGAATCAACAAAAAGCAAACTACGATCTATGCCTTCGTCGCTGCAGATTCTCTAGGGTGTACAGGGACTCTGAGCGCGATCACCAGTGCGGCCATTAGCATTATGCCTCCGGTATAAAACGGCCACGCGATTCCCGCGGTGCCGAGAATAAACCCGCCCCAGAAAGGTCCGATAACCCTGGCGAGACTTGTGAACGACGATGAGACGCCGAGCACTGTACCATGTTCCCCCTCTGTTGCGTGTTTCGATATCAGGCTGGTAAGCGAGGGGGACGATAGCGCGCTTCCGATGGCAAGGACAGTTGTCAGCAAGAGAAGGCTCCCGAGTGTGCGCGTTCCAGGCACGAAGACCAATCCTACAAGGAGCATAGCCACGCCGGCTATTATCAGCTTCCTCTCGCCGTACTTCTTTACAAGTCGCCCTGTGGCCCCTCCCTGTATCAGGATCCCTATGAGACCTATATACGCGAAAAGATAGCCGTTTGCCTCCGCCCCGTATTTGAATACGTCTCCCGTGAAGAGAGGAAAGGCCACGTATAGATTTGAAAAGGCGATGGTATAAAAGAAAAACACCATCACGAGCCCAGCGATGGCGGGGTTCCTGAACGATTCCCGAATGACAGAGAAGTTAAAAAAGCTGACTCTCTTAGTCTTCCTGGAGTTTTCCTTCAGCGATTCCGGGAGGAGGAAGTAAGCCAGAACGACATTGACGAGCGATAATCCGGATGCCAGGAAGCCCGGGGCGCCGTAGCTGATCTTGCTCATTACGCCTCCGATGAACGGCCCCAGCATAAACCCTACTCCGAACGCTGCTCCAATCAACCCCATGTACTTCGCGCGCTCTTCAAATGTGGTGGAGTCCGCAATGTAAGCGTTTGCGGTGGAGATGTTGGCTCCCATGAAACCAGCCAGCATGCGTGAGAGGAAGAGTATGGGTATGGAACCCGCGAAGCCGAAGACGAGATAAGAGATGAACGACCCGAAGACGCTCATTAGTATGATAGGGCGCCTCCCGATCCGGTCAGATAGGCGTCCCCAAAAGGGGACAAAGAGAAACTGCATCAGCGAATAAGATGCCGTAAGCAATCCGATGACCGTCGGAGTGGCTCCGAAATGCTGTGCATAAAATGGAAGAAGGGGGATTATTATGCCGAATCCCACCAGGTCGATGAATACCGTAAGCAGTACTATGTATGCGGGGGTGCGTCTCATTGATCCTTAACCCAGAACCTCTCCCGGCTTTAGAGCCATTACGTTCGTTTTTACAGACTTTGGAATGAGTTTCCTGAGCGCTTCAGGTGTTCCGCTCAATGCCGGAAATGTCCCGAAATGCATGGGTATGACCATCTTCGGTCTCAGGAGCTTCACCGCCTCCGCCGCTTCAACCGGACTCATCGTGTAGAACCCGCCGATGCACATCATCACTACCTGAGGCCTGTAGAGCTTCGCGATGACCTTCATGTCGCCGAACAAGCCGGTGTCGCCGGTGTGATAGAGAGTATAGCCGTCTTCGAGTCTGATGATGAAACCGGCAGCGACACCACCTTCGATGATTCTGTCGCCATCGCTGATCCCGCTGCTGTGGATCGCCTGTACCATGGTCAGAACAATGCCTTCGATTTGGATCGAGCCCGAGTGGTTCATGCCGATTGCTTTGTCGTCGGGAAGCCCTTTGCTCTTCAGGAAGATTGAAATCTCGAAATTGCTCACGACACTCGCTTTAGTCATCGTCGCGAGTTCGAGTGTGTTGCCGACATGGTCGAAGTGTCCGTGAGTCAGAATTATGAGATCCGCCCTTTCGACCTGTTTCGCATCTTGTGGGGCGGACGGGTTTTCGAGCCAGGGATCGATGAAGATGACTTTCCCGCCGGGAGTCTTGATCTTGAAGGCGGCGTGTCCGAGCCACCTTATCTCGAGTCCGTTTTTGAAGGCCTTTCTCTTGCCAGTCTCCTGGTTTTTCATGATAAACTCCGAAATTGAGGGCTATTCGAACCGCGAAAGAAGCCCTAAGTTCTTAAAGATTCTCGATTATGGCGTCGGCCATCTCGTCTGTGGTGACGAAATGTTCCGCGTTGAGGTCTTTGGTGACCTTCGCCCCTACTTCAATGACTTTTGCAACAGAGTTCTCTATCCTGCGCGCAGCTTCTTTCTCCCCTATGTGCTCAAGCATCATGGCGGACGCGAGTATGATTGCCGAAGGATTGGCAATCTTCTTCCCGGCAATGTCAGGGGCGCTGCCGTGCACCGCCTCGAAGATAGCCGCATCGTAACCCAGGTTTGCGCCCGGCGCCACTCCGAGACCCCCTACGAGACCTGATGCGAGATCCGAGAGTATGTCGCCAAATAAGTTGGTTGTTACCACCACGTCGAACTGGTGCGGGTTTATGACCATCTGCATTGCCATGTTGTCAATGATCTTGTCGTTCATCTCGATTTCCGGATAATCCTTGGAAATGGTTCGACCGATATCGAGGAAAAGACCGCTTGTGTACTTGAGTATGTTCGCCTTGTGTACGACGGTGACCTTACGCCTCCGGTACTTTCTGGCGTATTCGAACGCGAAGCGAAGTATTCTCTCCGAGCCTGTGCGCGTGACTATGCCGATAGTCTCGGCCGCGCTTCGCTTTGCGTCCACGTAGTGTTCGATGCCGCTGTAAAACTCCTCCGTGTTTTCACGGACTATTACCATGTCGATGTTCTCGTAACGGGACTTGATGCCGCGAAACGACTTGGCCGGACGCAGGTTCGAATAGAGCTCGAACTCCTTCCTCAAAGCCACGTTTACGCTTCTAAAGCCCGTACCGATCGGCGTTGTCAGGGGCCCCTTCAGAGCCACTTTAGTCCGGGCGATGGAGTCGATAACGCTCTGTGGGAGTGGGTCTTTGTACTTCTCGATTGCGTTTAGACCGGCTTCCTGGATGTCCCATTCTATCTTGACTCCGGTCGCCTCGATTACTCTCTTTGCCGCGCTGCTTATTTCCTCGCCGATTCCGTCCCCGGGGATAAGGGTAATGGTGTAGGGCATTTTCTCCTGCTGAATTTGTATTGAAAAAATATACTGCCGTGGCCTGAAAATCAAACCGAAGCCATTCACGCAGCGTGTGTCATGTTCCACTACAATAAAATTCCGAGGGGCAAAAAAGTTTCTCCATCCCACGATTATTTTTCCCCCTTTCCGCTCCGTTCACAACAGGGTGACGCTCCTTGTTCCCGTTCCTGCCCTGGGACGCGCCGAGTAGATGGTACAGAATGTTTTCGGGATTGTATGGTTCGATGGTAATTTTCAACTGTTGCCAGAAAAGGAGGCAGAGAGGCCGGACCTGGAAGACTGTGTGTGCGTCGGCGAAGAGCTGAGCGTGGTCAATTGGATTGGCGTTCCAGTATATTTAGCCGCGTTGCAATTTCTCCGCCGAATCGTTAAATTTTGCAGTATTTTTCTGAAGAGAATTCCCTTTTGGATTACGCAAACTATTATCACATAATGCCCGACGGCACGACCAAGCAGCTGAGCCCGTTCACGGGAACAGAGGTGTGGGCTGTTCCAGGGAGAGGGAGCAAGCCCGTATCGACAAACCAGGCGGTGCACCCTAAGGCCATCCAACCGAGGGAGAAAGAAGACTATTGCAGTTTCTGCGAAAGCCGCTTCTTTGAGACTCCGCCGGAAAAATCGAGACTCGTCAGGAAAGGGAGCGGTTACGAGAAAATTGAATACCTCGCTCCGGACAAGTACAGCGAATCAACTCCCGTTTTCAGGCGGATTCCGAACCTCTTCGAAATCGTGACCCTGGATTACTGGCGGAAAAACTACGGCTACAAGCTGACCCAGAACCAGCTGAAATGGAGAGAGAGCTATCTCGGCAACCCCGTCGGGTTGAGACACATAATCGATATCATAAACTTCAAGATGAACAGGCTCGGGAAATCTCTGGAAGAGGTTGAGAAGGCGCCCCTCGAGGAGAAACTTCATCTGGCCGATTCTTTTTTTGGTGGAAGCCACGAGATAATCATAGCCCACAGCCACTTCAAGCAGGGGGCCAGGTTTGACAATGAGCTAATGTCATCAGGCGACCTGACTCCTGACGAGCATTACCAGTACATCAGGTTCACAATAGATTCGATGATCGACATTTTTCAGACCAACAGGTACGCGCGCTACATAAGCATATTCCAGAACTGGCTGAGTCCCGCGGGCGCCTCCGTCGACCATCTGCACAAACAGCTTGTAGCTCTCGACGAATGGGGAGCCTCCATAAACGACCAAACCAGTATGGTAAGGGAGGATCCGAATTGCTTCAATGAGTACGGGCCAAATTTCGCAGGACACCACAACCTTGTCTTCGCCGAGAACGAACATGCTATAGCCTTCGTCGGGATCGGTCATCGTTTCCCGACCGTGGAGATCTTCTCGAAATCACAAGCGTCCCGCCCTCACGAGCACACTGAAGATGAGATCCGCGGCATGAGTAATCTCGTACACGCGATGCACGCGGCCACCGGACCATCCATCTCATGCAACGAAGAGTGGTATTATACCCCCATCGATTCGATATACAAGATGCCCTGGCGTATCCTGATTAAGTGGAGAATCAACGTCCCCGCGGGATTTGAAGGGGGAACGAGCATTTACATCAACCCGATGACACCCGTCGAACTGCGGGACAGACTTGTCCCGAGTCTTTACAAGCTGAGGGACGAGAACAAGATAGAGTTTATTAAGATTGCGGAAGAGTGCAAGCTGCAGCCCAATCCGCTCAAGTATTATTTAAAATGATAGAAAGGAAAAGTAATGGCGCAACATAAGTCTGCCGAGAAGAGAGCCCGTCAGAGTGATCGACGAAAGGCTGCCAACAAGGAACTCAAGTCCAGGATGAAGACCGTCGTTAAGGCGGCACGCGAGGAGAAAGACAAGGAGAAGGCTGCCGCCGCCCTGAAGCAGGCCTCGGCCACGCTCGACAAGCTTGCGGCGAAGGGAATCATCCACAAGAACAAGGCCGCCAACCAGAAATCCAAGCTTACCAAGCGCGTCAACAAGCTGACCCCTCAGCCGACAGGCGGCGCGTAAGAGAACGACTCTTGACCGGGGGTTCCTCAACCCCCGTGAGTCATCCAACGGATAGAAGTTAAAAGGCTCGTAATGAGTCACTTGCGCGGAAGGAGGAATCCTTTTGCCAAGGACTCTAATCTGGGGATAGAAAACACATCACCTCTTGTATCTCCCATGGCAAATGATCAGGGTGGAGTGCCCTGTCTAAACTTGGGCTTTCATTGTTGAACGTGCGGGGAGGAACCAAGTGGTCCCGGGAATGATGACTGACAGACGAGCGGTGGTAATTTGTTAGTGGAGCTGAAGGGGATCGAACCCTCGACCTCGTGAATGCCATT
>JAKAMG010000023.1:0-8719 GCA_021812985.1 Bacteroidota bacterium
GATCGCTTGACAGGATCGTGTCGGAGACACAGAAGTCTGTCGACATGATAAACCAGATAGCGGCGGCAAGCGAGGAGCAGTCAGCGACAAGCGAGCAGATATCGAAGAACGTGGAGGCGATCTCGTCTGTGTCCAACGAATCGGCGGCGGGAGTCTCACAGATAGCCCGATCCGCCGACGACCTGAACAGGCAAACTGAAACCCTGAGGAACCTCATCTCGACCTTCAAGATCGATAGCTCCAGGAGAGAAGGGCGCATCCTTCTTTCCGGCAACGGGGGCAATAACGGCAAAGTGGCAAAGGACACTTCGCTCGCGCTTGACTTCGATCGCGCGAAGACATCTCACCGAATGTGGAAGATGCGGTTGACGAATTTTATTGGCGGGAAAGGACACCTTGACCAGAAGGAGGCAGGTGATTATCACAAGTGCGAGCTCGGCAAGTGGTATTACGGCGAGGGCGCCCGTCTCTTTGGAGAGAGGACGACGTTTGGGGAACTCGGCAAATGGCACGCCGATCTCCACAGGACGGCCGCCGAGATCATACGTTTGGTCTCCGCGTCGCGGAAAGACGAAGCAAAGGCGAAGATTTCAGACGTAGACGAAGACAGCAGGCATGTGGTCAACCTCCTTGACGACCTCAAGAACCAGGTGCATGCGTCCGCTTGAGCGGCATCTTAATATATGTCCAGGAGGCTTGACGCGATTGTCAGGCCTCACCGCACTTACGATTCTGTGAGAATCCCGTTTTGCAATTTTCCTCCCCGTTCCATAATCTGTTGTGCGGCCGACCTGATTCGCGGCCGCTTGAAAAGCCGGCTCTCTTCCACGGGTCCCCTCGTGGTCAGTATCGTCGGCGGTATTCATTCTTCAAATGCTTCCTCATAAAAGAGATTAGAGCTTGCCATGAAGAAGATTCAACTTTTCGTGTCCTTGTTGGTCATCTCCACGGGACTTGTCCCCAGCACGAGGGCCACAGCCCAGCCGCTCAATTACATTTATAGAAATGGTGAAGAGGGTTTCAACTGTTACCGCATACCGGCGATCGTCTGCACGAACAGGGGGACTCTTCTCGCATTCGCGGAGGGGAGGAAGAACGGCTGCGGCGACGCGGGGGGAGTCGACATCGTCGTCAAACGTTCCGAGGATGGCGGCAAAACATGGTCGAAGCCTGAGGTCGTCGCCGCCGACGGTGAAAACACATGCGGCAACCCGACTCCGGTGGTCGACCGCCTGACCGGTAGGATCTTCCTCCTTTCAACATGGAACCTGGGGACGGACACTGAGCCGCAGATAG
Organism: Bacteroidota bacterium; assembly: GCA_021812985.1. Classification (GTDB taxonomy): domain Bacteria; phylum Bacteroidota; class Ignavibacteria; order Kryptoniales; family JAKASW01; genus JAKASW01. The sequence continues at coordinate 1,297 of JAKAMG010000023.1, forward strand.
TTGATGGCACAAGCAGGGACACGAGAAGAGTATTCGTAAGGTACTCGACGGACGACGGAAGGAGGTGGTCGCCGGGGAAGGATATTACTTCGGAGGTCAAGAAGGCGGACTGGACATGGTACGCGACGGGGCCGGGGAACGGCATTCAGATGCTGAGCGGGAGGTTCAAGGGAAGGCTTGTTGTGCCCTGCGACCACATCACGGCGAAAACGAAGAAGTATTACTCCCATGTCATTTTATCAGATGACGGCGGGAAGACGTGGAAGCTCGGAGGCACGACTCCTGAAGACAAGGTCAACGAATGTGCCGTCGCTGAAATTGCCGGCGGGAGGCTTGTCCTCAATATGCGGAGCTACGGTCCGGTCCGGGCGAGGCAGACGGCCGTCAGCGCAGACGGCGGAATGACGTGGTCTCATCAGAGAGTCGACACGGCTCTGGTGGAGCCGATATGCGAGGGAAGCCTCGCGAGTTACAGGAAGAAGGAAGGGGAATGGGCCCTCGCCTTTGCCAACCCTGCCAGCCCGGTGGCGAGGGAAAACTTCACGGTGCGCCTCTCCTACGATGGAGGAAGATCGTGGACCGGGAAATGCTCCGTATACAAGGGGCCGTCCGGTTATTCGGACCTTGCCGTGCTCCCCGACGGTCGCATTGCCTCCCTCTTTGAAGCGGGGGTCAAGAGCGCCTACGAAGGAATAGTCTTCAAAGTACTGTCGCCTTCAGATTTCAAGTAGTACCGCGCGCTGCGCTGGGATGGTGAATTTATGATCGCAATGAAGTCGGCGTTTGCGTAATGATCAATCCGGTCCGGATCTGTGAGCCTCTCATTGGAATTGCTCGGGAAAAGAAGCGTGGCGATCTCAATAGTGATTAATGATCCACCATATGGAACCGCGGAAGCATACAACGCGCTCAGGCTCGCGATGGCAGTTCAAAAGGAGCGCGCTGAAGTGCAGGTGAATGTATTTCTAATGGCGGATGCGGCGGGATGCGGGTTGCCGAAGCGAGTGGAATGCGGAACTTGCAGCTCATAGACGGAGTGTATATCAGCAACATGTCCAGCTCGCCAACTGGGCCGTGGCGGCGGACAGAGTGTTTACATTTTGAGGATCATGCCGACGACGCGTCGCATTCCCCGGTTGGGCCAGCGGACACCGTGCCTCGCGGCCGATTGGTACTGCGGAATAGTGGCGCCTCGCCCGATGAAGTCTGTCGGCTGAGACGAAGTTGGTCCTGGAGCGGAACTGAAAAAAATAGTGCGGCAACTGAGACAGGGAGAAGAAAATGATATTCCGAAGAGGGAACTATAATAATACATTTCTACGAGCCTTCGCGGGTTGGATCGCGCCCGTTCGTCCGCTGCTGGTCTTAATATTTGCGACTCTTCTGCTTTGTCCGGCAGGTGGATTGCGCGCGTCGACGCGCTTCCGGGCCGCGTTTGCCGACGAACTTACGCCACTCTATCCCGATTCGAAGATAGAGGATGTCGCGCTTCCGGAACCCGTGGTTCTCGATGTGGCCCGAGGCACGGTCGCCGGTGTCCACATCCTCCTGAGAGGATTACCAGCGATGAGCCGGGTCAGCGTCGAGATATCAGGCGGGAAGCCGTGGCTCTCCACGAATTTGCGCGTATATCAGCTCCTCGATGTACCGGTTGAGATAAACTCGGGTCTCCACAGCAGGACGGAGAAGTGGGACGGCGAGCACAATCCTTATGTCATAAGGCGCGCTCCGTTCCGCGTGTTCGAGGTGATGCGACCGCTGAACTCACCCGTTGTCACCGGTGATTCTGTCATCGCACTCGCGCTTGAGGCAAACGTTCCGCAAAATGTCAGACCGGGTAAATACGACGTGCGGATCACTATGCGCGAGGGAAAGCGGCGTGTCGTCAAGCGTCTGACGGTTCGTGTCCACTCGGCTGTGGTTCCACCGATAGGGAAGAACACGATGTGTTATACGTGCTGGTTCTCGGAGAAGAACATGCTTTGGGGGACGAAAGACACGCTCTGGGGTCCTGAATATTGGAAGGTACTCGACAGGTGGGCCGCGATGATGGCGAAGGGGCGCCAGAACACGTTCCGCCTCACGCTCGCACTCGACACGAACCGCGCGGGGGAAATCGTCATGAATGCGGAGAGGATGAAGAAGACGATTTCAATTTTTGAAAGACACGGCTTCTATTATGTGGAAGGCGGACCTTTTCTGTCTGCGAAGGGAAACCACCTCGTAACACGCGGTGGCTACGCGGTACAAAGCCCGAAGGGGACTGCTCAAATTGTGGAGACGCTAGATCTTCTTCATAAATTCATCGCTGGTGAACACCTCGAGGGGCGCTGGTTCCAGCACATACAGGATGAGCCCGGTCAGAATCTTGACAGCGATTATGTCTTTGTAGCCAGGCTTATCCATGAGAAGCTGCCGGGAGTGCGCGTCCTCGAAGCCGGGGACAACCGGGATCTCGCCGGCGCGATTGATATCTGGTGTCCGACCGATGATGAATACCAAAACCACCGTGACTTCTACACGGAGAGGCAGAAGAACGGCGATGAATGCTGGGTGTATACATGCCTCACCCCCACTGGTCCGTGGATCAACAGGCTTCTCGATATGGAACGTCTGCGTCCCGTCTATATAGGATGGGGGGCGGCCCTGTATGGCACGACCGGTTTCCTTCACTGGGGATTGAATCAATATTATGCCGACCCATTCAAGCAGAGCGTCGTGGATCATCCTGACGCTCCTCACACGAACAACCAGCTCCCCGCGGGCGATCCGTTTATACTCTATCCGGGTCCCGGAGAGCCGTGGCCTTCGGTCCGATTCGAAGCGATGAGAATCGGTCTTGAGGACCGCGAGCTCCTTCGACAATTGGAAAAGAAGAATCCCGCCCTCTGCGGTGAGGTCATCGCGTCCGTGTTCCGGGCTTATGATAACTACGACAAGGATGTGAGTGCTTACCGGAATGCGAAGCTCCGGATGCTCGAAGCGCTGGACACGCGCTGACGGAGTCCGGCGTCTGATGTTGACTTGCCCCCGTCTCTTGAATGGCGGGGGTGGTCTTGAGTCATCTCTCCCGGCGAAACCGCTCAATATCCCCGGTTTTGTGGAATCTCCACCCTCGCCCGATGCCTTCCCGATAGCGAAATTCGCCGGGCAGGCATAACGAGCAACAAATCACGAGAGAGATGCTCGGCCATTGTTTTTAAAATATTTTCCAAATTCATTGAGAATAATTCAATGCTTTATTAAACTGAACCCGGTTCTTTAACCAACCACACATTGATAATACAAGGCAGGATTCGATGAAGGAACTAAGCACCTCTACACCCGGAAGAGTTTGTCTCTTTGGAGAACACCAGGACTATTTGAGCCTCCCAATCATAGCGGCGGCGATCTCGTTGAGAATCGGCATCAGCGGAAGGAGGCGCGACGACTCGAACGTCATCATCCATCTCCCGGACATAAATGACGAGGAATCCTTTCCGGCTGACAAGCCGATAGTGTATGACAAGGAAAGAGATTATTTGAAGAGTGTGCTGAACGTGCTGAAGAGGCACGGCCTTACCTTCTCGAAAGGCGTCGAGTGTGTGGTGAAGGGGGAAATCCCCATCAACGCCGGGACCTCGAGTTCCTCCGCGCTAATCGTGACCTGGGTTAATTTCCTTGCAAGGATGAGCGACCAGGGGGTTGAGCTGTCTGCTGAAGACATCGCGCAGTACGCCTATGAGGCCGAAGTCCTCGAGTTCTCCGAGCCGGGCGGCATGATGGACCAGTATTCCACCTCTATGGGGGGAATCATATTCCTGAACCCGTTTCCGGAAATCAAAGTCACCAGACTCAATCCAAAGCTGGGGAACCTCGTCCTCGGAAATTCCGGCGAGCCGAAGGATACCAAGTTCATACTTGCGAGGGTGAAGAACCAGATTCTACGAGTGGTCGCGGAATTGAGGAAAGCTCATCCGGAGTTCTCCCTCCAAACCATTTCCGAGCCAGGGGTGGACGAATACGCGGCCTTCCTGACCGCCGAACAGGTGGAACTCCTCCACGGCACAGTCAGGAACAGGGACATCACGTATCAGGCATTGAAGGCCCTCACAGACAGGGAGCTGGATCACAGACTCATCGGAAAGCTGATGAACGAGCACCAGGACGCGCTTCGTGACATCCTGAAAATCTCCACTCCCAAGATAGACAGAATGATTTCCGCGGCTTTGAAGGCGGGCGCATACGGCGCAAAGATCAATGGTTCGGGAGGAGGCGGTTGCATGTTCGCTTACGCGCCGGAGGATCCTCGCAAGGTGAAGGCTGCCATCGAAAAAGAAGGAGGGGAAGCTTACGTCCTGACTGTCGATGAGGGAACTCGTGCCGTCCTGTCGGAGGCCAACTGATGAACGGCGGTAGAGTGGCGGTCCTCGCTGGAGGCATTTCATCTAGGATGAAGAAGCCCGCCGACTCGGAAGTTGAAGTGGATGAATCGCTCATCAGCGACGCGAACCTAAAGGCCAAGTCGATGATTGGCGTCGGCAAGAACCACAGGCCTTTTCTCGATTATCTCCTCTACAATGCGAGACAGGCGGGCTACACGGATGTCCTCATCGTCATAGGCGAGAACGACGACAGCATAAAGAAGTATTACGGGGAGAAGGACAGCGACAACGACTTCTTCGGCCTTAAGGTCTCCTATGCCGTACAGATCATCCCGGCGGGGAGGGAGAAGCCGCTTGGAACGGCTGACGCGCTCTACCAGGGTTTGAAAGCGAGGACAGACTGGCGCGGCACCAGATTCACCGTCTGCAACAGCGATAATCTCTACTCGGTGAGGGCTCTTTCCCTGATGCTCAGGCATGAACACAGGAACGCCATGATAGACTACGACAGAGAAGCTCTGGAATTTGAAAGAAGCCGAATAGAGAGATTTGCAGTTACGACGAAGGACGACCAGGGGTTCCTCACCGGCATCGTTGAAAAACCTTCCGCGACTGAAATCGAGGCGGCTAAGGGGAAGGATGGCCACGTCGGCGTCAGCATGAACATATTCGCCTTTCAGTACGACATGATATTTCCCCATCTCGAAACAGTCCCGCTGAATCGGGTCAGGCAGGAGAAGGAACTCCCGGACGCCGTGAAGATGATGATCGATGAAAGGCCGAAGAGTCTGTTCGCCTATCCCCTCGCGGAACACGTGCCTGATCTGACAAGTAAAACAGACATACTCCCGGTGAGGCAGTATCTTGAGACACACTTCGCTGACGCCGCGTTCTGATAAGATGGGCAAAGTCGACAGGAAGAATCAGATAAGGAGGAACCTTATTCTGAGGGCTCTGCTCGATTACGGCCCGAAGTCGCTTACCGATCTCGCCAAGATAACAGGCATGACACTCCCTGTGGTTTCCCGGACGGTTTCCGTGCTGAGGAGGGAGAAACTGGTGATCGAACCGAGGGAAAAGGACACCGTGCAGGCCGGGCGCCCCCCCTCGATGGTGAAGCTGAACGGAAAGGCCGGCTTCCTGCTGGGGATAGACATCGGCAGGCTCTTCACAAATTTCATAATACTTGATCTCGAGACGAGGATCGTCTCCGACACGAGAAGAAAGTCTATTCCACTCAGCAATGACATTGGCATCATCGACGAGCTTGAGAAGGAGATCAAGGTCGTGCTTTCACTCGCCGGTGTAGAATGGAGCAAGCTTCTCGGCATAGGCATATCGCTCCCGGGAATGGTGAAGGGGAAAGAGGGACTCGGAGAAACGTATTTCAATTTCGGAGACGCTCCGGCCCGCGAAATTCTCTCGCGGCGATTCGACAAGCCTGTCCATATCGAACACGACCTCGAGGCAATGGCCTTCGGTGAACGCTGGTTCGGCGCAGCGAAGGACGTGAAGAACGCGCTCTGCGTGAATGTGGGGTGGGGGCTTGGACTTGGGATGATTCTCGACGGAAAAGTTTTTTACGGCGAAGAAGGGTATGCCGGAGAGTTCGGCCATATCCAGGTGGTCAGGAACGGGGAGCTCTGTTACTGCGGGAAGAGAGGTTGTCTGGAGACCGTAGCCTCCGGTCGGGCGATCACGAAAATCGCGAGGGATAGAATTACGAAGGGGGCGTCTACCATAATAGTGTCGGAGCATAAGCTGACTCCCGACGAAATCGACACTGAAGCGGTTGTGAAGGGTGCGGCGCGTGGCGATGAGTTTTCGATCGAGCTGCTCGAGGATGCCGGTCGATACCTCGGTGCCGGGATCGCGATGCTTATAAATCTCCTCAACCCGGCGCTCGTGATACTCGGCGGCGGTATTCCCACGGCGGCCCCTTCTTTTCTCGAATCCGTACGTGCCGGCGCGAAAAAGCAGTCACTCGTTCCGCTCAACCGCAACGTCAAATTTGCGGTCTCCTCGCTCGGCAACAAGGCGGGTGCGCTAGGCGTCGCGGTTTATCTTGCCGAAGATCTCTTCGACGTCCAACGCCTCAACCCTTCCGCTTATGTGTGAAAAAGAAAGGATGAGATGCCGGAAACAAAAGTAGTCATAACAGGAGGAGCCGGATTCATCGGATCCCACATCGCCGAGCATTGGGCAGCCGCCAGCGCAGAAGTTCACGTCATCGATAACCTAAGGACCGGGAATTACGGAAATATCGGCGGAATAAAAGGAGTAATCTTTCACAACGTCAGCATCACAGACAGGGATGCTGTCTTCGAGATATTGGAAGGCGCCACGTACGTCCATCACCTTGCCGCCATGGTGTCCGTCCCGGAGTCCGTGGACAAACCTCTGGAATGCGTCGGGATAAACGTGAACGGTCTGATAAACGTCCTCGACGCGGCAGTGAGGCACAAAGTAAAGAAGGTGGTCCACAGCAGCAGCGCCGCCGTCTATGGCGACAATCCCGCCTCTCCCAAGACAACGGACATGCTCCCGATGCCGAAGACGCCATACGGCATCACGAAGCTGGATGGTGAGTACTACTTACAGGCCTACAGGGATAATTTCGGACTTGACACGATATCGCTCAGGTACTTCAATGTGTTCGGGCCGAGACAGGATCCGGCGAGCCAGTACGCCGCGGCGGTCCCGATATTCATAAGAAAGGCGATCTGTAACGAGCCGATCATCGTGTACGGCGACGGAGAACAGACGAGAGACTTCATTTTCGTGAAGGACGTTGTGAACGCGAACGTGCTTGCCGCCACGAGCCGTGAAGTCTCAGGATCATACAATGTGGCGCTCGGGAAGGCGACGACGATAAATGAAATCGCCGGGACTGTCGTCCGGGAGACCGAAAGCCGCAGCAGTATTATCTACGAAAAGGCAAGACAGGGAGACATTAAGCACAGTCTCGCATCGATAGATGATACAAGGCGCTCGTTGGGCTTCAATCCGCAATTTACGCTCCTTGAGGGCCTCAGGGAGACTATCCGGTTTTTCAGAAA
>JAKAMG010000023.1:8819-61156 GCA_021812985.1 Bacteroidota bacterium
AAAAGGCAAGACAGGGAGACATTAAGCACAGTCTCGCATCGATAGATGATACAAGGCGCTCGTTGGGCTTCAATCCGCAATTTACGCTCCTTGAGGGCCTCAGGGAGACTATCCGGTTTTTCAGAAACCAGTGAACCTCAGAGTGAACCTCCGTCACAGCGATTATCCTGTCGGAGTAGGAGCAATCTAACATGAGCAAGAGAAGGTCTTTCAACGCGACGAGGTCAGGGGCGTCGGCATGTCACGGCGAATTCGATCACGGTCCGTGGCATGTCGAATATCGTCTGAATGACGGCGGTCGATTAAACAGGCTCACATATCGGGGCTACGACCTCCTCACGCCAGAACCGGAGAATTTCAGACCTCCGGCGAGCGAACACGGCAGGTTTGAAGACCGTCCCGTTTACGGATACGACGACTGCTTTCCGTCGGTTGTCGCATGTTTCTATCCCGGGACACAGACAAGCATACCTGACCATGGCGAAGTTTGCTGGCTTGCGTGGGAGGTCAGGGAAGAGTCGAACGGCTTGATGTTTTCCGTCGAAAGTCAACTCTTTCCGTTGACGTTTGAGCGAACGATGCTGTTCACTGACACCGCGATAATTTGGAAGTTCAGCGTTAAGAACAATGGGAACAACCCCATCGCTTTTCAACATTCGATGCACCCCCTCATCAAGCTGGATGAATTGAAGGCGATTGAGTTGCCGGGATTCAAATCGGTCTTCGACTGGAATAAGAACCGCGCGTTGGATGGAATGACTCCAGAGAGCCTGGCCGGGTTTCTGCTAGGCCAGCCGAAGGGGGGAGTCGAGATGTTGTTCGTGCAGGAGGTCGAAAAAGGGGAGATGACCTGGACCTACCGCAGCGGCTTCAGGATAAGAATGAGATTCCCCGCCGAACACTTCTCCACGATCGGCATATGGTGGGACAACGACGGCTACCCGGCTGAGGATGGCATCCGGAGAAACGAGTGTGCTTTTGAGCCGACACCTGGAAAGACGAGCCTTCTGACGCAGGCGTATGCCGAAGGAAATTCCCTCAGCGTCGCCCCGGGTGAAAGATTTTCATGGCAGATGTCGTGGGAAGTGGAGCGTGATTTAAAATGAAAGGAATCATCGTGCGATCCAAGAATATATTCTCTCGCCTGAACCTCTATTTTGTGGAGACCGCTCTGGCCATCCTGTCCCTGTCGATAATTTCCGTGGCCGGGGAGTCCGGAAAGGATGCCTCCCGGGACCGAGTCCAGGTTAGGGAGTACGAACGCGCCTTCAAGACCTACCCCTATTCGGATCCAAACCCCGTCCCCTCCATGACACGTATTTATCCCTACTTTAAATACAACGGCTTCACCGACAAGGGAGTCATGAAGAAGTGGCAGATCGTCGAGCTCTCCAACAAATACATAAGAGTTCTGATCACCCCCCAAATCGGCGGGAAGATCTGGGCCGCGATCGAGAAATCAACGGGGAAGCCATTCATATACTTCAACCACGTGGTGAAGTTCCGCGACATATCGGAGCGTGGGCCGTGGACGAGCGGAGGGATAGAGCCCAACTACGGCATCTTCGGCCACACGCCAGACTGCTTTACCCCGGTTGATTATCGGGTTCAGGAGTACCCTGACGGTAGCGCCAGCTGTACCATAGGCGCCCTCGATCTCCTCACCCGTACCACATGGCGGCTCGAAATAAAATTGAATCCGGACGAGGCCTATTTTACCACGCGCTCGTTCTGGCATAACGGCTCGGGAATGGAGGAGCCTTACTACTCATGGATGAACGCCGCGGTGAAGGCCGGAGGTAATCTGCAGTTCGTCTATCCCGGCACAAACTGGATCTTTCATACCGGCAGTGTCCATCCATGGCCGGTAGACACTGCAAACGCGCACAATATATCGTGGTACGATCAGAACAACTTTGACGGCGCGAAGTCATATCACGTCCTTGGCAAATTCAGCCAGTTCTATGGCGCCTATTGGCATGATGACAACTTCGGAATGGCGCACTACGCCTCATACGGCGACAAGGTCGGACGAAAGATTTGGATCTGGGGATTGTCAGGCCAGGGAATGATCTGGGAGAAGCTTCTGACGGACACGGACGGCCAGTACGTGGAACTCCAGTCCGGGAGACTCTACAACCAGGCGCTTCCGCAGAGCACATACACCCCGTTCAAGCACAAAGGATTCTCGCCGTTTGCCACTGACACGTGGACTGAATACTGGATGCCCGTGAAGGGGATCGGCGGTTTTGTCACCGCGAGTCCCTACGGCGCGATGAACGTGACCCGGAGCAAAGACAAACTGACGGTCGGGATTTCTCCGGTACGGCCTTTCGCGGGGAGCCTTCAGCTCTTTGACGGGAAGCGCCTACTTGCCTCGAGGGAAGTTCGGCTCGAGACAATGAAGCCCGCCGAAGAAGTCTTCGATCTGAGCGCTGTTCCCGAAAAGCTCCGCGTCTGTCTGGGGGATGACAAGCTGGTTTACGACGCGAGCGGCGATGACGACCTTACGAGACCGCTTTTCAGCCCGGCGAATTTCAACTGGAACTCGACCTACGGGCTCTACGTCAGCGGCAAGGAATTGGAAAGGCGCCGGCACTACGTCGAAGCGGCGGCCGAATTTTCGAAGTGCATCGCGAGCGATTCAAACTTCGTCCCGGCGCTCGACGCCATGGCCTCTCTTGCCAACAGGAAGGGCGATTTTGCGGCCGCTTACGATCTGTCGAGGAGAGCGCTCAGCGTGGATACCTATGACCCCGACGCGAATTATCAGTTCGGCATCGCCAGCGTTGGACTTGGTCACCACGCAGACGCAAAGGCGGCCTTCAGCGTCGCCTCCATCTCGATGGGGTGGCGCAGCGCAGCTTGGACTCAGCTGGCACAGGAGTATCTGAGAGAAAAGGAATATGACAAGACCCTGACGTATGCCCGGAAGAGCCTCGACTATGACAAGTACAACCTAACCGGTTTGAGGCTCGAAGCGTGCGTCGACCGCATAACGGGCGATACTGCCGCCGCGCGGTCGGTGCTTAAGACAATTCTGCATTACGATCCCCTCAGTCATTTTGCTGAATTTGAAAAGTATCTTCTTGGAATATCTTCGCCGGCGGACTTCACCGGAATGATCAAAAGCGACATGGCGTATCAGACTTATCTCGAGCTATCATGCTGGTATCACGATGTCGGACTCGACCAGGATGCGGCGAAAGTCCTTGACCTGGCTCCGCGGGAGTCTGAGGTCCTTTACTGGCAGGCGTATCTCAGTCAGGATACTGCGTTGCTTGCCCGCGCCAATGCCGCGTCGGCCCAGTTCGTTTTTCCCTACCGTGTTGAATCGATTCCTGTATACGAATGGGCCGTCAGTCACAGCACCGCCTGGCAGCCGAGATACTTCCTGGCTCTGATCCGCTGGTTCAACGGGGAACTCGGCCGTGCCCGCGAGCTACTCGCGTCCTGCGGCGATAAACCTGACTTCGCTCCGTTCTATGCCACGCGGGCGCAAATAGAACAAACAGGGACTCTGGCGGACCTGGAACGCGCCGCAAAGCTTGATCCGGACCAATGGCGGTATGGCTCTATGCTGGCAAACTATTACATGGACAAGATGGAGGCCGGTAAGGCCGAGGCCGTCGTTGCCCGTTATGCTGAACGCTTTCCGGAGAACAATTCCGTCCTGATCCTCCACGCAAGGACACTCATCGCCACGGGTCAATATCGTGCTGCGGTCGGAATACTCGTGTCGACCAACCTGCTTCCCGCCGAAGGGGTCAGGCAATCCCACATTCTCTACCGGGAAGCCAATCTCATGCTCGCGGTGGAGAGGATGAAGGCCGGAGCTTTCAATGACGCCCTGAAGCTTATCGAAAAGGCGCGCGAGTGGCCGGCGAGTCTGGGCGTTGGTCAGCCTTACCCTAAAGACATCGATGACAGGCTTGAGGACTGGCTATCATACGAGTGTTATAAATCGCTTGGCAGAAGTACGGACGCGGCGCACGCGCTTAGGGTGCTCGCGTTTCAACTCTGGCCCAAGACCGGCAACCTGGATGAATCCAGCCCCCGCTCATTCAATGAGAATACACGGGATGACGTCGGCGGGCTCATACACGCGCTGGCGTTGAAGGAAGACGGCCGCACTGCTGAAGCTAAGACGGTATTGGACAACTGGATAAAGGAAGACACGAGTGCCACCGCCGCCAGTTGGGGAGCGGCAGTCTTCAATGGACGGCATGTAGATCTTTCTCAGATTGTGCAGGAACCGGGGTGCCGGGTTCTCGCGGCATGGCTTCGCAAAGGTAATGACTGACCTGATGGATCATAAACGCCCGAAGTCGTTGCGCGTGCCTGATGGACATTTGAGATGGGATTAGCTGATTACATAGTCATCGGCCTTTTCTTCGGCCTGATGGTGATGATAGGTTACCTTTCCTCGCGGAAGGTAAAGAACTCCACGGACTTCTTTGTCGCCGGAGGCAAAGTCCCGTGGTGGCTCGCAGGGATATCTCACCATGTATCGGGGTACAGCGGCGTAGTGTTTGTCGCGTTCGCCGGCGTAGCGTACACCTACGGCTTCACGATTTACGTGTGGTGGGCCGTTGCGATATCGATCGCGGTGATAGGGGGAGCCTTTCTCATTGCGCCGAGGTGGAGCAGGCTCAGACAGAACCTGAACATAGGATCTCCCACAGAATATCTGCAGGTGAGGTACGGAGTTGGAACCCAGCTGCTGACCGCCCTGAGCGGAACCGTGCTGAAGCTGTTCGACGTCGCCGCCAAGTGGGCGTCGATAGGCATTCTGCTCAACGTCTTTACCGGCCTTCCGGTTATGGCGGGAGCAGTCATGACCGCGACGATTGCCCTGGCATATACCACCATTGGAGGCCTCTGGGCAGACCTTTATACTGATTTCGTTCAGTTCCTGATCCAGATAGTAGCCGGTGTGCTCATGTTCGTGACTGTCGTCGGCAAAATGGGGGGTGTCGGAAGCCTCACCGGTATGTGGCACAGGCTCCCGGCGGGTCATGGGAGCGCGTTCAATGGGCCTTATACATTCGCTTTTTTCCTCGCGTACCTCATCATGTCCACGTTCAGCTATAACGGCGGGACGTGGAGTCTGGCTACGCGCTACATTGCCTCCCCTGATACGAAGAGCGCCAGGCGCTCCGGGCTCCTTTCAGGTGCGCTCTACCTGATATGGCCTCTTATTCTTTTCATGCCGATGTGGGCCGCGCCCCTTTTCCTGCCCAACCTTGCAGACCCAACCGAGTCCTACGCCCTCATGGTCAGGACGTTTCTCCCTACCGGTCTTGTCGGGTTGGTCCTCGCAGGCATATTCTCCGCGACGCTTTCCATGGTGACTTCCGATGCCAACACGATATCCGCGGTAATCACTAAAGACATCATACCATTCGTCTCGCGGAAGTTCCGCGGCCTCGACGCGAAGAAGGAGCTGCGTCTCGCAAGGGCCACGACGTTTACGTTCGTCTTCATGACGCTGATGGTCACGGCCTTCTACCAGGACTTCGGCGGGGTGATCGGGCTCATCATAACATGGTTCGGTGCGCTGGTCGGTCCGACAGCAATACCCATGATCCTCGGATTGATGCCGAAGTTCAGGCACAGCGATTCCAGGGCGGCGATCTCCTCGATCGTTTCGGGTGTCGCGGTTTTCGTGGCGATGAAGATCACGGGGTACTCCGCGAGTCAGGCCGTCATTCTCGCGGCTCCCACAATCACGTCCGTCATAGTTTTCGTGCTCGCCGGATTATTGAACAGGAATGCTGAAGTGCCAGAGAAAGTGGAAAGGCTCCTCGGCGAGCTCACGCTTGCCAGTGTGAACGGGAAGGCCGCTGAATGAAATTCCTATCGGAGGTGGTTTAGTGTATTTCGATCCGGGCAACAGCGGGAAGCTAAAAAGATTCTACGCGAATCAAATCGAAGAATATTTCTTTCCTTACTGGAACTCTGCCGTGGACAGGGTCAGCGGAGGGATCTTCAATTGCTTCGACAACGCCGGCACAAAGCTCGTCAGTCGAAACAAGTATACCTGGTCACAGGGGCGGTTCGTCTGGATATGGAGCAGGTTGTACGAGCTAAATGAATCCGGAGCGATTTCGCTCAGGAATAACAGCGTTATGGATGACCTTCGAAGGACCGTCGGCTTCATAGAGAAGCACGCGTTCATGGAAAACGGCAATTGCGTTTTCCTGACGGATGAGAAGGGAAAGTGGCTGGAGAGCATACCCGGGAAGGGTTACGATACGAGTTTCTACGCTGATTGCTTCGTCGTCTTAGGTTTTGCCGCATACGCGCGAGTGTTCCAAGATAATCACTTTGCCGACGTCGCTTACAGAATATACGAGCGAATATCGCAGAGGATCGCTGAAGGGAATCTGCGAAGCGAGCCATACCCCATTCCCACTGGCTACAGGTTCCACTCGGTGCCAATGATAATGCTGAATGTTACCGAAGAGCTCGCGCTGACGCTTGACGGCCTCGGAGACGACAGGAGAGGAGTGGTTGACGCGGACAGCGTGAGGTACATGAAGGAAATCATGGAAGAGTTCTATGACGACATGGGGCGCAGAATCATCGAGACCAGGGGACCCGGAGGGGCGATACTGGACAACGTGTTGTGCAGGCACGTCAATCCCGGCCATGCCATAGAGGATCTATGGTTCGTTATGGAGCTTGCCTCGAGAAAGAAGAGGGGCGATTATATAGAAAAGGCCGCTGCCGGCGTTAAGTCCGCAATCAACATGGGATGGGACAATGAGTTCGGCGGCCTCTTTAGATTTGTGGACGCCTCGGGAGGTAAGCCGAAGGGGAGACTGACCGGAGACGCCTACGAGACTCTGATACTCGACACTTGGGACACAAAACTATGGTGGCCGCATTCAGAAATGCTTTATGCCACCTTGCTTGCGTATTATCTCACAAAGGACGGCGAGTTCGTCTCCCTGTATAACTCAGCGCACGAATACGTGTTCTCGACGTTTCCTGACACGGAGAATCGAACGGGGGAATGGGTGCAGATAAGAGATCGGGCGGGCCGGCCGATCAATAAGGTGGTCGCGCTTCCGGTGAAGGACCCGTACCATATTATGAGAAACATGATTCTGATGATTGAATTGCTTGAGAAGGCGTGAGTGAATCTGACTGAATCGGGACTGAAAGATGCGTGAGAAAATAATCGTAAGAGGCGGCTCTGTTGTGCTCCCTGATGCCGTGGTTGTGGCGGATGTTGAAGTGATTGGTGGAAGGATCGAGCGGATTGGACAAGGGCTGGAGGCTGACGCTTCCTGCACTGTCCTCGAAGCGCGAGATAAGTACGTCCTCCCGGGCTTTATTGACCTCCACACCAACGGGATAGCCGGGTTTGACCTGACGCAGGGAGTCTACGATCCACGGACGAACAGCTTCGATTCGCGGAGGGAGGCTTATATAGGCTGTCTGGATAAAGCCTTGAAGGAGTACGCGAAGACCGGTGTTACCCGGGCTTTCCTTACGAGCATCGCCGCTCCCGTTCAGAGCCTCAAGAACGTCTATAGACACGTCTACGAATACTCGCAGAGGCCCGACAAGTCCGCCTGGAGCCAAATTCTCGGCGGTCTTTACAACGAAGGGACCTTCATGAGACTCGCCGAGCACAGGGGGGCGCATAACCAGGCGTACTTCAATCGCCCGACACGTGAGCTCTTCGACGAGCTCCAGGATGCTGCAGGAGGTCTCATCAGGGTTGTCAACGTGGTTCCTGAATGGGGTGATGCGGCGCTTGAACTAATTAAGTATCTAAGCGCGAAAGGAATCGTCTGCGCCGCGGGACACACAGGCGCCACGGGAATTCAGTATGGTGAGGCCGTCGGGCACGGCACGACTCTCGCCATTCATTTTCCGAACGGACCGACGGGATCCTCCGTGAAGCCTTTTGACGGGGGCGGCGCAGTGGAGACGGTCTTGCGCGATGACAGACTTTTTGCCGAGATCATAGCGGACGGATACCACATGGACAAGTCTTACGCCAGAGATACAATCAGAAGGAAGGGTTACGACAAGATTGTAGTGATCACTGACAGCATGTTTCCAGCACTTCTCGATGGCGTGACAGAATTTAGTGTGTTCGGAGTGGAGGGGAGAGTTGGCCCGAACGGCGAGTATCTGCATATCGCGGATCGGAAGAACGCGCTATTCGGGAGCTCCCTGACGATGAATGCTGCCTTCGGGAATGTCCTTGATTGGCTCACATCACCGATTGAAGGCGTATGGTACAGAACCCACGAGCCTGTCGGATTTGAGGAGGCGTTGGTCAGGACATCGGCAATGTGCAGCGGGAACGCGGCGAGGGTCTTGCGGATGTACGGTCCGGGAAGCGGCGCGTCGGCCGGGATGAGCGACCATACGGGAAGCATAGAAAAAGGGAAATGCGCGGACCTGGTGATTGCCGGGATTCATAGCGTTGGAGGAAAACATCGGGTGGATATCAACGAGGTAATTGTAAAGGGCGAACGCGTCCTACTAACAGGAGTGAATTGAAGTGAAGTCTACAAATTTGAAAAAGAGTTTCAACGTTGACAAGCTGAAAGTTGAGGTGTACGGCGACCGTGCGTCGATGGGGGCGCAGGCAGCCGGCATGGTCTCAGTAAGATTGCGTGAGCTTCTCTCCAGTAAAGGGGAAGTTAGAATGATTTTCGCCGCCGCTCCCTCACAGAATGAGATGCTCGACGCGCTGGCAACATCGCCTGGCATCAACTGGAACAGGGTGACGGCCTTTCACATGGATGAATATGTCGGCCTGATGAAAGGGGCGGAGGAGTCGTTCGGAACTTTCCTGAACCGCAGAATATTCTCGAGAGTGGAATTCGGAAAGGTCCATTATATAAACTCAGCGCCTGAGAGCGTGACTGACGAATGCGAACGTTATTCCAGACTCCTCGGCGAGGCGCCAATAGATATCGTTTGTCTCGGTATCGGGGAAAACGGTCATATAGCCTTCAACGATCCCGGCGTAGCTGACTTTAATGATCCGCATCTGGTCAAAGTTGTGAGGCTAGATGATAAGTCGAGAAGACAACAAGTAAACGACGGATGCTTCCCGAGTAGTAATGACGTTCCCAGGGAAGCTATCAGCCTTACTGTCCCTGCCCTGGTGGGAGGGGGATTCTTGTGCGCCGTTGTGCCGGGCCCCACGAAGGCAGAGGCGGTCCGCGCGACGCTTAACAGTGATGTAACCACGGAGTGTCCAGCAACCATACTCCGCAGTCATTCGGATGCCGTGCTGTTTCTTGATGTCGACTCAGCCTCCCGCATCGAACATCTTGGATAGCACTTTGTGAGTTACGGCCGCGTGTCCTTAACCCGGTTCTGAGATGTCGATCTGGGAACAACCGCGCTGCACAGCCAGGGCCGATCCCCTGCCGTAATTTATCTTCCTGGCTTCTTCTGATGGCCTCCTCCCCAAGCCTCCTCAAGGACGCCGGCAGAGCATCTCCAGCAGGTCAACCCCCGAAAAATTTTCCGGCCGATGGCAAGAAAGAGCTTGACATTATCCAACAGGTTTCCAATATTAGCAAACGAAACGAAAGCAAACCAAAGTATTGGAAAGCAACGAGAGGCCAAAACGATACAGTTCGAAAGTTTCAGACCAGGAATAGACCAAAGGGGAAGGCAATGAAACAGGAGAACCACGACAAGATCTTCCAGGAAGAACGTATCCAGGAGATCGCGAAGCTGCTCGAGAGGGAAAATCGCGTGTTGATAACCGACCTGTGCGAGAGATTCAACACGACTCCCGTGACAATAAGGAAGGATCTGGACCTGCTTGAGAGCCAGGGGGTTCTGAAAAGGACCCATGGGGGGGCGATACTCCACAGACCGCTGTTCCGGGGCCTGGCCCTTACCGAAAAAGAAAAGCTGAACTCGGAGGAGAAGGAAAGAATAGCGGGCGCGGCCGTTAAGATGATTTCCGAGGGAGACGTGGTCATACTCGATTCTGGTTCAACGACCACTTTCCTGGCGAGGAAGATGAAGAACCTGAAGGGCATCACGGTTATAACCAATGCGGTGAACATCGCCCTGGAGCTTGCCGACACCGAACTGGAGGTTGTGCTGACCGGCGGGTCGCTGCAGAAGAACTCCTCCACGCTCGTAGGGCCGCTGGCGGAGGACGTGCTTAGGAAAATATCTGCGGACAAGCTGTTCCATGGCGTTGACGGAATCGATTACGAGCTTGGTCTCACGACTCCGGATATAATCGAAGCCAGCACAAGCCGCGTCATGATGGAACGCGCCGGCGAGAACATACTCCTCGCGGATTCCTCCAAGTTCGGCAGACGGAGTCTCGGGGTGATTTGCCAGATGAAAGAGGTCGACAAAATTATAACCACAAGAAATATGGGCAAAGCTGAAGTAAAACAGCTGAACGATATGCACGTGGAAGTACTGATCGTTTAATATTTGAGGGAGAAAATGAGCACCAGCGTTTCACAGAAGAATGGTTACCCAAAGATTACAGAGAGCAAAGTCATAATCAGCGGCACCCCGGGGACCTGGGATGAGAACAAGGTACATACGCTTTCAGTTGTTGAGGCGAACAAGGGAGGCTACAAATACTGGGGATATTACGCCCTGTGCAACTACGGCGGAGATCCGAACGTTAGGCAGGCGGGGCTCATCAGAAGCAACGACCTTGTCAAGTGGGACAAATACGATGGCAACCCGATCATCAAGCGGGATTGCAGATGGCCCACTGTCATCCTGGCCAACTCCGTATTTCATATGTTCTACGCCGAGTACGATGAGAACAACGACAGCCAGATCGTCATGCTGACGAGCAAGGATGGCGTCGACTTCGGTGACAAGAAGGTGGTCGTCCCGAGAGAGTTCGGAAGACAAAACCAGAATCCTTTTGCTTTCTTCAACAAGAAGGATGGCTACTTCTATATCGCGTATTACAGCGGCGTCGAGAGGAGCAACGACAAGCCTCTTGTCGGAAGAGACGGAATCGTCAATAAGAAGGGAGAAGTAGCGGGGAAGAACATATGGCAGATAAAGCTGCGCAAGAGCAGGGATATCGCCGGCCTTGCGACGGCTGAACCGAAAGTGCTGATGACTTCGGATTACACCGTGGCTTCTCCTTCGATCATATACTTCAGGGACAGGTATTACCTCCTCGTGGAGGCGATACGCGAAGGGAAGTGGGATGAGAAGTGGGTAACGCTGGCGTACGAGAGCGACACGATCGACGGCGAATACACGGAGCTCAGAGAGAATCCCCTCTTTCCTGACAACGACGCGTGCGCGTTTCAGCACATTTTCGACGACAAGCTGTACGTTTTCTATTCCCACTGCCTCGACATAAAGAACTGGTTCTGGGAAATAAGAATGGTGGAATCAGTATAGCGATGCAAGAAACATCCGAGGCTTTGGAACAGAGACGATCGGTCCCAAAGCCGCGGAGGGAGCGCCATTCATGGTGATTCTAACTAAAGAATAAAGAAGAAGTAATTCTATAGAGATGGAGGCAGATCAATTGGGAAGTAATAGAGGCCTGCAAACCGAAGCAATCTCTCCTCGAAAATCTGAATTCCGTTCGGATAAACAGGGACATGATGGCGCAGTCTCCACAAAGGGGAACAGCGTGGCAGGGGAAATCGAATGAACCAGTTTGTCACTGAGATACTCGAACAGCCGGAATCCCTCGCCGCAACCCTTGACTACTATTTGAGCGATGCAGGGAGGAGGAAGCTCATCGCCATTCGCGATCTGATCCGATCAAGGGATCTCAAGCGGATAATTTTCACAGGGATGGGGAGCTCCTACTTCACATCCTACGCGGCGTCCTGCCTTTTCAACAGCTTCGGTATTGACTCCTGCGCGGTAAACACCAACGAACTTCTCTATTATCATTTCTCGCTAATATCAAAGGAAACGCTTGTCGTCTGCGTCTCGCAGTCAGGGGAGAGCGTGGAGATTGTCAAATTGCTCGAGAAGCTTCCGGGAGGCATCTCCTGCATCGGCATAACCAACGAGGAGGGAAGCTCTCTGGCCGGCAAGGCAACTGAATCGCTGTTGAGCAGGGCCGGCCTCGAGAAGATGACTTCCACAAAGACCTATACCTCCATGCTCCTGGTTAAGTACATACTTGGATGGTATCTGGCTGACCAGTGGAACGAGGAGAAGGTATCGCAGGTAAAAGAAACCATAAAGGGCACGAGAGAAATTATCGGAAGATACATGGAGTCGATTTCTTCCGAGCTGAATTTCCTTGGGGCCATTGACTTCATCCAGTTTATCGGAAGGGGTCCGTCCTATGCGACGGCCCTCCAGAGCGAGTTGATGTTCAAGGAAGCCGCGAAGATACCTGCCTCCGGCACGATGGGGGGCGAGTTCCGGCACGGACCTATGGAAATGATAAAGCCCGGTTTCAAATCGATGCTCTTCGTGGCCGAGGGAAGCACTTACAGCCAAAGCGTCAAGATGGCTTCGGACATATCAAGATATCACGGCAAAGTTCTGATGGTAACGGACAAGGATCCGAATCTTCACGATGCTAACATCCGCGTGATCACGACGCGGCGTTCCGACGAGTTTCAATTCGGTATACAAAGCATTATTCCTGCTCAGCTTATGGTGAACGAGCTCGGTCTGGCGAACGGATATACGCCTGGCAACTTCACGCACGGCGGCAAAGTGACGAAGGCTGAGTAGCGCATGCTGAGCACCTCTCTTCACAGACACACCGGATCTGCCGACGGAGAATACCGATATGAGCCGGGAGGCTTGAACCGATGAGCAGAGTTTATATCGGCGTCGATTTCGGAGGCACAAAGATAATGACCGGTGCGATGACCGAGAAGGGCGAGATCGTTTGCGAGCCAGTCAAGGTCCCGACACAGGGTCAGGACGCGCCGGAGCGGATCATCGCGAGGGTCACTGATTCCATTGAGGAGGTCGCGAAAAGGACCGGCCTTGTCATTGATGATATTGGTGGAATAGGCATGGGTGTCACCGGCCCGATCGACATAAAGAACGGGAGGATACTTGAATGCCCGCAGCTCCCGACGCTCCATTTCTATCCTCTCAGGAAAATTATAGAAGAGCGCTTCCGGCGTCCCGTTTTCATGAACAATGACGCGAACTGCCTGATTTACGGCGAGACTTTGTACGGCAGCGGCGTCGGGAAGAGCAATGTAGTCGGGTTTACTCTCGGCACCGGTGTCGGATGCGCGATAATCATCAACGGAAAGATCTTTGAGGGGCATACGGAATCGGCAGGCGAAATCTGGCCATCACCGTATGGAAAGGGGACGATAGAGGACCTGGTATCCGGCGCCGGAATTTCAAGGATGTACGAGGAGTTGTCGGGCAACCGCAAATCGGCTCTTGACATTTCACGTCTCGCGGAGGCGGGTGACCGCAACGCGATTACGACATGGAAACAGTTCGGCGAACACCTGTCGGTCGCAATCTCATGGGTCGTGAACGTCATCGATCCGGAAATCGTGATACTCGGAGGATCCATTTCAAACGCGTTCGATCTCTTCTCGCCCTCGATGGAGGAACACTTCCGGAAGCACGTTTGTCCGACACCCGCGGAAAAAACAAAGATCGTCCGTGGCCAGCTCGGTCCCAACGCAGGTTTCATTGGAGCCGCGGCGCTGGCGCTATGAAGAGAAGTAAAGCGCCAAGGCTCAGTCGCCTTTTCCTGGAAAGGGAATGTGCGGTCGTAATTTTCGCAAAGCGATTAACCAAGGAGATTGTAATGAACAAAAGAATCACGAGCATGCTCACGATTTTCGGTCTTCTCCTTTCCTTGAATCTCGGGGCAGTGCATGCCGGACAGAACGCGACTTTGCATGGACGAGTTACAGACGTGCATTCGGGAGACCCGCTCCCCGGAGCGACTGTGTACATCGTCGGCACGAGCCTCGGTGCCTCAACCGATCTCAACGGAGCATATACGATTGTCAACGTCCCTCCTGGTAGCTACACCATGCGAACCACATACATTGGCTACAAGACAATCGTCGTCCACGTAAGAGCGGCCGCTGGAGAACTGGTCAGGGAGGATGTCAAACTGGAAGCCGTCGGAGTCCAGGGAAGGGAAGTTGTGGTGACAGCGCAGGCAGCCGGCCAGAACGCGGCGATCAATCAGCAGCTTGCATCCGACCAGATAGTAAACGTAGTCTCGGCAGCAAAGATACAGGAACTTCCGGACGCAAACGCTGCGGAGTCTGTCGGCAGGCTGCCTGGGGTTTCAGTCCTCAGAAGCGGCGGCGAAGCATACGCCGTCGTGATACGCGGTTTGCAGCCGAAATACAATCAGGTCACTATAGACGGCGTGAAGATGGGGTCCTCCAGCTCAAGCAGTGACTACACGAATCTCAGCATGATTTCCTCGAATATGCTCGGTGGCATTGAAGTCTTCAAGACGATTTCACCCGATATGAACGCCAACGTTATCGGCGGTGTCGTCAATTTTCAGATGCGCGAGGCGCAGGTCGAGAAGCCGGGGGTCCCGCAAATCAGTCTCGTCGCGCAGGGGGGCTACAACGCCCTACCCGACGCTTACAACAAATTCAACAATTATAAATACGTCGGTACGATCGAAGACCGTTTCTTCGGGGAT
Source organism: Bacteroidota bacterium (assembly GCA_021812985.1). Taxonomy (GTDB): domain Bacteria; phylum Bacteroidota; class Ignavibacteria; order Kryptoniales; family JAKASW01; genus JAKASW01. Next base: position 23,443 of record JAKAMG010000023.1, read on the forward strand.
CGCCTCGGCGTGTTTGCTCAGGCTGATGTCGAAAGGATCAACCTGAGTTCCAACGAGCTCGGGGCCTCCTACGGGGAGTACAATAACACGCTGACCCAGTACGTCACCAACAGTTTGAACCTTTACGACATTCCGAGGGACAGAAGGCGATACAACGGGGCCCTGGTTCTCGACTACAAGCTGCCAGAAGGATCGATCAAGCTTACAAATTTCGTTAATACCGGAACGACAAATGCGACGACCTATAGTGAGTCGTTTGATCTGACCAGCAATATTCGCTACTACGGAGTTGCCAACTCTAATTCCACCTTGAGCAATATTGTGGACATTCTCGATTTCAAACAGCAGCTCTCGATCTTCAGGGTAAATCTGACGCTCTCGCATGTGTACTCTTCGACCAGCAGTCCAAACAGCTGGAACGCAAACTTCCAGCAGACGCAGGCAGGGCTCGATCAGTTCACCAACAAGCCGGAGGTAAATCCTTTGGCAGTGCCTGTAGCGGCCAACAACGACATCACGAACGCCTCACTCTACCAGTTCAACGTCACCAACAGTTTCTACTGGCAGCGGGCCCTGGACGCGAAGCTCGATTTGAGCACTAGCGTCAACATTGCTTCCGACGTGACGGCCGAAATCAAATTCGGTGGTGATTACAAGCATTTGATCAGGTCTTACACGACAGATGTTCTCAACGGAACTCTGATCGGCAGCAATGTGGCGCAGTTCGTCGCCCCTTATTTCAAGCTGCCGGCGGATGCCGCCAAGATGCAATACTGGGTTGATCCCAATTTCAAGTTCGGAACTTTCTTGAACGGGAACTACAAGATGGTATCGCCTCTAAATTTCGGAATGTTCTCGCAATTGCTGAACATACTCAACTCCAACGTTGACAATTATGCGAAACAGAGCCAGCAGGCGTGGTACGGCGTCAACACGGAAGCGTCGATAACGAATAACTACAGCGGTTATGAGAACACAAGCGCTTTTTACCTCATGACGGTTCTGAAGCTAGGTCAGCAGCTGACCCTCATCCCGGGCGTCCGGTATCAGAATCTCGAGACTATCTACACGGCCCCTCGCGGATTTACAAGCGCCTTGTCATACTTCACCTATAACTACTACGACACGACGGTAACGCAGAATCACGGTTACTGGCTTCCCGACGTGTCTTTGAACTACAAGCCGCTTTCGTGGCTGGGCATCAGGCTCGCATATTCGAACACTCTCGCTTATCCGGATTTCAACACCATCACTCCCCGCATCAACGTCGGGTTGAGCAACTCGATCTCATGGAACAACTTTGCGCTGATTCCCGGACGATCTTCAAACTATGATTTCGCCGTCTCGGTTTATAATGATGCGATCGGTTTGTTTACTGTGGATCCATTTCTCAAGCAAATCAGCAACCTGATTTATTCGTGGTCATACTGGGTTACGGGTACAAAGGCCTTACAGTACATCCCCGCCAGTCTGCCGGGTACTCCGCCAAGCCCGTATCAGTCTTATCAGATTAGCACGTACGTTAACAATCCTTACGTAATAAACGATTACGGAGTCGAATTGGATTGGCAGACGCACTTCTGGTATCTCCCCGGGGTCCTGTCGGGTGTGGTATTCGGTGCGAACTACACGCACATCTTTTCCAAGGCTCAGTATCCATACACTCTCACGAAGATCTCCAGCCGCAGCGTTCAGTATGTCGACACATCGTACACGGATCGGCTGATCGACCAGCCTGATGACATTGTCAATCTGACCTTGGGATTCGACTACCGAAGTTTCTCGGCCAGGGTGGCTTACCTCTACGAGAGCAACGTGTTTTCAGGTGCGAATTTTTGGCCGCAGCTGAGATCGTATTCCCCGATTTACAGGCGGTGGGACTTTGCTGCCAAGCAGACACTCCCATGGTATGGGCTGGAATTGTATTTGGATCTAAACAACCTCAACGGTGCGAACAATGTCAGCGTCATTCGTGCGGCCCAGGTTCCAATCTCGGAGCAGGATTACGGCATGACTGCTGACATCGGCATCAGGTGGAAATTATAGAGATGGCGGTGAAATGCCGAAGGAGGTGGTTAACGAAAGTCATCTCGTCATTCGTAACAGAATCACTGAATCATCGGGTGACAGCAACCGCGCTGCTACGCCGAAGAACCACTAACACTAACTCATTTATACTGAGGAGTCGTCAAATGAAAAAAATGCTTACAGCGGCCACCATTCTCGCGATGGCGGCATTGTTCTGCATGCCAGGAAAGACGCTGGCGGCCGGGAACGATACGCTTGTTGTTTACGCAAACGGGCCGAGTTTGGATGCGGTCATCAACTCGGATACCACTGCGGCGGGCGGACAGGCCCACGCCGTCTACGAACTCGTTTCGCTGGATACAACCTACCTTTATACCGGCATAATCACACCGAGAGCTACAGAGTTCCAGCTGATAGGTATCCGCGGCGCAGATGGCAGACCGCCTTGCATACAACCCGGCATTCTTCAAAACGGATCGCCTGCCGGCGTCTTCGCCACTATCAGCCAACCGGGATCCAATCTTCTGGTCAAGAACATTTACTTCTTCGGAAGGGACAATAACAACGCCTGGACCGGTAACCCCCTGTTCAAGCTGACAGCGGATTCAACGACAGTAAGAGTGGATAGTATAGTAGTCGACGAGGTCCATGGTCAGCCACTGGTTTATACTGGTGTGCACGACAACTTCTTCGTGACCCACAGCATTTTCCGGAACAACGTATGGCCTAATAACTTCACTTCTCCCGGATTGCTCGGTCCAGCCTATCCGACCTCTAATCCGGCCGATACTATCGTGGTCGATTTCAACACGTTCTTTTGCCACGAGGCGGGCACTGCCGGTACCGGAGGATTTCTCACGAAATACATGGAGCTGAACCACAACTCCTTCGTGTACAATTTTGAATACCCGATCGGAAACTATTACTTCCAGTACTTCACGAACTACAAGATTGAGAATAACATCTTCTACGGTGCGTATGCGGGTGCGGTAACGATCCACAGATACTTTACCACCCACGTAACTCCGCTCCAGCCTGTGGGAGCAGTTGAATTTGACACACTCACTGCCGCCATGGATTCAACGTTCGATCCTGCCGACACTTCGAGTCCAAATCTCAGGTGGCTGGCAGAGGCGAAAAGAATCGCCGTTGTAAGGGACAACGTTTGGTTCGAACCGAAGGCAATAACCGATTTCTGGACTGCCTGGAACGACACCGCCTCGACGGCGGACACGCTGATCACGCCGAGCCTGTTCGGTGCGTCAGCCGATACGTTCTTTGCTCACCCTGACCAGTGGCCGGGATTCCAGCGCTCCGGCAACCTTGTCGACGTTGATCCTGGTTTCGGTGCCTCCTTCGCGAGCGTGCTCCAACCCGGCGCGACCGCTGGTGTGGTCAGCCTTCAGCAATTTGTCACTGAGGTGTGGCAGGGAAAGATTAAGACGGACGAATGGGGATATCAGAAGCAAATCGTTACCAGCGGAAACTGGATTCCCCAGTGGCCCCTTCCCGAAGCACAGGATATGCAGTACACGAACGCGCAGGTTAAGTCGACCAGCACGGATGGCTATGCCTGCGGTGATCCTTCCTGGTTCGGGCCTCTGACCGCAGTGAAGGAAGCCCCCGCTCCTGTGGCGACAAGGTTCAACCTGAGCGACAACTATCCTAATCCGTTCAACCCGTCGACAAGCATGAAGGTGACGCTGTCGAAAAACGGTCTGATGAGCCTGAAGGTATACAACGTACTGGGTCAGTTGGTGAAGGTTGTGGACCAGGGTTTCAAGCCGGCAGGAGAATACACGTACAACGTGAACATGGACAATTTCGCGAGCGGCGTGTACTTCTACAGGTTGCAGCAGGGAACGAACAACATAACAAAGAAAATGCTTCTTCTTAAGTAAGAAAAACCGGGTAAGGCGGGATAGCCACTCCATGGCAATCCCGCCGAGCCCCGGGTAAAATTTTCGATGGTGTTGGTCCCCGCGCTTCATCATCGGGTCCGGGGACATTGCTGAGGAATTGAAAACGCTGAGGGAGCCGGTTTCGCCGAGCCCTTTGGTAATTAGTTTTATTAATAGCTTCAATTGGTGGGATAATGAGAACTGCGTTTAGGTTACCGAATTTGTTGTTGCCCGCACGCTGGATGAGTCTTGTCGTGCTTGTTTCATTCATGGGACTGTTGAGCGAGCCGGCATTTTCCCAGGCGGTGTTCTCATCACCCGTTTCATTGGCGGCCTATGCCACAGACGCGAACGGTAACCTTTACGTTTGGGGGCAGGACAACTATCTCCATCCAACAGTAAACGCGACTACAACCCAGGACCTTGCGCCGGTCAGAGTGGCATTCCCGAGCGGTGTAACGTCGTGGGTCTCTGCCTCGGCAGGACTATATCATTCGCTCGCGCTTGGCAACAATGGAGTTGTGTATGCATGGGGATACAACGGCGCGGGGCAACTGGGTAATGGCACCACAGCGAGTTCAGATACGCTTGTGAAGGTAAAGCTTCCGGCAGGCGTTACGGCCACGGCCATAGCCTGCGGAGTTTCACACAGCCTGGCGCTCGGAAGCGACGGTAATGTCTACGCCTGGGGGGACAATGCGTACGGCGAGCTGGGAAACGGGACCACCGCAAACTCTGATATTCCCGTCAAGGTCAATTTGCCCGTGGGATTCGCGCCCGCGAAAATATATGCGTACGCCTACAACAACTATGTAATGGGAACAGACGGTAGCGTCTACGCATGGGGTCCAAATGGGCAGGGACAGTTTGGACTCGGCAATGTCACAGGTCAACCGACCCCCGTCCAACTGCCGCTTCCGACCGGAGTGACCAAGTGGATCGGCGTCTATGGAGGATACTATTTTACGTTATTCCAGGGGAACGACGGAAATCTCTACTCGGCGGGTTATAATGACTTTGGCCAACTGGGCGATGGCACTACGACCGCGAGGACGACCTTTGTCAAGGCAAACAAGCCTGCCGGCGTGACGTCATGGAAAGCGCTCTCCTGTACCGGAAGCTCAGTGTTCGGCATCGCCGACAACGACACTCTATATGCCTGGGGTTACGGCGGTTCGGGAGAAATGGGAAACGGTATCGGAGGTACTCCGGGAAGAATCAACACAGTGCCTGTGAAAGTCGAGTTGCCGGCAGGAGTAACTGCCAGAGCCGTTGCGGGGTACAGATTTGACGGAGTCGCTCTGGGAAGTGATAACTACTACTATGCATGGGGCCAGGGAACAGAAGGAGAACTCGGCAACGGCGGAAACGTAAGCTCTTATGTCCCTGTCAAAGTCATTAACCTCGTCCAGATTGAGCCGGGTATCCCTAACCTTCTTTCGCCCACGAACGGCGATACCGGCGTATCAACTTCACCGATATTGAAATGGAACGCGGCTCCGCAAGCTGCCAGCTACCAGGTCCAGTTGTCGACCGATCCGACATTCCATACGGATATAATGGTAAATGATTCCGCCCTTACGGATACCGTCGACACCTTGTCCGGCATTGGAAGCAGCTCAATTTACTACTGGAGAGTCAGATCCTACAACAACGGAGTCTTTAGCGCGTACTCCAGCGCAGACACTTTCACGACCGTTGTCGAACCTCCCTCCGCGCCGTCGATCGTCTCTCCGGCGAACGACGCGGTTAATCTTCCTGCTGTCGACACGCTGGTCTGCCGCAAAGCCGCTGGCGCAGCCAAGTATCATTGGGAGTTATCAACGAATTCTGCTTTCTCAACTTTTGAAGTGAACGACTCGACAGTAGACACGACGAGGGCCGTTAAGCTGTCGGCAGGCCAGAAATATTACTGGAGAGTATCGGCCGTCAACCTGAGCGGACCGAGCGCATTCGCCGGGCCGGACTCCTTCACTGTGATGGCCGCCCCCGCGTCATCCCCGATCCTCATCTCGCCGGTGAACAACGCGTCTGACACGCGCGCGGACACGCTTGTGCTAGCGTGGAGCAATGTACAGGGAGCGTCAGGATATGAGTGCCAGATTTCAGAGGATCCGACATTCTCTTCCCTGGTATATACGTCCGATTCGACGGCGGACACTATCTTCACGGCGATATCACTGCAAAATCTGCAGAAGTACTACTGGAGGGTGCTCGCTTACAACATCGGCGGGGCTTCAGGATTCTCCCTGACCGATTCATTCACGACTGTTGTTGCCGTTCCGCGCAGGCCGCACCTCGTCTCTCCATTCCTCTCGGCACATGTTACCAGACAGGTTACGCTGACGTGGAACGAGTCACCATCGGCGACGAGCTATACGCTCCAGGTAGCCTCCGACCAGCTCTTCCGCACTATCATAGTCGACACGACGTGCGCTGATACTTCCGTCTCTCTGCCTGTGGTATTGCAGGCGAGCACCGACTATTACTGGCGAGTCAGCGCGTCAAATGCCGGTGGGTCGAGCGCCTACTCGGTGCAGGGAACATTTACGACGGGAACCGGGATAGATGCCCTAAACGAGTCTAATGGTGTTCCTAAGGAGTTCGCCCTTTACCGGAACTATCCGAATCCGTTCAACCCCACTACGGTCATTCAATATGATGTCCCCAAGGAAGCTCAGGTGACGATCGGGGTCTATAACACGCTCGGTCAGAAGGTGGCGACGCTTGTCAATGAAAGGGAGTCAGCCGGTAGATACTCGGTCGAGTTCGACGGCTCCAGATTTTCCAGCGGACTTTACTTCTTCCGCATGGCTGCCGGTTCATTCGTGAAGGTTCAGAAGATGATGCTGGTTAAGTGATGACCCAGCAACATTGCGGTGACGGATTGCGCGAACGTTTCGACATTCCAGCGGATCAGGCAGGTCGCCGATTAGTTCAGCAGTAAGATGCATGTGTAGAAATACAAGGGAAGTTTGAGATGAAGAAGATGTTGCAGTTTTACAAAGCGGCCGTAATTGCGGCAATGGCACCTGTTATGATCGCGACAGCTTTAGCAGGCTCCCCGGCGCCGCCCCCACCAAGTGGTATGGTGGACTTGGTGCTTGGTAAGCCATATACGATCACACCGCTTGTCTCTATCGAGTATTCCTTCCAGTCGGGACAGGACGGCTACTACACTCCCGGGGCCCTGACCGACGGGCAAATAGCATCGTCGCTCGCACTTGCGGATCCGGAGTGGCAGGGGTATGAGCGTGGCGGTGCGCGCAGCGTTGTAATAGATATGGGCGAGGTGAACACCGTGCACCAGATGCAGGAGAGGTTTGTGAACGCGCCTTCTGCCGGTGTCTATTTCCCGAGGTCGGTGACATATTCCGTCTCGATGAATGACACGGACTGGTCAGTTGTGGGAACGGTTAACTCGGCGATACCGCTCAGCAGCACAGCCAATATCTCGCAAACCTACTCGGTAGCAGGCCTCAATTACAAGGCGAGGTACGTCAAGATGTCATTCCCCGTGGACGTGTTCGTTTTTGCTGACGAGTTCCAGGTGTTTGGCGATTCGGGCGCGGCGGCAAGCGCGACCGTGCCTCCGATAACCCCTCCGGTGACATATCCAAACGCATACTGCGCTCCCGGCTCACCACAGATGGCGGGAATCCACGATATGGTTCTTATCCCGAACGGATATTACGCATCGAATCCGGCAATACAAAAGAACAGTTTCTCGCAGCTACTCCCCTACGTCGGTTATCAGTCGGCTATGGGAAGTATAACTGACTTCATGTTCGATGCGGTCCTGTTTACCCCATACGGCGGCGCTCCATCCGGAGGAAACTACGGCATCAGCAAAACTAGTCCAGCGAATCTGTCGGACTGGATCTATTTCCTCAACAACACATTCATGCCGTCATACAATCTGGCTGCGCTTGACAGCGCCACTGCTTTCGTGAAGAAGGCTCTAAACAAGCCGACTTACAGGGAAAAGGTTGAGATTGCGATTCCTTATCCGAATGCTTCGGCTACAAGTTTCGGGGTTCTCAACGGAGATTCCTTGAATCTGAGTTACCTGTCCGACAGGGAGCAACTCCTGAAGTGGTACGTCGATCAGGTCATAAGTAAATGGGATTCCGCCGGGTATAAGAACCTTGAGCTTGCAGGATTTTACTGGTACAGCGAGAGTATAGGGTACACCGTGGATGATAGCGAGGCCGCCATGATCGCCTACGTCGCCAATTACATAGTGGGACAAAACAAGGTTCTCGACTGGATACCATTTAAGGATGCCTCAGGCTTTGCGGAGTGGAGCAACCTTGGATTTGACGGCGCCTGGATGCAGCCCAATTACACGTTCGGCAGCTACCCGCCACAGGAACTTGAGGAAACAGCCAATGCCTGCAAGAAACTCGGAATGGGAATCGAAATTGAGATTCATTGGAACGCACTTACTGATTCAACTCTCCGCGACAAGTATTACCAGTATCTCAATTACGGCGTCAAGGATGGATACATGACGGGTGCGACGCACGCCTACTATCAGAATTCCGGTCCCGGGACTTTCTATACCTGCGCCCAAAGTACTGATCCGACTCTTCGAGGGATTTACGACGCCACGTACCAGTTCATAAAGGGGACTTACTCCCCCGTCACCGCAGTGAAGGAAGCCCCCGCTCCTGTGGCGACGAGGTTCAACCTTAGCGACAACTATCCGAATCCGTTCAACCCGTCGACGGGTATGAAGGTGACGCTGTCGAAGAGCGGAGTGATGAGCCTGAAGATATACAACGTGCTCGGCCAGTTGGTGAAGATTGTTGACGAAGGGTACAAGCCGGCCGGTGTTTACACGTACAACGTGAACATGGACAATTTCGCGAGCGGCGTGTACTTCTACAGGTTGCAGCAGGGAACGAACAACATAACAAAGAAAATGCTTCTCCTTAAATAAGGGGGCCGGGTGAGGCGGGAAACTCCATTGCAATCCCGCCGATCCCCGGTCTTTCATCAAGTCGAGTGGAGGGAAATCTTTTCCCCTTTTTAACAATCTGCCGAACCAAGAATCCAGGGAATCTAAGAGCTTCGTGATTTTCATGAACAAGTTGGTCTCCAGTTTAAATCCGATGTTGCCAAAGTCAGTGGTGGTTATGGCCCTGCTAACCGGATCGGCGTTCGCGCAGCAAGTGTTCTCCTCCTCAAGCTCCTTTGCCTCCTACGCGATTGACGCAGACGGAAATCTTTACACCTGGGGAGAAGACGAATACCTCCATACCGTCACTTCGAGTTCGCTGGCGCAGGACCTGACCCCCGCCAAAGTTGGATTTCCGGCAGGCGTGACCTCCTGGCTATCGGTGGCGGCGGGACACGTCCACACCCTGGCAATAGGGAACGATGGAGATATTTATTCGTGGGGTGACAACGAGTACGGACAGCTTGGCAACGGCTCGCTCGTCAGCTCAGACACTCTGGTAAAGGTCGTCCTTCCAACCGGCGTTGCTGCAAGACAGGCCTCGTGCGGCTACTGGCACAGTCTCGCTCTTTGCAGCGACGGAAACGTCTACGCCTGGGGAGAAAACAACAACGGCCAGCTGGGGAACGGGACGACAACCAATTCGGACATCCCTGTTAAAGTAGATCTCCCTGCTGGGTTTACTCCTGTCTCTGTTTGCGCCGGCTGGTACTACAGTTTCGCGCTGGGTGCTGACGGAACTCTTTACGCCTGGGGTGGAAATGTGCAGGGTCAGTTGGGCCTTGGAAATACGACCAACTACTCGATTCCAGTCGAAGTTCCTTTTCCTGCCGGCGTGACAAAGTGGACCGGAGTCTATGGAGGGATCTATTTTGCCGCGGCGATGGGCAACGATGGAAACCTTTATACTTCGGGAACAGTCGGTCAGACAAATTACGGCGAAGCGGGCAATGGCAGTACTACGGGCTCGGACTCTCTAGTAAAGGCGAACCTGCCTCCGGCAGTCACCGGTTGGAACGAGATTGCCTGCACCGGTAGTTCGGTCCTTGCGATCGGTAGCAACGACACGCTTTACGCGTGGGGATACGGCGGCTCCGGCGAAATGGGGAACGGGAGTTCTTTGGGCACCAACCCATCGGCCGTCAAGGTCGCACTTCCTCCCGGTGTGCTGGCGACGTCCATTGCGGCGGGCCGGAATCACGGCCTTGCCATCGGCAGCGACGGGAACATCTATACGTGGGGTCAGAACGCCCAAGGTCAGCTGGGCAATAACAGCATAAAGAATTCCTCCGTCCCGGTTCAGATACTGCTTAACTACGCGACCCAGTCTTCCGGCGTAAGATTGATATCGGTGATACCCGGATGGACCGACCCTGCCATCGAGACAGTTCATGGGCCCAGCATTGCAGTTTACGATCCTAAGATCGACACGCTTAACAAACTGGTTCTCTTCCTTGTAGGAACGGGAGGCAGCGCGACTCCGACGTGGACCACGGATAGCATATTTGCCTCGATGGGCTACTACGCCGTCACTCTTGATTATGAAAACAACGTCGTCGCCGCGAGTCTCGGCACAGACTCGGACACTGCAGCGTTTGGGAATTACCGGGACGAGATCGTGACCGGGGCTCAGGTCAGCAGCGCGGTGAGCGTGGACAGCGCTAATTCGATACTGAACAGGCTCACGAAGCTCCTCGTATATCTCGAACAAACAGATACGGCTGGCGCGTGGGGTCAATTTGTCCAGAACAATCAGCCACTATGGAGCCGCATAATCGTAGCCGGACATTCTCAAGGGTCGGGTCACGCCGCATATATAGGTAAGATGTATGATGTGAGCAGGGTCCTCATGTTCTCGGGTCCGCAGGATTACATGAGTGCTTACGACCGGCCGGCTCCGTGGCAGTACGACAAGGGAGCCACCCCGCCGACAAGCTATTTTGCATTCCTGCATCAGAACGACCCGTACAACGTAAACCATCAGGTCGCCAATTGCATGGCGCTAATGAATACTCAACGCCCCGCTACTCTCTCGAATGTCAGTCCAGGGAACACAATAACCGGCAATTGGAGAATACTCATAACGGACATATCGACGAACTCGCCACACGCGTCAACGATACTTCCCGAATTTTCCAATGTATGGAATTTTATGCTTACTGCTCCGCTTGGCGTGGATGCTGTGGCTGAAACGAGAGTCCCGTTGAAATTCAATTTGATGAACAATTATCCGAATCCGTTCAATCCTTCGACGACGATAGAGGCGAATCTGAGCACGGCCGGGGGGATGAGTCTGAGAATATATGACACGCTTGGCCGGTTGGTGAAGGTGGTCGACGAGGGTTTCAAGGCGCCTGGCGCGTACAGGTACAATGTTAACATGGAGAGCTACGCGAGCGGAGTTTACTTCTATAGGCTTCGACAGGGAACCATGTCTGTAACGAAGAAGATGATCCTCCTCAAGTAGGGAGGGAGCGAGAGCGTAACGATGTTTGTCATGAGTCATTGCTGTCAGGATATCTGCCGTGGAACTGCGGCGCTGATATAGACCCGGATGGAAGGCAACAGTTACGGATGCATGAAACTGTCACCGGGGACAGTCCCATGCATCGCAGAAACAGAAAAGGTGACAATATGAAAAAAGTTAAGACTGCATCGTGGATGCAGGCCTCAAGTTGGAGAGGAGCGCTTTTCGCGTTCCTCCTTTCCGCCTCCCTTCTGGGAAGGACAGCAATCGCTCAGAACGTCTATACGTCACCCCAGGGTTTTGCGTCATACGCCTTGGGTGCCGATGGAGTTCTGCATGCGTGGGGAGATGATCAGTACATGCACACGATAGCTACCGGAGCGGCCGTTCAGGATTCTGTTCCCATAGTCATTCCTCCGCCGAACGGTGTGGCAGGCTGGACTGATGTCGCAACCGGATATTTCTTCACCATTGCGATTGGTACCGACGGGAATGTGTACAGTTGGGGCACTAACAACTTCGGTCAGCTGGGTAATGGAACAACCACGAGTTCAAATACTCCCGTTGAGGTCCAACTTCCGGCCGGAGTAACCGCCAAACAGGTCTCCGCCGCGTGGACGCATAGTCTCGCGCTTGGTAGCGACGGCAACGTGTATGCCTGGGGAGGAAACCAGTACGGTCAGTTGGGAGACAGCACTAAGGGTGATACTGCTAAGATTCCTATTAAGGTAAAGCTTCCTGCTGGATTCACGCCTGTGAAGGTGTTCGCCTCGTTTTATCAGAGTGCGGCCCTTGGTTCAGACGGAAGTCTATACACTTGGGGCTCCAATGGATTTGGTCAACTGGCCCTTGGAAACACGACCAATCAACTCCTTCCTGTAAAGGTCGCATTCCCATCGGGTGTCACGCAATGGAAAGACATCAACGGCGGGCTTTACTGGACGCTTGCGCTGGGAGACGATGGAAATCTTTACTCATGCGGCTCGAATAGTCAGGGCCAATTGGGAAACGGCACCACGACTAATTCAACCAGCTTTGTCCTCGTCAACAAGCCTGCGGGGGTCACAAGCTGGAAGACTGCAGGGTGTGCGGCAAGCACGGTGTTGGCGATAGCTAATAACGATTCCCTTTACGCATGGGGGTATAATGGGAATGGAGAAATGGGTAACGGTTTGAGCGGCATTGGCATAAACAAAATCCCGGTCGCGACTCTACTTCCGTCAGGCGTGACTGCAAAGTCTGTCTCCGGAGGAAGAAATCACGCCCTTGCCGTCGGCAGCGATAACTACTATTACGCCTGGGGACAGGGAGTTTATGGACAGCTCGGAACGGACAGCCTTAAGAACTCCAGCGTTCCTTTGCGTGTGTACGGGGTTCTCCAGAATCCTCCTTCCGTTCCAGCTTTGACTTCACCCGCGAACAACGCGGTGGACCAACCGACAGCGTTGACGCTGGCCTGGACATCCGCGACTACAGAGGCGGGTTACCAGTGTCAGGTCTCCACCGATCCGACGTTCGCTACCGGCATCGTCGCCAATGATTCCGGCCTTGCAGTACTGGCAGACACGCTTAAGTCGCTCGGTTACAGCACGAAATACTACTGGCGTGTGCGCTCATACGACAACGGTGTGCTCGGCGCATATTCCGTGACCGACAGCTTCACTACAGTCATGCTTCCCCCCGGGCCGACGGCGCAAGTATGGCCGGCAAGCGGCGCGACGGACCAGCCTGCTGTTGACTCGCTGAAATGCGCCACAGCGACCGGCGCGACGCAGTACCACTGGCAGGTTTCCACTGATTTGACCTTTTCAACTTTTGTCGTGAATGATTCCACGATGGACACCGTGAACGTAGTCTCCAATCTCACGGCAAGCACAAAGTACTACTGGCGAGTCCAGGCTGTGAACCCCGGTGGCGTGAGCTCATTTGCGGGTCCTGATTCATTCACCGTGATGGCTCTGCCGTCAGTACCTGTCACCGCCGCGCCTTTGAACGGTGCCAATTTCGAGCGCGCAGACACGCTCACGCTGATGTGGCAATCTGCGGCTAACGCCGTTGCATATGGAGTGCAGGTTTCCGATACGATCTCCTTCTCCAGGTTCGTCGTCAACGATTCGACGACAGACACGATACAGGTCGTCACAAAGCTTAACAATCTAACGAAGTATTACTGGCGCGTCCTCGCTTACAACTTTGGAGGGGCCAGCGTGTACAGCCCGATCGACTCCTTCACGACGAGGATTGCGATCCCGGTCACGCCAGGTCTCGTGTATCCTAAGCTGTCGACGGTGAGCATTCCTAGGGAGGCGACCTTCCAGTGGAGACCGGCCTCGCGCGCTGACAAGTACAAGATTCAGGTCGCCACGAACTCCCAGACCTATAGCTCGGGCGATTCCATGGGTTACTTCAAGACGGCGCTCTACGACACGACCGTCGCGGATACGTTCGTGACCGTCTCGGTGCCGCTCCAGGCAAGCACTATATACTACTGGCACGTCAGCGCCATCGACACCGCCGGCATGAGCGGATTTTCAACGACATGGGAGTTCAAGACCGGAACCGGATTGACTGCCGTGACGGAAGAAGGCGGAGTCCCTAAGACATTCGCGCTTAACCAGAATTATCCAAATCCGTTTAACCCGACGACGGTCATAGGGTACAGTCTTCCGAAGGCACAGATGGTATCGCTCAGAGTCTACAACGTTCTGGGACAGGTGGTAGCCACGCTCGTTGACGGGAGGCAAAACGCCGGACACTATGAGGTTAACTTCAACGCCAACCTGTTCTCGAGCGGAGTTTACTTCTACGTTCTGAGAACGGATAATTTCACCGCGATGCACAAGATGATGCTCTTGAAGTAATTCCAAATCAGATGTACCGGAAGAGAGCCGGGATGGGGAATTCATCCCGACCCGGCTCCCTCCGGATTTGTTTCTCAGCATATTTTCTATTGCGACATGAGGAACGGTTTCGTTCCAGGAGGAGATTCTGATGACTACGATGCCTGATCGAAAGGCGCTTGAAGGCGGGATGAGGTACGGGTTCCGGCCAATGGCCGTGGCGGCCGGAGCAGCCTTGATTGTTTTTATCGCCTCCTTATATGCGAATCCTGTGACGGCCCAAACAGGAGGCATTCATAAGATTAAACACATCATTATAATAATGCAGGAGAACCGGACGTTCGATTCTTACTTCGGAACGTTTCCTGGCGCGGATGGCATTCCGATGAAGAACGGCGTCCCGACGGTCGGGATAGTGGATCCGATCACCGGTAAAATAGTCAGACCGTTCCATGACCCTGACGACAGAAATTTTGATTCTCCCCACATGGTGGCGAACGCTTTTGAGGATATCGACGACGGCAAGATGGACGGCTTCATCAGAAGCGCGATGACTGAGTATAAGAGATTTCAAAACATGGCTCTCTTGAAAGAGAGCAACAAAAAGCTCCGGAATTCATCGCTGAAAGAATACAAAGAGCTGATGTACACGAACAAAGGGAGACCGGTACAGAGACCTCTATACCTCGATTGTATGGGATACCACGACCAGCGCGAAATACCAAACTACTGGACCTATGCGAAGGATTTTGTGCTTCAGGATCATATGTTCGAGCCGATACTGTCGTGGAGTTTCCCGACCCACCTCTGCATGATTTCCGCGTGGTCCGCGATAACCGAAGTTCCGGGAGACCCCTTGTCCTGCGTCACCAACCTCGATCCTCCGGATAGAAGTGAAAAAGACACGGAGCCTTTTGCCTGGACCGACATAACGTATCTTCTGCACAAAAATCATGTAAGTTGGAAATACTATCTCGATGAAAAGGAACTCTTGAAGAAGCCTGAGTACAATTGGATCGATATTCCGGAGGAGACTGTCCCGACCATCTGGGATATCCTGCCCGGCTTTGTGGACGTCCATGAAGATCACGAGGTGAAAAACGATGAGGTGATCGCCAACTTTTTCAAGGCCGCTAAAGAGGGCGCTCTCCCGCAGGTTTGCTGGGTAATTCCCAACTTCAAAGACTCTGAACATTCCCCGTCGCTGGTAAGCACCGGCCAGGCATTCGTCACAAGAGTCATTAACGCGATTATGAAAAGTCCCGACTGGACAAGTTCGGCAATTTTTCTTTCCTGGGACGACTGGGGCGGGTTCTACGACCACGTGGTTCCGTCCAGGGTGGATGAATTCGGCTATGGAATCCGCGTTCCGGGATTGGTGATCAGCCCTTACGCAAAGAAAGGCTATATCGATCGCCAGATCCTCTCACATGACGCGTATCTTAAATTCATAGAGGACGACTTCTGCGGCGGACAGAGAATAGATCCGAAAACCGACGGCAGGCCCGACTCGCGGCCGGATGTGCGGGAAAACGAACCGCTTCTCGGTGATCTTGTTAAAGATTTTGATTTTTCACAGACACCGAGACCGCCAATGGTTTTGCCCCCTTATCCCAAGAAGGTCGACGACCTCGGCGGAAGCCATTAATGTCGGATCGGCTGCAGCATGCGCTGTGCGGAGCGGGGGCATTCAGCTCTCTCTCCTATTTTAGGATCATCTAACTAGGACTACTATATGCAAAAGTTCCCGACCCTCTTGTCGCTCATCGGCTTTGTTTTCGCATCGTCAACGTTTGCTTCCGAGCCGGCGCCCGCTCCTCCAAATGGGATGGTTGATCTTGTCTTCGGAAAAAAATATACCGCCACAAGTCTGGTCCCGATCAAGTACTCCTTCGCGCCGATGGAAGCCGGGCTGCAATTCTCGGGCGGTCTCACGGACGGCAAGATAGCATCATCGACGGACTACCATGACCACCAGTGGCAACAGTATATTCGCGGAGGAATGCGAAGCATTGTGGTCGATATGGGACAGGTAAACACGGTCCACGGGATGCGGGGAAGGTTCCTGCAGGATATCCCCCACGGAATCGACTTTCCAAGAGAGGTCGTTTATGCTCTTTCCATGGACGGGAAGCGCTGGGCGGTTGTCGGAACCGTCAAGACCGCGATATCACTGACGGTGACAAACCCGATCGTCCAGACTTACGACCTTACGGGTCTCGATTACCGGGCGAGATACGTGAAGATGACATTCGTCGTGGACGTGTTTTCACTTGCCGACGAATTTCAGGTTTTCGGTAACCGCGGAATCGCCGACGGCGCTACCATTCCGAATGTGACTCCGCCGCCTGTCTATCCGGATAAATACTGTCCTCCCGGCTCGCCGAAAGTCGGCGGAACCAGGAATATGGTTCTCATCACCAACGGCTATTATAAAAAAGATCCGGCGATTGAGAAGAACAGCGTCGACCAGCTTCTGCCGTACGTGGGTTACATAAGCCCTTCCGGAAAGATAAAGGACATCATGTTCGACGCGGTTCTCTTCTCCGCATTCGGTGCAGCGCCTTCAGGAGGGCAGTATGGAGCCGACATAAAGAAGCCGACGGTTCTTTCCGACTGGCAGTACTATATCGATAATACCTTCATGCCCGATTATAACGTTGCGGCTTTGAACATCGCGACGGGGAAGGTGAAGAAAGCGCTCGACAAACCTTCGTACAGGGAAAAGGTCGAAATCGCGATACCGTACCCCACTCCCACCTCCAAATATTTCGGCGTGATAGACGGGAAGCCCGTCAACATGGAGAAGCTTTCGGACAGGGAGAGGCTGATAAGGTGGTACGTCGACGAGGTGTTAAGAAAATGGAAAGATGGTCACTTCGATAACCTGAAGCTTGTCGGCATGTACTGGATCAGCGAGAAGGCCGCTTTCACAATCAACGACAGCGAGGCTGCTTTGATCAGGTACGTCGGCAGCTATGTCAGGAGCAAGGGACTCGTCCTCGACTGGATACCCTTCATCAATGCCGAAGGATTTTACGAGTGGCACTCGCTCGGCTTCGACGCAGCTGAGATGCAGCCCAATTACTCCTTCCACAACTATTCAGTCCGGGAGCTCGGCGAGGCCGCCGATGCCTGCAGGAAGCTGGGAATGGGCATCGAACTCGAAATACATTGGGATGCTCTGAAGGTGGACAGCCTCCGTGAGAAATACTACCAGTATCTCAATTGGGGATTGAAGAAGGGCTACATGAAGGGCGCAGCTCACTCCTATTACCAGAATGCCGGCCCGGGCACTTTCTACCAGAGCTGCATGAGCAAGGATCCCGATATCAGGAAGATTTACGATAAGACTTACGACTTCATCAAAGGGAAGTACACAGAGACTAACGTAAAGTGAGAACAGTTTCATTGAGAGCGTGGCTCCACGGTGGCGGGAAATTGACGGGATTCAAGCAGAAACTCCTCGCGTCCATTCTGGTGGCGGGAACTCTTACGGCGCCTGCCTGGGCGGTGAAGAAGGACGCGGGCAGGGTCCGGCGTTATGCCGTCAGAGACTTCGCGAAATTTGTGAACCCGTTCTCGGGGACGAAGACTAATGGTGAGACTTTTCCCGGCGCTTCAGCTCCTTTCGGAATGATACAATGGAGTCCCGATACCGGGCCGGCACGGCGCCAGGCTGGATACAAGTATGGCGACTCGTTGATAACCGGATTCAGCCTCGATCGTCTCAGCGGGGCCGGTTGTCCTTACGGCGACAACTTCGGGTTCGTGCCTCTACTGAACGCGTCCGGGATCAGGCCGCCTGTGGGCCGAGCTGGTTTTCTCCTCCCGTTCTCGCACGCGAATGAAACCGCACGTCCCGGATACTACTCGGTAAAGCTGGATGACGGAATAAAAGTGGAATTGACGACGACTCAGCGTTCCGGGTTCGGGAGGTTCACCTATCCGGCCAACTGCTCGCCGACTATAGCCATCAACGCCGGGAGCAATGTCAATGGCACGAGAGACGCCTCCATCCGGATCGATCCGAAGAGCCATTCCATTAGCGGTGCCGTCACTGGCGGTCACTTCTGCGGATTCCCTGACGTCGGCACGATCTATTTCTACGCCGTCTTCAACCGTCCGTTTTCCACTTACGGGACGTGGGGGGACTCCCTACTGATGAAAGGGAGGACCAACTCTGGAGGGAACAGCGCGGGGGCCTGGGTGACCTTTGAACCGGGAGGCGGAAAGACTGTGCTGGCCAAGGTCGCGATATCTTACGTGAGCGTGAGAAACGCCAGGCTGAACCTTGAAAAGGAGAGTCCGCTCAGCGAATTCACGTCCGGCGCTTTTGAACGAGCGGCAGCCAAAGCGGGCAGCGAGTGGAACTCCTGGCTGAACCGCATTCAGGTTTCGGGCGGGATCGATGCGGATTATAGGACGTTCTATACGATGCTTTACCATGCCCTCCTCGATCCCACGGTGTGCTCGGACGTGAACGGAGAGTACATGGGATACGATGGTAACGTTCACGTCATACAAGATGGCCAGCCCCAGTACGCGGATTTTTCAGGCTGGGACATTTACCGGAGCGAATGTCAGCTTCTGGCCATTGTTGCACCTGACCGGGCAAGCGCGATGGCACAGTCGCTCGTCCGGGACTACAAGCAGGGGGGCGCGTTCCCAAGATGGGGCGTCCCAAACATGGACAGCGGCGTAATGATCGGAGACCCGGCCGCGGCTATGATAGCGGACTTCTATGCCTTCGGAGCGAAAAACTTCGACACGAAGGCGGCGTTGGCAGGGCTGTTGCGTGCTGCAACGGACACATCGGTTTGCGCGCGCCGCACAGGAACTTATGAACGACCGGCCCTCGCAGAATATTTGAAGCTCGGTTACGTCCCCGCGGACCAGGATGGTGGCAACGTCTCTATGACGCTCGAATACAACTCCGCCGATTTCGCTCTCTCGCAGTTCGCCGGCGCGCTCGGCGATTCCGTCGATAGTGCCATTCTACTTCGACATGCACAATACTGGAAAAATCTCTTCAATGAACGGACGGGGCTCTTCGGAATGCGCAAACGGGATGGCAGCTGGATTCCGGCCTCCGAAGACACTGTCGACTACTTCGGCTCCAGCCAGGCATTCGTGGAGGGAAGCGGCGAGCAGTACGTCTGGATGGTCCCTTTCAATCTGAGGGGACTCACCGATAAAATGGGCGGGAGAAAAACCGCACTGGCCCGGCTTGATACGTTTTTCACGCAAATCAATGGCGGCTTCAAGTCCAAGTATGCCTTCCTCGGCAATGAACCGTGCCTCGAGACCCCATACATCTATTGTTTCCTTGGTGAACCTTACAAAGCCCAGCGGGTCCTGCGCAAGGCGATAAACGAATTGTACTCAGCAGCAATCGTTGCGTATCCGGGCAACGACGACCTCGGAGAGATGTCTTCATGGTACATCTTCGGCGCGCTCGGCATGTACCCGGAACTTCCGGGGTCGGATGTCCTTGTCCTCGGAAGCCCGCTCTTTCGGAAGGCCGTTCTTCATCTGGATGGCGGAGACGTGACGATAATCGGGCACGGAGCGAGCAGGAACTCGCCGTACGTGCACGCACTGACCATCGATGGCCGCAAGTGGGACAAGGCCTGGATGAGGTTTACAGACATTTCCCACGGCGCGAAAATTATGTATGAACTCCGCAGGACTCCCGACACGAAGTGGGGGAGCGCGCCGGACGACGTACCTCCTTCGTACAACTGAGTCAACGGAAGGACCGATGAGAAAAAGAATAATAAAGCCTCTCACCTGGACGCTTTCACTCGCCTTTGCAATTGCATTTCTGCCGAAAGGCGGCCGGGCGTCTGAGACGAATGCCGCGGCCTCGCGCGCCACGGTGCCGGTGTATATGAATCCCGAATATTCCATCTCAAAGCGCATCGAGGATCTCCTGGGAAGGATGACTCTGAAAGAGAAGATAGAGCTCCTCGGCGGCAACGAGTTTTCGACGAAGCCGATCCCGCGTCTCGGCATCCCCGCACTTGAAATGTCGGACGGTGCACTCGGCGTGAGAAGATGGGGCAAATCTACGGACTTCCCGTGCGGGACGGATCTTGCCGCGACATGGGACACTACCCTTGTCGGTCGGGTCGCAAGATCGATAGGGCAGGAGCTGAGGGCAAAGGGAGGGAACGTGCTCCTCGGTCCGAACGTGAACATTGCCCGGATACCGCTCGGCGGGCGAACGTTCGAGGCGTTCGGTGAAGACCCGTACCTCACGTCGAGGATGGCGGTGAGTTACATAAAGGGCCTCCAGAGCGAGGGAGTGGCTGCCACGGTGAAACACTTCGCCGCGAACAGCAAGGAATATGAAAGGATGTTTGTAAATGAAAAGATAAGCCGCCTCGCATTAAACGAAATTTACTTACCGGCATTCAAGGCGGCAGTTCAGGAAGCGCACACGCTTTGTGTGATGACTGCATACAACAAGGTGAACGGAAAGTACTGTTCGGAGAACGAATACCTCCTCGATAAAAAGCTTATACGAAGCTGGGGCTTCAAGGGGATTGCGATGTCTGACTGGGGAGGCGTCCATAGCGCTGTTCCAGTTGCCAATGGAGGCCTCGACCTCGAGATGCCGACAGGGAAATTCCTAAACGACAGCCTGTTGCTGCCGGCCATCCGGACAGGCAAAGTAAAAATCAGTTCCATAAATGAGAAAGTCAGAAGAATCCTCAGGGTCATGTTCGAACTGAAACTGTTTAACCACCCGGCTGTTCCGGATTCCTCGTTTATCAACACGCCGGATGACAGGGAGGTGGCCTACCGCGCGGCAGTGGAGGGGATAGTCCTTCTCAAGAATGATCGCGCCGTCCTGCCGCTTGTTCTCAGCAGGCTGAAGTCGATCGCCGTGATAGGTCCGAACGCGGCCATTGCCAGACCGAGCGGCGGGGGGAGTGCGGCCATCGTTCCGGTTTACACAGTGAGCCCTCTCGAGGCGCTGCAACAAAGGTTTGGCCCAAACGTAAAGATAAACTTCGCGCAGGGGGCCGAACTTGCCGGCGATGCCTTCCCGATGAGCGCCTCCGATCTATATCTCCCCGGAAGCGACAAGCATGGCCTGAGGGCGGAATATTTCAGCAACGAAACACTCGAAGGGAAGCCCGCCTTCAGCCGAGTCGACACATCCGTAGACTTCAATTGGGCCGGCGCTTCACCGGCGCCCGGAGTTCCAGGAGACCATTTCTCCGTCCGCTGGACCGGTGACTTCAGGGCACCGGCCTCCGGCGATTACATTTTCAATCTCACAAGTGACGACGGGTCGCGAATGTACCTGGATGGGAAGCTTATCATCGATAACTGGGGACCGCATTCTCCAGTCGAACGTGGTTACAAAATGATCCTGCAGAAGGGGCGGTCATACGACATCAAGGTCGAATACTATCAGGGCACGGGCGGCGCGATGGTTGTCATGGGGTTGAGAGAGCCTGAATCCGCAATGATCGCCAGCGCTGTGGAAGCCGCGAAGCGTTCCGATGCGGCCATTCTGTTTGTCGGCACTTCTAGCTACTACGAAAGGGAAGGTCAGGACAGGGACAGCCTGGGACTTCCTGCGAATCAGGATGCGCTGATACGAGCGGTTGCGAAAGCAAACAGGAATACCGTCGTCGTGATGATATCCGGCGCGCCTGTGTTGATGAATAGCTGGGTCGGCGATGTGCCATCCATCCTCCAGGCATGGTTTGGCGGCGACGAATCGGGAAACGCGATTGCCGACGTGCTCCTCGGAAAATATAATCCTTCGGGGAGAGTGCCGCTGACATTTCCGGTGAAGTGGTCCGATTGTTCCGCTTTCGGCACATACAGGAACACAGACAGCATATCAGTTTACAGCGATGGTGTCTTTGTGGGGTACAGGTGGTTCGACAAGCACGACGTAAAGCCCCTGTTTCCCTTTGGGTTTGGTCTGTCCTACACAAGTTTCAGCTACCATGGCTTGAAGATTGTGCCTTATGGAAATAAATATGAAGTGACATTCAATGTAAAAAACGTCGGAAGCGTTCCGGGAGTCGAGATACCACAGTTGTACGTCCACGATCCCGAAGGCGGGGCCGACTTACCAGTGAAAGAATTGAAGAGGTTCGACCGCCTCTCGCTTGAACCAGGTCGGACGTCGACCGTGACATTCCTGGTCGACAAGAACACTTTCTCGCATTTCAATCCGGTCCGGGAAGAGTGGGAGACGCATCCTGGCAAGTATGATATTCTGGTTGGAAGCTCGAGCAGAGACATAAGACTGCGTGGTGAGATCGAGATCAAATAATCCTGTGAGAGTAATGGCAGCGGCTCTCTGTCTGGCGTCCGTCCTGGGCTCGTCACAGGTTTACGCCGGAGGCGGCACGCAGAAGGTTGTGAAACACGGCGATGATGTGATAGTGTCGTTCAGGTACAGGGACGGGATGGACATGCATCTTGAGATAGGAAGATGCGGCGTGAACAAATTGATGAACGTGAAGGCGATATACATAGAAAGCGACTCGTCCGGAGATACTTCCCCACGGATCTCTCCGCGCTCCCGCTTGCTCGTGAAATCCGGGACTGACTGGATTGGCCCTTACACCGTCAGGTCAAATCAGGCCGGTGACACATCCAGACCGTCATTCACAGGCGGGTGGCACGGCGGCAATGGAGACGGCACGGGGAATCCTACCGCCTGGATGGAAAGCCTGAGCGTAACGATCGACGGGCAGAGCATGATGGACGATTCTGTATATACCGGAGATGTGCGAATCCACGCCGTGAATTACATCACCGCGTATAACACCATCTCGACAGGAAAGCCTGTGCTGAGAGAAGAGGTGACATATTTCATTACTCACGGCGTCGTGAATGTCCAGGTCGCGTCGTCCGCGCTTAGCTCAATTACTATTTTAAAGTACTATGGCTTGCAGACTCAGGATTTCTCCAACGTTGGAATGGTACGATACGGCAACGGAAAGGAGTATGAACTTGGAACGTATTCGGATTGCGGTAGCAAGGGAGATGGAAACATTGTAAATGAGTTCTCAGTGACCGATGCCAAGGACGACTGCATGATTGTCGCCGGGATCGACACTTCGGAAGGCCTCGGCCATTTCGACGGTATCTCTGATGACAGGCCGACAGTATTCACCCCCTCATACGGCAAGACTTACTTCGACCTAATTTTCGGAAGGTCGAAGGTGATGCGTGAGGGAGACGAAATCAGATGGAAAGGCTGGTACAAGTTTGAATAGGATGACGAGTGAGTCCAGCGGCGTCCGGCAGGTAATGCCGTTTGGAAACCGGGAGTGGAGAATGAAATTGAAGCTGGCGTTGATCGCGGCGGCGGTAGCTTGCATGTCCCTCCTGGCAACTGCCAAAGCTGGCACCTTAATAGACCCATCAAAGGGGCTGACGCTCAGGAATGACTTTGTCGAGTTCAGATTCGCGCCGGGCACCATGGGGCTCGTGTCAATGACCGATCTTAAGACCGGATACGAGCACGTTAAGATCACGAAAGGGAAACCCCTTCTCTGGCAGATCGTGTTTGGAAAAGGACTTCAGAGGGGTAGCATGACGAACAACCACGGTCCATGCACTCGTGCGTCGCTCGAGAAGCTTCCCGACGGCGCTCAGCGCGTTGTCCTTGAGTGGAACCACATGCAGTGGTGGAAGGAAAGGAACGCGGTAAGTGTGAAGGTGATTATAGACCTTCCGGCTAACAGCGGCATTGCAAGGTGGAGAATATATGTAACGAACAAGTCTGATTACTGGGGTTTGTGGAACGTGGACTTTCCGAAAATAAACGGATTCCCGGCGCAGGGAGAGTATGACATTGCCCGTCCCGCTTTCGCCACCGGCGGTCTCCTAATAAAGAAATGCCGCGAGAATGTTCAGGGTACGTTTCATGGAAGATATCCCTCTGGCGGCTGGGCGATGCAATTCATGGCCTTCACTCGGGCGACGAACTCGGTTTATCTGGCGACATTGGATCCATATGGAATGGCCAAGGATTTCCAGGCTGACGGTGCGGCCGGTGAGCTTGCCGTCGTCAATTATCCTGAAAACATGGATATCGCAGGCTCCGACTGGCCCGGCTACTACGCGACGGAATTCGGAGTCTATCAAGGCAACTGGCTTCAGGCAGCGCTCCGTTACAGAGAATGGGCAACCAGGCAGAAGTGGGCCACGCCGCTCTCGGAAAGGCATGATATCCCGGCCAGCTTAAAGGACCTCGGGTTATGGGTCAGGGACTTCTGGGTTTGGGACAGTACTCACGGGACGCCGCAGGAAATGAACGCCCCGCTCGTCAGGGCACAGAAGGAGATGGGTGTGCCGATGGGCATTCACTGGTACTTCTGGAACGAGCACAAGTTCGACAATCTTTATCCGGAGTTCTTCCCGCCGAAGCCGAAGTTCGCCGCTAGGGTGCGTGATCTTGTCGGCAAGGGTTTCCTCGTGATGCCCTACATAAACGGCAGAAGCGCGGACATGAATCTCCCCGACTGGAAGAGGTATGCTCCTCATGCCACCTATGATGAGGCGGGCGGTTTCATAATGGATACGACCGGCCTCTCCGGAAGACTTGTCGAGATGTGTCCTTCGCAGAAATTCTGGGACGACAAAGTTGTGTCGCAGGTAGACAGCCTTGTGAACCGGTACGAATGCAACGGCGTCTATGTCGATCAGGTGTCGGCGATGAGAGACGAGCTCTGTTTCAATCCTCATCACGGCCATCCTCTGGGAGGAGGACGATGGTGGACGGACGGCAACCGGGCGATGATGACCAAAATAGACCGCATCGCCCGAGGCAAAGGACACGACGTGGTCATAACGTCTGAAGGCGCGGATGAACTGTTCCTCAATAAGGTAGACGCAAATCTCTTCTGGCTCGGTCCAACGGACAGGGAAATCCCTCTCATTAATGTGGTCTACTCCGGGTACACGATATTCTTCGGGAGTCCCTGTGACTATGAGAAGTCCAGCGACCAGCTCTTTAACTTTGCCGAGGGACGTGCTTTCCTGTACGGAATACAGAACGGGTGGATGGACCTTGGGCTATTCAAGCCGAAGTATGCCGCCAAAGCCGACTTCCTGCGTCAGTGTGGGGAGTATCGAGTCGCGATGAAAGATTTTCTTCTCTACGGGAGGCTTCTCGGCCCCGTCAATCCGGAGAATAACATCCCGACATTCAGCGACACGAGCTTCGGGCGCTGGAAAGAGAAACATTCTGGCACGGTCCCCGCCGCGGAGGCAAGCCTCTGGAAGTCTTCGGATGGCAATCTCGCCGTCTTGATTGCGAATTATGTGGACAAGAATGTCTCATTCTCGTTCCACATCGACCCGCGCGAATTCGGAATTGACTCCGGAAAATATGAAATGTTTGAGATAACCCCGCATGGGAAACATCTCTTGCGGACCGCTTCCACAACCGCGAAGGTGGCAGTGGATCTCCTCCCTGCTTCACTCAAGGTGATCGAGATCGTGCCTGTATCGAGGTGACTGAAAAGCAGGAACGAAATTCGCGGTCGAGTCATGGCGCACAATATCGGCCTGCATTCTTGCATGCAAAGAACAGCATTTCCTCCTTCGGGGGGGCGAATCATATAAAAGTCTGAGGTAACTTTGAAAAGATTAATCGCAATTATCCTGGGTCTCATTAGCCTGGTAGCGGTCTCGGCAGCGGGGGTTCGAAACGCCGGAGGCAGGCCGCAAATCGAACTGACGCTCATTCCTCCATCGCTGGTTTCCGATAAGATTGTCTTGGATATACGCGGTGGGATATGGAACAGAACTGATACCGCAGGGAAATTCGAGGTCTCCATGTTCCTCGACGAACAGAAACCTGGCACTTTGCTTTATAGGACCACAATCGAAGTGCCGGCAAACTCTGCGAAAGAGGTAAGGTACCTTTGGCCTACGAAGAACCACGTCGGACGTCACAAGATTATACTCGTTGCAGGCACGGGGAAGAGTAATGTTCGTGCGTTGCAGCCGTTGACAGTCGTCTCCTCAGACGTCCGATCGTCGAGACGGATTGGGGGCGCATGGGTCGGGATCGCGCATTGGAGCGAGCAGGAAGGGCGGCACTGGAACGCAGAGATTAAGAAGATGTCGGATTCCGATTGGCGTCAGCTGGTCCGCGGAATGCACGGCGTCGGAATGAACGTCATTGTGATCCAGGAGGTGTTCAGAAACCAGGTTTACAATTATGAGGACTCCGTCATTGCCCAGAAAGGGTATCGCGGTCTGGCGTATTATCCCTCGAAGCTTTTCCCGGGACGCATGCCGATTGCCGCGAAAGACCCGATCGGTGCGATACTTACAGAGGCGGACAGCCTGGGGATGCACGTGTTCCTCGGAGTCGGGATGTACGCGTGGTTCGATTACTCGCCTGCTTCGCTGGCGTGGCACGAAAAAGTGGCGAAAGAACTCTGGCAGCTTTACGGTCAGCATCCGTCCTTTTACGGCTGGTACATAAGCGAAGAGAAGGACGGAGGCCTTGGCGATTCGACTGAGCGTCAACAGATCGTAGACTTCTTCAGCCATTTCACGCCGTACGTGCACAGCATGGCACCGGGCAAGCCAGTAATGCTGGCGTCCAATTGTTATCATCTCCGCGGAGCAGAGGCAACCTATCTGAAGCTTCTTCCGAACATTGATATATTATGTCCGTTCGCATTCGCGCGGATGCCCGAAGGCGACGAGACAGGAGCTGAGGCCGCTTCGCTTCTCGCGAAGCTTTGCCGGGAAAGCGGCACGCACCTCTGGCTAGATATGGAGGTCTTCGTGTTTGACAAGGAAGGCGGTCTCATACCGCGTCCGATAGACGGAGTCCTGAGCGACCTGAAGGAGTACACAAATTTTGAGGAAACACTCTGCTATCAGTATCCCGGCCTGCTCACAGCGCCTTCAGCGTCCGTCAGGCTCGGCGGCGAGCCGGCCGTGAAACTCTACCTGGACTACAGGAAATATCTGGACGGGCTGAGGGTAAAATGATCCATCCGGCAATTGAAAAGTGTCTGCGGAAATAATTTTAGAGAAAGGATGATAATGCGTTTCGTGGGGCCTAGGAGGAAGATTACAAGTCTGTCTGCGGCAATAGCAGTGGTGCTGATCTATGTGGTTTTGAGCCCGGCTCGAACATCGGCAGCGACGAAGGACGGCGGAAAGGTCAACTTTGAGGTCAGGGCGCTGCTGTCGAAGATGACACTCGAGGAAAAAATCGGGCAGATGACACAGCTAACTATCCAGGCGGTTTCAATAACGAAGGGGCCCGAGGCCGGCCAGCTCGATACGAAGAAGCTCGAGGAGGCGATAGTCAAGTATCACGTAGGCTCCCTCCTGAACGCGTATGATTCTTCTCTCTCGGTCGGCGATTGGGATAACGTAATAACAAGGATTCAGGACGTTGCAACCAAGGAGACAAGGCTGAAGATACCGATTCTCTACGGCATTGATGCGATACACGGCGAAACGTACACGAAGGGAGCAACTCTTTTCCCGCAGCCGTTAAACATGGCTGCCACTTTCAACAAAAGACTTGCCGAAAGAGAGGGTGCCATAACGGCGCTGGAGACCAGAGCGTCCGGCATTCCGTGGATATTCTATCCTGTTCTCGATCTGGCGAGACAGCCTCTCTGGTCGAGGGTCTATGAGACTTTCGGGGAGGATCCCTACTTGTCGGCACAGATGGGGGCGAACTATATCCGTGGCGCGCAGGGTGATGACATTGGCGCGCCGGACAAGGTTGCGACGTGTCTGAAGCATTACGTCGGCTACAGCTTTCCTTTGGACGGCAAGGACAGAACGCCTGCATGGATTCCGAGACGCATGATGAAGGAGATGTTCCTTCCACCTTTCGAGAAGGCCGTCAAAGCGGGAGCGCCAACAGTGATGTGCAATTCATCTGAGGTGAACGGCATTCCGGGTGACGCGAACTACTATCTTCTAACGAAAGTCCTGCGAGGCGAGATGAAGTTCAAGGGATTCGTCGTCTCGGATTGGGGGGACATCGAGAACTTGTACAAGCGGTTTGGCATCGCGTCTTCTCCGGAAGAGGCAGTCAGGATCGCGGTGATGGCCGGCGTGGATATGAGCATGGTCCCGTCCGACTACAGCTTTTACGATCTCCTTCTCAAACTTGTGAAAGAGGGGAAAGTCCCGATGTGGAGGATCAATCAGGCGGTGAGTCGGATCCTCGCTGTCAAATTTGAACTCGGACTCTTCAAGAATCCGTATCCCGATCGCGGGCTGGAAAAGGGGTTTGCTTCCGCCTCTTCCGATTCGACGAACCTTCAGGCAGCCGAGGAGTCGATTACTCTCGTTAAAAATGCGGACCATTTCCTCCCCCTCGCTAAGAATATGAAGGTGCTGGTAAGCGGTCCCACCGCCAACCTTCTTTCGACGATGAACGGAGGGTGGACGATTACATGGCAAGGGAACGTGGAGTCGCTGTACCCGGCGGACAAGCCGACTCCTCTCAAGGCAATAGAAGACAAAATTGGAAAGAGCAATGTGACGTATCTTCCCGGCGCAAGCTACGATTCCCTCATTGATCTCGACTCAGCGGTCGGGGCCGCGAAGAACGTGGACGCGGTAATACTCTTCCTCGGCGAGCACACTTACGCGGAGACCCCTGGTAATATCAATGACCTTACTCTTCCCGAGGCGCAGTTGAAATTGGCTGAAGCCATGATCGAGACGGGGAAGCCGGTCGTCGTCGTGATGCTGGAGGGGAGACCGCGTATAATCGACAGGATAGTCGGCGGTTCGAAGTCTATACTCGTGGCTTTCCTACCCGGCATGGACGGAGGCGAGGCCCTGGCGAACATAATCTTTGGCGACGCTAACCCGAGCGCGAAGCTGCCGATAACCTATCCGAGGTATGTCAACGCTTTGTACCACTACGACCACACGCTGGCAGAGGTCCAGGGCGGGAACGTCTTCGAGCCTCAGTGGAACTTCGGACACGGGCTCAGTTACACGACTTTCAAGTACAGCGACCTGACTCTTGACGCGGAGAATGTCAAGAAAGGGAAAACCGTGACGGCAACGGTGAAGGTCACCAATACTGGCAAAATGGCGGGAGAGCATGCCGTTCTCTTATATCTCGGCCAGAAATATCGCCAGGTCACTCATCCCGTTGATCGGCTCGAAGGCTTCGAAAAGGTATCTCTCCAGCCTGGAGAGGCCAAGCTGTTGAAGTTCGTGATCTCGCCTGAACAGATGTCGTTTATCGGAATAGACAACGAACGTATCATTGAGCCAGGCGTATTCAGGGTATCGGTCGGTGATTTGTCTAAAGAATTCACCGTCACCGGCAAGCCGGTCGACTACTTTAAGGGCTTTAGTCGCTGAACTACTTGTTAAGTCATAACAGTGTCGCACAAACTAAATCAGGAGTAAGCACAACGTGAACAAGAACCTTCTGTTTGCAACTGTCGTCTCCGCGCTTGGGAGTTTTCTTTTCGGCTTCGATACCGCGGTCATATCCGGCACAACGAAGTTCATCACTCAATATTTCAGCCTGACAGATGCCACGCTGGGGATTACAGTGTCGATGGCCTTGTGGGGAACAGTCGTCGGCTCGATAATAGTCGGAAAGCCCGGTGACATATGGGGGAGGCGGGCGATGCTCCTCCTGACGGGAGCCGCGTATTTCGTGTCGGCAATCGGCAGCGCGCTCGCCACTGGGTGGTACACACTCCTGATATTCAGATTTCTCGGCGGAGTCGCGATCGGAGCGGCGTCGGTGATGGCCCCCATGTACATCGCAGAGATCGCGCCCGGAAGGATGCGCGGGAGGCTCGTCGCGGTTTCACAGTTCAACATTGTCGTTGGAATACTGGTCGCCTTCTTCTCGAACTACCTTCTCGTGAACGTCGGGGCCGACAACTGGCGCTGGATGTTCGGCGTGATGGCGATTCCCTCCGCGGCCTTCTTTGGCCTTCTGTTCGTGGTTCCTGAGAGCCCGCGCTGGCTGATGAAGGTTGGCAAGGCTGACACGGCGCAGAAGGTCCTTGAAAAGGTCGGAGCAGAAAATGTGGCGTCTGAATTGGACGACATCGCCAGGTCGCTGAAGGAAGAAGGAGGAAAGACGAAACTCTTCCAGAAAAAATACAGCTTTGCCATCTGGTCGGCAGTTCTCCTGGCTTTCTTTGCTCAGATGTCCGGGATAAACGTGATAATGTATTACGCTCCAATGATATTCGAAAAGGCAGGCGCGAGCACGGGAGACGCCATGCTTCAGGCAATTGCCGTCGGCGTGACGAACCTGATATTCACAATCCTTGCGATGTTCTTCATAGACAGGGTCGGCAGAAGACCGCTTCTCCTGATAGGCGCGGTTGGAATGTTCATCTCGCTCGCGGGGGCGGCGCTTCATTATTATGACGGACATCTTGTCGGTGACCTCGCCATGGTTGGCTGCGTCATCGGGTTCGTGGCTTTCTTCGCCTTCTCCCAGGGCGCGGTAATCTGGGTCTTCTTGTCCGAAATTTTCCCGAACAAGATAAGATCACAGGGCCAGGCGCTTGGCTCTTTCGTCGACTGGATCGTGAACGCCGTGATAGGCCTCGTGTTTCCAATCGCCTTGACAAGCTTCGGCGGCGGAGACGTGTTCATGTTCTTTGCCGTGCTCATGATACCATTCTTCTTCTTCGTTCTCAGGTTCATGCCGGAGACGAAAGGGAAATCTCTTGAAGAACTCGAGAGACTTGTGGTCGTCGAAGATTGAAAGGATAATTGATCACGAACGGGAGAATAAGGAGACAAGATGAGCCCCAAGAATATGATTAAAAATACTTTTGTCCTGTTGGCAGCAATTATCTTTTTCGCCGCCGGAACGCGAGCCCAGGTAAAGATTCTCCAGGTCGAGCCAGCTCTGACCGACCCGGCTATCGAGTCCGTTCACGGTCCGCACATCGCGCTCTACGATCCGAACGTCCCTTCACGCCACCTGTTGTACCTCTTCATCACCGGCACGGGCGGGAGCGCGGTCGGATCAACGCGAATGGACAGCATATTCGCGACTTGGGGATACAACGCCATCAGCGTGGATTACGAAGACAACGTGATCGCGGTGGCAAGTGCGCACAGCCTAGACAGCACGAGCTTCGGGCGTTACCGCGACGCAATCGTCACCGGCGCGCCGGTCAGTGACCTGATCAAAGTGGATACGGCTAATTCCATCCTCAACCGGTTCCAGAAACTCCTCGTTTATCTCGCAAAGCACGATCCGGAAGGAAACTGGGGAGAGTTCCTAAAGGACGGACAACCCGTATGGAGCAAGGTGATTGTCGGCGGGCACTCCCAGGGGGCGGGTCACGCTCCTTACATAGCGAAACTGTTCGATGTGAACAGGGTGCTGATTTTCTCGGGTCCCCAGGACTTCATGGACGATCTGGGAAGGCCGGCGCCGTGGCAGCGGATGAAGAGTGCCACTCCTGCCTCAAGGTACTTCGCGTTCCTGGCTATGAATGATCCCTTCAACGTTAAGCACCAGATAGCAAACTGCATGGCGCTGATGCGCCTGGCGAAGCCGGATACGATGATGATACAGCCGGGAGTTCCTGTCCACGGTCACAGCCACATACTCATAAACGACATCCCGACAAAATGGCCCCACGCGTCCACTTTGTTCCCGGAGTTTGAAAACGTGTGGGCATACATGCTGAGCGCCGACGACAAATGACGATGGCTGGAATCGATGTCGAGTCAAACTTGGCAGTGACCAACGGCGCGAAGAACGATGAAACGCGGCTTGCGTGAAAGGATTGAAACGGCTTTGAAACGATATCTGAACAGCATCGCCCTCGCGTGCGCCGGACTCCTGTTGGCACAGGCACTCCCCGGTCTGGCAGCGTCACCGGCGCCCGCTCCTCCCGCCGGGATGGTCAACCTGGTCCAGGGGAAAGCATACTCCGTCACCTCTCTCGTCTCCACAGAGTATTCCTTCGCGCCATCGGAAGCTAAGTTCTTCGTTCCAGGTGCACTCACCGACGGGGAGATCGGCTCGTCCTCCACGTACAAGGACGGTCAATGGCAGGGATTTCTGCACGGGGGCTCCAGATCGGTCGTTATCGACATGGGAGGAGTCAATACGGTTCATCAGCTGCAGGAAAGATTCATACAGCCTGCGATGTCGGGAGTTTATTTCCCGAGGGAAGTGACATTCGCGCTGTCCATGAACGACACGGACTGGGCCGTCGTGGGCAAGGTCGATACCAGAATACCGCTGACAGATCCGGTCGCCGCGACCCAGGCATATGCCGTTTCAGGTCTCGATTACCAGGCCAGATACGTGAAGATGACTTTTACGGTTGATGTCTGGGTCTTTGCCGATGAGTTTCAAGTCTTTGGGGACACCGGCGTAACGGCCGGTGCCACCGTACCCACGACCATGCCTGAGGCGGTGTACCCCGATGCGTACCTCGCCCCCGGTTCCCAAAGGGTTGGCGGAGTCAAGAACCTCGTTCTCATCTATAATGGATATTATCCCACGAATCCTGCGATTGGAAAAAGTAACGTGACTCAGCTGACACCATACGTCGGCTATCAGAACACTTCCGGGAGAATAACTGACTACATGTTCGACGGATTTCTGTTTCTCCCTTTTGTGGCGGCGGGTGCGCCGTCCGGCGGCAAATATTATTGCGACACTGCCCACCCCACTGTGATGTCAGACTGGACATACTATCTCGACAATACCTTTGACTCTACGTGCAATCTGTCTTCTTTGAACAGTGCTGTAGGGAACGTGAAGCGGATTCTGAATGATCCGTCTTACAAGGCCAAGGTGGAGATAGCCATACCTTATCCCACACCGACGGCCACTGACTTCGGCGATGTCCTCGGCACCGGCACTTCTGAAAATCTGTCGCGACTTTCCGACAGGGAAGCTGTACTCAAGTGGTACATCGGTGAGGTGCTAACGAGGTGGAACACTGCTGCGTACAAGAATCTTAATCTTGTCGGATTTTACTGGTACGAGGAAGGGGCCGATTTTGACGTCGACGATAGCGAGGCGGTGATGCTCAAAACCACAGGCAACTACGTGAGAAGCCTCGGCAAGGTCTTCAATTGGATCCCCGCTTACCAGGCATCCGGATTTGCGGAATGGGATTCGCTCGGTTTTGACGCGGCTGTCCTCCAGCCAAATTTCGTTTTCGACAACTTCCAGGTGTACGAGCTCGGCGAAGCCGCCGACGCGGCGAAGAAACTCGGCATGGGCGTAGAACTCGAGATTCATTGGGACGCGCTGACAGACTCGACATACCGGACGAAATACTACGATTATCTCGACTACGGAGCAACGAAAGGGTACATGACCGACGCTGTTCATATGTATTACCAGAACGGCGGGCCAGGCACATTTTACTCGAGCTGCATAAGCACCGATCCACAGGTGCGCGAGATTTACGACGCCACGTACGAATTTATCAAGGGTACTTACAGTGGAAGTCCTACCGGAGTGAATGAGCCGGCGCCGCAAGTCCCGCGCAAGATGAGGCTTGGCGAGAATTATCCCAACCCTTTCAATCCGGAGACCGTGATCAGGGTCGGCCTCGCGCGTAAAGGAATGATGAGCCTGAAAATTTACAACGTTCTTGGACAACTCGTCGACGTGGTCGATCAGGGTTACAGATCTCCCGGCGAGTACGTCTACGATGTTGACATGAAAGATTTCGCGAGCGGCGTTTACTTCTACGCGCTTCGGCAAGACGGTGATGTGGCGTCGAGGAAGATGCTTTTGTTGAAGTGAGTTTTAACCCGGTTGTTCTGAGTTACCCCGCAATTTAAGAAACGCCGGATCGTGATGATTTAGAGGTAGGCGGAAATATACGTCCAGGTTCCGCCGCTTAATGTTCAACCTTTGAAAGAGAGAAACGAAGATGAGATTTCGTAAATCCTTCTTGTGGCTGTCGGCAGTGTCCATCTTTCTGGCTTCGGCCGCGCATGCCGGTCAGAGCCTAAAGAAGCCTGATCTTATGCCATGGCCCGCTCAGATTCAGATGACCGGAGGAGAGTATAGGTTGGACAGCAGCTTCGTCGTGAAGATCGCCGGCCATGCGCCCGCGAGGCTGTATAGCTACGCCGACAGGATGCTGAGGCGCCTCTCCGGAAAAACAGGTCTCTTCTTTTCGCAGGACTATCTCTCTCCCGACTCGGCTGTCAAATCACCATCGATGGAGATACGTGCCGACCGGCCGGGAAAGCTGAAGCTGAATGAGGATGAGTCGTACAAACTTGACGTAACTCCCAGCGGTATCATGTTAACGGCGAAGACCGACATCGGCGCGATGAGGGGCATCGAGACTTTCCTCCAGCTGGTGCAGGGAGACAGCGCGGGATATTTCGTGCCAGGTGTCAGGATCAATGACTACCCGCGTTTTCCGTGGAGGGGTTTGATGATTGATGCCTCCCGTCATTTCATGCCCTTGGACGTCATCGAGAGAAATATCGACGGGATGGCCGCTGTGAAACTGAACGTCCTCCATTGGCATCTGAGCGACGATCAGGGATTCAGGGCAGAGTCGCAAACTTATCCTCTGCTGACCCGTCTGGGATCCGATGGTCTCTTTTACACGCAGAGAGAGATAAAGGAAGTCATAAAGTACGCAGCAGACAGAGGTATCCGCGTGGTTCCGGAGTTCGATATGCCTGCTCACTCGACATCTTGGTTCGTGGGTTATCCACAATATGCCAGCGAGCCGGGGCCCTACTCAGTCGAAAGGAAATTCGGAATATTTAATCCCGTCTTCAATCCGACATCGGACAACACGTACAAATTCCTTGACGGGTTT
The DNA here is from genome assembly GCA_021812985.1 of Bacteroidota bacterium. Classification (GTDB taxonomy): domain Bacteria; phylum Bacteroidota; class Ignavibacteria; order Kryptoniales; family JAKASW01; genus JAKASW01. The sequence goes on from JAKAMG010000023.1 coordinate 58,455, forward strand.
TTCAAGGAAATGTGCAGGCTCTTCCCGGACGAGTATATGGACATAGGAGGGGACGAGAACAACGGCAAGCAGTGGAACGCAAATCCGCAGATTCAGAGCTTCATGAGGAAGCATAAGATTGCTGACGACCGCGCGCTTCAGACCTACTTTGAAAACAGGCTGATACCGATTCTCACGAAATACCACAAGAAGGTCGTCGGATGGGAAGAGATCCTGAGCGGACAGCTGCCGAAGACCGCGATAATACAGTCATGGCGGGGGGCACAGTCACTTCAGGAAGCCGCTCGCAAGGGATTCCGAGCGCTCCTGTCAAAGGGGTTCTACGTCGACCATTACATGCCGGCCAGTTTTTATTATCTCAACGATCCGCTTCCGGACAGCATTGGCCTGACGGCTCAGCAGAAGAAGCTGGTGATTGGCGGGGAAGCATGCATGTGGTCTGAATTTATCAGTCCTGAAAATATTGACTCGAGAATCTGGCCCCGGACGGCAGCAATTGCCGAGAGGCTTTGGTCGCAGGACAGCATCAATAACGTGGCTGATATGTACAGGCGGCTGGACGGTATCTCGCTGGAGCTCGAGAGCCTTGGCATGACGCAGATGAAGAACCAGGATATGATGCTTCGGAGGCTCTCCGCGGGGTTGAATCCTGCCCCCCTCGCCAATCTGGTAAACGTCGTCGTTCCAGTGGAGCTCTACATGCGCGCAAGGACGGGAAGGTACACCTCTTATTGTCCGTTGACGAGAGTCGTAGACGCTGCCGTGCCGGACCCGGAGATCGCTCGACATTTCTCGAACATGGTGGATCACCTGGTGTCAGGCGGAGCCGTGAGCGGCGAGGAGCTTGCCTCGATAAGGGCAAGACTACTCGCGTGGAAGTCAAATGACGCCGCGCTGGAGAATCTGATCGCAAGCTCTCCTGTACTGAGAGAAATTGAGCCGGTGTCGAAGCGCCTCACGGACGCGGCTTCGTCAGGGTTGGAGGCGGTAGACCGCATACAAAGAGGCGAGACTGCGGACACAAGCTGGGTAAACTCGAAGTTGTCCGGCCTGAAACAGGACGCTCGACCGGCCGGTGAGGTTGGACTCGTGATCATTTCGCCAATCGAGAAGTTAGTGCGGTTCGCGGGAAGCAGGTGAGCGTTCGGACAACGTTATCGCGACCTGATCGGTCTTGCCGGGCTCCAATGCGCCGATCGGGAACGTCGCCCATCCGGAACATTCAGCATAGAAGAAAGCGAAGGACAAGATGAAACGATTACTCAGCATACTGGTGCTGTTGGCACTGTTCGTTGGCGCTTCACCAGCAGGCATGGCGCAGGAAGCTGGCAACACGAAATGCGACTCGGCGAAGTTGTGGAGGGAGTTGGCGCCCTATTTCAAACCTCCGAAGGAGTACAGGAACAAGTTCGGCAAATATCGCTCGCCACTGGAATTTTATGATGGTAAGATGGTTAAGACCCCGGCCCAGTGGCAGGAAAGGAGGAAGGAAATTCTCGATCGATGGATGAATATGATGGGTAAATGGCCCCCCTTCATAAAGAAGCAGAAGATGGAGGTCTTGTCCACTGAGCGCCGCGACGGGTTCACACAGTACAAGATTAGTTTCAAGTGGCTCCCAAACCAAAAGACTACGGCATATCTCCTTGTCCCTGACGGCGGCGGCAGGAGGCCCGCTGTCATAACGGTCTTCTACACCCCAGAGACCGCGGTCGCGAAGGAGGACGAAAAGAACAGGAACTTCGCGTACCAGCTCGTTAAAAGGGGATTCGTGACACTTTCGCTCGGTACGACCGAGACCACGGAAGCAAAGACATACTCGCTCTACTATCCCGACATAAAGAACTCTAAGATTCAGCCGATCTCTGTGCTCGCCTACGCTGCGGCCAACGCATGGTACCTTCTTGCGGAAAACCCGAATGTCGACTCCACGAGAATAGGAATAATGGGATTTTCTTACGGAGGAAAGTGGGCGATGTTCTCGTCCTGCCTCTTCCAGAAATTTGCGTGCGCCGTTTGGGTCGATCCGGGGCTTGTGTTTTCAGACAGTCATCCGCCTCTCATCAATTACTGGGAACCGTGGTATCTCGGGTACTACCCGCCGCCGTGGACGGATACCTGGCGGAACAAGGGAATTGTCCCCGGCGCGAAAGGGCTTTATCCGAAGCTGATCAAGGAAGGATACGACCTACAGGAACTTCACGCGCTGATGGCACCACGGCCGTTTTTGGTCTCAGGCGGGCTCGCTGACGAGCCGAACAGATGGGAGGTCCTCAACTACACCGTTAAGGTAGACAAGCTCCTCGGATACAGCGACCGCGTTGCGCTCACAAGCAGGGAGGGTCATCTCCCCACCATCGATTCCAACAAAGCCATATATGAGTTCTTCCAGTACTTCCTCATGTGCAAGAACAACCTGGGAAAGAAAGTGCAATGAAACGTCCCGGATTTCTGACGGCCATTGCCGGATGTCTTGTCCCCAGGATAAGCGTCTGCGATTACCTTTTGAGAATCTTCTAAGCTGAATTAAAGGAGTCTTTGTGGAACAACAGAAAGTCGAATCCGCGTCAAGCAATTATTTCGTCTCGATCAGTATAATCGGGATGCTGTTTTTCATATTTGGGTTTGTCACATGGCTGAACGGCTCGTTGATACCGTTTTTGAAGATATCGTGCGAGCTCAACTCGGCCGAAGCGTACCTG
>JAKAMG010000024.1 GCA_021812985.1 Bacteroidota bacterium
GGGCAGGCCCATTCGCACTTTCTGCAGTCGGTGCAGATTTCATTCACTATCGAAATGCGGCTCTCCGTCAGATCAATGCAATTCTCAGGGCACACCCCGACACAGCAGCCGCACAGATCGCATTTGTCCTCGTGTATTTTTATCACAATTTTTCTCCTTCGCGCCTGGGGGTGCGGTAAACGATCCTCTCGGCGTACATAAAAATCGATATCAAATGATGCGCGGGAAACCGCGATTATCCGACAATATAAGCAACGAGTCGGAACCTTGCGAAGATTTCAGCCCCCATCACTTTTCGGTTATCTGAGTCCCTCGAAGTACTGCCCGAGCAATTCCTTGTCCCGATATGTCTCGCTGAGGACTCGTTTGCGTCCGACAAGTTCCTGGTATTGGTAGTCAAGCTCGTCGGTCGGCAGCTTCTTCCGCTCTGCCTCGGCGGTCCGGGATATCAGTATCTTCAGCTTCTGCTCGATCTGTTCGAGTTCGAACGAGATCAGGAGCTGCGATATCCATTTCAGATAGTCGGGAGTCTCGCTCCCTGGCCGGATTTCCTCCCACCAGATCTTGCTCCTCTGCGGAGCGGCGAGTGCCATTTCGGCGAACAGTTTCCTTACCCTGTCCGAAGACAGCTCATCTACGACCGCGGACGGTTGGACTCCGGCTTTTCTCGCCTCTATCACTTTCTCGATAATCTCCCTGCTCACCGGGTTTTGGATCTCGAGCCGCCCGACCTGTCCGGCAATGACATGGAATTGTGATTCGTCCACGTTGAGGAGAAGATTGATGAGGTCTTTGTCAGCGACAGCGATCTGGGAGGACGAATTTGCCGTCGTGGAAGCGAGAGAAACTCCCGTTTCGCGCCTTGTTTGTCCGGATCTGCTCTTTTTGAGTTCCTGATATATCGCCTCTTCCCGGAGACCATACTTGGCCGCAAGATCCTTGACGTAAAGATTTACCCTGATCTGGTCGCTTATCTTCGCGAGAGATTCAACTATTGATCTGATGATGGACGCCTGGTCGGAAGATGCGCCTTTCCGTCGAGACAGGAGAGAGGCCTTGAACTCGACGATGTTCATCGCGCCCGCGATGAGCCGCATGAATTCCTCGCTGCCGTTTGACAAGACGAAGGTGTCAGGATCTTCCCCCGCCGGCAGTTCGACGATATACACGTTCATGCCATGTTCGAGAAGGATGTCTGCGCCCCGCATCGAGGCGGTCTGGCCAGCGGTATCAGCATCGTACACGAGGTAGACGTTCTGAGTGTACCTTGAGATGTATTGAATCTGATCGACGGTGAGGGCGGTACCGCTGGAAGCGACGACGTTTCGTATTCCCGATTGATGAAGAGCTATAAGGTCCGCGTACCCCTCAACTAGTATTGCGGCGTCTTTTTCTATCATCGCGTCCTTCGCCTGATATATGCCGAAAAGGGTCCTCCCCTTAACGTACGCGGCGGTCTCGGGAGAATTAATGTACTTAGCCTTCTCGTCCGGCTTGAGCGTCCTTCCTCCGAACGCGATCACCGTACCGCTAGGGGAGAGAACTGGGAACATGACACGCGCCCTGAATCTGTCGTAGTACCCTGAACCGTCCTGTCGTTTAAGAATGAGACCTGACTTCTCAATCAGGCTCTCGCTGAGTCCTTTCTTCCTTAGATAGTTCAGAAGGCCGTCCCACCTGTCGGGTGCATATCCGATCATGAATTGTTCGATAGATTCGTCGGTGAAGCTGCGTTTCTCTTTCAGATACGCGAGCGCGGGTGCGCCCTCACTCGAGCGAAGCAACTCCCTGTAATATCTTGCGGCTTTCTCGTTGACATCGAGAACCTCGTCTACTTCACTCTGCTTGCCGGATGAATAGGATGGAAGTGTGATGTTGGCGCGGGCCGCGAGCTGGCGAAGAGCTTCTCCGAACGATATCTTGTCGTGCTGGGTAAGGAAGGTAAACACGTTGCCGCCGGCGCCGCAGCCGAAGCAGTGGTATAATCCCTTCTCTCGGTTGACTGTGAACGAAGGCGTCTTCTCGGTGTGAAAAGGGCAGAGCCCCAGATAGTTTCTCCCGCGCTTCTGCAGTCTGACGTACTGCGAGATTATATCGACAATGTCAGTCGCCTGCCTTACTTGTTCTACGACGCTTTCCGAATTAATTCTCGACATGTCCTCGTTTCCGGAATTGTATGGCGGAGACTCGCGTTGTCTGTTTGAGTGTTCGTCTCGCGCCAAAAAACTTAATCAAGACTCCTAAGAGATTCAATTTAATAGCGACGACTCTCGAATAGCCGTCGCGGGAAAATGGTTGCGCGATTTTCTTGAATATTATTCGCATGGGTTATAACTTTTCACAGCATGACCGAGAAATCTCTGCTTGTAGTTTCGCGCACACCGCTCCCGAAGGAAGTGAAGACGAGCCTTGTGCCTCCGCTCAGCAATGAAGAAGCCGCGGAACTTCACGCTTCACTACTTTTCGATATAGTCGAGCGGGCCGCGCTTCATCTTCACGCCCAACCGTACATTTATTTCGACCCGGCCGATGCGCGCGCTGATTTCGAGCATGTTCTCCGCCACGCGAGCTTCGAATACAAGCTCAAGCCGGCGAGCGGAAACAAATTCTCGGACAAAATTGCGAATGCTGTGGACAACGTTTTCTCGGATGGAACCAGGAAGCTCGTCTATCTGGATGTCGACGCGGCGCTCGTGCCCATGCATCTCCTGAGGCACGCTTTTGACATTCTCAGCCTCGATGACGACGTGGTTCTTCTCGGACCCGACACTTCCGACCAGCTATCGGTTGTCGGACTCAAGAAACCCCACGTACAGATTTTCGACGCGCTGAACGCGAAGGACCCGTTCAATGTCTCGATGAAGATATCATCTCCTCTTTCGGCGATGCTTTTCACGCTCGAGAGGATCCACTGCGTCCGCGACCTCAGCTCTCTTCGGCGGGTATTCAATTCTTTTGTCAGAAACGGCCAGTCGCTCGAGCATGCCCGCCGCACTTCCGATTTTCTACTCGGCCTGAAGGAAAAATACGGCGAGATTTAATGCCGGAGATGTCCTGCCCGAAGCTGGGGATCTTTGGCGGCACATTTAACCCGCCTCACATGGCGCACCTCCTCGCTGCCGAGGGGGTACGCGACCATCTCAAGCTCGACAAAATCCTATTCGTCCCCGCTTCGATACCGCCTCACAAGACAAGGGAAGGAGTGATTCCCGCCAGGCACAGGCTGGAGATGGTACGGCTTGCGATCGAAGGCAACCCCGCGTTTGAGTTGTCGGATATCGAGCTCCGGAGAAAGGGAACATCTTACACGATCGATACAATTCTGGAGCTGAAGCAAGAACATCCCGACGCCAAGGTCCACTTTATACTCGGCATCGATCTCCTGATCGACTTCGACAAATGGAAAGAGCCTGACAGGATACTGGCGGAATGTGATCTCGTGGCGATGAACAGGCCGGGCTTCGACTTGGCCGTGGTGGACAAGGAGCTTCTCGCCAGAATTCAGCTGGTAAACGTTCCGAGCGTTGATATCTCCTCGACCAATATCCGTAGGCGCGTGAAGTCGGGGCGGTCAATAAGGTATCTTGTTCCAGCGAGTGTTGAAGGGTATATAGTCCGCAATTCGATTTATCTGTAAGTGATTGGATAACAGCGGATTGTAAATGCGGCGGGCGAAAATTATATTCATAAGAACGAGTTTATCCAACTTTCAAATGGAGTAACACATGATGAAAAATTACAAATTTATAGCACCCCTGGTAGGGATGATAGCGGTCAGCTTCGCTTTCGTCGGATTCCAGTGTTCGTCCGCTGAGCTGACGAGCGCGAAAATGTACATTCAGAAGAATGAATGGGACAAGGCTGAGAGTGAACTTGAGAAGGACGTCGCGGGCGACTCGCTTGACGCCGAAGGATGGTACTATCTCGGAATTGTCAGGGGACAGAAGGGGAATTATCCCGGCTTGGTCGACGCGTTCGACCACACACACAAGATTTCGCCGGCTCACGACAAGGACATCGCCCAGGTTAAGCAGCATTTCTGGGTCATTGCATACAACGATGGAAGCAAGAACCTCGAAAGAGGAAGGGACACTGCGTCGTATTATGATTCCGCCGCTACAAGTTTCAGAGGAGCCGTCATCCTCGAACCGGACAGCCTGATCGGCTACAGAGGATTGGCCTACACTTACCTCAACAAGGGGGACGCGGACAGCGCGATTGCCCCGCTGATGGTCCTGTGGGATAAAGCGAAGGATCAGGACGCAGCCAAATTCCTCGGAGAGATTTACTTCGACAAAGGAAGAAAGCTGAGACAGGCTTTTCAAGACCAGAACGGTGACAAGATAAGAGCCGCGGAAGGTCTCGAGACTATCAAGCAGGGTATTTCGAAGTTTGATGCGACGAATGCGATCGGTCAACCTGATGAGAAGACTACGAAGGAGCCGCCGAAGGTTAAGGCGAAGCGCGGAAAGAAAGCTCCGGAGGCGCCTGTCCAGGACATCTGGGTGTACAAGAAGTATGGCGTGACGCTCGTTTTCGAAGATGATACGCTTCATTCGAAGCAGGTCGACTTCGTCTACAACCCGCAGATTGATTCATCGAAGTATGACTCTGCGATCGTGCAGTTCAAGAATGCTCTTAACATACTGAAGCCTGCCAGCAGGATGTACCCCGATGATTCCAATATCATGACAATCCTTACCAACTGCTATGTTGATGCAGACATGACGCAGGAGGCCGCTGAAGCCTTCAAGGTGGGAGCTGAGAAGAATCCAGGCAACAAAGACTTCCAGTACAACTACGGTGTCATCCTTCTCAAGTCAAATGATTATGCCGGCGCGATTTCTCAATTTGAGAAGGCGCTGAAGATTGACCCCGAATATCTGAATGCGCTTTACAACATTGGAGCCTCTTATGTCAACTGGGGCGTCCAGATCCAGGCAAATGCTCCTCAGAACAGTGATCCGGATTCGCTGAGGAAAGCAGTCAGCGCGAAATTTAAGCTCGCGCTTCCGTATCTCGAGAAGTACTCCTCATACAAATCGGATGAGCCAAACATATGGGAGCTTCTTGGAAAGGTGTATGCCTTCCTGAACGAACCACAAAAGGCGCAAGACGCCATCCAAAAGGCCGATGCGCTGAGACAGACACATTAAGCCTAAGTAAGACAGCATCTCTGAATGCCGCCATACATCCGTAAAAAGGTTGATGGCGGCTTTTTTTGTGTTGATATGAAAGCCAATTGAGATATATTCTAATGTCAAGTCAAGCGTAGTGGTCAAATTGCATCCGGGGCATGCTTGAACGCCGGTTTCCGGCCACTTTTATACCCGGGCTTACAGGAGTCTAAAATGTCCGACGAAAAGAACGTATCACAGCAAATAAGTATCGAGCTTGGCGACAAAGAGGCAGAGGGGATTTACTCCAACCTTGCGATAATATCGCATTCGCCGGCTGAATTCATCATCGACTTCACCCGGCTTCTCCCCGGGGTGCCGAAGGCTAAAGTGCACGCCAGGATTATAATGACGCCGCAGCATGCAAAGATGCTTCTCGGTGCGCTCCGTGAGAACGTCGATAAGTACGAGAGGAATTTCGGCGAGATCAAGGTTTTCGCGGGGCCCATTCTCCCCAACACACCTTTCGGATTCCAACCGCCCGGAGCCTGAAAATCGTGACCGCCTTCCTGCTGGTCAGCAGCGAGCCCGTTGTTATTCATAAAACCTTTAAGAAATAAACCCCGCGTCGAACCGCTCGCGCAGCAAATGTGATTGGGAACAATTTTAATAGTCGATACGTTAGTTACCTTTATACGAGAGCGTTGAGCGAGCAATTAACCCCGCATAAAAAGAAGGAGCAGTGAATGAAAAGAGGATTACTGTACGCCGTGATGGCGGCGTTCCTCCTTACTGTTGCCGGATGTTCAAAGTTCAAGGTCGGATCCTTTGTGATGCCTTCCTGGGATACGCAACTTTCGGCACCGATGTTTTATCACACGTACTCTCTTTGGGACATGCTTTCCAAAGACTCGGTCAAGGTGTCAGGGACAGACACGACCTATCTGAATGCCGTGCCGCCGAGTTACACATTCACTCTGCTTCGGTCGCAGAACCTGAACGGCGTGCAAGTAGGCAATAATCTTAAGATAGCTTCGGTGCCTACAGTTACCGCGAGTCAGAGCCCATCCGACTTTGCCATCGAACAGCCGAATCCGGTCAACTACGCTCTCGTCGATGCCGCGCTGCCAGTCAACACGACGGGTACCGTTCCAGCGATACCTCAGCAGAACCCGACGCTGAGCCCGAACAAGCCATTCGGAAATTTTAAAAGCGTGACGCTCAGCTCGGGCACGATTACCGTTTCACTTCACAACGGCTATCCTGCTCCTGTGACTTTCAGCTCCACGGGGTTGACAATTAAGGACTCACTCGGAAACGTCGTGATGAGAATCCCCATCAGCCCAAATCCTCTTCCCGCGAATCAGACGACAGTTCTGCATGACTCGCTCGCGGGTGTGGTCTTCCCAAACAATCCTAGAATTTCCTTCACTTACAGCTCAGCCGGAGCGTCAAGCGGGTTCTTTGGCTCAGACACGGTTGTCGCTGTTGCGTTTGACCTGACGAACCTCCACGTGTCATCGGCAGTCGCGGTGGTTCCTCCGCAGAAGCCTTTTACCATAAACAAGAGCATTGTGCTCACTGACGGGAACAAGGTTACGACGGCTGACATACAGTCGGGAACGCTGAGCCTTTCGATTACGAACCAATTCCAGGTTCCGGACACGATTGATCTAGTGTTGAAGAGCATAATCAGTCAGACGAATTCAAGCGACACTTTGAGGACGAGATTCGTTCTTCCGCCATCGACGAATAATTACCCGGTCACGCTCAATCTTGCCGGCTACAAGTTGAACATGGGGGATCAGTTCGGCAACCCGACCGATTCGCTCCTTTACAGGATTACGGCCACGATGCCTGGCTCGCGTGCTCTTCCTGATTCGTTCGTTACGGTGTCCACTTCTCAGTCCGTACAATCGTCCTTCACTCTGAGCAACCTTCAGCTTAGTTCATTCACCGGCCTGGTTCGCCTTCAGAATCCGATCACACTTTCTACCGACACTCAGAATGTGAACCTCGGAGACTTCGGGAAAAAGTTTTCTGGCGCGATCGAGTTTGGTCCGAGTACCCAGCTTGCGCTCAACATCAACAGCATAGGCTTCCCGTGCGAAGCTCATATCACTCTGATCCCGGCGAGCAGCGCAGATCTCTCGTCGCCGCCTGTGGACTCAGCGGTGGTTGACACGATCATATATCCTAACAAGACCAATCAGGTGATACTTGGGCCCAGCTTTGTGGCGGCGCTCAACAAGTTCGCCCAGGTCAAGAACACGATTCCGGACAGGTTCATCATAAGCGGTTATGTCGTCGTGAATCCAACGGCATACGCAACCACCGGGACAGTGAAGAGCACGGATGAAGTGACGGGTTCGGCAACCATATCGATGCCTTTCGATCTTGGAATTATAAACGCTATTTACGTCGACACGACTAAGACGGCGCTTATCTCCGACTCGAGCACGGCTGCAAAGATGGCCAACGTGGATACAGGAAGTGTCACGATGGAGATATGGAACGGCCTCCCGCTGCAGGTAACTTTGTTCGGACAGCTCATCGATACTACGACCCATGCGGTTATCATGAACTTCCCGAGCGACAGCATCGTCATCCCGCCGGCCGACATCAATTCTGACGGGACTGTCAGGGACTCAGTGTTCAGCAGGAACACAATCGGCCTGGGCAACGCGCAGGCGAGGAACCTTGGCAATGCGTACATGAGATTCAGTTTCAGGGTGGCTACGCCCTCCGGCTCCCAAACAGTTCCATTCACGAAGAACAACACGATCTCCTTGAAGGTTTATGGTAATTTCAGCTTCAAGGTAGACAAGAACCTGACAGGGAAGTGAGGAGAGACGCCATGAAAAAAACAATCGCACTTACGGTCATTCTTCTCCTCCCTTTCATGACGCTCCGCGCGCAGCAGATAGCGAGCGCGAGGCTGACGTCACTCGGAGGTCTCTCGACGGCTGTTTCAGCCGACGTCGACGCGATAGGCACGAACCCGGCAAATCTAATGTCCCTTTCAAGGGGAACGGTCGTCCTCGAGTTCGCCCCCATCAACGTAAACGCGGGGACGGATTTCCTGAGCCTCGACCTTTATAACACTTACTTCACAGGTACGGGGCAATTTGATAATTCCGGCAACGCCATCGGTACCACTCTGACCCAGACAGATAAGCAGGCCATTCTCAACGCTTTTCCGGGGGGAGTCGGACAAGTATTTACCGATGTCAACCTTAGAGGCCTCGGTCTTTCAATCAGGACGCTTGATTTCGCTCTCGGCTTTTCAGTCGATGACAGGATCGGCGTCCGGGCAGACATACCCAATTCGTTTGTGGGGTTTGTCCTCGACGGTAATCCTCCCGGCTCCACATTCTCCTGGAACAACATCAGCAGCGAATCGTGGTGGTACAGGACTTACAATGCCGATTTTGCCATGAGGCTACCTGATCTGGTCTTCATACCTAAGGACATTGCGAAGGACATTGAAGTCGGGGTCGGGTTGAAGTACGCTACGGGGCTCGGTTATGCCACGATGCATACTGTCAACAGCTCATTGCAGACCGATTCCACCAATTACACCTTCAACGTGAACATGGGTTTCGATGGCACGAGAGCAGGGCTCATGAGCAATGCGATATCGAAGGCTATGAAGAGCAACGTTGGCGATACGAGCGTAAATTTCAATCCGCTATCACCCGCCGGGTCAGGTCTTGGAATTGATCTCGGCATATCTGCCAGGCTTGTCGATTTCGTGAAGGTAGGGGTCAGCCTTACCGATGTCGGTTCAATCTCGTGGTCTAAGAACGTCATCACTACGGCAGGAGACACTTCATTCGCCTTCGCAGGTTTCTCACCCAAGCAATCGGGCGTGCCAAACGCGAAGAGTAATGTCGACAGTCTGAACGACGCTTTCAAGAACTTCTTCAAAAACAGGGATTCGCTCGCCTCAAACTTCAGCACGCCACTTCCGACGCGCTTCAACATCGGAGCGGCGGTAAATGTTGATGAGATTGTGCCTGAAATACCCGGACGTCTTCTCATCGCGGTAGATTATCATCAGGGCCTGAACAACTCGCTCGGGAATTCAACGAAGCCTGAATTTGTGGTTGGAACTGAGTGGAAGCCGATAGATCTGTTCCCGATAAGAACCGGATTTGCTTTCGGGGGAGCCTACGGATACAGATGGTCGCTCGGTATAGGAATCGACACTCCCGTCTGGGACATCGATTTGGGTGTTGGTACTTTCAATGCCGCAGTCAGCCCGACGAGCGCGAAGTATCTCTCCTTTACGCTTAGCCTCCTGAAGTTCAGATTCTAGGGCCGAAGAGAAAGAGATCCTATTCTGACGCATCCCGACATCGTCGGGATGCGTTTTTTGTTTTGGGACACTTGCTTAGGCGTTGCGCGGTGACTATAATACTTGCGGCGATACGCTGATTGATGATTATTGCTGCAGACATACTAGACTTTCTCTTCCTCTTCCTCCCCATCGCCTCGCTGACCGATTTCGCGTTCAAGATAGGTCTTGCATACGGTAGGTCGAAGGGAGGCCCGTTCCTGTTTGTGGGGGCGGCGTTGCTCACGTTCTCTTATCTCTTCAAGATTTACTTCGACATTGTATTTGGCAACGTCGATGCGTTCTGGCTCTTCCTCCTGACCCTGGGTGCCACAGTCGGCCTCTTCCTTGCCCTTGTCGGAACAAACCAGATTCATAGTTTCCTCCTCTCGACCCAGCCAGATCAACGGCGGGAGGTGACAAAGGCCACGAGAGTGATCGAGTTTGTCGCAGTGATTTTTCTCATCGTGCTCGTCCCTTATTTCCTCGGTTATGACAGGCCAATATACTGGAAACTTGGCGCGGCATTTTATATCGTCAGGCAGGCCACGCTTTTCGGGATAGTGGTGATAGCAGGGGAGTTCTTCAGGCTGTTTGGGAAGCCACAAGTGAAGTGGAAGACACGCCTCCTTCGCGTTATCGCAATTTATTATCTCGCGGAACCAGTCATTTGGCTGGCAGCTGCCGGCGTCGGCGGTGCCGCGGCTCTCAACCCTGGTGTTAGGCTGGCGGTGAATTCTTTCGGCGCCCTGATCTCAGTCGGAGTGGGTATCCTCGTGTTCAGGCTTGCCAACCGATACGTTCCCTCTATCCTCCGACAGGTAAAGACTACATACATAGATACACTGAGGGTCAGAGTACTTCGCGACCTGTATTTGATCGGTGCCGGACTGACTATTTTCGTCTTTATAATACTCCTTGCTGCAGAGTCGCTCTACGGTGACCTTAGAATATCCACCTTGGAAAGCTACGCCGAATCGAGGGTGGCGATCGGCAATCTTGCCGTGGCCAAAGTGCGCAGCGAACTTCAGGACGTGGTGCTTCGACTGCAGAGGTCGGAAGATGTCGTGGACTCCAGATCCGTCTTCTGGAATCTGAAGAACTCGAGAGATTACGTCGAAGCAGATGGCGACGCGGACAGCAAGAAGGAAATAGGAATATATTTCGGTCCTGATCAGGCAGGGACAGATACGCTGATCTCGCAAGTGCTTGACCGTGGTTCAGAGCTTGAGGCGGATAATGACGTCGAAATTGCCACTGTCTCCCGAGGTCTCGATTTAAAATATCTTATCATAGTCAGGGCCCGCAATCGGTACAGGAACAATACTTTCGCGTTCGCTCTCATTGATGTGCGGAAATTGATCTCGAAGAGCATATCTGATTTGGGTGGATACGGTGCTCATCTTCGACTAATATCGCCGGGTCTCAAAATAATATTCTCTTCCAAGCATGATGAAATCGGCGGTAATTTCAGCGACGCCGTGCTGAGAGAGAACGAGATTGACGGTAGCGAGCTTGCGAGGGGACTCAGCTCGTTGTCGAAGTCTAACTTTGAAGGTTACAGGATCCTGAAAGGGCAGACCCGCTCCGGTATGGGCGAATACTATCTTCTTATCGCGACACCTCTTGAAGTTCAGGGATACAAAGGGGTGTTTGCCTCCATTCAACCAGAGGAGAGAGTCTCAAGGCTATTCAGGCCGACGAACTCTCTTCTTATACTTGCAGCGCTCCTCGTTGCAGGGCTTTTCGGCGGAGGCCTGGTCGTGATCTCGGTAGCTTTCAAATGGTCCATGAAGCTCGAGAAGGAGGTGCAGAACAAGGTAGTCGAACTCAGGAGCTCCGAAGACAAATACAGACGTATCGTTGAGAACCCGTATGTCGGAAGCTTCATAATGATGGACAATCGCCTTATCTTTGCCAACTCCAGATTGGCGGAAATCCTGGAGACCAGCGTCGACCGGCTTTCAGGGAGCGACTTGTCGGTCTTCATGGACGGAAAAGACCATGGCATCATCCTCAACGCGTTTACATCCATTCTCAAAGGCGAGAAGAACGGCGACAGGTGGGAGGTCGATGCGATAACCGCAACGGGGAGGCACCTTACCCTCTCGGGCTATTCAAGCCCGATACATATAGGGAACAAAGTAGGTGTTCAATCGGTCGTTGTGGACAGCACGAGTGAATTCAGAGAGAAGGAGAAGCTGGAGCAGTTTGAGCGCCTTGAATCGATGGCGACGCTTGCCGCGGGGATCGCGCACGACTTCAACAACATACTTCAGGTTGTCCTCGGCTCTTCACAGCTCCTTCAGCGCGGACTAGCCGACTCGGGGCTAAAGAAGTACGCCGACAACATCACGAACGTAGCGCTTCGAGGGAGCGATCTCTCCAAGCGCCTCCTTACTTTCAGCAGGCAAAAGGGCCTTGAACAGCGGCGTGTCTTTGACATCAACTCGATAATAGTCGAGTCCCTCCCACTCTTTGAAGAAACTTTCCCGCGGACGATAAAGATCGAGACGGAGCTCAATCCGTCGCCAATATACGTGGACGGCGACCAGAGCCAGATACAGCAGGTTATTTTCAACCTCTCCGTCAACGCGAGAGACGCGATGCCGCATGGTGGCACGCTTTTGATTAAAACCGAGGTCCGTGAGGTGTCGCCAATGGAGGCCGATGTCTACCAGACCGCGCCCGGGCCTTACGCCTTCATCATGATAAGAGATAATGGTGAGGGGATTCCGCCTGAGCTTATGAACAAAGTCTTCGAGCCTTTCTTTACGACCAAGCCTCCGGGCAAAGGAACTGGTCTCGGACTTAGCGTGGTCTACGGCATCGTGAGATCGCACAATGGGTTTTTGAAAGTCTACAGCGAAGTCAGGAAAGGGACTGTCTTCAGTATCTACCTCCCCTCGACCGTTGCCGCCGCTCCGCAGGCGACGGAAGCCGTGCCGACCAGAGGAGCGGAGGCTATTCCGACATACGGAAGCAGGATACTCTTCGTGGACGACGAGGCCGGCATCAGGGAGGCGGCAGAGTTTCTCCTCGAACAGGCGGGATATCGGGTTACGACAGCCAGTAACGGCATTACTGCCATAGAGATCTACAGGAAGGAATGGGAGAAGATCAGTCTGGTCGTACTGGATCTCAACATGCCTGAACTATCGGGAAGGGAGGTCCTTGAAAACCTCACGATCATCAACCCCGACGTGCGAGTGCTCATTTCGACCGGTTACATAACGCCGGATGAACGAGCAGGACTCAAAGGGATTGTCGAGGTGATAGAGAAGCCGTTCGACTTCGACCAGCTTGTTCAGAAGGTGAGGGGGGCTTTGCAGAATTCTCCTCGCGTCGGCGGCTGAACCACCGTCGGCGAAACGCCTCCGGATTTTAAGTCCGATACCTTTAATCTATTCCGGAATTTCCATTTTCTTGGGATCCTTGATTATATTTTAGCATATGACGGAAGAAGTAGGTTATGCGATAGACAGGCTCAATTTGCGACGCGAGAGCGCAAAGAACCTGCATAAGTCTGGAGCTAGCGGCTCCGAAGTCTCTCTCTCCCTTACCGCCGCTATTGATGAGGCCATAAGGAGCGCATTCGAAGCGGCAGATGACCCTGATGGACTGGCCGCGATAGCAGTCGGCGGGTACGGCCGCGCAGAACTCTGTCCCCACTCGGATATCGATATCCTGTTCATAGTAGGTGGCGGTGTGCAAGCCAGCTTTTACGCTCAGCGTATCATGCATTTTCTTTGGGACATGGGACTAAATATTGGCCACTCCGTGCGAAACGTGGGGCAGGTGCTCAAGACATACCGGGACGACCATGACAGCTGGGCTGCTACTCTCGAATACAGGTATGTCGCGGGGAGCAGGCCGTTGGCATCAAAGCTCGAAACTGCCGTCAAGGAATTCGTCTCCAAGAACGATGATAATGGTTTCGTGAAGTCCACCCTTGATGGGATAAGAGTAAGGCACAACAAGTACGGTCGATCGACTTCGCTTCTCGAGCCCAACCTCAAGAAAAGCGCGGGCGGTCTCCGCGATCTTCACGCGCTTCTCTGGATGTACCGCGCAGTCTATCCAGACTTCCTACCGGAAGTCAGTCCAACTCTCGAGCAGCTCGCTATACTCGATTTTCTCGACAGGCTTCTCCAAAAGGGGCTGATCAACGAATTGCAGTATAATCACACGCGTGACGCGTTCGAGTTCGTGCTGAGGACAAGACAGAGCCTGCATTACCAGTCTTCGAACTTAAATGACCTCCTGGATTTTGAGATACAGAAGAAGGTTGCCGTAGACATGGGCTATGAGAGCCAGGACTACGCGAAAGGGGTTGAGGGTTTCATGCGCGACTACTTCAGGCACGCGCGCAAAATATTCAGGCTCAACCAGGTTATATCAGACAAGATGCGGGGAGCTCTCAGACCGAAAAGGGATCGTCCTGACTCGATCAATCTTGACGAGGACTACGCGCTGGACGGCGACAAGATTGCCTTCAGGAGGGAGACAGGAAGGGACGCAATCAGGCTCTTCAAGGCCTTTAAGCACAAGGCGGCGACCGGTCTACATTTTGACGAGAACGTGCACGAGACGCTGGCCAGAGAGCTCGACGTCTTCAGCGAGCCTGATTTCAGAGCCTCGAAAGAGGCGGCGGAGATTTTCAGGTTTGTACTGCTATGTGAGAGGAACGTGGCATTCACTCTCAAGTCCATGAACGAGCTCGGCGTGCTCGGCAGATACCTGCCGGAATTCGGAAAGCTTATCGGCTTCTTCCAGCACAACGTCTATCACTACTATACCGCCGATGAACATACGCTTGAAGCAATCGAGAACCTCGAGAGCGTCGGCGAGCAGGAGGAATTCCTCGGGGAGCTCCTGAAGAGCGTGGAGCGCCGCGATGCGCTCTACCTCGGTGTGATGTTCCACGACATAGCGAAACCCGTTTCCATTGGGAAACATGAAATCATCGGGGTGGATGTCGCAGATAAGGCGCTGAGAAGAATAGGATATGACGATCTCATTGAGGACGTGGGGTTTCTCGTACGGAACCACCTGAAGATGGAACAGATCGCTTTCCGCAGAAACATAGGCGACCCTGGCACGGTCTACGAGTTTACTCGTCTGTTCGCGAACGCGGAACAGCTCAAGATGCTCTACCTTCTTACGTTTGCGGACCTCAGCGCCGTGAACCCGACGGTATGGACTAAGTGGAAGGCGCAGCTCCTTCATGAGCTATACAGGAAATCGTATCAAATTATAGCGGAATCGCTGGACCGCAATGCGGTCGAGTCTTTGCAGGAAAAACAGAGGCGGTCCAGGGAAAAGGCGATTGTAGACCAAATGCCCGCCACGATGTCCGAGACTGTCAGGCGGCATTTCGACGGAATCAAGAACGACCTCTATGCCATCGTGTTCGATGACAAGGAGATACGCGGCCACATTGAGGCGATAGAGGCGGGTTTCGGGACTGCGCACGTCAGTTTCAGACAGAGCGACGAAAACACGGATGTAACGATAATCGCCCGCGATGCGCACTACCAGCTGTCGAAATTCTGCTCTTCGCTCAGCTCAAACGACGCCAACATCGTCGACGCAAACATCTTCACACGAGACGATGGCATAATCATTGACCGCTTCAAGGTGTTCGACAACATAACGAAGAAGAACCTCACAGAGAGCCAGATGACGAGGATTGAATCGGATCTCCGCGCAATACTGGATGGAGAGAGCGACCCGGAGAAACTTTTCGAGCGCCACAGGATGAAGTGGCTGAGGAAGCTTAAGAACGAAGTCAACCCGAATATCAAGGTTGCTGTGCAGGCATCTGAGACTCCTGATTTTACTCTAATCGAAGTCTTCGCTCCGGACTCGCTTGGCTTCCTCTACAAGGTTACCTCCGCAATTTCATCAGCGGGACTGAGCATACATTTTGCAAAGATCGCAACCCGTGTCGATGGGATCGTCGACACTTTCTACATCCTACGGAACGACGGCACTAAACCGGACCAGCAGGAGCTTGACAGGCTTAAGGAGAGCATCCTCGCGATCATCAACGAGTCTGTAAACTCCGAACTGATCTTCAAGTGATTTCACCGGCAAATCCAATTGGTGTTTTTGATTCTGGTATCGGCGGGCTGACGGTTGTCAGGCAACTGATGGCCCTCCTCCCCAACGAGAACATCGTGTATTTTGGAGATACAGCGAGGGTTCCGTACGGAAACAAGTCGGCTGAAGTCATACGGGAATACGCCGTTCAAGATACACGTTTCCTCCTGTCGAAAGGGGTCAAGCTGATAGTGGTCGCCTGCAACACGGCTTCGGCGCTTGCTATGGATGTAGTCATGGCGCATTCGACTGTCCCGAGTGTCGGGGTCATAGAGCCGACGGCACGAGAGGCCGCGAGCCGCGCCGGGGCAAGAGGAATTGGAGTGATCGGTACTCTCTCCACCATAAACTCTTCCGCCTATTCAACCGCGCTTCACGACATCGCACCAGGAGCCAGGATATTGAGTCAGGCATGCCCATTGTTCGTGCCGCTGGCGGAGGAGGGAATGTTTGAGCATAAGGCGACCGACCTTATCGCGAAGGAATACTTGTCGGGATTTTCCGGAAAGGTCGATGTCATGATTCTCGGTTGCACGCATTATCCGCTCCTTCGGGATGTCATCTCTCGCGCGCTCGGCGGCGGGGTGGAGCTTGTCGACGCAGGTGAGGCAACGGCGAAATCGGCACGTGACCTTCTAAAGTCTGCAAACATGCTGAACCAGCAGGGGGCGAGGCCAAGGTACGAATTCTATGTCAGCGACTTTCCTCAGAAGTTCAACGAGATAGCGGAGCGATTCCTCGGTCGTAAGCTGGAGTTTGTGCGAAAGGTTCAGATATACTCCGACGGCGACATAAGATAGCAGTCGTATAACGTGGAACAGTACGAGAAAGACGCTAGCTTTGCCTTGCCGATAGATCCAACTCGAGGAATAAGGCGTTGGGCAGAGGATTAACGCGATACTTCCCGATCTCGGTAAATCCGAGCGATCTGTAGAGTCTTATCGCCGCAGTCATCGTGCTGACCGTGTCCAGCCGCATCTTCGTGTACCCCAGACGTATGGCGTCTCCTATGATTCTCTCTGCCAGTGCCTTCCCAATCCCGCGCCCTCTTAATTCAGGCCTTACGTAGAGGCGTTTCATCTCGCATGTGACAACGTCGATCCTTCTCAAGGCGACGCACCCCGCCGGTCCATCCGCTTCGCGCGCCATTAAAATTCTTCCATTAGGCCGGGAATACTCTCCAGGGAGATTGACGAGCTCCTCTTTGAAGTTCTGGAAATCAAGCTCGAAGCCCAGTGAACTCGCATACTCCCGGAATAACACCCCTATTGCCTCCAGCGACGCCGTGTCGTGATCGCTGATGGATTCAATTTCCATGACGAAATGAGTTTGCTCTTAGCGGACTACCCGGAGGTTAGCGTACCGAAGCATCAACTGCTTCTTCTGGTTCGCACCGAAGAGGACGACGACTTTCTCAGTATCCCCTTTCCCGGACATTTCGATAACCTTTCCCTCGCCGAAGAACTGGTGTTCCACGATGGTGCCGACTTTGATGCGGGGGGTGTTGGGGCGCTCCTTCTCGATGGGTGCCGGGGATGTGAAGGGGTTGTCGCGGCTGGCGCTGATCGCGGTATCGAGTGACGGACGGAGAGATTCCGAAGGGGAAGAAGTCTCCCAGATGGAGCGCTGGGCTGATACCCTGGCGCCGTGCTCCTGATCCAGCAGATCAGACTGTATCTCAGCGAGGAATCGGGAAGGGGCCTGAAAGGAGAGCTTGCCGAATCTGAAACGCTGCCGTGCGTGCGAGAGGTAGACCTTCTTCTCGGCTCTTGTGATGGCCACGTAGAACAAGCGACGTTCCTCCTCCAGCTCATCTTCCTCTTTCGAACTCAAAGGAAACAGGCCCTCCTCCATACCGCTTACAAACACCACAGGGAATTCAAGACCCTTGGCGGCATGAATTGTCATAAGCGTAACTGAATTCCGCTTTGTGTCCCATCTGTCAACGTCAGCTACGAGCGACACCTCTGCAAGGAAATCCTGGAGAGTTCCGTCGGGATTCTCTGTTTGAAACTCAGCTATGCCGGCCAGAAATTCCTGTATGTTCTCCATCCTGTTCAGCGACTCGGCCGTGTTCTCTTCCTTGAGAGATGTAACCAAGCGGAGCTCGTCCGTGAGGGATCGCGTAAACTCGCCCACGGAGAGTTCGTCCTTCAACCGCTGGTATTTCTTTATCAGGTTCGCGAACTGTCTGAGCTGACTCTTTTGTCTAGGCTGGATATCACCGATCTCGTCGACTCGCGCCGCGGCCTCGAGGAGGGGAATCTGATTCGCCGCCGCGAAGTTTCTAACGTAGTCGACGGTTACATCACCCAGGCCTCGTGCGGGGAAGTTCACGATTCTCGTAAACGACGCGTCGTCCTGCGGATTGACTATCAACTTCAGATAAGCGAGTAGGTCCTTGATCTCCTTGCGTTTGTAAAATGCCACCCCTCCGACGATTACGTAAGGTATCCCGCCGCGGTTGAACGCCTCTTCGAGGGCGCGCGACTGGTAGTTCGTCCTGAAAAGTACCACGAAGTCCTTCAGCTGGAGCTTGTCCTTTATACTCTCATTCCTGATCTTCTGAACAATCTTATAACCTTCGTCCCGGTCGCTCTCACATTCGATGACTGAGAGACTTTCTCCTTCGTGGTTTTCAGTCCACAAGACCTTGTCAAGTTTCCGCCGGTTGTGTACGATCACGGAATTTGCCGCCTTGAGTATCTTGCCGGTGGATCGATAATTCTGCTCGAGCCTGAAGACCTTTGCTTCGGGATAATCGCTCTGGAAATCGAAGATGTTTTGCACATCCGCCCCGCGCCAGGAGTAAATGCTCTGAGCGTCGTCACCAACGACGCAGATGTTCCGGTGCCGTTCGGCAAGGAGTTTGAGTAACATGTACTGCGCCCGGTTGGTATCCTGATACTCGTCAACGAGTATGAACTTGAACTTGTTCTGATATTTCTCCAGCGTTCCCCGGTCGCGATTGAACAGGACGATGGGCTTGATGAGGAGGTCGTCGAAGTCCATGGCATTGTTGTTCTTCATCCGTTCCTCATAGACCCCGTAGGTCTCCGCTGTCACCTGTTCGAGTCTGCTCTTGGCGAGCTGCTGAGCCTGGGAAGGGAGGACTAGCCCGTTTTTCAGTTTGCTGATTTGCCATCTTATGCCGGCCGGCGGGAAGACCTCCTCGGATAAATTGTGTTCCCGGAGAATCTGCTTTATTTGCTTCAGCGAGTCTTCTTCGTCATATATCGTGAAGTTGGAAGTGTATCCTATCTTCTCGGCCTCCATCCTCAGTATCTTGCCGAAAAGGGAATGGAACGTCCCGATCCAGTTCCCCGGTCGCCTCGCTCCTCCGCCTTCTGAATCCGTCCCAAGAAGTTTTTCGGTACGGGCCCTCATTTCGTTAGCGGCTTTGTTCGTGAAGGTCAGGCAGAGGATGTTGTGGAAGGGGACACCTATTGAGACAAGGTAAGCGACGCGGTAGGTAAGGACTTTAGTCTTGCCGCTGCCGGCGCCCGCGAGGACAAGTTCTGGTCCTTCGACTGATTTAACTGCTGAGAGTTGAGCCTGATTCAGATCTCTAAGAAAGTCGGTATTCATCGGCGGTGATGCTTCGTTGTTGCCAGCATCTTTCCCGCAAGGGCTATCTGTTCGCGCACCCGCTTGAGACTCGTTCCGCCGTAGACATCGTGCCGCTCCACCGAAAGTTCCGGATCAAATATCTTATAGTAGCCGTCGTCGAACAGCGTTGAAATACTATTGAGCTCGTTTCTAGTGAAATCTCTCAGCCTCCTTCCATTCTCGCTTCCTGAAAGTACGAGCCGCCCGACTATCTTATGCGCCTCCCGGAACGGAACTCCCCTCTCGACGAGGTAATCGGCGACGTCTGTCGCGTAAATCGAGTCGTCTGTGTTCCTCATGAGATTCTGCCTGCGTATCTTCAGCGTGGATATGACCCCCGTGAACACCCTGATTGAAGAAAAGAGTGTGTCCACAGAATCAAAGAGAGGCTCCTTGTCCTCTTGCAGGTCCTTGGCGTAAGTCAGCGGGAGCCCTTTCTGGAGTATCAGCAGCGAGTTTAGGTTCGCGATCGTTCTGGAGACCTTACCCCTGATCAGCTCCAGCGAGTCGGGGTTCTTCTTCTGCGGCATCATGCTGCTGCCGGTCGAGTAGGCGTCGTCGAGTTCGACAAACGCGAATTCCGTGGAGCTCCACATTATCAGATCCTCGGCGAACCTGCTGAGGTGTATCAGCGTCTGGGAAGCGGCGTACATGAAGTCTGCCATGAAGTCCCTGTCGCTTACCGCGGCAATGCTGTTTGGTGTAAGCGCGGCGAAGTCCAGTTCGCGCCTGAGCAGCTCCCTGTCGAGCTTGATGGTAGAGCCGGCGACGGCTCCCGATCCGAGAGGGAGTACCCCTATCCTCGGCGTAAGGTCCTCGAACCGGACCCGGTCGTTCTGGAGCATGAAGAACAGCGACATAAAATAGTGGCCGAGCCTGACGAGCTGTGCCTGCTGGAGGTGGGTATACGAGGGGAGGATGTCGCCCGTCGTTTTCGCGGCCAGCTCTCGGACGCTGGACTGGAGTTCGCGGATTAAGTCCACTGCCATCGAGTTTGCGGTTCTGAGAAAGAGCCTCTCGTCAGTTGCGACCTGTTCGTTCCTGCTCCTGCCGGTGTGAATCTTCTTCCCCGTATCGCCGATCTTTTCGACGAGCCTCCGCTCTATGGCGGTGTGTATATCTTCGTCTTCCGGCTTGAACCTGAACCTGTTGTCGGCAAACTCTTTACTGATTTCGCGGAGCGCTTTCGCGACCTTCGCCTGCTCGGACTTCGTGAACACGCCGGCCTTGGCAAGTGCCGCCGAATATGCGGTGCTTGCTTCTATCTCTTCACTCCAGAGCCGTTTGTCGAAAGGAAGTGAGTCGTTGAATTCTCCCATAAGTCGGGAGACACCTTTGGTGAATCTTCCACCCCAGAGTTTTGGCATTTGACAAATTACCTAAGCGGAGTTAATAGTTTCTTGTTGGTTTTAATGTCTCTTTCGAAGAGATCGTGGAAAGCCCGCCAGACTTTTCCTGGCTTGCCGTTACCGATCATCCTTCCGTCGTACTGCACGACGGGAGCCGCGAAAAACGAAGTGCTGAAGAAGATAATCTCCGCGGCGTTATAAGCTTCGCTGATGGCGATGTTCTCAATCTTGACATCGGAGATGATCTTTTTCTTCCTTAGATCGGCTGCCATCTCCAGCGCGCGGGTGAGCGTGGTCCCACGCAGTATTTTATCGGCAGGTGGGACTCGCAAGACTCCGTCTCTGCCGACTATCGCCACATTCTTATTCGAACCCTCTGTGATATTCCCTGATGCGTCCACGGCGATGGCAGAATCCGCCCCGCTTCCTCTGACCGCAAGTTCCATCATCGCGTTCGAGAGGTAGTCGACAGATTTTACTTGAGGAGTGACAGGTGGCCGCATCGGAGTAGGGCTCGTGGCGGCGACCATGCCGCTCTTGAAATATCGCTCGGGTGCCGGGGAAAATTTCCCGATCAGGACGTAGAGGTTCGGCGCGACGGCCTCATGCGGGTAGACACTCATGCTGCCGTGCCCTCTGGAAATGAAAAACCTCGCTATGAAATTCTTCCTTCCTGACTCCAGGCCGAGCTTTATCAGGAGGCGCTTGAGGTGATCCTCTGTGTAAGGAGGGATGATTCCTATCGCCTTTGCCGAGAAGAAGAATCTCTCGATGTGCTGGTCAAGGAGATAGTACTTTCCGTCGAAGCATACAGCGTTGTCAAAAACGCCATCGCCTCGATGGACGATGTGGTCGTCGATCGGGACTGACATGAGAAGGCGGTCACGTGTGTAACCGCCCAGATATGTCGAGTAGTATAGGAAGAATGTGTCCTGATCCGCGAGCCTTGTCCGCGCGTCAGCGGAGTCTATCTCACGAAACTCCAGACTCATTCTTTCGGTTTCCCGTGGACTTCAGAAGCTACCTTCATGGACAAGCCGAAGAGATCTATGAAGCCCTCGGCCTTCTTCTGGTCGTAGACTTCGTCCTGCGAGAAGGTCGCAAGGTCTTCGCGGTAGAGTGAATACGGGCTCTTCACGCCGGCGGGGGTTACGCTTCCCTTGTAGAGTTTCAGCCGGACCGTGCCAGTTAAGTGATTCTGAGTGGATTCCATGAATGCGTCCAGTGCCTCTCTCAAAGGTGTGTACCACTGTCCGTTGTAGACCAGCTCCGCGTAACGCTGAGAAACCGAGTCCTTGTAGTGGAGCGTATCTTTGTCGAGTATGATGTGCTCGAGCTCGCTGTGAGCGGCGTATAGGATGGTCCCACCCGGAGTTTCGTACACTCCTCTCGATTTCATGCCGACGAGGCGGTTTTCGACGAGATCGACGCGCCCTATTGCGTTGGCGGCCCCGATCTTGTTCAACTTCTCAAGCAGCGCCACCGGCTCATACTTTTTCCCGTCGACCGCGACAGGAACGCCCGCCTTGAACTCCACCTCTACGTATGTAGGGCGGTTTGGCGCCTTTTCGGGGGATACGGTGCGGACAAACATGTCGGGCTCTGGCTCGTTCCACGGACTTTCAAGCTCGCCCCCCTCATGGGAGAGGTGCCAAATGTTTCCGTCGCGGCTGTAAATCTTCTTCAATGTCGCCCTTATCGGCACTTTGTGCTCTTCTGCGTATCGGATAGCGTCCTCACGCGAGCGGATGTCCCACTCGCGCCAGGGGGCGATAACCTTCAGGTGAGGCGCGAAGACCTTATAGGTGAGCTCAAATCTCACCTGGTCGTTCCCTTTTCCCGTGCATCCGTGGGCCAGGGCATCTGCCCCCTCTTTCAGTGCTATCTTGGCCTGGTACTTTGCTATCAAGGGCCTTGCAATGGAGGTTCCGAGCAGATACTTCCTCTCATATATAGCATTAGCCTTTATCATTTTGTAAAGGAAACCCTGGACAAATTCCTTTCTCAAGTCGAGGAGGTAAAACTTGTCCGCACCTGTCTTCTTCGCCTTTTTATCGAGTCCTTTAAGTTCGTCGTCGCCCTGGCCGACGTTTGCGGCGTATGCGATGACCTGGCAACCGTAAGTATCTTTAAGGTATGGGATAATGATAGAGGTATCCAATCCGCCTGAATAGGCGAGAACCACTTTTTTCACTTTAGACAATTCATAAACTCCTGTTTTGGAACTGAAATTTACTAAATGGAGGGGTGAATTAGAATCGGTTATGAAAAAATTTTAAGACAATTTTAATGTTAAATGCTTGACAAAAACGCTTGATTCAGTTAAACTTACAACGATGATAATACGCAAAGGAGGTAAAAGATGAGAAAAATTTCGGGTGGAATCCTGAGTCTCATTGTTGCGTCCGTTTTGCTTGCTGGGTGTACGAAATATGCTGATCAGAACCAAATGCAGCAGCTTTCAGATTTGAAGAAAGAGATTGCTACGCTCCAACAGCAGATCCAGGCTGCTGAACAGCAGAAGTCGGGTTTGCAGAAGCAGGTCGCGGACAAGAAAGAACAGATCAAGAAATTACAGAGTGATGAGCAGCTCCTGCAGCAGAGGTTGCAGGCGCAGCAAGACACTCAAAAGTCAAACTAAAGGAGCCATAGATGAAACGACTTTCCGTTTTGGCCGTAGTCGCGATGGTTTTCGCGATTTCCTCTGTGGCTTCGGCACAAGAGGAAATGAAGCTCGACGACTGGCAGGCGCAAATGACGTCGTTGACTGCCCAGCGCGATTCGTTGAAGAATGTGCTAAGCGGGCTTAATACCGATATCGCCAATTTGAAAAATGAATTGGCCAGCCTCGACCAGCAGTACCAGTCGGAGATGCAGAAGTACATGGGAATGCTGGGTACGACGCAGGAGGCCATGAAGGCGTACGGGCTCACACTCCAGAACCTGACCGGACAGATAGACAACTACATGAAGATGTCTGACCAGGATCTCTGCGCACACCGCGCCGATGTGGAGGCCCTTGGCGCACAGATCGATTCGGTAAAAGCGAATCGCTTGGCGCTTGCGGCGGAATTCTCTGACCAGGTCCAGAATTTGGTCAATGATTATGCCCAGTTAAAGTCTCGTCTAGCGAACTGTGCCAGTGCAAATACTTATACGGTTGGTACATGGGCGCGCAACAGAGACTGCCTGTGGAACATTTCCAAGAAGAAGACGATTTACAACGATCCTTGGAAGTGGCCCAAGATCTATGTCGCAAACCGCGATAAGATCAAGAATCCGGATTTGATTTACCCGAAGGAAGTGCTGACGATACCGGAGAACGCCCCCCTGTCAAAGCAGGAGAAGGCGGCCGCGCGTGCCTACTATGCAAAGAAGGCTCGCATGTCTAATGCGTCGGCTCAACCCTCGAAGTAGTACGTATTAAAACGAAAATCTCGTTTGGTTTTAATAACGCTCCTGTCAAATTTCCCACATGGCAGGAGCGTTTTGTTTTTTCAATAACCGTTCAGGCTCTAACTCCGAATGGACATAGTTGAAAAACGGATAAGGATCACGGGGGTCGATCCCCTTTCTCTCCTCGGTATCAACGATTCTAACCTGCAGATAATATCAGACCGCTTTGACGCCAATATTGTCGTGCGGGGTGATAGCATCAGCATAAAAGGGGAGGAGAAGGAAACTCAAAGAGTCGAGAAGGTCTTCAAGGAATTGATCTACGTCCTTGATAAGACAGGCGTCCTTAACAATGATGACGTGGTTACTGTCGTGGAGCTCGTCTCGGGAGAGGGTGAAAACGGAAAGGCTGTAGGGGACGACTCAAGGGACATTGTCGTGCTTTCAGCCAGAAACGATCTTATAAAGCCCAAGACCCCCGGACAGCGACAGTTTGTAAGGGCAGTTCAGAAGAACGATGTCGTCTTTGCAGTCGGGCCCGCCGGAACTGGAAAGACCTATCTTGCAGTAGCCATGGCGGTCTCGGCCTTGAGGAACAGGGAGGTCCAGAAGATTGTACTCACCCGCCCCGCCGTCGAAGCGGGCGAAAGTCTCGGCTTCTTGCCTGGCGACTTGAAGGAGAAGGTGATCCCGTATCTGCGGCCGTTGTATGACGCGCTCGACGACATGCTTCCTCAGGACAAACTCAAATTGTACATGGAGAAGAATGTCATTGAGATAGCGCCCCTCGCTTACATGAGGGGGAGGACTCTCAGTAACGCGTTCGTCATACTCGACGAGGCTCAGAACGCATCTGCCATGCAGATGAAGATGTTCCTGACCAGGCTGGGGCTGAATTCGAAAGCTATCATCACCGGCGACATAACACAGATCGACCTTCCGCAGAAGAGTCTAAGCGGCCTCGTGGAAATTCAAAAAGTCCTGAAGAGCGTCGAAGGCATAACTTTCGTTTATCTCGAGAAGGCCGACGTAGTGAGGCATAGGCTGGTCAAAGATATCATAGACGCGTACGAAAAATACAACAGCTGGGAAGGGAAGGATTGATCCGATCGACTTTTATTTCGGTATTAGTCCCAAGGGGGAGCCAGTCGTGCGGCGTAACCCGTATCGCCAGGCAAGCCTGCTGATGGCTCTACCCGAGACGTGTTTGTCCCGTTCGCCGCGCCCCGAACGTCGGCTCGCCATGGTGGCATCGGACTCGGGTTATCTCTCTAAGGTCAGGCGTACGGGGCACATCGGCTGAACCAGCCGTCATTAATCCAATGAAGAAAATCCTATGATAAGAAGAATTGCATTCGCGTTGCTCACCCTATTGGGTGGTGAAGTCATGGCCGGGAACAGAGTATTGATAGTGTACGAAGGAAAGGATGTGCGCGGCAACCCCGCGAAGGGAGACGCCCTCCAGCTCTTTCAACTCCTCGGGCACTTCGACCTACAAAAGAAGGTGGTCGCGGCAAACGATTACAAGTCCGGTGAATGCAACGGATACGATTATGTTTTCTTCGACGGCTTCACCAGCAACTGCCAGCCGCCGGACAGGTTTCTGGATGACGCATACAATTTCAAGGGAACGCTGGTCTGGCTCAACACCGGAATAATTGCGCTGAATGCCAGACACAACCTTCAGGAAAAATATGGCTTCGTGCCCGTCGCATACGACTCCACCCGGGGCTTTGACGCGGTAGTCCCCACCGACAAGGATTTCCGCTTCACGAAGGGCGACGACTACCTGACGATCATGAACATAACCGATAGGTCTGAGGTGCATGTACTCGCTAACGCGTACGCTCCGCAGCATGTCGTCTCCCCTTATGCCATCCAGACGGCCAACCTCTACCTCTTCGGTGATTCGCCGTTCTCTTACATCGGCCCGACAGACAGGTACATCTTCTTCGCCGAGAAGCTGCACGAGATACTGAACCAGGAGCATCCCGAGTTCCACTCAGCTATGATCCGCATAGAAGATGTCGACCCGACCGAGGATCCGAACAGCATCAGGAAAATTACTGACCTCCTTTACGGGGAACATATACCTTTTCTTATCGCTGTCGTCCCGTTTTACGTCGACCCGGCAAACAACGTGAGGATATCCCTGTCGGACAAGCCTGACATGGTGGACGCCCTCAGATACGCCGAGGAGCACGGTGCGACAATAGTTATGCATGGTGTCACGCACCAATATCACGGCGTCACCGACAACGATTACGAGTTCTGGGATAGCGCGTTGAACAAGCCTATAGCAAACGACAACGCGGCTTACGTCGAGCAGAAGCTCGAGACCGGTGTGGAAGAGCTGATGCGAAACGGAGTATATCCGCTTGCCTGGGAGACACCTCACTACGGCGCCTCAGAGATCGATTACGCCGCAATCGCCAAGGTCTTCTCCACTGCGGTCGAGGAAAGAATTGTGATGGATGACCTCGACTACAGTCAGGATTTTCCTTACGTGATTCAGAAGGATATGTACGGTGAAAAAATTATCCCCGAGAACGTTGGATATGTTCCGCTCGGGACCCCGGAGGAAGAAGAGAAGGCGGTTCGGGACATTATAGCTGCGGCGAAGGCAAACCTGTACGTCCGCGACGGCTATGCGACGGCTTTCTTCCATCCATTCATGCCGATACATCTCCTGAAAGAGATCGTCGATGGCATAAGTGATCTCGGCTATACTTTCGTGAGTCTGAGGGACAGCAGCAACATAGTCCGTCTTCCCGACAGGGTTATAATATCAGGGAAGGAATCTTTTAAGATTTCCATAGAAGATCAGTATCTAAAGGAGGTCTACCTGAACGAAAAGGGGGAAAGGGACAAGCGAGACGTCTCGTCCGATCGGATTACCGGAGTAATCTCGCGTAATATTGATTTGAAACCGGGCTGGATATACGCGGCAGAGCCGGTCGAGTATAAGGAAAAAGAGCTGACTTTTTTTGACAGGGTGGTGATTGCGCTGGAGAATTTGTGGAAGCGGATATTCCCGGAGAAGAAAAAGGTGACCCCCGCATCGGCGGGTATTCTTTGGGACTCCACCGCAACCGGTGGTGCGAAGCTGGACGAGGAAAGCTTCGCGTCCGCGCTCAATAGCGTCGGGATTCCGACGGACACACTTGCCCCGGGCAATCTCAGCAGCCTTAGCTCATACAACTTGATCATTGTGCCTTACGGCGTGGCGGACAGCCTTCCCGACTCGTTATATGAAGTCCTCGAGAAATTCGTAACGGGAGGAGGGAAGCTTATCACCGATTCAAAGAACCCCCTCGCAGTCGACATGGGAGTGAAATTTAGTCAGAACGTCATGCGCCTCGAGAAGGTTAGGGACAGGCTCTTCCCCGAGGAGCTAATGAGTTGGGGGACTTTTGAGACCGTGCACAGGATAGACGTGCAGGAGAAAGACAGGATAATCTGTACAAACGATCTGAACGACGCGCCAGTTGCGATAGCGCGCGCTTACGGTAAGGGGAAGTTTATCGTGCTGAGCGCCCGATTCGATCCGGTCACGAGCGGAGGCTATTCAAGGTTTCCGTATCTCATAGAGTGGATCAAGAACTACCTCGAGCTCTATCCCGCACTGAGGCGCGATGCTCTCGAGATGTACTTCGATCCAGGACTCCGCAGGAATATAAGCATAGAGACCCTCGTGAAGGAATGGGCGAACAGGGGCATAAGGTCGATTCATGTCGCAGGCTGGCATGAGTATCCAAAATTCACGTACGACTATGACAGGCTCATCAGGCTCTGTCACGCGTATGGAATAACCGTCTACGTCTGGTTGGAGCCTCCGCAAGTGAGCAAGAAATTTTATGACGATCACCCTCAATGGCACGAGAAGAACTATAAGGGTGAGGACGTCCGACCGGATTGGCGATATCCTGTTGCCCTTACAGATACTGCTTGTATGCGTGCTGTCTCCGATTGGACATATAACTTCCTCACTTCGCACGATTGGGACGGCGTGAACATCGGAGAGTTGAGTTTCGGAGGCGATGGCGCCCCGGCCGATCCAAGCACCCTGACACCGTTCGATCAGAGCGCCAGGATGCTCTTCAAGAGAAAATTCGGATTTGATCCGGTTCAGCTTTTTCAGCAGAGTTCCCCTCATTATTACAAGACTTCACCGCAGGATTGGCACAACTTCGTAGACTTCCGGGTCTCTCTTATAACAGGATTTACTTCGCGGTTCCTCAGTATCGCGGAAGACGCCTTCCGGAACAAGCCGGGTGCCCGCGTCATACTGACAGTCTATGACGAAAAGACCTTCCCTTCTCTGAGGTCCTCCATAGGCGTCGATATGGATCAGATACTCCAGCTGAGACAGAAGTATAACTTTGTCCTGGACGTTGAGGACCCCGCGATAAACTGGAACTCCGATCCGCGCAGGTACATCGCGATGGGAAACACCTACCGCCAGCTCCTTGGCCCGGACTCCTCCGATTTTATGTTGGATCTGAACATACTTGATTTCAGGCAGCATAAATATAATGGGGTTTTCCCGACTACCACCCCAACCGGTTTGGAGAGTTACCTGTTGGTTAACTCAGCGGCGCAGTCTGCTCCACGGACAGTTATATACTCCGAAGCCACCGCGTATCCTCAAGATATAGCTGAATTTGCCTACGCCTCGGCTCCTCAGGCTGATCTTGAACTTAACGGCAACGGCTACAGTGTGAACGCTCCCTACGCCACATCCCTGAGGCTGAGCGACGACGTGGGCGAACTCTCCATTGACGGGAAGACGGCCTATCCATACCGGCCGGGGACTTTCCTGATACCGGCGGGGACACACTCAATCAAAATTATTAAGACCAACGTCGACCCATTTGAAAGCGGCTTAATGCAGTCGCATATCGAGGCCGCGTCTTGCAACATACTCGGCGAGCGGACTTTTGAACGCGGCGTCGAGTTTACCTACAGTTCTGCCGGAAGATGCGCTGTCTCCTTCGGAAAGATTCCGTACGAGGTCCTTGTCGACGACCACGAATATAATTTCACTGTGGCGAGGGAGGAACAGCACTACGGAATCATCCTTCCCCCCGGACAGCATAAAGTGCTCGTTGTACTCGAGAGCACGGTTTCGTACGGCATAGACCTGACAAGCCTCTGGTCGTCGGCGTTAATCGCCATATTCGGCTCCATTGCGGGAGGGATCCTCCTGGTCCTCTACTTCATACTCAAGGTCAGAAGAAAAAGGGCGGTAGCACATGTTTGATTTCTTCACAACCCTCCTCGGGGCGCTCTTCGTCCTGTCCGTCATCTTCATTTGGTTTATGATCGCGTACCAGCTTGTCCTTACAACGGCGGGATTCGTCCATAACTGGAATTCGGCAAAAGAGAAGAAGGCGATCGATAACCTCACGCATTTTGAAAATCCTCGCGTCTGCGTCCTCATTCCCGCGCACAACGAGGAAAAGGTTATCAGGCGAACTCTGGAAGCGATGCTGAAGTTCGATTACCCGAAGGAAAAACTCGAGATACTCGTCATCAACGACGGCTCGTCGGACAGGACCGGCGAGATAGTGGAAGAGATTTCAAGGGGGGACAAAAGGGTCCGATGTTACAACGTGCCGAAGGGCGAGGGGGGGAAGGGGAAATCTAGAGCCCTGAACCTAGGACTTAGACAGACCGATGCCGAGGTGATTGCTGTCTACGACGCGGACAACCAGCCTCTCCCCGACGCGCTGAAGTATCTTGTCGCTGAGCTTCTTCTCCATCCCGACCTCGGGGCGGTTCTAGGAAACTTCCGAACCATCAACAAGGACCGGACCTGGCTGACGAGGTTCGTGAGCATAGAAACGCTCAGCTTTCAGGCTATACTTCAGGCGGGCAGGTGGGCCTTGTTCAAGGTCTCGACTCTGCCTGGTACGAACTTCGTAATCTGGAAACATCTCCTCGACGACCTTAAAGGCTGGGACGAAGACGCGATCACTGAGGATTCTGAGCTGAGCATCAGAGTCTACATGAAGGGGTACAAGATAAAATACATCCCGTTCGCCGTTACGCTCGAACAGGAACCCGAGACGCTGTCAGTGTGGACCAAGCAAAGGACGAGATGGGTCCGGGGAAATAACTACGTCGTGACTAAGTTCGTCCGCGAGATACCGCAGTTCCAAAATAAGTTCCTTGCCTTCGAGGTGCTTTATCTCCTGTCGCTCTACTATATCTTCCTTTTCGCGATAGGAGTAAGCGACCTAATTTTTATACTAAGCATAACCCATGTCGTTGCGATCCCTCTCCCCGGTCCTTACACTACCGTATGGGGTCTCGCAGTAGTCCTTTTTATACTGGAGATTATTCTCGTCCTCTCTTACGAAGGGCAGGACACATTCAAAAATCTCCTTCTCGTCTTCCTAATGTACTTCACATACTGCCAGTTCTGGATATATGTCGTCGGAAGGGGAATCTATCTCGATTACATAAAGCGCGAGAAGCGCACCTGGGCCAAGACAGTGAGGTTTGAAGTTGATGACACAATTTGGAAGAGGCTCAAATGAAAAGAGTCATATTTGCTCTTATTTTTCTGGCGTCATCGACTTCGTTTGCCCAGTTCACTTCCTCGATTCAGGCAGGTTACACTCATGACTCCAATGTGTTCGGAAATTTCGCGGAGGTGCCGGACAACTACCTTTCCATGAACCTCAGTCTCGAAAACTATATCGGCTGGGACTACTCAGCCTTCGATCTCTCATACAATGGAGGACTTTCGAGCTACAACGAATATCCTGCTCAGGACAGCTGGAACCACCTCCTGGAGGCAAATTACAGGATACAGCTCAGCAGGATTGCGGATGACGACGACACTTCGGAAACAACTTCCATGTCGGAGACAATGCCGGCCGATTCGCTGGAGACTTTCCTGACACTTTACGGAACCCTCAACAGGGCATTGCCCCATTCCGGCGACTTTTTGGCCTACGCCAATTACAATGCCGTTGGAACAGCAAGTTTTCGCTTCACTGCCGCTCAAGCTCTGATTACTCATCTCTATTATACGGTAAACTACACCGGATATGACGAGCTGACCTCTCTTTCCAATATTGAAAACTTAGGGAGGGTCGTTGTCGGCATATTGCCCTCAAATGATGTCTACATTTATTTGGACGGATCGGTGGGCACGAAGAGATATTATGGTGTAGACACCGTGAGTACTGCGGTCAAGAATCTGATCAACATGCACTCGAAAGGGGTGCTGAAGGGAAAGGGAAGAGGGGGGAGCCAGTCTTCGCAAGGAGTCAGGAGCTACGTCCTGGATTCACCTTCCGCGTCCCAGGCCACCTACGGAGCGGGTGTGAATTACTCGGCGGGTCAGTGGGGCGCTGATGCGAGTCTCCTCTTCAGGAAGAATCTTTCAGGCACGGCGAGGTATATCAATGCCGTCGCCAAATTTGCCGGCGGTCAGTCACAGGTGTATGACGACCCATATTCCTACCACGGGACACAGTTCAACATTGGAGCTAGCAGGGACTCTCTTGTTGCAGGGATCAATGTCTCCGCCGGATTCATGCTTGCGACAAAAGACTACAGCAGACCGGCGTTAGACACTAGCGAGACTGTCGTTCTCGCCAAACAGAGGAGAGACAACTATTCCGATTTGTCGCTGGCACTTTCGCGAAGCTTTTCATCTGGAGGTTTTCCGGCGGGGTATACGATCGGGCTGAACTACGATCATGTCGTGAATTCGTCGAACGACGAGTTCTACAATTTTACTGACGACGTCGTTTCCCTTTTTATAACTGTGAATCTGTTCTGATACCGGCGGGACAGTGGAGGCCTCCCGGTATCAGCGTGCTCATTGCTTCGTCTGGCATCCGGGGCAGACGCCGTAAAAATCCATCCTGACGTCATGGACGATGTACCCTCTCGGGAGTTTGAAGTCCGGGGAGGTTACGCGTGTCTCATCTATGTCGAATATTCCCTTGCAGGTGCGGCATATGAAGTGGAAGTGTTCGTCCTTGTTGGCGTCGAAGCGGAGCTGTCCGTCGCACAAAACCTCGTTTATCTCTCCGGACTCAGCCAGCAGGTTAAGGTTTCTGTACACCGTTGCGAGGCTTATGTTGGGGATTTCCTTCCGCACTTCGTGGAAGACCCAGTCCGCTGTCGGGTGGGACTTAGTGCCTCTAACGACATCGAGGACCTTGTCCCGCTGCCTGCTCTTCTTTCTCTGGTGTGTGTCGTTCAACATGTTTGTCAACCTCTATTTGAAAACGTTTCTCAGGCCCAAACGTTCACCGACTTTCCCTCCGTCATATCGGAATAAAGTGCCTTCCTCATCGCTGGTGGAAGGACGGCTTCGGCCTTGTAATTCCTGTGCCTGATGACCACCTGTATCCCCACCGACTGGTCGGCCATTGCTTCTGTCTGCTCGGGGGTTAGTTTGAACCTTACATATTGGACCGCACTTATCCTGTCGTCGGTCGCGTGGCCTTCTTCGAAGACGGCAGGTATCATGTTTTCGCCGATCTTCAGGAAAACCGAATCCTTGTTCATACCGACGAGCGAGTCCAGGACAGGCTTGATCCTCGATTGCTCGTTGACCTCTACGAATAGAGTGGCGCTCAGCTCGTTGTCCCTCGGTATGAGCTCGTTGTAGGTGTCCACCTCCGATTTGATCTTCGCGTCTTCGACGATCCTCTCAACCCGCATCATCTCTTCTATCTGGAAGGTGACGGTATGCCTGTTCTCGAAAGTGAGCGTCACGTGGTCTCCAACTGCCAGCCTTCGCGTTTTCTTCATGTCTATGACCCTGCTCCGGAAATCAAGCCTGATCTTTTCGTAGTCGATTATGTTCTTAATCTCGCTAAACTCAATCGGTTTCAATTTGTTTCAGCTCCTGCAATTACTTTTCGCCGTCGAGGTGTCCGGCGCATCTCCATGACTGCGCCGGACCTCAGCGGCTTCTGTTCACTTCTCTGTGATGAACGCCCTGATGAACCAGGCGGTCTTCTCGTGTTTTTCCATCAATCCGGTCAGAAAGTCGTTCGTCCCGACGTCATGGTACTTCTCGGCGACTTTAACGAGGTCTTCCCTGAGGGAACGTATAATCGACTCGTGATCGGAAAGGAGCTCTCTGAGCATCCCATCTTCGTTCGGGTTCTTGCCCGGTGTTTCCTTGAGCCGCGCGCTCTTCGCGTATTCCGCGAAAGTTCCGAAGGCGTATCCGCCCAGCGAGCGTGCTCTCTCGGCCACGTCGTCTATGATGTCGTCGAGCTCTTCATAGAGTGACTCGAAGAATTTGTGAAGATCGTGGAAGCGGGGACCGGTGACGTTCCAATGGAACTTCCTCGTCTTCGTGTAGAGCAGGAATTCGTCCGAAAGTAACCTGTTAAGTATGTCGACTACCGCTTCACGGTCGTCGTTCTTCAATCCGATGTTGGGTTTCATATGGTTTATCCTTTCTTTTAAATCCCGGGATCTTTTTCAAGGCCGTAGGCATCTCGCAGTATCTGTATCGGATGGCGAGGCTTCCTCCCTGATCCCTTTTCAATTTGCAGCTGTGCGAGGGGGCAATCACTTGCAGCCGCGGTGTTTTCGCCGAATTTCTCGAACAGCGGCTTGCCAACCTCGAGCGAAAGCTTGAAGTATTCCTTCTTCAGGCTCCACGTGCCGTCATGGCCCGAGCATTTCGCCACTACATCCACCTTTGTGTCAGGTATCAGTTCCATGACATCGCGTGACTTGAAGCCGATGTTCTGAGCCTTCAAATGGCAGGGGAGATGGTACGTGACCTCCCCCTGTGAATTCTTGAAATCCGTCGACAGCTTCCCTTCCTTGTTCAGCTTCGCAAGGTACTCCATCAGATCGTAAGTGTGTGCGGCAACGAGCTTCGCGTCAGGGTCATCTGAGAGCATCGGGTATTCCTGCTTCATGAGATAGCTGCAGCTCGGCCCCGGCGAGACGACGTCATAACCCTTCTTAACATAATCCGCGAGCTGACGGAGGTTGTAGGCCGCGTGTTTTTTTGCGTTGTCTATGTCTCCGCCGTCGAGATATGGCATGCCACAGCATTTCTGCGGTGGAACCTCTATTTGGACGCCGTTCTTTTCGAGGACCTGTATGGCGGCCTTTCCCGTATCTACATCGTTGTAATTCACGGAGCAAGTATGGAAGAAGACTACTTTCGGCCGCTCTTCTCCGGCCGTTCTGTCCGTTGCTGAGTCTTTCGCCGGGCTTTCTGCCTTTGAGCTCTTATGCTTCTGATACCAGGCTCTGAATGTCTGGCTAGTATATTTGGGGAGGTTTCTCTCCCTGTGAATCCCCACCGTCTTTTCCATCACGGTGCGGAGCGGCTTGTTCTCTAGCGTCCAGTTTACGATCGGGGCGACCTTTGTGGAAACCGTGCCGAGGAGGTCGGTGTGGCTCAGCATCTTGTCGCGGAGCGGTATGCCGTTCTTCTTTGCCTCGATCGCCTTTCCCCTCAGCATGTGACGGGGAAAATCAAGCATGAAATGGTGAGGGGGAGTGTAAGGGCATTTCGGATAGCATAACTTGCAGTCGTAGCAAAGGTCGACCACCTTCTTCGTGTCTGAGTCGCCCAGCTTGTCGAGATCGCCATCCAGTTCATCGATGCGTTTGAAGAGCACATCGAAAGAGGGACACAAGTTGAAGCAGAGCCTGCACCCGTTACAAATGTCGAAAATGCGCGCGGTCTCTTTAGCGTAGGATTCCGCGTCATAAAAATCTTTCGCGTTGAAGTCAAAAGCATTCGCCATTATATAGCCTCTTGAGTCTGCGGTT
The DNA here is from genome assembly GCA_021812985.1 of Bacteroidota bacterium. GTDB lineage: Bacteria > Bacteroidota > Ignavibacteria > Kryptoniales > JAKASW01 > JAKASW01. The sequence goes on from JAKAMG010000024.1 coordinate 34,701, forward strand.
TGTCAGCCGATTAAAAAGTTCAGGATGGACCGGCCCGTGGAGCCGGTCAAATAGTCGACCGACTACCACGGAGGCTGTCCATTTACTTCCCCAGTGTGTCGAGAGCCTTCTGGAACCTGCCGGCATGCGATTTTTCCGCGCGTGCCAGTGTCTCAAACCACGTCGCTATCTCCTCAAAGCCTTCTTCCCTCGCGGTCTTCGCGAAACCGGGGTACATCTCAGTGTATTCGTAAGTCTCTCCGGTGACAGCAGACTGGAGGTTGAGCTTCGTGTCGCCAACTGGGACGTTGGTGACGGGGTCGCCGACTTCCTTCAGAAAGTCGAAGTGTCCAAACGCGTGACCGGTCTCGCCCTCTGCCGTGTCACGGAAGACGCCTGCGACATCGGGGTACCCTTCGATGTCAGCATGACGAGCGAAATAAAGATAGCGGCGGTTTGCCTGTGACTCACCCGCGAATCCTTCCTTCAGATTCTCGTAGGTCTTCGATCCCTTCAGTGATTTTGCCATTGTACTTTCCTCCTTGTTAGTTATAATAATAGGAATCATTCCTAAGATAATTTCCTCCTTCGCCAATGTCAAGTGAAAAAAGTTGAGCAACTCACGAAACAGGCAAGTTGGGCGATGCGGCGAATGGACTGTGAGATGGGTACCCGGTTACGAGCTGATACGGCGAATAGTCCGCGGAGAGCAACTGACCGGCAATTGCCTGTCAATACACCGCTCCTTAATTTTTGAGTAGACAATCAGAAGATAATCAGAGGCGAGATGGAAAAGGCGATAGTATCTTTATCCGGTGGTTTGGATTCTGCCACGCTGCTCTACTGGGCAGTTAACCGCTACGAGGTGACGGCGATTACCTTTGACTACGGTTCCAAGCATAACACGAAGGAACTGGCTGCCGCTGAGAAGCTGGCAAAATTGACCCGCGTTCCCCACATGTTGATTCGCCTTCCTTTCGTGAACGATTTGTTCAAGTCTTCATTGCTGAAGAGCGGCGGTGAAATCCCGGAAGGGCACTACGAGGACGCATCGATGAGAAGCACAGTTGTCCCGTTTCGAAATGGGATCATGCTTTCCATAGCTGCGGGTGTTGCGGAATCATCAGACGCCTCGACTGTTCTCTACGCCGCGCATGCAGGCGACCACGCCATATATCCGGACTGCCGTCCTGAATTCCTGAAAGCAATGTCTGATGCCGCGAAGAGCGGCACGTACAACGGTGTCGGGATAGCCGACCCGTTTGTAGACCTCAGCAAGAAGGACATCGTATTGCTCGGGAGAGAACTCGGCGTCCCATTTGATATTACCTATTCATGCTATAAGGGAGGTGACCTCCACTGCGGAAAGTGCGGGACTTGCGTAGAGCGGAAGGAGGCCTTCTCGGCGGCAGGATTAACGGACCCGACCAGCTATAGCATCTGACTTGCCCACACCGGGGAAGAGGAGTTGAACGATCGGAGCGGAGAAGGCATATTTTGTCGAGGAGTGGTCGCATGCGCAAGACCTTTCGATTTGTCCTTCTCATTCTGCTCGCGATAATCCTGATCCTAATTCTTTGCGGCGTGTATCTAGCGCGTCGTGATTACACAGGTTATTTCTTCCGGGCCCGGGGTAGTCTCGTCGAGTCTCAGGTCAGGCGATTTGGCGTAGACAGCGTGTTCGAGAGAGAATGGCTCTCACTGAGGAACAATGCGGGTATTTCCGTGGATTGCGGATTGCTCGTCCCTGCCAAAGCAAGTGAGCCACGAAGGTATCCCGTTATCGTCCTCCTCGGCGGGAAAACAACTGGAAAGCATGCCGTAGATTACGCGCTCGACATCAGGGACGTGATCATCGCGGCGCCGGACTATCCCTATACGCCGCGTGACTCTTACACTTTCCTGAGTTTTCTATCGGATGTTCCCCAAATGCGTAAAGCCGCGCTGAACATGGTCCCGACTGTGATGCTCCTGATCGACTACCTGCGCAGACGTCCCGATGTCGATACGAACAGGGTTGTCCTAATCGGCTACAGCTTCGGAGCCCCTTTTGCTACGTGCGTATCCGCGATCGACAAACGCGTATCAGTTTGTGCGGTCGTCTTCGGAGGGGGTAACCTGTGCGGGCTCATACGACACAATGTTCGTCGATATCAGGGTAAGGTGGTGGGGGAGCTTGTTGGAATGCTCGGCGGTCTCCTCCTCAGTCCACTCGAACCGCTGAGATACGTGGGCAGGATTTCTCCAGTCCCTCTTATCATGATCAATGGAAGGGAGGATGAGCAGGTCCCTCCGGTTTATGCGAATCTTCTATACGAAGAGGCGAGAGAGCCCAAACGGATAGTTTGGCTCGAAGCCCGACACGTGAACCCAAGAAATGTCGAGCTTACGCGCAAGATCATCGCAGTTCTGAAGGGAGAACTCGTCAGGATGAACATACTCAGCCGGGAAGACTGAGGCTCTTTCCCGTCTGAAAGCTCACGGAAGTCTTTGTTTCTCAATATGTTTGAATTTCCCCGCCACCAAAGCTAAATTGGTTAAAAACAGAGTGTAATGACAGGTAAGGAACTTCTTGAAATTCTGGAGCGCAGGATTCTTGTGTTTGACGGCGCTACCGGAACGAGTCTGCAGACGCAGAATCTTTCGCCGGATGACTTCGGCGGCGAGAGTCTTGTCGGATGCAATGAGTACCTAAACATTTCCAGACCGCAAGCGCCGGAGAAGGTGCACCGCGGATTCCTGGATGTGGGGGTGGATGTAATTGAGACTAATTCATTCGGCGGAGCATCGATAGTCCTGGCTGAGTACGGGCTTGCCGATAAATCTTACGAAATAAATAGGCGGTCCGCTGAGATAGCGAGGAAGGCCGCCGACGAGTATTCGACGCCGGAGCGGCGGCGATTCGTGGCAGGCTCAATCGGTCCGACGACAAAACTCCCCTCTCTCGGCCACATCGAGTTCGATGACATGAGGGAGTCTTATAAGATTCAGGTGAAGGGGCTGGTTGACGGCGGCGTCGATCTGCTGATAATAGAGACCTGCCAGGACCTCCTCCAGACCAAGGCCGCGCTTGCCGCGATCCATGAGTTTTTTGAAGAAACGGGTAAAGAAGTGGCGGTCATCGTTTCCATCACCATCGAGACGATGGGAACCATGCTTATGGGGACGGAAATATCGGCCGCTTTGACGACCATCGAACCATACGATATAGTTACGGTCTTCGGCATGAACTGCGCCACCGGTCCCAAGGAGATGGAGGAGAACGTAAGGTATCTCTGCGAGAATTCTCCGAAGCCCGTATTCGTGATGCCGAATGCCGGGCTGCCTGAAAACATCGGAGGACAGGCTTGCTACCATCTTACTCCTGACGAGATCGAGTTTTGGATGAACCGGTTTGTAACTGAGTTCGGCGTGAGCATAATCGGCGGTTGCTGCGGAACAACGCCTGAGCACATATCGAGGCTCGTCAAGGTAGCCTCGAATGTTAAGCCGAAACGGAGAGAGGTATCGTACATCCCCTCAGTCTCATCGATATATTCAAGCGTCGCTCTACATCTTGACCCGCCGCCCGTAATCGTCGGAGAAAGATGCAACGCCAACGGCTCTAAGAAATTCAAGGAGCTCCTTCTCGTTGAAGACTATGACGGGATGGTTCAGTTGGCAAAGGAGCAAATGAAAGAAGGGGCCCACATACTCGATCTCTGCGTGGCATACGTAGGTCGGGACGAAGTCCGGGACATGCGCGAAGTCATGAAAAGGTTCAATACGCAGGTAGCCCTCCCGCTGATGATAGATTCCACCGAGTTTCAGGTCATCGAGGAGGCACTCAAGCGTTACGCCGGCAAAGCGATCATCAATTCCATCAATCTTGAAGACGGCGAGGAGCGCATGAAAAGGATCCTCCCGCTCTGCAAGAAATACGGGGCGGCCGTAATCGCGCTGACGATAGACGAATCCGGCATGGCAAAAACGCGCGAGAAGAAATTTGAGGTGGCCAGGCGCATTCGCGATCTTGCGGTGAACAAGTACGGCATGCGCGAGGAGGACCTGATATTTGACACGCTGACCTTTACGCTTGGTTCCGGAGACGAAGAGTTTCGAAAGGCAGGCATTGAGACTATAGAGGCGATAAAACTGATCAAAAATGCTTTCCCACGTGCGTACTCCCTCCTGGGAGTCTCAAACGCCTCGTTCGGATTAAACGTCCATGCCCGTCATGTCCTGAACTCAGTCTTTCTTTATTACGCGATTGAGTCAGGGCTCGACCTTGCCATCGTTAACTCACAGAAGATCATGCCACTCTATAAGATCGACGAGAGGGGGCGCGAAATATCCCGGCAGTTGATATTCGATGAGAGAAAGTTTGAGGTGGCGGAAAACTGATGGGAGAGATGAAGTGTGTCTATGATCCTCTAGTTGAACTGATGAACTACTACGCCGACGCGAAGGCCGGCGCGAAGAAGAGCGATGCGTCCGATACGCTTACTCTGGAGGAGAAACTGAAGCGTCGCATCGTCGATGGCGATAAGATTGGCATCGACGGCGATCTAAAGAAGGCTATGGAAACGTACACCCCTCTCCAGATTATCAATGATATACTACTGGACGGGATGCGCGTGGTCGGAGAGCTGTTCGGAAGCGGACAAATGCAGCTTCCGTTCGTCCTGCAGTCGGCGGAGACTATGAAGGTTGCCGTCAAATACCTCGAGCCCTTCATGGAGAGGGTCGAAGGGACTCAGAAGGGGACGATCGTTCTCGCCACGGTCAAGGGGGATGTTCACGACATCGGAAAGAACCTCGTCGACATAATTCTGACGAACAACGGCTACAGAGTAGTCAATCTCGGAATTAAAGTACCGATCGAAAGTATTATCGAGGCGGCTAAGAGCAATTCGGCGGACGCGATTGGGATGAGCGGATTACTTGTCAAATCTACCGTCGTGATGAAGGAAAACCTCGAGCAGATGGAACAGCGCGGCCTTAAGATCCCGGTTGTGCTGGGTGGAGCGGCGCTAACGAGAAGGTATGTCGAAAACGATCTCAGGAAGGCTTACGACGGCTACGTTTCCTACGCTAACGATGCTTTCGACGGCCTCAGGTTTATGGAGGATGTGAAGGCGGGAAGGGTGGACGTCGCACAGATTAATGGCATGACTACTTCCTCGTCTGCCCTCAACAAGACCCTGGAGCTGAACAGAAGAGAGGGAAGCGATCTGAAGACGGCCGCGGAAGCGGCTCTTCCCAGGAGGAGCAAGGTGAGGTCCGACGTCGAAGTCCCACGGCCTCCCTTCTTCGGAAGCGCGGTGGTCAGCAACATAAAGGTTGAAAAGATCTGGGAATTCCTGAACGAAGTCGCCCTGGTGCGCGGGCAATGGCAATTTTCGCGGAAGGGAAAGACTGACGAGGAATACAAGAAGATACTTGAATCGGAGGTCTATCCTGCCCTCGATGAACAGAAGCTGAAGGTGAAGAGGGAGAGGCTCTTCGAGCCTAAGGTGGTTTACGGATATTTCCCCTGCCAGTCGTCAGGCAATGATCTCATCATCTACCGTCCTGCTGCCGACGAAGAATTGTTTGGCAAATGGAACAGCGTGCGGCCCGGTGATGTGAAGAGCGGCGACGTCAGGGAATGGCTGAGGTACACGTTCCCTCGCCAGAGCGACGACCGGTTCCTTTGCATCTCAGACTATTTCAGGCCGGTTGACTCAGGCGAGTTTGACGTCATCTCGATACAGGCCGTGACCATAGGAACGAGGGCGAGCGAGTACACGAAGAACCTTTTCGAATCTGGAGGTTACCAGGACTATCTCTACTTGCATGGGCTGAGCGTTGAAAGTGCCGAGGCGCTGGCAGAGTACTGGCACAAGATCGTGAGGACTGAGTTGGGGATTGACGGTGCAGACGCGGCCGATAGAAAGAGACTGTTCTCCCAGGGCTACCAGGGATCGCGCTACTCGTTCGGCTATCCCGCGTGTCCGAGTCTTGAAGACCAGGCGAAGCTGTTCGAACTCCTGAAGCCGGAGAGGATCGGCATGACTCTGACGGAGGAATTTCAGCTTGTGCCGGAGCAGAGCACGACGGCGATAGTGGTCCACCATCCTGAAGCGAAGTATTTCAACATCAAGTAGCCATGCTAAAGAGCCTCTCGATAAAAAACTATGCCCTGATCGACGAGCTCGAGTTGGAGTTCGGCACAGGCCTCAACATTATTACCGGAGAGACCGGCGCCGGAAAGTCGATCATAATTGACGCGCTTAGCCTGATACTAGGAGAGCGCGCCACATCGGACGAGGTCCGGAGCGGTGCCGAGAAGTCTGTTGTCGAGGGAATCTTTACGATCTCAGGGAACAAAAAGGTGAAAAAGCTTCTGGACGCCCTCCAGATCGAGAGCGACGATGAAATCATCGTCAGGAGGGAAGTCAGTCAGAAGGGACAGAGCAGGGCGTTCGTCAACGATACTCCCCTGCCGGTGACTCAGCTTAAGGAACTCGGCGACTTTCTCGTTGATCTTCACGGCCAGCATGAGCACCAGTCTCTCCTCCGTCCCGAGACTCACATAGATTTGCTCGACGACTTCGGCGGACTTGACACCCTCGTCAGAAATTTCAAATCAGTCTATGGTGAACTCAGCGGCCAGATTTCCGAATTGAAGGAGATTAAGTCAAGGCGGGACGCCCTCACGGAGAAACGAGAGCTGTACGCATTCCAAATAAAGGAAATTGACTCGGTCGATCCGCAGCCTGGGGAGATAGACCGGCTCGAAGCTGAGCTGAAGATACTTGAAAACTCGGAGAAGCTTTTCGAAGTTACCACGAAGCTTTACGAGATCCTTTACGACAGCGAGAACTCTATCCACGATCAGCTGGTGGTGGTCAGAAACCAGATCGAGGACCTTTCGAGAATCGATAGATCCTTCGAACCCCTCAGGGAAGAGAGCGAGGGAGCGAAGGCGATAGTGGACGAGATTACCAGGTTCGTTCAAAGCTACAGCAGCAGAATCGACTTCAACCCTGAAAGGCTCGAACAAATCAGAGAGCGACTCGGGGTCCTATCGATGTTCAGGAAGAAGTATGGAGGTTCGCTCGAAGCCGCTATAGAGTACCGGACAAAGATTGGCAGAGAATTCGAACTCGCGGAGAATTTCGACGCTACCATACACAAGATCTCTGAAACCGTGGAGTCGACAAGGGTTAAGCTATCCGAAATTGCCGAGAGGCTCTCCTCGAAGCGGAGGGAAGTAGCCGAGCGGATATCAAGAAGCATAGTCGGAGTCCTCGCGGAGATTGGAATAGAAAACGCGAAATTCGAAATTCAGATCAAGAACAGGCTGTCCGAGGCAGGTGGAGCTGAGCTCAAGCCGCTGGTGAAACTCGGCCAGGAATTCTACGAAACCACCGATAAGGGGTTTGATTTCGTCGAGTTCTTCATCTCGACAAATGTCGGAGAAGAGCCGCGCCCGCTTGCCAGGGTCGCGTCCGGAGGCGAGATTTCCAGGATCATGCTGGCGCTCAAAACGATACTCGCAAAGAGCGACCGACTTCCTCTCCTTGTCTTCGATGAGATCGATACTGGAATTAGTGGAAGGGTAGGGGCAAAAGTCGGAAGAAGCCTCAGAAACCTTTCCGGCTTCCACCAGATAATTGCGATCACGCATCTTCCCCAGATTGCCGGCATGGCGGACGCGCACTACCGCGTCGAAAAGATGGTCAAAGGGAAGAGGGCGGTCACTCAGGTTGTCCGCCTATCGGAAGACGAACGGGTACTTGAAGTCGCGAGGCTTCTCAGCGGGGACGACGTGACGCAGTCGGGCATTTCAGGCGCCAAAGAACTAATCGGACTCAAATGAAAACAGACATATTTCTTTACAACTCACTCACACGGCAAAAAGAAAAATTTGTACCGATGTCCGAAGGGAAGGTCGGCATATATGTTTGCGGTCCGACGGTATATAACCACTCTCACATCGGGCACGGCAAGAGCTACGTGTCATTCGACGCCATAGTTAGGTTCTTCAGGTTTGTCGGCTACAAAGTCTTCTACGTCCAGAACATCACTGATGTCGGGCACCTCACGGACAACGCCGACGAGGGGGATGACAAGATCGAGAAGGAGGCCAGGAAGGATCGCGTCGATCCGATGGAAATCGTCGAGACATTCATGCGAAGCTACTTTGAGGACATGGATCGTCTGGGCGTCGTGAGACCCGACATATCTCCGCGCGCCACCGGGCATATCGTGGAACAGATCGAGCTCGCGAAGGCGCTGGTCACCGCCGGCTACGCCTATGAGGCGGGAGGCAATGTGTACTTCGACGTAGCGAAGTTCCCGGAATACGGAAGGTTGTCGGGGAAGAAAGTGGATGACCTGATTGCGGGCGCGCGGATAGATGTCCGCAGCGAGAAGCACAACCCCGCTGATTTCGCAATTTGGAAGAAGGCCGAAGCAGGGCACATCATGAGGTGGCCCTCCCCCTGGGGCGACGGGTTCCCCGGCTGGCACCTCGAATGTTCAGCGATGAGCATGAAATACCTTGGGCAGACGTTCGATATTCACGGCGGCGGCCTGGACAATCAGTTCCCGCATCACGAGTGTGAAATCGCGCAGAGCGAGGCCGCAACAGGGAAGCCTTTTGTCAGGTACTGGCTCCACAATAACATGGTCACGGTGAACGGAACCAAGATGAGCAAGTCGCTCGGAAACTTCGTGACGCTGAAGGATGCGTTTGCCAGATTTGATCCGACCACGATTCGGTTCTTCATTCTTCAGAGCCACTACAGGAGTCCGCTGGATTATTCTAATGGGGCAGTCGAAGGGGCTGGCAAAGGGCTGGAGCGCCTGAAGAACGTCATCCGTCAGCTGAAGGAGCTTGGGGCTGATCCAATGGCGGAGACAGACTTTGACCGGTTGCCTGAAGAGCCCGTGAACCTCCGCAGGTATTACAGTGAGTGGCTTGGCGCCATGGCTGATGATTTCAACACGCCAGCTGCTATCGCGGTGTTGTTTGAGATGCTTAAGGACGTGAATACGCTCATCGGTTCCGGCGCACCGATGCCGGCCGGTGGCGCGACTTTGCTGTACGGCTTCATTCGGACGCTTGCAGGTGATGTGCTCGGTATCATACCATCTGAAGCCGGAGGCGGCGCAGGGCGAAAAGACATTGAGATGGACCTTGTAAATTTGTTGATTAAGATGCGCGCGGATGCTCGCAAGGGGAGAGACTTCAAGTTGGCGGATTCTATCCGTACTGAGCTGCAAAACATCGGCGTGATTCTGGAGGACAAGAAGGATGGAACGACAACTTATAAGGTGGAAAAATGAAAAGGCGTGACTTCATCAAGAAAAGCGCGGTGGTCGGTGTGGGCACCTACGCCGCTTCGAAGATTGGAATGCCGGCATCTGTCCCGCCAGCCGGAGGGAAGAGCTCGGCCCCGGTTGTGATATCGACGTGGAACTTTGGTATTGGCGCGAACGAAGTAGCATGGAAGCTCCTCAACGAGGGAGCCAGCCCGGTAGACGCAGTCGAGCAGGGGATATGGGTCGTCGAGAACGATCCGACAATAACAAGCATAGGTTATGGCGGTCTCCCCGACGAGACTATGAAGGTCACGCTCGATGCCGCCATAATGGATTGGCGAATGAATTGCGGCTCAGTCGGCTGCATAGAGAAGATAAAGAACCCGGTCAGCGTCGCGCGCAAGGTGATGGAGCGGACAAACCACGTCATGCTTTCAGGAAAAGGCGCGTACGAATTCGCCGTCGCTCACGGTTTCAAGCCCATTGATCTACTTACGGATCAATCGAGGGAAATCTGGCTGAACTGGAAAGAGAATATGAGCAGCACCGACAACTGGGTCGGACCGCACGACATGGATGACCTGATGGACAACCATGACACGATCGGTCTCCTGGCGATCGACAAGAAGGGGAGGCTTAGCGGAGGGACTTCGACGTCAGGCATGGCATGGAAGATTCACGGCAGGGTAGGCGACTCGCCGATAATCGGCGCCGGATTATACGTCGACGGGAAAGTCGGCGCGGCGTCGTCCACCGGTGTGGGCGAAGCAAACATGAGAATCGTGGGGAGTTTTCTAGTCGTCGAAAGCATGAAAAACGGTCAGACGCCTCAGGAAGCATGCGAAACAGCAATCAGAAGGGCCATCGAAGTCCATTCGAAGCAGATAAAAGCTGATAAGACATTCCAACTTGCGTATATTGCATTAAACAAGCGCGGTGAGGTGGGCGGGGCCGCGATCAGAAAGGGCTTCCAGTATGCCGTCTACAAGGACGGTGTGAACAAGCTTGTTGACGCCAAATTTCTCTACGCCCAATGAGATAAGGAGGAGCGATGAGTGCGACCAAGATCTTGACCGGAGCTTACGGGTTCGCATGCGATGAGGAGCGTCGGACGGGATATTTCGACATCGCCGTCCGTTCCAACCTCGTCGTAGAAATAGCGCCCGGGTCGGGCGCTATGAGAGCGAAATATCCCGAGGCCGAGGTCGTAGATCTCTCAGGCAAGATCATCCTTCCTACTTTCTTTAACTCACACTTCCATCCCGAATCCCTGATATGCAGATCACTGGAGCCCCGTTCTCCGGTTTCCCAATGGAGGACGGAAGGGCTCCTCAATCTTGAGGCCGCGCTCGATGCCCAGGACGAGGACTTCTACGAGAAGATGTACCATCTTACCTTCTTCAGCGCGCTGCAGTGCGGCGTGGGAGGTATGGCTTTTTCGGTCGTGGGGGACGAAACGGGCGCTAGGGGAATGTACTCGGCAGTGAAACTGACCGGCATCGACGCGGTCGCTTTCGCCGAGAGCGATCAGCAAATCACTTTCCTTAAAAGGATTGTAGACAGGCATTTGAAGGCCGGCCTTTTCGTCCCTTACCAGAAGGACCTTACCCTTTTCGGCCTGAGTGCGGTCGCGCGCAACAATTCCGACTCGCCCGGTTGGATCATGACGCATGCCGACGAGGACGCGGAGGACATGGAGATTACAAAATCCAACTTCAATTCCGGTATCGTCCAGCTCCTCAAGAAGAGCAAGCTCCTCAATGCCTCCACGATACTGGTCGGGTTGAACGGCACTCCGGCGGCCTCGCTCAAGGCGGCGAAGAACAATGGCGTGAAGGTCGTCCTTATCCCGGATACCCTCACCGCGGCGACCTTCAAATCGATACGGAATTTCTTTGGAGACTTCGCGATAGGTTCTAACTGGGAGACTCCGGGTCTTTTCATACAGATGAAAAAACTTCTGGAGCTCGGCTGTGATCCGTTTCGCGCGCTCGAGAGCGCGACACGCTCCGGGGCGGCGCTGTTCAACATGGGCTCGCGGCTTGGGAGCCTCGAGGCAGGAAAGTTGGCCAGCTTTGCCGTCGTGGACGCGAGAAAGCTTTCGGCCAGACCTTTGGAAAGGATGTCCCCAGAGGATTCGGCCAGGGCTTTTATCGAAGACTACAACGACTCCGATATCTCGGACGTGATGCTGGACGGAGAGTTCGTTTACAGAGATAAAAAAATATTGCTTTACGAGGATACTGAACTCCTTAAGGAAGGGCGGGAGCTGGCCGGGATAGTTGGAAAGTACGTGAAGGCCTACCCGCCTCTGGAAGAGGAGAAGGTCACGCAAATGAAGGCGCCCCAGACCAGGCCGGATGGCTTGAACGAGCCAGAGCCTGAGACAAAAAAAGTGGAACTGCCGAAGAACATCCGTAAAGTATTTGGTGAAGATGAATTCTAAAAGGAGATCGTAATGAAGTTTAGGACTTTTGTGCTTGTACTTCTAACGTCATCCGCTGCTTTCGCCGGAAACTTGAACGGAAGTGCGGGAAGTGATGCCGGCGTTGAATCCCGGTATCTTATCGACATGCCGACGGCAGGCATTCTCCACAACGGAATGATCGGGATGAACGTCAATTTCTATGAGGCCAGCGGAGTCCTGATGTCTCTTGAAGCCGGCGCCTTCAACCGACTGACATTCGGGCTGAGTTACGGCGGGACAAACGTGATCGGCTCCGGTCCTGTAGAGTGGAACAAGTTTCCAGGCGTGAACATCCGCTTCCGTCTTCTCGACGAGACGGCCGGGTTCCCCGCTATAACTCTCGGCTACGATTCGCAGGGGAAGGATGCTTACGTCTCCAGGTATGATCGTTACTCTTATAAGTCTCCCGGCTTCTTTGCGGCCGGCTCCAAGTATTTCTCAATGCTCGGCTATCTCGGAATTCATGGCGGCGTGAACTATTCTCTCGAAAACGGGGACGGCAACAAAAACCTCAATTTCTATGTGGGCGTCGATAAGACAATAGGGAGTGATATATCTTTGGTTGCTGAGTACAATTTCGGCATGAACGACAACCTCGCCGATTCGACGAGTCTGGCAAAACCGGGACCGGGCTATCTGAATGCCGGAGTCAAGTGGAGCGTAGGCAACGGATTTACTGTCGAATTTGACTACAAGAACATACTTGACCTCAAGAAGACGGGGAGCCTTAGGTCCATAAGGATAGAATACGTGCAATCGATGTAACCGCGTCGGCCGCTTCAGCGTCTATGAAAGTGGCCTTAAAAATTGTTAATGCTCGCTGAGAACCTTGTTTTGAACTGTTTTGTTGTGGAAATTGAAGCGAGGAAATGAGAAGATGATTGCGGTTGTCACATCGGCTCTATTGATGTTCGGATCTGGCAAGGGGGATACTCTGAGTACAGTCGGGCTCGCGGGCGAATTTCAAAGATTTTACTACCCACCAGCGATCATCCTAACACAGCCAGCCGGGACTGCGATGCCCGGCGACATTGTACCGCTCATATTTCCGGGATACTATTATAAAGGCGATGGCAGGGAAAGGTTCGGCAAAGGTCACGATGAAGGTGGAAGAAAGGACGCCTCAGGTGAGATTAAGCGTTCAAAGGAAGACCGGCGTCAAAAAAAATGAGGTGAGTGTCATGAAGACTAAATTAGCTGTTTCGGCATTGGCTCTCGTGGTTTCGTTGAGCGTGGCCGGCTGTTATACCGAGTTTGCCACCACGGGAGGCAACTATGGCGGTTATGGCAGCTCCTACGGCTCGGGGTACTACACGAGCGCTGATTCCGGGTACGCATACGACACAACCTCAGCGCCCGTCGTGAACAATTACATCAGCAACTACTACGGCACGGACTACAGCTACCCCTACTACGGCGGGAGCCTATATTACCAAAACATGTTTGTACCGGATATGGGATGGTGGAACACCGATAGCTGGATGTTTGGAATCGGCATCGGGGGATGGTACGGCAGCTATCCCTACTACGGTGGCTATGCCTACGGCGGTTATTCAATGTGGCCTTACGGTTATAGCCCGTACTACAATTACTATTCACCGTACAGTTACTACGGCAGCCCGCTTTACTCTTCATACTATCCTTACTATACGCCGTGGTGGCCTTACTCCTATTATTCCAACTCATCCGGTTTGAGCGCAAGGACGAGGAACAGCGGAGACACGCGTTACGGCAGAGAAGGTTACGGCGGAGGAGGTGTCGCCCCTCAGCAGGCCGTCGGTACGACTGAGACCGGAAGAGCTTACGGCACGACTGGCGGCGCTTCGAGCGGCCAGGCAACCCCGTCCGTTAGGACCCGCGCAGGTGATACAGGAAATCCCGGTACAGTGGGTGCTGGAAACGCCGTCGATCAGTCGAGGGTCAGAGTGCGCGGGTCTGAAAGCAGCGCTCCGCCTCAGCAGTCGTCATACCCGACCCCCAATTCTCAGCCCTCCAATCCACAGCCGAGAGTGAGGGAGCGCGCGCCGAGCTCGCCGCCCCCGCAGCAGAATCCGAATCAGCAGCCTCAGTCCAATCCTGAACCACGCGTACGCGAGAGTGCACCGAGCTACAATCCGCCTCCACAGCAGAATCCGGCTCCGAGTTACAATCCTCCGCCACAGCAGAGTCCAGCTCCGAGCAGTCCGCCTCCGCAGCAGGCCCCTGCTCCGAGAGTGAGGCACGGCAGCGTATCATACGAGGGCGTTTATCAAAGATATGCCGTTGCCCGCGCTTACGAGTCTATGAGGGAGAGAACAGGGTTCGCGAGGCCTGCGGTTTCAGGCCAAAACTATGGAATGCCGGGATATCAGGAGAGCGCGCCGAGATATGAATTTCGTGGCGCGCCCTCGTTCGCGAGATCTGAGGAAAGAGTGGCAACACCGGCCGTGAACGAGAGTGGTTCACGTCAGTCGAGCGGAGGCAGGACCCGTCACTGATACTGCTTCCGGGTGTTCATCTAGTGGGGCGGCCCCCGCGCGGCACTTTGATTTCTTATTTTTGCCCCGACTGTGTTGTTACTTAATTGAACGGTAAGAGTATGAATCGCAGAATTCTCTATTCAATATCCCTTCTTCTCCTATTCACAATTAGCGCGTACGCGCAATATCCCGAGGATGCGCTGCGGCTCGGCGAGAGCAGCTACGGCATGAGCGCGCGCTCCGTATCTATGGGAAATGCGATGACAGGCCTGGCGCAGGGCTACGACGCGGTCCTCTATAACCCTGCCGGTCTTGCACAGTCTCGCCAATCGGAATTCTCTTTCGGCCTGAATTTTCTGGGGAACAACAACGATGCGTCGTATCTCGGGAGCAGCAATTCGCTCTCAAGGTCACAGACCGACATAACGAACGTCGGCATTGTTTATCCCTTCCCGACGCTGAAGGGGAGCTTTGTCGTCGCGTTCGGATACAACAGAGGCGCGGATTTCAATTCGGCACTTTCCGTCAAGGGGACAAACAGGAACAGCTCTATCATACCTTCCCTGTATTATCCAGGCGACACGCTCGCGGACATTTCTTACATGGTTTTCCTTGAGGACGCGAGTCAGAATCCGCTCGTGACCAAGGACGTCTACCAGAGTGGTCAGACATTCAGGTCAGGCGGCCTGAACAATTGGCTGGCATCGGCGGCAATCGACGTCGCACAGGATTTTTCGCTGGGGTTAACGCTCAATCTTATTAGCGGTTCCTATCAGTACAACAGGACGTTTACGGAGAGCGCGATATCCGGAGGCGTCTACGGTGATCCGACATTCAGCCAGTTTGTCCTCAGCGACCAGGATAACCAGGACATAACAGGCTGGAACGCGAAGTTTGGTTTCCTATATCGGATGAGAGACGAGAGCGGGAACGTGATCGCGAGAGTCGGAGCCGCTATAAACTTCCCGTCATACATGACCATCACTGACAATTATTCGTCGCAGGGCACTGCCACGTTTACTGCTGGAGGTAATCCTGCGCCTTATTCCACTTCGAACGGCTACGGCGAATCGGAGTCAGGTTATCCTGGGCCGGCGCTCCAGTACGATGTCACTACTCCTTTCAAGTTCTCGGTCGGTGTATCGGGCGGTTCACAGCGAATACTTACATCGGCGGACATCGAGTACACTGACTGGACGCAGCTAGATTTCAGTAATTCCAATCTTCCTGCATCTGTGATCAGCAATTTGAACTCCCAAGTAAAACAATCGTTTACGTCCACGACCAACTTTAGAGCGGGGTTGGAGATTGCGCTGGCAAATCCGAACTACTCGCTGACTGTCCCGTACGTCAGGGTTGGTGGAAGCTATCTCCCGTCACCGTATGCCAACGATAAAGCTGCCCAGGCGCAGAAGTTCCTCAGCGGCGGCCTCGGCTTCCGCATCCAAAACAGCATAGTCGTCGACCTCGCTTACCAGTACGGGTGGTGGGAGACAAGCAGTCTGGTCTATCCGGGGACGACCATAAACAATGTGAGCTATATCGGACAGAGCACGAGCAATGAGAAGGTCACGAACACGAACTTTCTATTCTCGTTCAAATATGATTTCTGAGGTGCGCTATGCTGAGTAGGAACAGGTTAGCACTCGGGGCCTTAATCTTTGTCGTCTCGGTCGCGGCACAGGCCCAGACTCTCGGAAGCGGGTTTCGTCCCGGAAGTATCGATTATATCCCCGCGCAATTTCAGCCGCGAAGCGGAGCGGTATCTTTCGGAAATGATATGTCCGCCCTCGGCGCGAGGCAGGGAGCGATAGCGGCGCCCGAATACTCTCCTTTCCTCATGAACGCCACGTCGCTCGGCGCCGGGATGGAGGGAACCGTGCCCCTTCGCAACAACATCTTCGTCAGAATCTCAATCATAAGCCTGTTCAACCCTTCGCTGGCGTCGTATCAGACAGGTTCACAAGGCATGCTGATGCCCGTTCAGCTCGGCGCAAGGCTTCCGATATACTCAGCGGAGCTCGGAACGTTGGGGTATTCACTGTACGGCGAGGGATCCGCTGGGCTTTTGTTCGGATGGGCCTTCCCAACTAACGGCTCTTTTATGAGCTACTCGCTTCCCAATTCCAGGTTCACCTCCGGCGCCTCGGCGTACGCGGGAATCGGAAATACTCTCCGCGTTGACAGGTACGTCGGTCTATACCTTAATGGCGGTTTGGGTTACTTCGACCTTTTCTCGTCGACGTTCATGCCTCAGACCAGATATCTAGTCCCCTCATTATCCGTCGGATTCCTCTTTAACTTCGTCCAGTAGAGGGGTACTCTCGCACAGCTGACACTTTCTATTGTTACATTGGCACCCCCTTCGCTAAATTGTGCGAGTGAATAGATTCAAGTTTTTCGCTGCCGTCTTCTCTCTGACGATACTGGTCATACTCGTGAGCGTCATACTCTTGCTCCGAAAGATAGGGACCTCGTCGCTGCCGCAGGAAGACGGGACGTCTGCGGTGCCCGGGCTTGGGGTGGAGGTAAAGATTTCGCGCGACAGCCTCGGCGTTCCCTACATACAGGCGGAGTCGGATTCCGACGCTTATTTTGCGCTCGGCTATGTCCATGCGCAGGACCGGCTCTTCCAGATGGAAATGTACCGGCGGCTTGGAGAAGGAAGACTCAGCGAAATATTCGGAAGCAAGACTGTCCCCATTGATGAGCTTTTCCGAACTCTGCGCTTCCGCGAGATGGCAGACTCCATCTATGACAACTCATCCCCGCTGAGCAAGAACATTCTCCGCTGGTATTCGAACGGCATCAACGCATACATTTCGACCGCGAAAGTTCTTCCGGCTGAATTCGCGATGCTGCAGTTCTCTCCTTCCCCCTGGAAACCGCAGGACAGCTACATCGTGGCGCGCCTTATGGCGTGGGAGCTCAATATCTCATGGTGGACGAAGCCTGTATTCGGCGAATTGTACGACCGTCTCGGAGCCGACAAGGCTTCAATATTGATTCCGCTGTTCGGTGATTCGAGGGGATCATCTGCTCCGAAGGGAAGAGGGCGGGGCGCCGCGGCGCTGAACGGCTTCATTGAAGCGAACTCTAAGGCTCTGGCTTTTCTTGAAGGAGCGCGGTCGCCTGACTGCTTCGGGAGCAACAACTGGACGATTGCCCCCGCGAGGTCCAGCACGGGGTCGGCTATACTCTGCAACGACCCTCATCTGGCCTTCAGTGAACCCGCGAAGTGGTATCTCGTGTCGATATCTTCTCCATCGCTCCATGTCATTGGCGTGTCGCTTCCGGGCGCACCCGGCGTAGTTATCGGAAGAAACAGAAACGTCGCATGGGGTATGACGAACGTTATGGCCGACGATGCTGATTTCTATATCATGAAGCCGGACTCCGGCAATCCCGACAGATACTGGTACAACAACAAGTCCGTCCCTTTTACATCGACCCTCGATACGATAGAAGTCAAAGGCGAGTCGCCAACCATCTTTTCAGCGCGCACCTCCATACCAGGCCCGATAGTGAGCGGCGTGATGGCCGACTCGTATCAGATGAGCTCGACCCACTCGAGCGTCGGGAATTCTGACCAGGTGGTGGCGATGAAGTGGTCGGCTTACTCGCCGAGCGATGAGGTGAGGGCAATATACCTGATGAACACCTCTAAGGATTTTAGCGAGTTCGTGGGTGCGCTGAAATATTTCGGCGCTCCAGCCCAGAACTTTGTCTATGCGGATACCAAGGGAAACATCGGTTACAAAGCGGCAGGGAATATACCCCTTCGAAATTACCCTCTCCCATTCCTTCCGCAGTCAGGTACATCTTCTAAAGCCGTCTGGCAGGGGTTTATACCGTTCGAGTCTCTCCCGGAAAGTTTCAACCCGCAGGATGGATTCATAGCGACGGCGAACAACCGTACCGCTCCGGAGAATTATCCATATTATCTCACTAATCTCTACGAACCATCTTCAAGGATAGACAGAATTAAGTCCTTCCTTTCCCAGCATGACACGATGAGCGTCGAACTTTGCAGAGAGCTGCAGCTCGATTACTATTCTGATTTCATGGTTAATTTGAACGGGAAGGTGCTCGCTGCCTGCGACAGCGAGATATACTCGCCGAAGGAGCTCGTTTACCTGCGCAATTTCAACGGCATAATTGATGCCAAGAGCACGGCCGCGTCGATCCTCAACCTGACGTTCGTCGAGATGGTCAAGAGAACCTTTGAACCCCTGATGGGAGAGTCCCTTTACAAGAAATACATCCTCATCAGCAATGTGCCAACGAGGGTTCTTGAAGGAATCCTGAGTGACCCCGCCAAACTCGGTGAACTGTACGGCGTTGCCAATGGCGACAGCCTCCTGAACCTGCAGCTAACGGCCAGCCTGGACGCGTCGCTCAGAAAATTGAGGACAGAATTTGGGAGCCGGCCGATCAATTGGATGTGGGGAAAGATCCACACTCTGGAGCTCAAGCATCCGCTCAGCTCGAACAGAATTATCAGGGACGTTTATGACCTGGGGCCATTTCCAAGAGGAGGCACGAACACGACAGTTAACAACGGGGAGTTCTCGCTCGATGATCCGTACCAGATGCTCATCGGGCCGTCTATGAGAATGATTGTGGACATGAGCAAGGATGGGTTGTATTTCTCACTTCCCGGCGGCGAATGCGGCCAGCTCCTCAGCAATCACTACTCTGACTTCCTGAAGGATTATCTCGACGGAAGGGTGAGCTATTTCCCTCTTTCCGCATCAGGGAGAACGCACCAACTTAGTCTCGTACCGGCTCATTGATGCTCCCTGAAGGATTGCAGAGAACTCTCGCGAGGGCGCGGAAGGCGGTCGCCTTTACGGGGGCGGGTATCTCCGCCGAGAGCGGGATACCGACTTTCAGAGGAGACGATGGATTATGGAGCAAGCTGCGACCTGAGGAGTTGGCGAATTTCGATGCGTTTCTCAGGAATCCCCAGCTTGTCTCCGAATGGTACGCCCACCGCAGACATGTGACGAGGGAGTCCAGGCCAAATCCCGCGCATGATGCGCTCGTGGAGATGGAAGATCTCTTCGACAAGTTTATCATTGTTACGCAGAACATAGATAACCTCCACAGACGCGCGGGATCAAAAAATATCGCCGAGCTCCACGGGAACATTGAAAGGAACTATTGCCTGGGATGCGGAGCGAGATACGATGGTGAAGAGTTCGAAGACAACCCCACCTTTACCTGTCCGAAGTGTGGCGGGCTGATCCGGCCTGACATTGTCTGGTTCGGGGAAATGCTTCCTACTGAGGAGTGGGAGAAGGCGGAGGCGGCCGCAGAGGAGGCAGATGTAATGTTTGTCGTCGGTACGTCCGCCGTCGTATATCCCGCGGCTGAACTTCCGATGACAGTCAACAGACAGGGAGGGAAGGTCGTGGAGATAAACATCGAGGAAACTCCGCTGACCAGGATCGCTGATTATTCGCTGCGCGGCCAGGCATCGGTCTTTCTAGTGGAAATTGTTGAAAAACTTAAGGAGCTACGTAAAGTTGGCAAGTATACAGAATAGAAGAACTAAGATAGTTTGCACGCTCGGGCCGGCATCAGACACCGAACAGAAGATTAGGAACCTCGTGGAGGCTGGGGCCGATGTCTTCAGGCTAAACTTTTCGCACGGCACACATGAAGAACACGCCATGCAGATCGGGATTATCAGGAAGCTGGAGAAAACCTC
Source organism: Bacteroidota bacterium (assembly GCA_021812985.1). Taxonomy (GTDB): domain Bacteria; phylum Bacteroidota; class Ignavibacteria; order Kryptoniales; family JAKASW01; genus JAKASW01. The sequence continues at coordinate 54,616 of JAKAMG010000024.1, forward strand.
AGGAAAGAGGTTTGCCATCATACAGGATCTGCAGGGTCCAAAGATAAGGGTTGGCCAGATAAATGGCGTGATGGATCTTAGAAACGGTGAAGCCGTTACGCTCACCATCGATGATGTAATCGGTGAGGCGGGGGTGATCCCGGTTACGTACGAAGGAATAGTCGACGACGTGAAAATCGGGGACCGGATACTTATGGACGATGGTCTTCTTGAACTCAAAGCCAGCTCAGTATCCGGAAATAGCATAAAGTGCGAGGTCGTGAACGGTGGACCACTCACATCTCACAAAGGTATCAATCTTCCGGGCGTCAATGTGAGCATTCCTTCGCTTACGGAAAAAGATTTGGATGACCTGAAATTCGGCGTGAAGAACGGCGTCGATTTCATCGCCCTCTCCTTCGTGAGGCATTCGTCTGACGTCAAGGAACTGAGGACACTTCTCTCGGAACTCGGCGGGCATCAGGGAATCATTGCCAAGATAGAAAAGCCTGAGGCCGTGCATGAGATCGATTCCATCATAGAGGCTAGCGATGCCATCATGGTGGCACGCGGCGATCTCGGCGTAGAGGTCCCGATTGAAGAGGTGCCGATCCTCCAGAAGTCAATAATTCACAAGTGCAATGAGTACGGCAAACCTGTCATTACCGCGACGCAAATGCTCGACTCAATGATACGTGAGCCGCGTCCGACAAGGGCAGAGGCCACAGATGTCGCGAACGCGGTTTTCGATGGGACGGACGCGGTCATGCTGAGCGGCGAAACATCAGCAGGCAGTTTTCCCGTTGAGGCGGTCAGGACGATGGTGTCGATTGTCAGAATGGCTGAATCCCAGCTCGGCATCGTAGAGCGGAAGTTGAATTACAAGACCGTCCGGGATGATTTCACCGATGCTATCGCGGAGGCGGCCTGCCAGCTTGCCGGACTCGTCGACGCATCCTTCATAATTCCTATAACCAACACCGGTACGACGGCGAGAGCGCTCTCCAAATACAGGCCGCCGGTCCCGGTCTACGCCATAACAGAAAGCGTGGAGGTTGTGAGAAAACTCCTTCTCATATGGGGAGTCTTCCCGATCGAAGTCGGGGCGCTTTCCGACACTGATGCCATGCTGACTCAAGTAAGTTCGATTCTGAAATCTTCCTCGCTTGCCTCGCAAGGTGACACATACGTTCTCACGGCAGGTACGCCGCTTCTCGAGAGAGGCACGACGAATACGCTAAGGATCGAGCGCATCCGCTGAAAGAGTGGCTGTACCGCCCTCGAGGCCTGGAGCCGATCTCTGCGGAGTCGAGTCGGCTCTCAGAAAAAGATGTGTGATTGTACCAGTGCCTCGAACGGCTGTGGTGCACCCGCCGCGCTCGTGGTGTTGAATCTGATTTGAGGTATCAGGTCGAGATGCGGTATCGGGTATATGTCCGCTCCGAAGACATACCTCAGGTATTCGGGACCGCCGGCATAGGTCTTAAAATAGTCGAGCCTTGCAACGGCTTGGAGTCCGTTGATTATTCCGTATGAGGCTTCCACGAGGGCCGCGTTTGAAGTGGAGCCCGGAGGGATGTCAGGATTCGGGAGTGACATTGCCCAATCGAATTCCGCGAGGATCGAGATTCGTTTGTCGAGACCGAGTCCTCCCTGAAATCCGTACATCTCCACGCCGCTCGACAGGTAGGCCGATCCTCCAAGCATGTAGTTCAGGTCCCCCCGCGAAAGGTATTCAACCCTCCCGATGAAGGCCTTATTTGAATTGAAGTTGATTTGGCTGTAGCCGTCGCCGTTGGTGGCCGCAGCGGTGGCGAGGAAGTTTCCGAATTTCGAGCCGATCTCCACTCCGAGGTCCCTGTAATCGGGGGCGAAGATGAGCCCTACCTGCGGAATGCCGCGGAGATAGCCGAAGTTCCCTCCGCGCGTGTAGGCGGTATGGTCGTCGAGCCTGATACCGTATGAAGGAGCGAACGCACCAGCCTTGACGTATGAGTCTCCGTTATTGAAGTTGTACATCCCGTAGACTTCATAAGCGGAGTTGACGAAGTCGTATTTGACAAGAAGCCGGGTCGAGGAATAGAGATGGAGGGAGGAGTAGATAGATCCTTCCATGGACTGAAAAGTGGTGTTTGACTTTGCTGGCGCGTTTCCGTCGTACAGATACTGGAACCTGACGTCGCCGCCGATGAGTATGTCCTCGCCGAGCTGAGGATTAAAGTCGTGCCCGTGTGCCGGGACCATGCTCAGGTGGTCATCCGTGAAATCGGAGCTGCCGTAGCTGTTTCTCAGTTCGCCGCCTGTCGGGTTGACGTGACAGTTTATGCATGACATGCCGGTCAAGATTGAGAACCTCGGGAGAGCGAAGGCCGCGTCTGCCGCCAGGAAGAAGAACGTGATAATTGTTTTCGTCATTGTCAACCTCCTCATAGATTAAAAAAGCCGGGACAACTATGCCCGGCTTTCTGTAATAATTCCGAAATCGACGAAGAGAACCTCAGCCCTTTGGAAATCCTCCCTTGGGCTCGTTGATTGGCTTCTTGTGCCCCTGGTGGCAGGTGTAGCACGTCGGCTGTTCTGCGTTCGGAAACGAGAAGTAATCCTGCCTCACCTGCAGCAGCATCTTGATCATGTTGCGCGCGATCCGCTTCGGAGGCTTCTGGTCGCTCGCGAAGTCGTCGGTGTTGTGGCAATAGTCGCAGTCGACGCCAAGGCTCGTCTTGATCATGTGCATCCAGCCTTTGAGCTCCTCCTTCGATTTCAGGAAGGTGAGCACCTGAAGGTTCTTTGCGAACTTTGGTTTCTGCTGTTCCTTCGCGAAGACATTGTCGTGGATCAGAAGACTGCTGAGTCCGACCGCCACCAGCATGGGAATAACCAACCAACTTTTCTTCACAATTGTATCTCCATTTCTAAGCCCTAACAGGCAACCGGGGCGCAAAGGTTCCTGTCTTAGAATGAGAAGTTGAATGTCACGCGCGGTTCGATACGCTTCTGGACTGCGTACTTCCCGTCTTGAGGGATGAACGTCCAGTAGTAGTTGAAACCAACGGTCATGAACGGATATGGCTTGTAGCCGAAGAACGCATAAAGGAGCGAGCGCTGATCGAGCTGGAACGCATCTTTGAATGTCTGAATGCCGTATCTGTCGTACCCGGCACTGAACGCTATCATTGGAACCACGTTCGGGAATCTGGTCTCGAGGTGGAGGAGCCCGCCGTTCGGGTCGTGGTCTATGCCTCTGTACCCTCCTATGATCTGGAAATTCTGAAGGATTGCCACGGTAATCTGGCCGTACCATCCGTTGCCGCCCTTGGCGTTCT
>JAKAMG010000064.1 GCA_021812985.1 Bacteroidota bacterium
GCACTTCCGGCCATATCAAGGTAGGTTTGGGTTTTAGTTAGGGATTTTTACATTGCAGATTGGTTCAACGGAAGGATTACCCTCTCCGAAGTCCATCAAGTCGGTTGCCGCAACAGCGCTGCGTGCCGTCCTTGTCGGACGGCAGGGGGTTGCAGACATTAACGACCTTGTGGGGGTGTGTCATTCCCTGGCAGTGCCTTACGTGAGAAGGCGGCTTACAGGAGAATCCATTTTGCGGCGGACTCTCAACATGGATATCAGCGACTTCGCGTACGATTGCGTCGCCGACCTCTTTGCCTTTGCAGAAACGGGAGACTTTCCGCATATCCACGCCTACTTTGCCGCTTACAAGCACGAAACTATGTCCGATGAAGAAATGTTGATGCACCTTCGGAGGCTTGTCTTCTCTCAGGCGAATCAGAACTTGTTCAGGCTCTACAACGAGGTCGATCCTTCTCTCGGCAAGATAATCAGGAACATCAAACTCGCCCTTCAGCAGTTCGATTCGCTGGTTCTTACGGAACGGTTCGGCGAGCCTTGTCTTGCCCCCGCTGCAGGGGACTACAACCTGACCGCCCGAGCGTTCGGACCCGAAGAACTTGAGCATGGTCTGAGGCGTTACCTTCGGGGCACTGAAAACATTCCATTTATGTTAGGGAAACTGTCGCTCTTTCTCGTCGACCAGAACGAATTCTCGAGGCTAGTTCCGCTTGTAGTTGTGGCCGTTGCATTCCGAGCTGTTTACATGCGCCACCCTGAAGACGAGGAAACGGCAAAAATTGTAGAAGATAAGCTAGATGCGAGTTATCTTTCGGTGATCGTCGGCGATGTGCTTCAGAATATGAGGGAGAAGAAGGGGCCACTGTATTCGAAGAAAAAGCGAATTCGGCCGGATCTTCTCGATATTTACTTCAAGGTCATTGAGGAGAGGTTGACGCGGTCGTATTCAGGTGACGGAAATGAAAAAGGGCTCCGGGAGCTCCTGTCCGAGAAGCTGGCAGGTTTGACAGAGAAGGAGTACAGGGCCTCTCACCGGAACCAGCTCGAATATCTGTCGAGGCTTACTGGCGACGAAGTAGCGAAGAGGCTGAAAGAGAGGTGACTTTTTCAGCGTTGATATAGTCTTGAAAGGAATATTGAAGTAGAGTGAGTCATATTGACGAACATACTCTGGAACTCCTTGTTCTGGGCGAACCGCGCGTCAAGCGTCGGGAAAAATATATAAAGAGGCACCTCGCCGAATGCTCCGGCTGCAGGATGCTTTTCGATGAGATAAGGGGGTACTACGAAGAGGTTGCCCGGGAGACAGGGGCACGGGGGGAGTCTGTCCCCTCTTTGGTCCAAAAATCCCTGGTAAGAAAACGGAACGAGCTCGAACCATACTTCTCCGTGCCAGAAAGGGAATTGGCGGAGTATAGGGAAGTCAGCATCCCATCAGTCTGGAGACGTGTTGGCAGTTTCGGCAGGAGGCATCCCGTCACCGGATCGTCGATACTGATTGCGATGCTCGCGCTCGCGGGCCTCATTGTGAACTCGATTCTTCCGGGCCACGAGTACCCTTCATACTACTATGATAACATTTCGACGAACCGTTTGGACATCTACTCAGCGTCTAACAAGTTGCTTTGGAGCCTGTCCGCGTTCAATATCAAGAACGACTATTTGTACGATCAGGAGTTTCTTTCACATTCAACCGTGATAGCGGACCTGGACGGCGATGGGAAGGTTGAAGTCGTGACTACGATACCTTTGCGTCAGGATGGACCGAAGCGAACGCTGCGGGCTTACGATGGAGAAGGGCATTTGCTGAGAGAGATGCCAGTGTACGATAAGCCGGTCAGGTTCAAAGGGGCGAGCTACTATGATGATTTTGTGCCGATTTTCCTGACATCGGAGGCTTTTCCTAATGGAAAACGTGACCTGCTCGTTTCATATAATAACGGACGATCTCCTTCATTTCTTGCGCGAACGGATGGACACTTGAATGTCATCGGCCGCTATTGGCACTTCGGGAATTTTTTTCCGCTGGTCTTTCGTGGGCCTGCAGATGGAGACGAACGAGTAGCTATCGTGGGGACTAATGACTATAACGAATTGTCAGGCGGCAAGTTTGACTTCCTCGCGATACTCGACCCGAGCAAGATTGTCGGAGACAAAGAGAGCCCTGAGACGCCAGGCTTTTCACTGAATCTGTCGGACGCCGAAGTGTATTACGTAAGGCTACCGAGGTCGAGTATAGAGTGGGCCGAGCAACAACGCTTTTTCCCAACAATTCGTCCCGGCAGAAATGATAGCCTCTTGTCGGTTCAGGTCCTATCGGGAAGCGATGACCAGGTTCCCGGTTTCTGGGGGTTTCAATACGTCTTCGAGACGAACGGCATGAGGGTCGTTGACGTTAAGTACAACTCTGGCACTGTCCGCACCTTCGAAGAGCTAAGATCGAAGGGACTGGTTCAAGGCGCCTTCGATCAGAAGTATCTCGACGCGCTGAAGGAGGGAGTCAGATACTGGAACGGGAAAGAGTGGGTAAAAACGCCGACCAAGATCAACCACGCGTACGAGCGGCAGAATGGGCTCGCCGCTGCCACCTCCAACTGAAGCTCGCATTCATTCCCTACCCCCCCGCCGACATCGCGAACTAATTTTGCCGCAAAGTCTCTGACTCTGGTAGTTTTCAGCACAGGGGTCTCTCTGCGAGGAATCCCTATTAATATTGGTCTAATCCTCTCATCGGCAACCGATTCAATCTTGTCGTTGGGAATTGTGACTACGGAGTGCTTGGACAGAACAAACGAGGCGGTATTAAGATGTTCAGGATTTGCAACAATAAGGGATTTCTGATCACGTTCCCGAATGGGGTTACTCTCTCCACGCAGTTCGGAGGAGGCGACAACTGTCAGAACTTCGAGGATCCCGTTGAGATAAATTTGGCCGGAAAGAAGTGCGTTGATTCCGAAATTGCCGTCATGGACA
>JAKAMG010000052.1 GCA_021812985.1 Bacteroidota bacterium
TCGGTAATTGATAGCGCCACGTAATCGCCCCCAGGCAGGTCCTCTCCATTCTTCGCTTCATTCTCCGCAAGCGTTATGTTTTCAGTCTTAATTGTGATTGTTCCGGTCCCGCTTATCGCGTCTAAGGCATTGGTCACGATGTTAAATATAATTTGGTCAAGCTGACTCGGGTCGATGTTTATGCTTTTGGTATCCTGATCTATATTTAATTGCAGGAGGACTTCTTCCCTTACCAGCTCCTCCAACATAGCATAAAGTGAAACTATCGCAGCCTTAAGATCAATAGGTTTCGGAGAAGCGGTTTGACGGCTTGCCACGGCAAGAAGCTGTTTGGTTAGATCTGCACCCCTCTTTGCCGCAGAATCGATGAGATCCATGTACCTAAGGAGAGGAGAATCCGCTGTAAGTTTACGTTTCATGAGTTGCGTGTACCCCATCACGACACCGAGCATGTTGTTGTAATCGTGCGCGATTCCGCCTGCCAGCCTCGCAATGCCTTCCATTTTCTCAGCCCTGCTTAGTCGCTCCTGCAACTTCTTCCTCTCAGTTATATCATAACCGGACCCGAGTACAGCTCGTTTTCCCTGATATTCTATGACTGAACCGCTGAAATCGATCCAAATTGCTTCGCCTGATTTTCTTAATATCTGATATTCGTAGTGACTCGGTGTCCCATTACCTGAAATTCTGTCTCGCGCGATTCTTGTCACCAACTCCCTATGCTCTGGGTGAACCAGGTCCAGGACTCTAAGACTGAGGAGTTCATCCATGTCATAACCAGTCAGCTCAAGAGAAGCACCATTGGCGTAGAGGAAATGTTCTCCGTCATGTATCCAAATGGCAGCAAGAGGGCTCTCAACAAGGCTGCGAAATTTCAGCTCACTTTCCCGGAGGGTTCTTTCGGCCACCTTTCTGTCAGACACGTCGTGCCTTATCGCTATCACTCTCGTCACTGAATTCTGTCGATCATAAACAGGCGTTATTGAAACCGCCTCATCATAGACTGTACCGTCTTTCTTGCTGCTTAACAGTTCACCCCGCCAATCTTTCCCCGAAGCCAGAACTTTGCGAACCAAACCGGCGAAGGATGAATCAGCATCGAGTGGTGAGGAGACCGAGAGTTCACGGCCAAGAACTTCCGCCCTGGTATATCCCGTAAGGCGCTCGAAGGCATCGTTGATATATTGTACGACGCCTGCTGCATCCGTGACTATCACGGCATCCGCCGCCCCAGACATGGCCGCAAGAAGTATTCTCTCGTTCTCTTCAGCCCGCTTTTTCTCTGAGACATCAATCCACATTCCGATGAGCGCCGGGGCACCATCGTACATTATCCGCGTACCGGAGAAGGCCACCCATTTCTTCTCTCCGGACTTGGTAATTATGGGATGCTCCTGCTCACCTTCCACACGAGCGCCCTCGAACCGCTCGGCCGAATTCTTCGAAATAATTTCGAAACTCTCAGGGTGGATGAGTGATCTGAGTTCCATTCCCAAAAGCTCGCTGTTCGAATATCCTGTAAGCACAGAAGCCGCCGGATTGGCATAAATCATCTTCTTGCCATCGTATATGAGAATTGCCGCGGCGGAACGTTCAACAAGGGTGCGAAATCTTTCTTCGCTGCTTCGCAATGCTTCTTCAACCAGTACATGTTCTGTAACGTCCTGTACTGCCGACACCATGAGATTCTGATCTTCGACAGGGACGTTAAAAATCGACACGTATCTGGTTTCACCAGAGGCGAGCTGAATTGGGACGTTGTTCCAGCGCATTTTGGAAGGATCCCCAGTTGAGAGACTTTCGCTAAACATCGTCTTCATCCGCTGACGCGTTCCCGGATCACGGAAGACGCTGCGGTAGAAGGTCTCTACGGAGTCGATTGTTCCGTGATCAAGGCCGTATGTGTCCTCGAAACTGTGTGTTATAAAACGCATCTCTCCGTTGTCAATTGAGTGCACAACGTACCCGATCGGAGAGTTCTCCATGATTGTCTCGATATAACGCGTACGTTCACGAAGCCTCTCTTCGAGCAATTTCCTCTCGGTAATGTCAACCGCGGAAATTAATAAGGCATTCGTTCCGTTGTAGTCAATCATGACACCCGTCGAATCGATCCATATTGGCTTGCCGGATTTGCCCTGGATTCGATATTCGTGACGTTTCCCATCGTCTGTTCCGGCTCGCTTTGACTCCAGTATTTTCCGCACAACGTCGCGGTCGTCAGGAAAAATAAGGTCAAAAGGCCTCACGGCGGCCAATTCTTCAAGCGTGTAGCCGGAGACTTCACAAGAAGCGGGGTTCGCATACAGGAAACGTTCGCCATCATGTATCACAATCACTGATCTAGTTCCCTCCACCAGCGCGCGAAACTTTCCCTCGCTCTCGCGAAGAGAGGTCTCTGCCGCTTTCCGCTTTATTTCTTCTTCCAGCACCCGCAGCTTGAAAGATATGTTTTCAGCGATTTCTTGGAGTAGTTCGATTTCGCTTTCGGCAAAGAAATCGGGCTCTGACGCGTAAATAGTCAAGGCTCCCATGACTCTTTCACCAATCCTGATGGGAAGGGCGATGGACGAGCCGTATCCTCGTTTGAGAGCCTCTTCCCTCCACGGAAGCATGTCCGGATCTTTGGCTATATCGATTGACGTGGCGTACTTACCCGTGCAGATCGCCCTCCCTGTAGGTCCCCGCCCGTTCGCACCATCATTAATTCGAACCGTCCGCATTGTCTTAAGGTATGATTCTTCATTTCCTGCGCTCGCAACCGGCTCGACAATTCCCTCTTCATCGCGCAAGATTCCGACCCAAGCCATTCTGAACCGGCCGTATTCGACTGCTATACGACAGGCCTCTGAGAATAGCTTTTCGCGATCTTGCACTCGCAATATTGTCTGGTTAATCTCACTTATGACGGCGTAAACCCGATTCAGTCGATCAAGAGCCTTCTCCTCTTCCTTCCGAACCGTGATATCCCGGATAACCATACTCGTTACCTTCGCGCCGTTTCGGCCTGCGAATACAGACGAAGACACGTCAGCGCTGAACTTCTCTCCGTTTGTCCTGAGGAGAGTCAGCTCTCCGCTGAATCGTCCAGTTCGCTCCCTTTCTTCAAGAGCCTTCGCAACATTTGGATCCGTGACATCGACTACGCCCCCTCTTCCGAGCGCCTTGAGCTCATCTTCGCTTGCGCCGAAAATACGGCACGCCTGCGGATTAGCCGCCATGATATGTCCATCTGGAGTCGTAAGGAGAATCGCTTCATGACTGTTTTCAAACAAATCCTGGTAGATATCGTTTCGATATGCTCCGTCTTTCTTAGAATTATCCGTATCATTCTTCCAGTAAGTCATTGGTCAATCCTCCAACCTAAGAGACATTCTCCGTTTGCTGCAAGTCAGTGTCTCGGTATATCAAATGCCGCCTGAACCGGATGGAAAATTCCCGGAGAAAGCGGGTTGCCTAAGAAATGGAAATAGGATGCGTTTAAGCCCTGCCACACATATTGCATAAATACCCCTGTCAACTGCGGCCGCGTAATCGGGTCGCGATCGCGAAGCTGGTCTGAACACGCGCGTTCCAACCTGATTCTTATTCCAAGTTCCAAATGTTTTAATTGAATCGCCAAAGCGTCGTTCTATCCGCGATATTGGCGCATGTTTCCACATGAAAAACGTAACGCAGAAGCTTTTCGGACAATATGGAAAAGGCGGGCAATATATTCTCAAGTGTCGCAATTGGCAATATAGATAAGAAGTTTACTCTTCCTTTGGTGGTCTTTGGCGAAGCGCCTCGGTCACTTTATCCCTCAAGAGCTTCTGATCCACCGGTTTCACAAGAAAGCTGCTTATTGCATAATGTGAGGCTGTTTCGACATTATTGTGCGTACCATCGGCGGTAAGAATGATGACAGGAGTGTCGAAGTTCGGGCCTGTTGAACGAATCCTTTTCAGCACTTCGAGCCCGCTTAACACCGGCATCATCAGATCCAACAAAATTATCTCGAATTTTGCTTTGCTGCTCAGTGTGACCGCTTCTGCACCATCGGCAGCGCTTGAGACTTCAAAGCCCATCTCGCGCAAATGAAACTCGATGAGCTTCCTTATCATCGGCACATCGTCAGCAACCAAGGCTTTCATCATGATCCCTTCGTTCTAAATGCGGCTCGACCCACCCTATATCAAAAAAAGCGACCGTTTGCGCCAAACCATCCGGAGATAACTAATTGGCAGCAACTGGTAAGTTGTTCCAGCAGGCCGATTGTTCCTCCGGCCAGAGCCCCGCACAAACACATGAGAAGAATCAAATCACGAGCCCAGGACCTCTCTAATCTTCTTTGAGAAGTCGTATGGAGTGAAAGGCTTTTGAATAAAATCAACGCCTTCGTCAAGCACTCCTCTGGTGGCGATTACGTCGGCAGTATAACCGGACATAAACACGGTTTTGATGTTTGGTCGCATGGACACGATCCTGTCCTGAAGTTGCCTGCCATTCAAGTCCGGCATAACCACATCAGTGAGAAGGAGGTCTATGGTGCCAACGTATGCTTCGGACAGCAAAATTCCTTCGCGTGGATTCAATGCTGTCAATACTTTGTAACCGTGCTCCTCGAGTATGTTCTTCGCCAGTTCGAGGAGTTCCGCCTGATCCTCGACTATGAGTATCGTCTCAGTTCCTGATAAATCAAGCGTCTCTTCCTCGGCGTCACCCTGAATGAGTTCACCATAGTAGCGGGGCAGATATATTCTGAAAGTGGTCCCGACATTTTCCTCGCTGTAGACATTTATGGCCCCTCCATTCTGCTTTACTATTCCGTATACCGTCGAGAGTCCAAGACCCGTTCCCTGTCCCGTTGGCTTGGTGGTGAAGAACGGTTCGAAGATTTTTTGCATTATCTCGTTACTCATTCCTTTCCCATCGTCGGTGAACGCTATGACGACGTAATCGCCGCCCTTCATGTCCATTCGACCGATAACTTCCCCTTCTTTTAGGGTGAAGTTATTTGTCTCGATCACAATGTTCCCTGCTCCGCCTATTGCGTCCCTCGCATTGGTGGCGAGATTAAGCAATATCTGGTCGAACTGGGTGGGATCCATGCTTATGTTCCATGTCTTGCTCCCGGGAATGAAACGCACATCTATATCTTCGCCGATCGTCCTTCGAAGAAGTTTTGTAAGTGAAGGGATGGCGTCGTTGGGATTGAAAGGTTTAGGGAGGATGACTTCCCTGCGAGCGAATGCGAGGAGTTGTCTGGTCAGACTCGCCCCTTTTTTCGCGGCGGACTCTATTGTTTCCATGTGGCGGCGAAGGGGATCCTCCTTGTCCAATCGCTTCCCAATCAGCTGGCTGTAGCCCAATACCACGGCGAGCACGTTATTATAGTCGTGAGCGACGCCGCCGGCCAAACGCCCTATGCTCTCCAGCTTCTGCGCCTCAACGAGCTGAGCTTCAAGTGATTTCTGCTTTTCCTCCAACACCCTGCGCTCGGTAACGTCGTGGACTGTCTGAATAAGATTAGTGCAAAGCCCTTCCGAATTGAAAATCGGGGATAGCGACATTTCGCCATGCCTCTTGCCGGTGGGAAACTCGGAGACCTCCTCCCAATACACTGGCGAGCGCGTTTCCATTGCTTCGGAATATTTCTGAAGCACGAGTTCGTGCGCAGGTTTTGGGACTACTTCCCGGAAATCCTTTCCTATTACCTGTTCCTTCGTCAGGCCTGTATGACTCAACAGCGCCTTGTTCACTTCAATGAATCGGAAAATGTTATTCGGTTCAACCTGGAGGTTAAATATGGGATCCACCACGTTGTTAAAAATAAGGGACAATTGTTCCTCTTTCTGGCGGAGTTGTTCAAGTATTTGTCTGCGATCGGTAATATTGCGGACGAAGACCACCACTTCGTTGGTTCCGGCGGGTACCATTCGCGCTTCAAAATACTGAACCCCTTTTCCGGGGAATGTCAGCTTATAATCAAGGCTCTGCATCTTGTGAGTTTCCACGGCGGCCTTGATGTTCTTCTCAATGAGCTCCGCCACGTCTGGCGGCAACACCTCACGGATCCGACTCCCTTTTATCTTCTGGGGCTGCACATACAAATCTCTTTCGTCCGCCTTATAGTCGAGAAACGCGCCATTCCCATTGAGTCGAAAGACGAGATCAGGGATTGCGTTGTAGACCGCCTTAAGCTGTTCTTCTCTACTGGAGAGTTCCTCTTCAGCGCGTTTGCGCTCCGTAATATCCTGGGCCGTCCCTCGAATGCCAATAATCTGTCTGGACTCATCGTATATGGGCTCACCACGCGCAGTAACCCAACGGCGATTCTTCTTAGGCCCGGCAAGCTCAAGGTCGAGCGCATACGGTTCTCCAGTCGCCAGGCTCTTCTTCACCGCACCATCCAGACGCTTCGCGCTTTCCGGCTCATAGGCTTTGAGATGCTCTTCATAACCGGGAGGACGCTTTGAGGGATCAACCTTGTATATCTTGTAGTATTGTGCGGACCACTTGATGACATCTGTTTGCGCGTTCCATTCCCAACTTCCAATACGACCAAGATGCTGTGCTTCCTGCAATCCCTCTTCGCTTTGAAGAAGTGCGTTCTCTATTTGCTTGTCCTGAGTAAGGTCTTGGGCTAATCCGGCGACACCGACCACAGCGCCGTTTTCAGCCGTGATTGGACTGTGTGAAGTCCTTAGGAAATGACGTGCGGTGGCTTCCCGGCCCCAGTATCTTTCCATGACCACATACTCTCCCCTGAGGGAGCGGTCGATGATTTCTTTTACCTTTTGACGATCCTCCGTGACTGTCATGTAGTCCAACCTGTTACCACCGATGACAATCTCGGTTCCATAAAGAACGCGCATCATCCGGGCATGCGCCTCATTATACAGAGTATACTTATATTTGCGATCCACGGCATAGACTGGTTCGTTTGTGCTCTCGATGAAGCTCTTCAGAGTCGAATACTGTTCCTCGAGCTTCGACCGAATTTCGTTTCTCTGATTTCGCGTGCGAATTGAGACGATGCCGAATGCCAGGTCGGTGGCGAGTTCCTCGAGGAGTGTGACTTCGTCTGTGACGAACGCGTTGACTTCTGAGGAATATAGGTTGAGCGTCCCGAAGACGTTATCACTCTCATCCTTAAGCGGAAGGGCAATCGCCGAGCGGAACCCATGCGCAGTTGCGTTCTTCCGCCAGGGCGCCATTCTTGGATCGGCGGCCAAATCCTGGATGTAGACGGTGCTTCTCGTCCTGATCGCTGTGCCGGTGGGTCCAAGGCCGCGCCTTTTCCCTCCATCCCAGGTTATCACGGCGTTAGCGACGTATTCCCTGTTCATGCCGGCCGACGCGATGGGCCGAACAGTCTAGCGGCATCGTGTTCAACATATCCAACCCATGCCATGCTGTAGCCTGCCTCACGGCACATCACGCCGCAGATCTCCTCCAGAAGTGACTCTTCATCCGCAGCCCTTAGAATAGTCTGATTGCAGGTGGTGATCGCCTGTAGCTTGCGATTTACCAAACGCAATTCGTCCTCTGCCCGCTTTCTTTCTGTTATGTCTCTAACCAAGGCGAGATTGAACCCCTGGTTGTCATATTCAAAGTAATTAGAGCTAATTTCGACGGGGAAGGAAGAGCCATCTTTCCGCTGATGGCGCCCCTCAAAAGTCACGGAGCCTTTCGCCTTCAGCTCTTTCCAATACCTGCGCCACCTGTGCATTGAATAATCAGGATCGACGTCAGGCACGCTGAGGGCCAGAAGTTCTTCACACGTGTAGCCTAATCTCCTGCACGACTCCTCATTGACAAAATGGAACCTGCCATCCTTGTCACTCAGAAAAGCCGCCTCACCGACTTTGTTTATCGAGAAGTTGATGATGGCGAGCGTCTTCTCAGGATCGGGCTTACCGCTGTGGGCTACGGGACCAGCGTGAGATAAACGTCCTTTCTTCACATTCTTATCTTGTTTGTTCTTCGCATTCATTACGGCCTCTCATTCAACTTCCGCCATTTGCGGGTACAAAGCAACGCCGCCGCATTAAAGATCCGTCGGCATGCCACAAAATTAAGATACAAAACCTGTTTAAATTGGAACACCGCCTTTCGTCGAGATGCTCATGCAAGCGAGCGGGATCGCCTCCTAGCGCGAATCGAATACCTCCCTGATCTTCGCCGCAAGGCTTTGGGGAGTAAAAGGTTTCTGGATGAACTCCACCCCTTTAGCCAGGACTCCTCGGTTGGATATAACGTCAGCGGTGTAACCCGACATAAACACGGTCTTCAAATTCGGTCTCACTGCTTTTATCTTGTCGTTGAGCTCCTTTCCATTCATGACGGGCATTATGACATCAGTCAGGAGCATGTCGATCTCACCTACAAAAGCCTCCGCAATGAGGAGGCCTTCGCTGGGCGTCAACGCGGTCAGGACTCTGTAGCCTTCATCTTCCAGTATGTTCTTCGCCAGTTCGAGGAGTTCCGCCTGATCCTCGACAACGAGGATTGTCTCCGTGCCTGAAAGGTCCACGGCTCCTTCATCAGACGCAGCCTCTTTGATTTCACCAAGATACCTCGGGAAGTACAATCTGAAGGTAGTCCCTTCGTTTACCACGCTATGGACCTCTACGGCTCCGCCATTTTGATTGACTATTCCGTAAACAGTCGACAGGCCGAGCCCTGTTCCTTTTCCGCTCGACTTTGTGGTAAAGAAAGGTTCAAATATTTTAGCCACTGTCTCGCTGTCCATTCCCTTTCCATTGTCCGTGACTGCGATGACGACATAATCCCCGGGCCTGAGATTCAAGCGTCCCCCTGCTTCATTTTCATTCAGGGTGAATTTGCTGGTCTCTATGATTATTGAACCGACTCCCTGTATCGCGTCTCTCGCGTTTGTGGCAAGGTTGAGCAATACCTGATCGAACTGAGTAGGGTCCGCGTTTATGTTCCACGGTTTGCTCCCCGGAACGAACTTCAGTTCCAAATCTTCGCCGATGGTCCTCTTAAGGAGACTCAGGAGGGATGAAATAGTGCTGTCGGGGTTAAGAGGTTTTGGCGAGATAATTTCCTGACGCGCAAATGCAAGGAGCTGCCTGGTTAAATTCGCCCCTCTTTTTGCCGCTGAATCTATCAGCTCTATGTATCTGTAAACGGGGCTGTCCTTTTCAAGCTTCCTGTTAATGAGCTGAGTGTATCCGAGTACCACGCCAAGGATGTTGTTGTAATCGTGTGCGACACCGCCTGCCAGGCGTCCTATGCTTTCGATCTTCTGTGATTGGAGGAGCTGGGCTTCGAGTGACTTTTGCTTTTCTTCAGACTTCTTCTGCTCAGTCAGATCGTGAACTGTCCCAATCAGATTTGTGCATTTACCGAGGGAGTTGAAGATGGGGGCGACGGACACTTCTCCGACTTTTCGTCCGGCCGGATATTCCGATGCCTCCTCCCAATAAACCGGCCGCCCTGTATCGATCGCCTCTTTATACTTCCCGAGAACAAGGTCATGCGCCGAAAGCGGAAGGACGTCCCTGAAATCCTTTCCAATGACTTGTTCTTCGGTGAAGCCTGTGGCCCGCAGAAAAGTCCTGTTAACTTCGATAAATCTGAAACGGTCCTCCGGTTCGACTCTCAGATTAAAAAGCACGTCTGTCATGTTATCGAACACCAGCGAAAGCTGCTCCTCTTTCTGGCGCAGCTGCTCCAGGGTGCGCCTGCTGTCGGTGACGTCTCGAATAAAAGCTATAACTTCGTTCGGGCCGGATGGAACCATCCTGGCGTCGTATTCACGGATGCCTCTGCCCGGAATTGGAAGTTCGTAATCATAGTTCTGCATTTTGCCGGTAGTCAAAGCAGCCCCGGTCTTTTCCTCGATCAATTTGGCGAGGTCCGGAGGGAGAAGATCGCAGGCCCGACGGCCGTTAATAGCCGAGGGGGGTACATAAAGGTCTTTATCGTCCGCCTTATAGTCTATAAACGTCCCATCCCCCGAAATCCGGAAGACAAGATCCGGGATGGCGTCATAGACGGCTCTAAGCCGCTTCTCTGAGCTGTGCAGTTCCTCTTCGGCACGTTTTCGTTCGGTTATATCTCTTTTTACCGCAATGAAATGGCTTATTTCGCCTTTGTCATCTTTGATGGGCGTGACGGACATCGACTCCTGATAGGTGGAGCCGTCTTTTCTTCTGTTGACCAGCTCACCGCGCCATACTTCGCCGCTCAGGATAGTGTCCCATAAGTCTTTGTAGTATGACGGATCTTGGAGGCCGGATTTCAGAACACGCGGGTTCTGTCCAACTGCTTCCGCGTAAGAATACCCGGTCAACTCTGTAAAAGAAGTGTTGACATACTGGATTGTACCTTTAATGTCAGTAATTACGATCGCATCTGCCGCGGCCGACATTGCCGCAAGTTGGAGCATCTGGCTCTTTTCGGATTCCTTTCGTGAGGTTACGTCGTGGCTGATTAGCACAACGGCGTTGACTTCCGGATTTCCGAGGAAGTTCTGCATATCCGTCTCGAGCCAGACCCATTTCCCGTCCTTGCGGAGGATGCGATATTCCGATTTCATGACGTAATTAGCGCGTTCCAAGACAGTGTTCCATGCTTCAAGGAACTTCTCCCTGTCCTCGGGATGAACCAGCTCCATCTCCGTCCGACCCAGCCTTTCCTCATCGGTATAGCCGCTGATCCTTAAGAACGATGGTGTTCTTTGCTTGATCCTCCCTTCCTGATCCAGAAAAATAATGCCATCATGGCTGTTCTCAGCCACAATGCGATACATAGCCTGCGTTTTGCCCAGCTGCTCCACGGCTTTCCTTCGTTCGGCCTCAATTTCATAGAGACGCTTAAACGCGTATGCCTCTCTGTGCCGGTAAAGGTACGCCGTGAATGCTATGGAAATTATTATAGACATAAGCACCAGGAGGGCTACTACCGCGCCGCGGTACCACATCTCCCCGTAAGCCTCGTTGACATCTACCTTTGAAACGAGGTACCAGGGGGAATTGGGTACTTGGACCGCATAGGCCAGGACTTTTCTCCCTTTGTAGTCTGTACCCTCAATTGGACCGGTTTTTCCCAACGCCGCCTGCACACCGGGCATTCTTACGAATCGTAGTGGGACAAATTTCTCAAGAACGCTTGAACTGTCTCCGCGCAGCGGACTCATCACCATAACGCTGTCCCCCCATCTCTCATGGAGGACACTTTCAGCTGTACGCGTGAATACGGGCCAGGATTCAACGACCGGGTACAGGAAATCTGACGCGTAGCTCCGCATGATTACGACACCCACAGGCCTGCCGTGGTCGTCTCTCACGGCATCCATGAAATCGATTTGAACCGTGCCGTTCCGATTCAGGAAGAGATCGCTTGTCGCAGGTCCCTTTCCCTCTCCCGCGAGCTTCAACGTTGGGAGTTCAGACGGGTATATTTCAGGCCTAACGCTGCCGGCGAAGACAGCAGTCTTTCCGGAAAGGTCTGTCACGAATGCATCGGAATAGAGATTCAGATCACGCTCCAACGCGAGTCGATCCCTGGCAACGGAGAGAAGAAAAGTGTCTGTGGAAGAATGGAGTATCTTCGCTACCGCTCTCCTCCAAAATGGGCTTCTGGCGATGTCACGGACGTCACCCACTCTTTCATGCCGCCAGCGTTCAATTTGACTCACCTTCATCTTAGTTACTGAGGCAAGATCTCTGTATTTTTGCAGACGAATCCTGTCGATCTGCGAATTGTAGTAGGCAATCCCCGCAAGTACGAAGACAACGGTTAATACAACAGACGCGGTTATGAGGCCGGTTGGGCCTATTCCTTTTCGATTCTTCAGGCTATTCATAATATTTCAGTGAGGTTGGGTTGGCTTGCCGAATTCGCGAAACGGAATTGAGTATCCTTAAAGGATGTAACATCGTCATCGCCAAAGAAATGGTAACCTGGCTGAGTCTTGGAGTGACCTTGTTTTTGCAGCCCTTCAGCACACTCAAGATAATGCTATTCGAGAAGAGTTCCTGTGTCATCTTCCGCCCGCCTCCTTCATTCTGGAATGATCGGCGCTAACATATGTGACGCCCTTGGCGACGCCGGCTATTTCAAAGGGATTTCAGCACGGGATTGCACACGCACGCGCGGGCCAAAGTCATAAAAGAGCTCCGATTGGGCTCCAGTTGTCCACTTTGATTTCATTCTTACATCATTGTCGACGAGCCGCAGCGCTGACAAGAAACTCATGTTGAGGTCTTTTGCGGATTTCCCTTCCATTGTCGTGCGGACAATGAAGCCAGATTCCGTCCTTAAGACGGCATCGATGCCCACGATTTCAATGAGCCTCTTCTCAAGGGTTCTCGGTTTCGTGGTCGTTATTTCAGCCCGAAGTGAAAACTTGTTTGCTTCCATTACGTCCCCCAAGTGTTGACTCATCCCGAGTACTGTGTGTCCGGATTTCACGCTCCTGTCAGGCAAAGGGGCCTCCTGCGTTGATGTCGACTGCCAGACGTGACTACGGTTTCCGGACTCCGGCAGATGCGAGCCGGCAACAGGCGCTTCCCTCAGTCGGAAGCGGCCACCGTTGGCACCAGGCCGGATAATTCGTTTTAGCATAAACAGCCTCCCTTACAAAAGCCCTTTACATGCCAACTTCTGCCACTCACCTCGTCCCACGGATTCACCGCGATGGCAGCAGATGCCAGCTTTTCAAAAGCCCCGGGGGCGGAGGAGAGCCCGCCGCACCGGGGATCGGGACAGCATCGGACTGGCTTTGAGGGAGAACGAAGCGCACAAGCCAGCCCTCTGCGTTGGTCTAACAAATTCAGGTCAAAGAGCAAATTTGAGAAAGCGGCGGTTGCAAGCCGCCGCCTCCGGGTGAACGTCTGTCCGAAAAGGACGCGTGGGCATTTACGCCTTCACGATCTTTCCGTTTTCTCTGACCGCGAGCGTGCTCTTTCCTTCAGGATGTTGCGAGTTTCCGTAGGAAGACCTCGATACTTCAATCCTGAACTTCGAGATGAGGTCCTGCAGGTTCGTCGTCAGCCTGTTTAGGTCGTCAGCCGCTCTGGCTATCTGCTGCGTACCGGCCGCGCTCTGCTGAGACACGCTGCTTATCGCCTCGATGTTCTTGCTTATCTGCTCGGCCGTGGCAGACTGCTCTTCGCTCGCCGAGGCTA
>JAKAMG010000053.1 GCA_021812985.1 Bacteroidota bacterium
CCCTTCGCAACATTCGCGAATACCTCTTCCGAAAAACGGGCGCCGACGAAGGATGTATCGGGGTTGGATTGCTTCGCCTGGATGAAGCTCATATCTGAAGCGAACTCTTCGTCCAGCTTCCTTATAAGCCACCCGTCTGCCCGAGGAATTTTCGAAAGGTTGGTGTGAGCCTTGAGATTCTCAAGCGCCCTGGCAACCTGGATTCGCCTGTACGGCTTGAAACCCGGACTCAGGTCCAGCAGATATCCTCTGTTCTGAAGCTGTTGTATGACGCCGTAAGTCCAATTATCTACCGGTATTGAAAAGTTATCCTGTGCCCGGACTGAAGTCCCAATCAGGAGCAGGGCAAGGATAACGAGAATTCTTTTGGTCATTAATTCCTCAATGCAATAAATGGGAGTAATGCTGACAAGCGGGATTTCCCTCCCTCTTGGGCGCTTCCGTTCGCGCGCAACCAGGCTTTTCCTCGCCGCGCACAAGGACGCAGCGAGGCCCGTCAGTGTCAGAAATAGATCAGGACATCCGTCCTGCGATTGTCTGCCCTGCCGTCACGCGTCTTGTTTGAGGCTATCGGCTTCGTAGCCCCGTTCGCCACTATGGAAATCATTCTGACCGGGATCCCGAGCCTTCTCGAAAGGGAGTCCGCCACTCTTGCAGCGCGCCGACGCGACAGAAGATTGTTGTACCATGATGGGCCGACGGAATCCGCATTGCCTTCGACGACGACGCGCACGCTTTGGGGGCCCTTCTCGCGGACAATGCTCTGAATCCTGTCAAAGATGCAGTAGACGTTCTTGTTGACCGCGGCCTTGTTGAAATCGAAGTAGATTCTTACGGGCGTTCCAGAGAAACTCTCACGAGAGGATGCCTTTGCGCTGTTGTGGTTCTCCTCCCCGGCCGCGGTTTCGACTTGTGCGGTCTGCTTTTCGGAAGGAGCCTGAGGCGAGGACACGGCGGGCGTGCTTTCTGAAGCGGGAACCTCTGTCAACTTCGGGGACTGGGGTTTAAGTTCGAAGAAAAGAAACAGGAAGGCACCGAAAACAATTAGCGCAATGAGCACCTTCCCACCAGGTTGGATTTTTACACGGGCCATTCGATCTCTTCAGTTTGCAGGATGCCGGCGACAGCGAGAAATATCTTCCCGTCGCCGGGGCCGGCTTTAATTATCCGATGAAGGGGCGCGCCTTCTTCTTGGTGTGTGGGCAGGCTCAGAAACTTCCTGTTGAACGAAGTACTGCAGTACCCCTGACAACCGGCGCTCTTCCTTCTCCTTGTCTTCCTGCCACGCCTGAAATTTATCCCGGGCTTCCTTGACGGCGGCGTTGTTATCTTCCATCTTCTCCCGGATCTCGTTGAATATCCGTTCCATTTCTTCCTGGAGGCGCTTGTTCTCTTCGCTCTTCTTCTGTTCCATCTCGCGAAGCCTTCGCTCCTCGATCTTCTCGAATTGGGTGAGCGCCTTGTCGCGCTTCACGGCATCCTGTATCACTTCCTCGGCGGGGATCCTGAGAGCCTCGAGTGCCACCATAAGCGCGCTGCGCCTGATGTCCGGCGCCGCGTTTTTTAAATGTATACTGTTGAGAAGCTCTTCAGCCCGATATACGGTGAAGCCTGTCGCCGGTTCCTTTATCCCGAATGCCTGATAGATAGCCTGAAAACTCGGCAGCTCTTCCCCCACACGTGCCACGGGCTGCTCAAGCTGCGGCTCGGCAATTTCCAGTCGGGAACCCTTCGTATCAACAGACTGCCCCGGCTCTACCGCCTTGTTCTCTTCGTCTTCAACCGAAACAAACACATTATACCATTTTTTCTCTGCCATATTACCTCCAGAAATTCACAATAATTTAGAACGGGGTGAAGATTTAATCAAGTTTCATTCTAAAAATCTCCCTGGGGGAGGGAGAGGGAATATGCAGCGCCACCTTCCCTTTTTTTTTCTCCAATAGTCTCTCCCACCAGTCATTCGCTCTTCCCTCGTCCCTATTGGCCGAGTATGTTCGCCAGCAACCGGTATGCTGTCTCGTCAACGGCAAGGAAACGCGGGTTTAGGTTGAGGGAACAATACCAAATATCACCCTTCCCTACCTTCTCCTCTACAAGGAGCCCCCTTCCGTCGCCAGAAGCAATCACCGTCATGGCGTTCCCATTTACCTTCACGCTCCCAAACGCAAGCGGGAACTGGCCGCCTGACAAGTCAGGGCCCTTTATTTCGTTTGGTGTGCGGAAAAGAGCCGCAGTCGAATCAAATACGACAGGAGTCTTTATCCCCGTTACCGGAAGATAGGAATAACTGAAGTCCATCCCGTCTATCGCTTTGACAGGTCCCTTATTGTACTGGGGGAATATTACCAGCTTTCCACCGCTGTTCACCCAGCTATCGAGAAGCTTCATCGCTCCCCCCTCCTTTAGAAGACCAGCAAGCGAGAACTGATCCACAAAAATTGCGGAAATACCCTTCAGGCTGTCGGTCCAGCTTTCGCCCTTCCTCATGTCCACAATCTTCATTCCCAGTCTTCCGAGAGCTATTCGAAGCGGGCTGTCTTCAATTTCGGAATATATGCCCACCGACTTCGCAGACCCCATCCTGACATTCATGTATCGGGCATAGAAGTCCCCGATGGGTTCGTTCCTTCCTGCAAGTATCTGGACAACCCGCGCCCCTGTCATAGAAGTATCCTTCCAATCGAGGTGCAGAGTGTCCGTCTCCACGTAATTCTTCCCGCGGAGTTCGACCCCCTTCGGATAGGCGTTAACGAGAGGGTCCTGGACGTACATGATTCCCTGGGCTGTGTCGCGTGAATTGCTGACAAGGCGAAGGAAAAGGAGGGTGTCCCTAATCGCCGCGATTTGAGGAGTCAGTACCTGGATGGCACGGATAGGAGCTATAGTGAATGGTATGTGAGCCTCATACATGAAGTTCCGTCTCGGATCACTGTCATGATGGAACAGTATGAATGAAAACCGCGTCCTCGCCTGAAACGCGGAAAATCCTGCGGGCGACTCAGTCGAGTTTATCGGGAGACGCATACTCACAACTCTGAACGTGTCATTCTCTTGGAATGGATAGAACTGATTTTGCCTTTCATTGACTATCCAGTTCTTTTGAATGACCCCCGGGAAGAGTACTTGAAGGCTCCTGTCTTTAAAATTACCCCGGAGCTTTCCGAATCTGAGATAGAAGAGTTGCATCTGGGTAAGGACCGTGTCGCTTACTGAGTAATTGGGGACAATTCCTAACTCGGTGCATCTAAGTCTCTCAAGATCCGACTTCCACGTCGACAAGACTCTATCGGCTACCATATCGGTCTCCCCGGCATGGGATGCTATTGAAGCATCGACCCACCCTATCGCACGCAGAAGGAGATCAAGCCGATCGTCCAACTTTCCGACCTTTCCTATTGCGAGGACCGGTTTCACAAATGAGGAAGACGACTCCAAATTCTCCCCCAGCGCGGGAAGCCCCATGGTAAAGGGAATCGGCGCCTTCCGCAGTGCCGGAAAGATCGTGCTGTACGAGTGCCGCCGGTTGGCGTTCCAGAGCGGGACGTGAAAGCGCAGACTCTGATACGCCCTATCGGCAGTCAACGCCATATGGGAATAGGTTTCAGACCAAAGCGGGTCGACAAGATCGTCGCGGACTTCTGAAGAGAATTTTCCGCCACCTGATTCGAGGAGAACCCGCGCGACATGCCATCTATCAGGGGCCGCGTCTCTGCGGACAACATCGGCCACGACCATTTTCGCGGCGTACTCAACCCGCGGCGAAGGAGCCGTGCCGTAAAGAGGATCCCTGTCTATCACAATTACATCCGGCATCACGCGGTCAACGATGCTATCCAGACGGGATGTGAACAGGCTGTCCTCCATGTGACTTGAGCGAAACTGTTTTCCACCCGCAGAAAACCTGTCGATGGGTATGCTCATGAAATAAGCGTCAACCCCAAGTGATGCGAGGGCCTTGTAGGCCTCTTCCCTCCTGCGCGCCGCAAGAAGGTAAAAAGTCTCCCCGTTCAAATCGCTCGGTATGTCTTCACCGTTTGTTATGAAGGCGACCGCGGATGAAGCACCCTCACCTATTCTCGACTGCGCTATAGTCGCGAGGTCCTCTGACCCCGGACAAACCGCAATCGTGAGTATGACTGACGGGTTTTTAATTTCACGGACCTGTTCAGCCACGCTCCTGGAACCGATTCGCGGAAAATACGCCGACTCCTGGGCAAATGAAACCGTAGCGAGGAGGAATAATGACAGGAATAAGGGTCTCAAGGGCATCTTCATACCGATTAGTTTTGATCAATATCCAAAAAAAAAGGGTTGGAGGCGAACTCACTCCAACCCAATATAAGGTTCTTCCTGTGCTTTTAGAAGCCCAGCGCCACGGTGAATGTGTTGATAGCGCTGAAGTACTTCACGTGCTGGTACGCGTAGTCGAACGTGAGGTTAAAGGCTCCGAGGTTGTAGTTGATGCCAGCCCCCAGCGTATAGTCGAAAATCTGGGAGGAAGCGCCCGTCGGATCCTTTGGCGAGTTCGGCGCGTAGTTGTAGCCCGCGCGGAGGAACAGCATGTTGTTGAAGGCATACTGCAGTCCGAACTTGTAAAGGTCAGAGCTGTAGTTGTTGTTCTCGAAATCACCACTGAGCGTGATGTCGTTCATCGAGCCGAACTTCTTGTTGTATGCCAAGGCCACTTCCATCTGAGAAGGAAGCTCAAAGGAAGCCGCGTCCACGCTGTACCACTGTATTCCGCGGATGTCGCCGACCGTCGTTCCCTGCCTCAGCAGGTTTGAGCCTGCGTAGGTCATGTTGGGACCGAGGTTCTTTATGTCGACACCGAGGCTCAACTCAGGAACGATCAGACCACGATACTGTACGCCGGCATCGAGCGCGAAGCCCGTCGCCGAGGTGCTCATGATCGACTCGCTGATGAGGTTGAAGTTGGCGCCGACTGAGATCCTGTCGCTCAGGAGTGACGAATAGGTCAATCCGGCGACGACGTAAGTCGGTGAATACGTGGCACCGGTACCATCGGGATTATCCTCGGTGGTAACGGGGATGTTGCCGAAGGAGATGGACTTAAAGGAGACCGCGAAGCTTCCGGCTCCCTTGAAATTCACACCTACGGCGCCGTAGTCCACACCGATACCGGCGAGGTACGACATGTGAGAGAACAGAGCCGAGCTTCCGAACGTGCTCCTCGAAAGACCGGCAGGGTTCCAGTAAAGCGCGTCTAAGCCAGACGCGAGCGCGACGTTGCTCCCACCGAGAGCGATGCCGCTTGCACCGACCGGAATTAATAGTTCCTGCGCGCCTGCAGTGCCGGTGCGGTTAGTGTTACCTGCAAACGCCGTTGCGAACATCAAGCAGCTGACAACAAACACACCTGCCAGGCGCCTTAGTGTGATATTCATAGAATATCTCCTTCCACTCTTAAGATTTTCAAAAAGCAACTTTTTCATTGTCATTCCTCACTGAATCTCAATAGTGATCCAGGAACTGCTGTTCCGGAATAATCGCCAACTTCAGCGTCTTCGTACCGATAGGCGTGTCGATATAGGCTAAGTACATGCCTGCTGCTACCGGCAAACCGTTCTCGTTCAGCAGGTCCCAGTCCATGAACTGCGTGTTGTCGTTCTTCTGCAGCGTTCTGACCAGAATTCCTGCGAGGTTGAAGATTCTGATGGTTGCTTTTTGTGGAAGATGAGTGAACCTGACCCACCGGTTGTACTTGTCAGCTTCCAGCTTGTTGAAGCCAAAGTACGGGTTCGGGAACACATTGATCTTTGCAAGGTCAGCTACCTGATTCTTCGGAAGATCCGTCGGTGCCGTCGCGGTGAACGTGAACTGATCAGCAAGCGTGTTGATGTGATTCGTAATAATGTTCATCGTGTCAGCTGACGACCAGCCATTCTGGTTTCTTCTCGTGATCGTGCCGAACCACATTATCGGGAGCGTGTTGTTCAATATATTCTGCTCAAGCGCCGGATCCGGGGTGGTGCTGTAAGGCACGTTGAAGATGTAGAACCACTCACGCGGACCCGTTGTAGCGATGTTGTCTCCGTAAGTAGGATCGCCGTAGAAGGGAGGCCAGTACTCTCCGTTTACCAAACCATCGGTGACGTTGTTTTCGCTGTAGCCAACCATGAGCCTGGTGGGAGGATTAGTCTCCATGTCGTACGCGGCCATCGGCATGGACTGAGTGTAATCCTGGAATGCGAAAGAACCAGTAGCGTTCTTTATGAATGGCGCGAACGACGGTTGAGCCGGCGGGTTCTGAGCTCCACGGAGGTAACGATAAGCATATGACCAGTTGGGATCGTTGGCATTGACAACATTCCCAGCGGTGTCGGTCGTGGCAAACCTGATCTGTACGTTTGCAAGCTGATCGTATGTGACCGACGAGCTAGAGAACCAGTTATCGTAGCCATTACCGATCGCGCCATTGAAGCCTTCGGCACCCCAGACACCGTTTGCCCAGGTCCAGAAGCGCCCGGATGCAGGCGACCAGCTCCAGTCCTTCATTCCAGCAGGAGGACCGAACGTGGCAATCTGGAAACCATCGACGACGTATCCAGGAGGCGTGCCGCCCGCGGGGGTCTGAGCCTGGTTCGCGAGGCGCACGGTATTCTTGTTCACGTCAGTTAGGCTCCAAGTGGTAGTGCCACCGGTAGTATCAAAAGTGACCTTATACTGGTCTCCGTTGAGTACCGACGGATCGACAACGCTCGCGATAACCTGACCATCACTCTTTCCCGTATGGACGACAGGGATCGAGTCACCAGCGTTGAATGAATACCTGACACCGTTGGGCGGAGTCTGAGGCCTGACATCGAGTATGCTCGGGGAGCTCTCGAGGTTATCAGGAATCACGCCGGGTGTCGGGTTGTAGCTGTACGCGGTTACCGCATAGTAGTAGTCGCGGTCATTCACGAGAGGCGTACCGCTGAAAGCATCCTGTGTAGCCGTATAGGTATGCTTTATTCCGGTATCGTTACCGAACTGTACAGGCTCTCTGATGACCGTTCCGAGGTTCGGATCGTACACATCGTCGTAGATCTTCGTGATACCATCAACGATATCATACGTGGCGAGGAGCTTGCCGCCTGTAGTGTTGTTGCGCTGATACTGCCAGATGTTGTATCCCTGGAACGCGTATCCCTTCGAATTGAAGTTTTCCGTCTGGGCCGCATACGTCGGATCACCCCAGGAGAGGACGATCTTTCCGTCCAGCTGGGCGACCGAAACGTGAGGCGCCGGAGGCGGCGAAGGAAGGTTGAACAGGTTGTTGTAAGCGCTCTGCGCAGTAGCATCGTAGAATTTAAGGACTGAGATACTGGACAGATAGTCACCACCCTGTCCGGCGAGAGCAGCGACAACGACCTGCTGCGTGTCACCTGGGGCCATCGAGAACGGACCCGAGCAGAGGCACATACGCACGTCTGCCGGCGCCGAGACGGCCGCTGGTCCAATGAAAGTGGGACCGTTGCCGGTGGTCGGATCGCCGGGATAGCAGAAGTTGCTTCCACCCGTAACGCTCGCCGGGAAGAGGTCACCTGTCGTACTGACTCTGCCTCTCATGAGGTTGTACCACTGTAGCGTACCGGCGGAGTTATCAAGCGCAGGATCTGTAAATGTGGAGTTACCATTTATAAAGAAGTCGAACGCAGTCATCGGCAGGTTCTTGAAGCCGGGCAGATACTGCATGTTGAAAATCGCAGTGTCCGTCGCCGCGCCCGGAACCTTGGGCCCCTGGAAGAAGTCGAAGCCGGCTGCCGGTGGCGGAAGTCCGAGGTTCGAAAAATTGGCGTCGTGAGCTTCGCCGTTGTAAACGTAACCGAGACTGAGAGTCGTATCGCATCCGGTGGCGTCATCGCCAGCGTAACCCAGATCAGGGTCTGCCCACTGAGAAACGTACATCGAATCGAGCTTCACGCCGGATCTGTTGATGAACTTGTAGCTGATGAATATGGTGTTTCCAAGCGCGCCGGGACGATTGTAAGCCCAGATAGTACGCTGGACTTCGATGCCAATCGGGTTCGAGCCGTAAAGGTTCTGCGTAAGCGTCGGATTGACATCGTTCATGACCATCCATTCAGTCTGGTCAGCACCCGGGAAGCCGGGGATGTCTATTCCAGGCTCATACTTGCCGTCATGGTTGACGTCCGTGTAAGGAGCGCCCTGATCGGCCGGCCAGTTATTCCAATCGTTCCAGTACTGCTGAAGTAGGTCGGACGCACTGTAACTCTGGAAACGGTCGACGTAGGCAACTTCGCTGTTTTGAAGTTCCTGCGTCTCTAGCGCTATAGTGTCAGCGTTGGAAGTAGGTCTGATATCCGGACGGACGCGGTAGACGTGATACGCCGCGTTGCCTGGATCATCCGCCACCGGGAGAGAGGACGCAGTACCATCCTGCAGAATCCTTCCCGCCTGCAGACCGTGGTTGTACGTCGAACCGCCGGCGTAAAGAGTGTCATTCTTAAAGGCCGTCCAGACGAGACCGTCTTCAAAAATGCAGGTACCGTCATTGGAGCCTATCGGGAACTCAAATCCTTCGTTGCTGGTGCTGAACGGGTTGAAGGATCCGTCACCGTTGTTCGAATAATAGTTATATATGTTGTTGATGTCCATGGCCTTGTAGGAGTTGTTCGTCTGGACCTTGAACAACTTCTGCTTGCCGTTGCTCTTGGTCGCGGCTCCCTTCGCCTGGACGGACGACGCGAAGGGGAGACTGCACACAAGGGCAACCACCATGGCAGACACAATTCCCTTAAGAAATTCTTTGCGAACCATAAGGTGTACCTCCTGGGCTTTCGTTTCCTTTTTAGTAATCAATTTTCACTCCGAATCTGATCTGGCGGGGCGACATGTAGTTGCCGGAGTTGTCACCAAGATACGCGTTGTTATAAAGAGCCTCATAAAGCGCGGGGTTGTACTGGTTCGCCGCGTAGGCCTGTCCCTGCGTAGTTCCCAACCAGCCGTCGTTGGCCGGATCGCCAGTTCGGACAAACACTCCATCCGCATTGCGAGCGTTGAAGATGTTCTGGACATATATATAGAACATTGCATCGAGGCCTGCCAGCGTGACAGTCTTGTCGACGCGAAGGTCGACGTCAAACGTCCAGGGGGTTGTCGAAGAACCTATCGGCTCCAACGGGACCTGGAAGCGGGCGTCGCCCAGGTTGTTCTGCGAAATCGTTTCGAGCGTGTAAGGATAACCGCTTCCGAACTGCATCAGGACATCGACTCCTGAGCGCTCGAGAATTGTACCACCATCTCCCTTGGCAAAGCGATAGTCGAGGTTGATGCTGCCGGTGTTCTCCTGACTGAAGCTTGTGGGGAAAGGAATCTTGGCAGTGTAACCGTGCTGATCGGACGCGCCACCTGCGGAGCTGTTCGACGCCGATCCGGTTCCTTCCGCGCTTCCGAAAGTGTAGTTCAACTGAGCCTGCAGACGATCGGTCCGGCGGAGGGTGAGTCTGAACTCAACACCCTTGCTCGTTGAGAAATCGCCGTTGACGAGCGTGTAGTAGCTTCTGTTCTGAGCGCCGGCTGCCGGAAGAATCAGCCTGAACTGGACCTGATTCTGGATATCCTTGTAGAAGGTCGTGATATCGAAAGAGGCGTTATCGCCGATCTGCTGTGAGAAGCCGAGTTCGTATTGCGTTGTGCGCTCGGGCTGCAGTCCGTAACCTGTCGGAGTCTGATAGTAGTTTCCACCGGAGATGATGTTCATGATCCTGCCCATTCCAGCATACGAGTTGATGAGCTCGGATTCCTGGATGAACTTGCCGTACTGAGCGTGGAACACAGTCCTATCACTGACCGGAAACGACACGCCGATACGCGGACTGATCTGCTGTGACACAGGTGTCTTCTTAAGCGAAGACGTCGCCACAACTCCGAGTGAATCCACGAAATGAATGTTTGTCGGGTCGACAAATGCCCAGCTGTCGGGGTTGATGTAGTCATACCTCAAACCGACGTTCAGGTTGATGTCGGAAAGCTGGATGAGATCCTGCACATAAACCGCGCCGTTGACCGGATGGGGCGGACCGAAATCGACAATGTTAGAACCGATCATCACATTATCGTTGATGGGGTTTCCAAGTATATCATAACCGTAGTTGTTGTAACCGCCTCCTCTGAGGACAGCTTCCTTCTGCTGAAGAGTCAGGGAATTGTTGTTCATGGTATTATAGATACCGGTGATTCTGGCTGGAGCAAAGTGGCGGATCGTATAATACGTATATTCGCCTCCCATCTTCAGAGTGTTCTTGTCTGTAGATGTCGCGAAATCTACCCGGGCACCCATGGACGTTTCAGATGTGATGCCAGGTCCCGTGGCAAGAAGCGTTCCGGGCTGATTGATAGAGAGACCACCGCCGCTACCAGGGCCGAAGATGTTCCAAGTGGAGTTGATCAAGGTAGTCTGTCCGCCATTAAGTGACGGATTAGAGGCTCCCTGCGACGTGTCTCCGTATGCAGCGAAATTGGTGCCGAGCTTGGGATCCAGACCGGTCTTGTAGAAATTCCTGTAATAGTTCAGGTTGATTTCATAGTAGGTCTTCGGCGACAGGAACTGCGTCAACTTCAGGTTGCCAAAGCCGTTCTGATAATGGTTGACGGGAAGTCTCTGCGTGTCGAATATGCTTCCGATACCCGCGGGGTTCTGGGAGAACACCTGCGTATAAGACCCTGCTGCGCGGACCTGAATATTCCCAAGGTCAAACAGAAGAGTACCAGTGTATGAATACTTGTCCAGCTGGCCTCCGATGTGATTGCCTCCGGGATAGTTCAGATTCAACGTGTCACTTTGCGCAGTATTGGGATGCGCCGGCCCAAACAGAGAATTGTTGGTGAAATTGGGGTCTGCAATCAGACCGTTCATATTGATCCCGCTAAAGAAACCGGGGTTAGCATCGCTGGCGTTTGTGCCGCCAAGATCCGACAGGCTGACAAACCCACCTGGATCGCGATAGAACTCATTCTCGACCGCGCCGAAGAAACGAACCTTCTCGGAGACAACGGGGGTACTGATCGTACCGACGTAGTCAGAATAGCCGTAGGAGTAACCGCCGAGGGATTCTTTTCCCTGCTTCGTGTAGTTGTCGGTTTCCGCCTGGAGAGAGACTCTGAGGTGGTCGCCGCCCGTGCGAAGTTCGCTGCTGACGAGACCGCCGTTGGCGCCGCCGTACTCGGCCGGGTAACCGCCGGTCTGAACCTGTATCTGTTCGATGGCGTCCTGCGGAACCGAAACACCGCGACCGCCACTATATATGTCTGTAACGTTGACTCCGTTGATAGTGAAACCAGTTTCGTCCGGCCTGCTACCTCTGATGTACACGAGATTATTTCTCAGGACAACACCGGGCTGCAGCGCTGCCGCCTGCGTCACGTTCCTTATAGGAATCGTGTTCAGGAAGTCGCTGTTGATGATGCGGGTTTCGTTGGTAGCCGACTTTTCAATCAAAGGCCGCTGTGCCACGATCTCGACTGGCGCGACTTCGACCGCGCTCTTTACCAGAGCGAAGTTAGCATCGGTCGTCAGGTTTTCGTTGACGCGCACGTTCGATTCCTGCACAGGCCTGTAACCGACATAGGATGCTTCGAGTGTGTACGTGCCAACGCCGACGTTGAGTATGTAATACTCGCCGTTGACATCCGTCACGGCGCCGCGTGAAGTACCCTGTATCCTCACAGTGGCTCCGATCAGGGGTTCACCCGAATCTTTGTCGACAATCTTCCCATGTATCTTTCCTCCTCCTGCGGCAAACAACACCACAGGCGCCATCACGATGAGAAGCATTGAAAGCAAAAGCCTAATTCTCATGATTTACCTCCTTAGTGATAAAAGTAAAGATTTGGCCATGACGATCTGGAACAAAACTCTTCCGCGAGTCCACCGGAGGCCGGGCCGGCGAAACCTTCACGCCGCGAAGAAATGCCGAGGCGGGAATTCGATATGACACATCTATATATAGACACCCCGTCACTTAAACGAGATGAGTACGTGGAATTACATTTGAGATTTGCCCCGCTCATGCGCGGCGATTCGTCTACCAGGAAGGCTGTCAAAATATCAACGACCAAACAGCCTCCGCCTTTCTGCGCATGATTCCACCAGGCACTGAGCCAACGAAAGTTCTCCAACACGCGCGTCCGCGAACTGAAGAAGGTATAGACGATGGATCTTAGGCATCTCCTGGCTCAACTGGTCATAGTGTTTAATGGGGTGAATTCCCAAGAAGGAATACGTGATGGACCTCCTCTCCGCCTGCTGGCAAGCGAATAGAGAAAATGATAAAAGATTTTCGTTCAGCACTTCGATGTACGTTTCCTGCTAAGAGTTAATTAAGAAAGCTTCAACTGATTCGCGAGAAAGCTGACACGAGAAGCTTCCTCAGAAAAAATTCTCTGATTCAGATCAACACTTGCATTTATGGAACACGTGGACATGCCGCCGGCGGGAGATTCCTGGAGAGACGTACGGTACGCTGTACCCCAAAATGTGAATGGAGGAACAGGTGAAGAAGCATCGATATACTTCTGTAACAATGCAGCCAGCATTATCTCTCAATTATTATGGTCGGTAAAACTTTTCGGATGAGCAGGATATGACGCCAGCCTCTCACTTCTCATCCTCAAAGCACTTAGCAATGTAACAAGTTCGTACTTAAGCTCCACAGCCAGCATAAAATTCGTTGAAATATAACGTGCCCTTTTTGCTTTGTCAAGTAAAAAAAGAGCAAAAAGGCCCTCTAATCCACAAAATAACGGGGGCAGGTCAGACCGATAATCGGTCGGCGGCGCATTCGTCTGATTCACATCAGTGCACCCGGACAAGCTTACAATCAGAATGACAATCATAATACTAGCCAGTCCGATCATACCGGTTCGTTTCATATTGCCTCCTT
>JAKAMG010000054.1:0-1630 GCA_021812985.1 Bacteroidota bacterium
GTAATGACAGTCACGCCACTCTTCGACAATCTCGCGCGCAATCCCGACAGATAGGCTGTGAAACCCGCTTTCGCGGAACCGTAGATGTAATTGCTCATCCTACCCCTGTCCCCGGCAACCGAGCTTATTCCGATTATGACACCTGTCCTACGTTCCTCAAAATAATTGGCAGCGATATTCAGTATCGATACGGCGCCCGTGAAATTCGTGTCGATGGCCCTCTTCGATTCGTCCCACTCCCGTTCGCTTACCTTCTGGTCGCCGAGATAGCCGAACACACATGCGACAGCATCGGGCTTTTCGGCTAGCGATTGCCACACTCTCGCGTGAGAACTGAAGTCAATCGCGTCGAAGGCCAGCGCATCAGCGGTCACGTTGTGCCTTAGTTTTATGTCAGCAGCGTCGCGCGAGAGGAGGTCTAGGTTGCGTCCGGCCAGAACGAGGCTCCACCCTTCCGATGCATATTTTTGCGCCATGGAACGCGCTATGTCGCTCGAAGCGCCTAAGATCAATATCGTCCTGCTCAAAGTCCAAGTCTCCTGCTCTGCAATGATTCAAATCGGTGGTGGGGATCACACTTTCTTCGTGTTTCGAGGAACATGTCTATGCGGGGATAACCCGCGCGCATCATCTCGGCGCTCATCCGCGAGTCCTTTGTCGGATACAATCTACCGCCATATGCCATTACGATGGCATCCAACTCAGTCAGTTCACGCGGCAGTTCGCGGGTGATCGGAAAATCAAGCGCGAGAGTGTACCCCTCTTTCGCGAACGAAAGATAGGGGGCATCCTCACGCCCAAGGAGCTTGAGCACGGCAAGGAAAGAACCGAGACCACGCGAGGCCGTCCTGGCGAGTACCTTCTTCAATCCTTCCTTCCCCGATTCCTTCGGAATGACAAACTGGTACTGCATGAACCCGCGCCTGCCGTATATTCGACTCCAGTTTTGAACCCCATCCAGCGGATAGAAGAAGGGCTCGTAGCTAACGACTTTTTCGTTCGAGGAGGCCTTACCGTAATAGATCGCGTTAAACAATCGCACGCTGAACGAGTTGAGGGCAAATTCAGGGAAATCGAACGGAACGCCGAGACCGCCGTTGTGCTTCAGCTTCAGCGGCGGCGCGGTGGTTGGAAGATCCTCTCTCACCGCATGTTCGCCGAGGAGAAGCACGCTCCTCCCCGATTTCCTGCCGTCCGTGAGGCAATCGATCCAGGCTACGGAATAAGTCGATCGGGCGTTTTCATCAAACGACGCGAGCACCTCATCCAGGTTCCGCGTCTTGACGGTTCGTTGTCTTATATATGCCGTCTCGATTCTGTGCAACCGCATTGCCGCACGCAATATGACGCCAGTCAGCCCATAGCCGGCGCAGGTGGCAAGAAAGAGTTCTCTGTTTTCGCTGGCAGAACATCGCGCGACACTCCCGTCTGCGAGGAGGACATCAATCCATGTTAGATGGTTGCTGACACTTCCAACTTTGTGGTGGTTCTTGCCATGGACGTCGCTTGCAACTGCGCCTCCGACCGTGACGAACTTCGTACCCGGAGTAACGGGGAGAAACCAACCGCGGGGGACGAACACATCGAGTATCTCAGCGAAGCTTACGCCCGACTCACAGGCAAGCTCACC
>JAKAMG010000054.1:1730-11849 GCA_021812985.1 Bacteroidota bacterium
GCGCCACCCACCAAGAACCGAGCACACCGTACCATCTTTACAGCTTCGCCTCCTCGGCCACAGCGTGGGAACGCCGACGGCCTGGAAGCTTATGTCCGTTCAGTTTGACGCGTTCCGAAGAGCGTGCCCCTGAATCCTGATATCGCGCTATGATTCGTCCGTCTCAATCATTTCCGATTGTTCTTCAGTTGAATTGCCCTTTGTCGTTTCGTTCATATTTCTGCTGTTTCATTGTCAACTCTCAGACTCTCTCTCCGCGTCGGCGCCGACATTTGACGGAGAGGTGACAGAAGACTTGAGATCTGGCGGCGGGTTCATCACCCTGACCGAGTTTACCGGGACTTTCACGTTGAGAAGTTTGTCGAGCCCCTCCACCCTTATGACAAATGTTTTTCCGTTGACGAGCTCGATTATCTCCCCCTTCAATCCAGCAAGCGGACCTGCGGTCACCTCAGCCTCGCGGCCCGAGAATGTTCCCTCCAACACTTCGACATCATTCGCGAAATAATCGACCACTCTTCGGATGTCTTCGATCTGTCTGTCGGGTATAACACTCGGCTTGCCGTTTGTAGAAACAAACTTGACGAACCCTGGGGCCAGATACACCCTATTGAACTCGGCTATGGACACTTTTACAAACACGTAAGACGAGAAAAGCGGAACCTCCACCCACTTCTTCCTGTCGCTCCATTTGTGCATTTCCTTTCTGAGCGGCAGGTAAGACTCGATTTTGCGGGAGGCCAGGTCCGCGGCCACGCTCTTCTCATGCCTTGCCTTAACGTAGATGACGTACCACACTCTGCCGTCCGTTGAAATACCGACGGGCGAGTCAGCCATGGTGCTTCTCAATTGTTTTCTCCTCCATATGTCCGTAATAATGATAATATCGATAATACTTGTAATAAGCACCATATGCCTTGCTGACGTCAAACTCATTCAGCACCACTCCGATTATGCCCGCCTTCACCTGCTTCAGAGTCGCGTAAGCTTTGTCGAGGACGTCAGCCTCAGTCCTGTTGGCCAGCGTAACGAAGAGGACGCCGTCCGCCATCCTGGACAATATGACGCCATCGGTGACCGCGACGATCGGAGGCGAGTCGATCACGATGAAATCGAATATGCTTTTGATCGAATCCATGGCACGCTTCATCTGTTGCGAGCCGAGGACCTCGCTCGGATTTGGAGGGAGCGGGCCCGTCGGGAGGAGAAACAAGTTCTCCACAAATGTCTTTCGAATTACGTCGTCCAGATCCTTTTCGCCTTTCAGATATTCCATCAGACCGGGCTTTCTGTCGCAGTTGAACAGCTTGTGGAGGACAGGTCTTCTCAAATCGGAGTCGAGCATCAGCGTTTTAAGGCCCGCCCTGGCGAACGTAACGGCTATATTTGCGACCGTCGTGGATTTTCCGTCCTTCGGAAGAGCGCTTACGACAAGAAGTGTTTTCAGTGGCGAGTCAACTTTGGAATACTGGATTGCTGTGCGCAGAGATCTGTACGCCTCCGATATCGGGTCGGAAGGTTTGTCATATGTGACGAGGAGAAGCGGCACGCTCACTCCATCCTTCATCACCCTTTCGTTGGTTCGCTCACCTCTCCCCCTTGAATTTGTTCCCGCTATTATCGGGATGGACGCCAGCACGCTAAGTCCCCTCTTCTCCAACTCTTCAGGAGACTTTACGCTCTTGTCCATATAATCAAGAACGAACACCATCCCCAGGCCGATAGCCAGACCGAGCAGCACGCCAAGCGTAAGATTCAGGGGGACCTTTGGACTCACCGGTGTCGTCGGTGCCACGGCAGGATCGACTATCTGGACGTATCCAAACTGGGACTGCTCGGCGATCTGAGCCTGTTGATAGCTGTCCTGGATAAGAAGGAACAGTTTTTCTCTGCTCTTCTCGGTCCTGTCAAGTTTGGCCAGCTCGATGTACTGCCCCGGTATTTTTGAGAACCTGGTGTCGTAATCCGCAACGATCTGGTCCAGCTCGTTCTTCTGTGCCATGGTCGCGCTGAGCGTGATTTCCTGCTGGAGGATCTTCAACTTGAGTTCCTTGTAATACCCTGTCGGGTCATAGGTCCCTGAGCCGCTCAGGGCACCCTGAGGACTTCCCGTAGCCATGACCTGCGCGTTCAGAAACTGCGTGGTCTTCGCCTTGAGCTTCCTTCTCAGGTCCGCGATCTGTGAATCAGTCTGAGCTATGATCTGGTAATACACTTCCTTGTTGCCGACAACCGGATTCTGCGCAATCGCGACGTCGCGGTTGACTTCAAGTTTCGCGATCTGCTGTTGGAGGAGGGCTATGTACGGATCTACCGCATCAGACACGTTTTCGGTCACCACCGGCTCTATCCTGGTTAGCTGGTCCTTGTAAGCATCAAGTATCCGCTGTTCCGACCCCATTTGTACCACAACATTATCCCGCTGCGCCTGAAAGGAGCTAATGACCTCTATCAATTTCTTGGCCTCGTCATCCAGAAGGACGATGCCCTGAGACTGCATGTATTCCTGAAGTTTCGATTCAGCGGTCGCGAGTTCCCTGTTAACCTCCTCCAATTGTCTCTCAAGAAACTGCCGAACGCTCGTCGCCATATTTCGGCTTGAGTTTAGATTCAGGTTGAAATACTGCTGAGCGTAAATATTTGCGATTCGCGCAGACTCGAGCGGCGAATGCGTCCTGACCGAAATTCTTATCACGTCCGAATTGCGATCGTTTGAAAACGATACTTCTTTCCTCAAAATCGCCTTGACAAAGTCGAGTGATCCCCCTCCCTTCGGCCCCCGCTTACTCTCCATCAGTCTTCTTGCCGCAACCATTGTCTCCATCGTGTCTTCTCGAGCGTCGACAGTGATAGTCGGGTGGCCCACGAGTTCCTGCGCTACTTGAGTCCTGAGGAGATTTGTCTGGAGGATGTTCATTTCATTGATGATCCTGCGTTCGTCTGTCTGAAACGGCTGGAAGACATCGCTCATCCCGCCGAGAATCGAACCGGATCCGCTCCGGCTCTTCTGAATAAGAACCTGGGCCGTGGCCTCGTAAACCGGGCGCTGGAGGAAAGTGTACAGAGCGGTCACCAGGAAGACAGACGCGAACACGAGAATTACGATCCCCTTCCGTCTGTAAATCTTCTCGAGAATTTCCTGAAGGGAGATTTCCTGCGGGCGGCGAGTTGGACTCATGCCCGTCAACTGCGGCGCCACATAACCCGACTGGCTGCCACTGCCATTGGTACCGTTGTCAGAAGACGACAAACATTACCTCCTGGCCCTGCCCGCCGATGGAGTCAATTCAGCCGCGAAATACCTCGCGGCAAGCGGAGAAAAAAAACTCCTCGGCGGCGCTCTTCGCAGAGCCGGTTATACATATTACTTATTACTTACAGCCTAACGCTCACGGGGCGGAAATGAACAGACAGGACTCCATTTCAATTGCGCCTCGTCTTCCCTGACATGTCTGGCTGATCCCGACAGGAGGGCCGTTCAAAAGGATACCGAGTCGGACGAAATCTAACTCGAAAGCTCAGTGATGATGACTGTTCAAGTCAACATCACGCGTTCGACGAACTCAAGTATGCTTAAAAGAACCTCGGTCCAGCCGAGTTCAGCTCCCAGACAAACCGAATATATGGAGGTGAAATAGAAAAGTAAAGATGGTACGGTGGAGAGCATAAAAAATCCCGCAAATCCGTACGGATTGCGGGATTTCGGGGTGAGGCTGGCAGGGATCGAACCTGCGACCCTCTGCTTAAAAGGCAGATGCTCTACCACTGAGCTACAGCCCCAACAGAGTTGGGTGAATTGAAATTTAATCAGATCGGCCTATTACTGCAAGGCGCCAGCTCTTCTGGATTTCCAAACACACCCATCCCGCAAATCCAGCTGATTGTTTACATTATCGAATCAATTCATTAAACTCACTGACAAAACAGGAGGTGCCCTTAATGAATGCAATGCCGCTCATTCTCCTCGCCCTGGCAGTCTTCGCGATCGTCTATAAATTCTATTACAGCTTCATAGCGGCGAAGGTGGCCGTACTCGATGACTCCCGAGTCACACCTGCCAACCGGTTGTACGACGGGCACAACTACTACCCGATGAGCAAGTGGGTTCTCTTCGGTCACCACTTTGCTGCAATCGCCGGGGCCGGACCCCTCGTAGGTCCCGTGCTGGCAGCTCAGTTCGGCTTCCTTCCGGGATTCCTTTGGCTTCTGCTAGGCGTCGTGATTGCGGGCGCAGTGCAGGACTTCATAATTTTCGCAGCATCTGTAAGGCACGACGGGAAGTCACTCGCGGAAATCGCAAGCGCGGAGATCAGTCCATTAAGCGGCACTGTCGCTTCAATCGCAATTCTTATCATCATCGTAGTCGCTCTCGCCGGACTCGGCATTGTCGTCGTAAACGCGCTCTCCGAAAGTTCATGGGGGACGTTTGCGATAGCCATGACGATTCCCATCGCGCTCTTCATGGGACTCTGGATGTTTAAGTTTAGGAAGGGAAAGACAGCGGAGGCCACGATCATCGGAATTACACTTCTGACACTCGCGGTCGTCTTCGGCAGGTATGTGCCGGAATCTCCTCTTGCCCCCTACTTCACATTCGATCGTGGCACGCTCACGATTCTCATGGCCTCGTACGGCTTCCTCGCTTCCGTGCTTCCTGTATGGCTCCTCCTTTCCCCGCGCGATTATCTCAGCTCGTTCATGAAACTTGGCGTGGTGGCCTTCCTCGCGCTTGGCATAATCATTGTCGCACCGGAGCTGAAGATGCCCGCTTTCACGATTTATACGCATGGCGGCGGACCGATAATTCCCGGCAAACTGTTTCCATATCTTTTCATCACCATCGCTTGCGGAGCGATATCAGGCTTCCACGCTCTCGTGAGTTCAGGCACCTCACCAAAGATGGTGTCGAAGGAGTCCCATATAAGGACGATAGGTTTTACGGCAATGCTCGCGGAGGGCTTCGTCGGAATCCTGGCTCTTATCGCGGCTACCAGCCTTTACCCGCATGATTACTTCGCAATTAATGTTCCGGTGGACAAGTTCGCGGCTCTCGCAGGACAACTGAAAATCATGGGCTTCACAGCGACAAATCTCGTGACACTCTCGAAGGAAGTAGGCGAACAGCTCGCAGGCAGAACCGGCGGAGCTGTTTCACTGGCCGTGGGCATGGCGCAGATCTTCTCATCGATCCCCGGACTGAAAACCCTGATGGCATACTGGTACCATTTCGCGATCATGTTCGAGGCACTATTCATTCTGACGACTATCGACGCAGGCACACGCATCGGCAGGTTTGTTCTACAGGAGGCACTCGGCAAAGTCTACCGGCCGTTTTCACAGACGAAATGGATGCCAGGCACGATACTGACAAGCGCCGTAATAGTCTTCGGCTGGGCGTACTTCATCTACACAGGAACAATATCAACCATATGGCCGATGTTCGGAACCGCGAATCAGCTCCTTGCGACTATCGCCCTCGGCGTCGGCACGACGTACATCATCAATCGGGGAAGAGCGAAATATGCTTGGGTTACAATTGTGCCGATGCTGTTCGTCGGCACGACGACTATCACCGCGGGGTGGATGAACATGGTAAACCTCTATTACCCGATGATATCTCTGCCGGGGAGCGAGGTGACGGGCTATCTCAATCTGATCCTGACGGCAGTAATCATGGGGAGCGTCGCAATAATTCTGATCGACGCGATTCCAAAATGGTACAAGACAGTCAGGGGAACCAGGCCAATCATCGTTGAGGAAGCCGCAATCAAGTGATTAAGGTGAGAGAGACAGAGCTATAGATGCATCTTTCCGTGCTGCTCGTGGTTGAATCAAAACGCGGAGACTCCGAGACACAGAGAGGGCATTAATTCTCCGTGCCTCTTGTGTCTCTCGTGGTTAAGCAGGAGCACGGGGCCGGAGCTGTTTCTGTATACCTGTTGTACTTAAATTAGGGTACCATGAAGAGGGTCTTTGAGCAGATATATGCCCTGACCGCTTTCTCCCTGCGGTTCTTCAGAGAGGTTTTCCTTCCCCCCTATGAATTCGGGGAATTTGCCGCCCACCTCGAGAATTTCGGTTCACGTTCTTTCCCGCTCGTAAGCGTGATCGGCCTCCTGATGGGTCTCATACTCGCTCTCCAGACAAAACCCACATTGGCCCGATTCGGTGCCGAGTCTTTCCTTCCCGCCATGGTCGCAATATCGGTCGTCCGTGAACTCGGGCCTGTAATCACTGCCCTCGTCGTGGCTGGGAGAGTATCAAGCGGAATAGGGGCGGAGATCGGATCCATGAAAGTCACGGAGCAAATCGACGCGCTCGAGGTGTCCTCTATAGACCCTTACCGCTTCCTTGTCGTACCGAGGGTTATGGCCGGAACGCTGGCCCTTCCCCTTCTCACCGCTTACGCGGATTTACTCGGCATACTTGGCGCGTTCGCCGTAATGTTCGTCTCAGGCGGCATGGGATGGCAGCTTTTCATGAGCTCTACAATCGCTTCCCTTTCCGTGGCCGACATAGTACCCGGCATAGCAAAGACGTTCTTTTTCGGGTACATAATTTCAATGGTCGGCTCTTATTTCGGCTTCAAGGCCACCGGCGGGACTGAAGGAGTAGGAAAGGCCGCGACTACCGCTGTCGTCTTCGCATCGTTTCTAATTCTCATCACGGATTTCGTACTCGTCAAAGTCGGAATATTGCTCTTCGAGTAGATGGACCAGAACACAGGTATACTGAGACACGGAGACTTCGCAGGGGATGACGCAAATCATTTCGCCCTCCCTCCATGTACCCACATCCGGGAAGCTCGCTAGGACAATCCATGATTGAAATAAGAAACCTTTATAAGACATTTGGTTCCCTGAAGGTCCTCGATGGGCTGACCCTCACGGTGAAAAAGGGCGAGACATTTTCAGTACTTGGCAAGAGCGGGACAGGGAAAAGCGTAACACTGAAGTGCATCGTCGGTCTCCTCGCGGCGGACGCGGGGGATATTTTTGTCGATTCCGTTCGGGTGGATCTCCGCGACCGCAAGTCTCTATTCAGCATCCGCCAGATGATAGGCTTTCTCTTCCAGAGCGGAGCGTTATACGACTCAATGAGCATAAGGGACAATTTAATTTTCAACTTGACCCGCCACCACAAGGTCAGACACAACGAGGCAGACGAGAAGGCGGTCCATTATCTGACGCTTGTCGGACTTGGGAGGTCTGTCGACAAGATGCCTTCTGAGCTTTCCGGCGGAATGAGAAAACGTGCGGCGCTCGCGAGGGCTCTGGTCATCGAACCCAGGATTCTTCTTTACGACGAGCCGACCACGGGACTGGACCCGATAACCTCCGCGGAAATCAGCGACCTGATCCGTGAGATGCACAGCAAATTCGGTA
The DNA here is from genome assembly GCA_021812985.1 of Bacteroidota bacterium. Classification (GTDB taxonomy): domain Bacteria; phylum Bacteroidota; class Ignavibacteria; order Kryptoniales; family JAKASW01; genus JAKASW01. The sequence continues at coordinate 9,116 of JAKAMG010000054.1, forward strand.
TTACCGGGATCGTGGTCACGCACGACATCCTCTGCGCGGGAATCGTGAGCGACAGGGCTGGCGTTTTGAAGGACGGCGTGTTAAAATACACAGGGACTCTAAATGAGCTCGCAGAAACGCGGGATGAAGATGTCAAAGGCTTTTTCAGAAATCCGCTTTAGAGTTAATCGAAACGCGGAGACGCGGAGAAGATTGTCACCCTTTCTCCGCCCCTCCGTGTCTCTGCCGTTGAGTAATAATTCACGGCATTGGCTCAACTTCAATTACAACCCCGAAACGCCGAGGCTCTTGTTAATCCTTCTCCGTGCCTCTGTGCCTCTGTGGTCAGATTACCCGCTTGAGGAGAGAACGAAATGAAGAAATCATACGCGGCACTTCTGGGGCTGTTCGTCGCAGTTGGGGTGCTGATAATTGTGGTCAGCGTGTTTGTGATCGGCGGGAGACAGGGGATATTCACGAAATCCACGCCGGTCCTTGCGCGCTTCAATTCAGTTGAAGGATTGAAGAAAGGTGCTGCGGTCAGACTCCTCGGAATCGACGTCGGGACCGTTTCAGATATTAGAATATGGAACAACGTCGCACTCGTCGATTTGAAACTCTTCACAGACACGAAGAGGTTCATCAAGACGGATTCAAAAGCCATGCTGGAAACCGAGGGCCTGGTGGGAAACAAGTTCGTCGTGCTTACCCCCGGCACTACCGAGTCCCCATCGGTACAGGCATACGACACCTTAAACTCCATCGAGGAACCGAACCTTTCGCAGATAATCGCCGAGACAAGGGCGACAATCGCGAGCGTTAAGAACATGGTAGACCAGTTTTCAGGTATACTTGCCGATGTGCGTGAGGGGCATGGCACTCTGGGTAAGCTTGTCACAGATGAAAGCGTTTACTACGCTTTGAGACACGCCACTTACGAGGCAGATTCGAGTCTCAAGAAGGTGTCACAGAAGTTTTCTGACATGTCCGATGTCATAGCGGGACTCAGTATTTCCTTCAACAAGGTCGTCGACAAGGCGGACTCGGTCCTTTCGAACGTTAACCTGGCAGTTAAGAACTTTGACACAACCGCGGCGAACGTGAAGCTCGTTGTCTCGCAGCTTGACACCGGCCGAGGACTCGTCTCGTCGCTGATCCACGATCGGTCAGTCTACGACACGGCTATGGCTGTCGTCTCGACGACTCTCTCCGCTGTTAGGGAGGCTCAGATCGGCCTTCAGAAATTCGCCGGGAACATGGAGGCGTTGAGGCACAACTGGCTTTTCAGCAGTTATTTTGCCGGCCAGGCTGAAGATGAGTACACGAAGAAGGAAAATGAGCTCAGACAACTTGAGTCACAGATTCAGGAACGGAGCAAGCAGCTTGACGACATGGAAAAGCGGCTTAAGGAGGTCCAGCAGAAACTCGGCGCGGCCCAGCAGAAATGACGAGTTATTTTAGGATGGCGGAGGAGTCTGCGCAAGCATGGAACTTTCGGCGAACGCACTACAACCCTCCTCTTTGAACAGCTAAGCCAGTGGGGCGGCTCAAGAGCCGCCCCTTTCGCATTCATGCAGTGTCTTGAATAGTCCGTCACTACGACGAACAGACTTCCTATCGGAAATTGTCGTCACTTGACCATCAGCATTTTCTTTACCTGATTCATTCCCGGCGCAGTCAGTCGGTAGAAATACACTCCGCTGGAAAGTCGTGAACCATCGAATGTAACGTCATATCTGCCAGCATCCTTCACTTCGTCGACGAGTGTCGAGACTTCCCTGCCTAGGATGTCATACACCTTCAATGTCACATGGCCGGCAGCCGAAATCTGGTAACTGATCGAAGTCACAGGATTGAAGGGGTTGGGATAGTTCTCCAAGAGGATATCCTGATCGGTTTCGCGACCGGGGTAGCCTCCTCCTCTACCAGAGAAATCGGAAAACGGCATTTCCCCTGAATTTGGATCCACATACGACTTCAATGCCCATTCTGCTGTTGACAGCTCCATTTCAGTTGAAAGCTTAGGCACGCGAAGGACTTCCTCCAACAGGGCCTCTGCTGTTTTGGTGTCATTCTCAATATACAAAGAGATATAAAAGTTGTTCAGTTTGGCTCTTGCACCCAAAGAGCTACTCTTATTCTCGGCGAGCACGGAATTGTTTGCTTCCTTTGCAGATTTCACGTCTCCCTGCCTTAGATACAAGTAGCTAAGAAGAAGCTTGAAATCCTTCGAAGCCGCACTTGGTAGGTACTTGAAGTATTCTACTATTTGAGCAGATGTCTCATCAGCCCCATTTTTTTTGTCATCGTAGCAATTGTAGAGCTCAACGTAAGCACGCTGATCACTCGAATGCAGTGCCAGATAGGACAGGAAGAAATCTTTTGCTTCTTTCAACTTACCTTCGGCCCGTAGTTCGATCCCATTGGCAAGCGGATCTGTCGAGACAGGGTCGGAAAGGATGGCACTCTGGTCAGAAGGTTGTCCACCTAAAACGCCAGTCACCTGTTCCTGCAGACGGGTAGGTGAAACAGAAGCCATTACCACCGCCTTCATATTCTCCTGTGCGTCGACAGATGGTAGTGGCACGCCATACCAGGGATCAATGTAAATATAAGGATTGAAATAGAACCATGAATTGGGACCTACCATGTAATTGGAAGGAGGAGGTGAGTACCCCCACCAGTTGCCATACGCTCCCAAACCGCTTGAATAATCAGGATAGGAAACGCCTACCTGAGCATTGTAGTTGTTGCT
>JAKAMG010000055.1 GCA_021812985.1 Bacteroidota bacterium
TCGGAACCAACGATCTTACTCAGACGACTCTTGGCGTGAGCCGCGATGACGCCGCGAGATTCCTCGTGCCGTACACGGAGAAGGAAATCTACGCGAAGGATCCGTTCGAGGTGCTCGACCGCGATGGAGTCGGCTCCCTCATGAAGATCGCGAAGGAGAAGGGCCGCTCCGTAAAAGAGGACCTCAAGCTCGGCATTTGCGGCGAGCATGGCGGTGAACCGTCGTCAATCGAGTTCTGCCACATGATCGGCCTAAATTATGTCAGCTGTTCCCCCTTCAGGGTACCGATCGCGCGTCTGGCAGCAGCCAGGGCCGCTCTGAAGTATCCGGCGGCACCAGCAGGCAAGTCTGCCAAGAAACCGGCGAAGAAGGCCTCCGGCAAGAGAGCCAGGAAGTCAAAGAAATAAGACAACCGTAGTCCCGTCCCGGTCCCGCTCAGCGGGATCGGGACAAACTAAATTAAACAAAGGGATTAGGTAAGAATGAAACTGACAGATTTCAAGTACGCAGTTCCGCGCAATCTCATAGCCAAGGCGCCAGCGCACCCCCGTGACCACGCCCGCATGATGGTCCTGGACAGGAAGGCACAGCAGATCGAGGACAAGATATTTCACGAGATCGATGACTACTTCCAGAAAGGCGACAGCCTCGTCGTGAACGAAACGAAAGTGTTCCCGGCGAGACTACTTGGAAGGAAGGAAAAGACAAACGCGAAGATTGAAGTCCTCCTCCTCAGGGAGCTGAATCACGAAGAAGGCATATGGGACGTTGTGGTCGAGCCTGCCCGCAAGGTTAGGATAGGCAACAAGATCTACTTCGACGATGAAAAGATTCATGCCGAGGTGATCGACAACACGACAAGCCGCGGCAGGACGATCAAGTTTAATTACAAGGGCGATATCTACAAGATACTCGACAAGATCGGTCAGATGCCTCTTCCGCATTACATAAAGCGTGATCCTACCGAAAAGGACAAGGAAGACTATCAGACCATCTACGCGAAAGTGGTCGGCGCTGTGGCGGCCCCGACTGCCGGACTCCATTTCACGAACCGACTCATCGCGAAGCTCGAGAAGAAAGGCGTCAAAATTCTTCCTGTCGTTCTGCACATAGGGATTGGGACGTTCAGGACCGTCGACGTGGAAGACCTTACAAAGCACAGGATGGATTCGGAATTCTACGAAGTGCCTCTTGAAACGGCCAAGGCCATCAATCAAAGCATCGACAGCAAGAAGAGCGTATTCGCCGTAGGGACATCTGTGGTAAGAGTCCTTGAATCAAACGTCACCACAGACAACCACGTTAAGGCCGGGAGAGGCTGGACGGATAAGTTTATTTACCCGCCATACGACTTCAAGGTCGTCGACCATCTCATCACAAACTTTCACCTTCCCGAGACGACGCTCATTATGCTGGTCAGCGCATTCTGCGGACATGACTTCATGGTGAAAGCCTACAAGAAGGCAATTAAAGACGGTTACAGGTTCTACAGTTACGGCGATTCGATGCTGATACTGTAAATGGCGAATCAGATAGGCGTCATAATTCCCGCCGCCGGTTCCGGAACACGGCTCGGCGGCGTTTCCAAGCCCCTGATTGAAATTGACGGGAGGCCGGCGATCATAAGACTGCTGGCACTCTTTTCGGGATTAAGAGAAGTCTCGAGAATATGTGTAGCGGTCCCGAAAGGAAACATTCAACAATACAGCGACGTCATCATGACGGAGTTCCCGGATAATGTTGACATCGTCGAAGGCGGAACTGAACGGCCATACTCAGTCAGGAACGCGTACCACTTTCTCAGTAGTCGCATCTCCGAGGACGACCTCGTTTGCATACATGACGCAGCTCGGCCGCTCCTGGCAAAAGGCGATCTCGAAAGGGTGATCAACGAAGCGTGGAGAAGCGGTGCGGCATTTCTTGCCTCCAGACTCAAAGACACATTGAAGGTTGCCGATGACGACAATTTCTGCGTTTCCACAATCGACCGTTCACGGGTGTTCGGGGCGCAGACTCCCCAGGTCATGAAGTCAGCTTTTCTGAAGCGCGCCTATTTTGAGATAGAAAACCTCTCCGGTCTGACCGACGAGATAATGCTTATGGAGAGGATCGGAGTGAAGGCGCGAATCGTGGAATCGCAACACCCAAATTTTAAGGTTACCACTGCCGATGATCTTCAACTCCTGAAGAAACTCATTTCCTGAGATACTTTGCGCTCAGAAAATCTGAAGGGAGGGCGTCTTTGCCGTCGCTGAGCGCCTCACCAAATTGCTGTCCCAGCCTGTTGGTAAACACATCTCGGGGGTCCTCTTTTGTGTCGAGTTTTAGGGCGACCTCTCCTCTTTCCACAAACTTTCCGATCGCATCAGGAATAGGCCTTCCGCCCGATTCGAACGTCAGGTAGGCTGACCCGAAGAAGTGGGCCAGCTTGTCACTGTCGCCCCATTTGTCCTGTGGCGAGTCAGGGTAAATATACCTTGGGATTTTTTTGATGCGGGCGGCAGCATCGCTCGAGTCCTCTGCAGGGAGCGGCAGCGTGATTATGCCTAAGAGGGGAATCGTTGGTTTTATGTCTGTCCTGTTGAGTACCGCAATTGAGGCGGCAAGAAGCGCCGTGCCCACCTGTCTGTCTGCCAGCTTCATTGCCTTGACGTAGATCATATCGATATGCTGCAGTTCGCTCTCCCGATCGTGACTCACGGGGGGAAGTGTGGTTCTTATGTAAGTCCTGAGCTCCCGTGTTACGCTGAATATCTTGGGTTCGAAGAGCCTGGACAAGAAGTCGAATTGTGCCCACGCGTTTCCGAAGAGAAGGAGGATAAAGAACCCGGTGAGCGTGACGCGGTAGGGGAGGGATCTCAAGTCTGCAGCACGCCCGGGTTAAAGTGTTCCACCATCGGATTACTGTTTGCGATTTCAATGCCGACCGAAATCTTGCTCCTTATTTCCACTGGGTCGATAATCTCATCTACCCAGAGTTGTGACGCCGCAAAGGCCGGGTCCATCTCGGCCTCATACCGCTTCCGAATCTCGTCCAGCAGGCGGTTCTTTTCGTGATCGCTCAGCTTAGTGCCGTCTTTCTCTGCCTGCTGAAGTCGTATGCTTAAAAGAGTCTGGCTGGCCTGCTCGCCCCCCATCACGGCTATTCTCGCCGTAGGAAGCGCGAAAATCAGACGGGCATCGTAGGCTTTTCCGCACATCGCGTAATTCCCGGCACCGAAACTGTTCCCGACGATGAATGTGAACTTTGGCACAGTTGAATTCGAAACCGCGTTTACCATTTTAGCGCCATCCTTTATAATCCCGCCTCTCTCTGCTCTGGTTCCGACCATAAAACCTGTAACGTCTTGGAAGAATACGAGGGGGATCCTCTTCTGGTTACAATTCATGATGAATCTCGCGGCCTTGTCGGCGCTGTCGGAGTAAATCACCCCGCCAATCTGCATCTCGCTTGTGTTGTCTGGTCTTTTCGATTTGACCGTTGTTCTCTGATTGGCGACGATTCCGACTGACCACCCGTCGACCCTCGCGTAACCGCATATGAGTGACCTGCCGTATGTGGCTTTATATTCGTCTAGTTCGCTGTTGTCGACTACTCGCGCTAGTACCTCGTACATGTCGTAAGGCCTTGACCTGTCTCCGGAGATGATGCCGAGTATCTCATCGTGTCCGTGCTTAGGCGGGGCTGGTGCGATTCTGTCAAAGCCCGCGGTTTTTGGCGATCCGAATTTTGAAACGAGCTCTCTTATGAGTTTGAGCGCCTCCGAGTCAGATTTGACTTTGTAGTCAGTTATTCCGGATATCGAAGAATGCGTCTCGGCTCCGCCAAGTTTTTCCACGTCCGTGTCCTCGCCGATGGCAGCCTTTACGAGGTAAGGTCCGGCCAGGAAAACGCTCCCTGTCCCTTCAACGATTATCGACTCGTCGCTCATGATGGGCAGGTATGCGCCGCCCGCCACGCACGGTCCCATAACCGCGGCTAACTGCGGCACGCCAAGTGAACTGAGTACGGCGTTGTTGAAGAAGATGCGGCCGAAGTCGTCCTTGTCAGGAAATATATCAGACTGCATAGGGAGGAACACTCCAGCGGAGTCTACGAGATAAATTATAGGGATCCTGTTTTGCATCGCGACTTCCTGGGCGCGCAGGTTCTTCTTTATCGTGAGAGGGAAGTAGGCCCCGGCTTTCACCGTAGAGTCGTTCGCGACCACGACGACATTTCGGCCGTGGATTTTCCCAATCCCGGTTATTATCCCTGCAGATGGTGCGCCACCATATTCTTGGTAAGCGCCGTAGGCGGCGAGTGTCCCAATCTCATGGAAAGTCGAACCGGCGTCAAGGAGCTCCGCGACTCGTTCTCTTGCCAGCATCTTCCCGCGTTTCTTCTGGCGGGCCGAAGCGTCCTCGCCCCCTCCTTTCCTAGCAGTTTTGGCCTGTTCCATTATTCGCTGAAGGAGTCTTTTGTTGGTTGCGGTGTTCTGAGTGTAAAGTTCGTCGTGTGGAATCTTGCTTCCATAGCTCTTCATGGCAGTGACCTCAATAGGGTTGATGACGGCTTCGCATGAAGACCCGGTATTCGGTTTGCCGGAAAATCGCTCCACGGGCATGCAAGTGAGCTTCCTTGCGTCGGATGCGCGGCTTTGTCCGGGAATTCAATGGTGGCTCTTCGTTTTCTTATCTTATTGAAAAGGAGGGCATTATTCAAGAACAGAATTGAGATGGAGGCGGCCCTGCGACGGGGGAACTTCTTGTAAGGGTTCAGATTCTGGCGTCTTATGTAAAGTTACCTCATTGACATTGAGCCCCTCGGTTTCTATATTGGTACTCGTTAAGATGCAGCACAAATCTCCGCACGAAAAGACGGCGTCAGCAAAGCTGACGTTTGTTGTATTATCAGATGCCGAAAAGCCGTCGCGGAGCTTTAAGGCGTCTAAATTTCAACTGACGCTTATTGTTCTTTTTGGAATTGCAGCTATAGGCGCGCTCAGCGTCGTGGCACTCATAAACACCCCCCTGGGAAAACTAATTCTTCCGTCTTACTTCAGTACGCAGGAGGAACAACTCCAACAGATCCGAAGCCTTGAGACGAAGGTGGACGCCGTCCAGAACCAGTTAAGCTATCTCGCAGCGTATAACGTGAAGCTGCGGAATGCCCTTGGCGACAGTGTTACGGGGGACTCCGGACAGGTTGAGGTACCACAGTCTGAAATGGCGGATCAGTCATCGCCGGATCAGCAGGTGCCGCCGGAAGAGACTTCTCAGGGCCCGGAACTCGCGCCGCGGACAAGACCTGTGGAGGTGATGTCTCGTGAGTCTGTTCACGAGATTGGTCATGACATCCTCCCGCTTATCATGCCGGTTCAGGGATTTGTGACTAGGGGTGTGAACTATGCTATACAGCACTACGGAATTGATATATCAGCGCAACTGGGTGAACCGATAGTGGCGCCTGCTCCCGGCGAGGTTGTCTTCTCAGATTGGACGTTGACGGGTGGAAACACACTAGTCATTGCTCATCCGGGGGACTTCATGACGATTTATAAGCATTGCGAGAGAGTTCTCGTCCCAGTCGGAACGGTTGTCTCGAGAGGCGAAGCTATCGCGCTAGTTGGTTCTACAGGTACTACCAGCACCGGACCGCATCTCCATTTCGAGTTGTGGCACGATGGCAAGAACCTGAATCCTGAAAATTACCTACTAATGAAGAATTGACATGGCAAAAGACGAAGCACAGATCAATATCGTTGCCCACGGCTCGCGGTTCGAAGGGAAGATATCGAGCCCCGGGAGCATGAGGGTTGATGGCCAAGTTATGGGCGATGTTTCCCTGACAGGCGATCTTGTTATTGGCGCCAACGGTGAAATCAATGGCAATGTCGATGCTCAGACTGTCACCGTCGGCGGAAAAATAACGGGGAACATTGTGGCGAAGTCTAAACTGGTTCTGGAGACTAAGGCCAAAATCAAAGGTGATATAAGGGCCGCCAAGCTTGTCATAGACGAGGGAGCCGTATTCGATGGCAAGTGCGACATGAGTGGAGACAAGCATCCTGAACAAAAGAGCGAGTTATTCAGGTGATCCGTGCCGAAGGGAAAACCCACAAAAAGCTTCGGAGCGAGTTTAGGTGAGACTTACAGACAGCTCGGTCCTTACATGGGACTGGGAACCGAGTTGGCAGCTTCCGTCGCGGGTATGCTCCTCATTGGATACTACCTTGACAAACATTTCAATACATCTCCATGGCTGCTTCTGACTGGTGCCGCGATTGGAGCGGTCGGAGGCTTTTACAACTTTTTTAGAGAAGTACAAAGATTAGGCAAGATTGACAATAAGAAAAGAGACTGAGATTACGCTCCAGTTGATGCGGAAGAAAATGATCATCACCGGTTCGCTTGTGGTTGTCGTTTTCGGAATTTTATCCGCTGTCGTGATATCGATCTACTCCACGGCCCGATTTGGCAGGGCGTACGCGCTCGGTTCTCTTCTTGGCGTGGCAAACGGAGCCGTTGGATTCCTTACGATCGAGAAGTTCATAGACAAGAGCACGCTCGTTTTTCTGAGGGGTGTTTTCCTTGGGATGGGCGTCAGGCTTGCACTCCTGCTGGGTGTGTTTGTCCTGTTTATGTACGTCGTAAGAGTGGATGCGAGCGGCATGATTAGCGGCCTCTTCGTCTTTTATTTTACGATGACGGTTCTCGAAGTCATTTTCTTGAACAAGAGAATCGAACTGAGAAAGGCAATGGGAGAGAGTAGCAAGTGATTCTTGGCTTAATGAAAGATTCAACGCTCGTTTCGAGAGGGAGCGACACGCTCAGAACCGTCGCGGATTCGGTTCGCGCCGCAGCATCTCAGGCCGGTGATGCTTCCAACGGCAGCTGGATTATCGGACACGTGGCTGATTCCCATACTCTGGAATTTGCGCCGTTCGGTGAAATTCATCTTCCACATATTGGACCGGTGAATATCCTCGGCCTGCCCGTCGACCTGTCCATCACGAAACATGTAGTCATGCTCTGGATGGCAGGAATATTACTTCTGATAGCGATGCGAATTGCGGCGAGGAGTTACAAAAAGTCTCTCATCCCGGGGAAATTCGCTAGCGTCGTTGAAATCCTCGTCCTATTTGTTCGCGATGACATCGTACTTCCGTCCATGGGGGAGAAGGGGAAAAAATTCCTCCCCTATTTTCTAACTTTGTTCTTCTTCATACTTTTCTCGAATCTGTTCGGACTCCTGCCTTACGCATCGACACCGACGGGCAACATCAATGTCACTGCCGCTCTTGCCATAATAGCGTTCTTCGTTATTCAGATAGCAGGAATCATGCGGTACGGTCTCCTGGGTTACTTCAAAGGTCTCGTGCCGTCAGGAATGCCGACTTTCGTTCTCCCGATCATGGCGATCGTCGAGATACTTGGTCTCTTCACGAAGCCCTTCGCGCTCTGCGTTCGTCTTTTTGCAAACATGATAGCAGGGCATATCGTGATATTCTCACTCATCGGTTTGATATTTATATTCGGGACGGTATTGATCGCCCCAATATCCGTGGGCTTCGCGCTCTTCATAGAGGTCTTGGAGCTCTTAATCGCTACGATACAAGCTTACATCTTCACTATTTTGACCGCGCTATTCGTTGGAATGGCGATTCATCAGGATCACTAAAAACAAAATAACAGGAGGTTTAAATGCCATCAGAGGGACTAGTACATTTGGCCGCCGGTATCGCTGCCGGATTAGCCGTTATCGGAGGCGGACTTGGAATCGGAAAGCTCGCTGCTGCGGCTCTAGAAGCCAGCGGTCGCCAGCCTGAAGCGCAGGGCGATATCAGAACCACGATGATTATCGCAGCGGCTCTGATCGAAGGCGTTACGCTCTTCGCCGAAGTTATCGCCATCATCATGGCCCTGAAACCCTAAGTCGCAGGAGTGTCGATCCTCCGCGCCGATTAAGACAAGATGGCGCAGGTCAGCACTCCGACTCAATCAGGAGAATAATATGCTTGTGCAACTTGATCCGGGAGTGATCATCTGGACGACGTTGACGTTCGGATTGCTCCTTGTCGTTCTGCGCGCGACCGCTTGGAAGCCGATTCTAAAGGCGCTCGACACTAGAGAGGACTCAATCCGCGAGTCGATGGAGAAGGCGGAAGAGGCTAAGAGAGAGTCCGAGAGGCTACTCGAAGAGAATCGGAAGAATTTCGCCAGTGCCGAAGAAAAGGCGCAGGAACTCATCAAGGAAGCGAGGGAACTCGCGGAGAAACTGAGAGGCGAATCTGTGGCCAAGGCCTCCGCTGAGGCAAACAAGCTTCTCGACAAGGCGAGAGAGGAAATCGAACGCGATAAACAGCAGGCGATTGCTCAGCTCCACGGCCTTGTTGCCGAACTTGCCGTTAAAGCCGCCGAAAAAATCCTCAGCGAGACGATGGACGAAGCACGCCAGAAGAAGCTTGTCGAAAACTATCTAAACTCACTTCAGAATAACTAGGACGCCTGTGAAGGTATCAAGAGCATCAAAAAGGTATGCGGCTGCTCTACTGAGTCTTGCGGATGAAGTGAAGAAGGTGGATTCGGTGGGTGCTGACATGCGGTTGGTTAGCCAAACTATTACATCGTCGCGCGAACTCTATCTCTTTTTCTCGAGCCCGGTGATTGACCGGGCAAAGAAGAGGAGTGTGGTACAGTCGCTTTACGAGGGACGGGTTGACAAACTGACAATCGGTTTTCTCTATCTTCTTGTCGAAAAGGGGAGGGAAGCCCTGACGGAGGCGATCGCCATAGAGTATGGCCGGCTGCTCGACGAAAAGATGGGCGTTGTCAACGCAGAACTGAAGGCGCCATACAAGCTTGACGAAAAAGCCTCGTCGCATGTTCGCTCGAAGCTCGAAAGCCTGACGGGGAAGAAAGTCCGCGTCTCATTCTCGCTCGACAAGGGGCTGATCGGTGGCTTCCAGGCTCAGATTGGCGATACCGTTTATGACGGAAGCGTCAGGCGCCAGCTTGAGATTTTGAAACGCCAGCTTTCGGAAAACGGAGCGTTGAACGCTTCACTCTCTGAACAAAATAAAAGAAATTGAATAGGTTAAGAGGATCTCATGCCTGAAGTTAGACCGGATGAAATAACAGCAATTCTGCGAAAGCAAATATCGGGTTTTGAAAGCGAAGCCGACGTTTACGATGTCGGAACGGTATTGCAGGTCGGAGACGGAATCGCCAGGGTTTACGGCCTCCAAAAGGTCATGTCGAGTGAACTCATCGAGTTCCCCAACGGAGTGTTTGGAATGGCACTCAATCTTGAAGAGGACAACGTAGGTTGCATCCTTTTCGGGAACGATACCCTTGTGAAAGAGGGAGATCAGGTGCGTCGCACGGGCAAGGTTATGTCGATGCCCGTCGGGGAAGCAATGCTTGGGCGTGTTATTAACCCGCTCGGTCAGCCGATAGACGGTCGCGGGGCGATCGAAACCGACAAGGTGTTGCCCGTCGAGAGGAAGGCACTCGGTGTGATAGCAAGAAACCCTGTGAAGCAGCCGCTGAACACAGGTATCAAGGCTATCGACTCGATGATACCGATAGGGCGCGGACAGCGCGAGCTGATCATCGGTGACAGGCAAACCGGAAAGACGGCCATCGCGGTCGATACGATCTTGAATCAGAAATACACTCACACCGAAGAAGCCAAAAAGCGGGGGATCAAACCGGTTTATTGCATATACGTCGCCATTGGCCAGAAGGCGTCGACTGTTGCGCAAGTGGTCGCGAAGCTCGAGGAAGAAGGGGCGATGGAATACACCACCGTCGTCGCCGCGACTGCAGGAGTTCCGTCACCGCTTCAATTTATCGCCCCTTACTCGGGATGCACTCTGGGTGAATTTTTCAGGGACAGTGGCCGCGATTCGCTCGTCGTATACGATGACCTCTCCAAGCACGCGTGGGCATACCGTCAGGTATCGCTTCTCCTTCGCAGACCGCCAGGGCGCGAGGCTTATCCCGGTGATGTGTTCTACCTTCACAGCAGGTTGCTGGAAAGAGCGTCGAAACTTAGCGACAAAGAAGGGGGCGGAAGCCTGACGGCCCTTCCGATCATCGAGACTCAGGCAGGCGACGTCTCAGCCTACATTCCGACGAACGTGATTTCAATTACGGACGGACAGATATACCTCGAACCGGGCCTCTTCAACTCTGGCGTGAGGCCAGCAATCAACGTGGGTATATCAGTCTCGCGTGTGGGCGGCAACGCCCAGATACGGGCGATGCGCAAAGTGGCAGGCGGACTCCGCCTTGATCTCGCCCAGTTCAGGGCACTTGAGGCTTTCATAAAATTCGGCTCGGACCTCGATAAGGTCACGCAGGCTCAGATCAGAAGAGGACAGAAGCTTGTAGAAATCCTGAAACAGAACCAGTATGTCCCGATGCCGGTGGAGAAGCAGGTCGCCCTCATCTTTGCGGGTACAAACGGATATCTCGATGAGCTCCCGACGGAAAGCGTCCAGAAGTTTGAGAAGGAATTCCTCGAGATGATGGAGCTGAAGCATCAGGACGTATTGAACAAGATCGCCGACGCAAAGGATATTGACAGCGAAACAGACAAGAAGCTTCACGAGATCACAAGAGAATTCGTCGCTTCGTTCAAGGCGACTGTCAAGGAGTAGTTCGTGGCAACCCTCCGTGAGATAAGAAGACGCATAGCGGGCGTAAAGAGCACTGAGAAAATAACGAAGGCCATGAAGATGGTCGCCGCGGCGAAATTGCGGCGCGCTCAAGGGGCCCTCATCTCGGCTCGTCCGTATGCCAAGAAACTCTCCGAGCTGATGACTCATTTGGCCGGGGGAGCGGGCCTTGACGAACACCTTCTCTTTGCTGAGCGGCCGGTGAAAGGCGTTGCCATCATCGTCGTGACGGCGGACAGAGGCTTCTGTGGCGCCTTCAATTCGAACATAATTAAGGCAACGATAGAACATATCAGGAAGAATTACCCGGACCTCCAAGCTGCCGGCCAGGTGAAGTTGTTTGCAGTGGGAAAGAAGGCGAACGATTTCTTTGCGAAACGAAAGTACCACATCGCAGGAAATTATTCGGGTATATTCCATGACCTGAAATATGGGTCTGCCAAGAAACTTGCCACTGAAGTCGTTAAAGGATATACCATCGGCGAGTTCGACAGGGTGGACGTTGTTTACAATGAGTTCAAGAGCATAATCCAGCAGAAGCTCGTCGTGGACAGGTTCCTGCCGATCCCGAAAGATACACTGACCAAGCTCAATGACGGCTCAGGAAATGAAGCGAAGGCTAAGCGCTCGGAACTTCAGTACATCTACGAGCCTGACATGGCTTCGATACTTGAATCGCTAATACCGAGACATCTTGAATTTCAAATATGGAAGATGCTCCTCGAAAGCAACGCCGCCGGTGAGGGTGCAAGGATGGCGGCAATGGACAGCGCGAGTGAGAACGCCGGTGAGCTGATTT